>CAZJLP010000007.1:0-96660 GCA_964546955.1 uncultured Opitutaceae bacterium | reverse complement strand
CGACCGGCGGACCCGCCTGGGCCCGCGCCATGGCGTCCCCAGCCAGTTTTTCCAACAGCTCAACGTCTTCGAATACCCCGTCGTCGATCAGTTTTTGAGCGAAATCCATGAGGCCCGCTTGGTCCCCCACGCTCTGGCGAATTGCCCGGCACTGCGCCCGGCTAAAACGGCCTTGTTCGACGCCCAGCTGGACCAGCCAGCGAATCTCTTGGTTCATGAAAAGTCCTGAGGTTGGAAAAATTGGCTCCCGCGGCCAAGTGATAACGCCATAACGTGTTATCTTAGCGGCACGTTTAACGAATTCTTGAAAGGGAATCAACCGGCCGTTTGTGGGCTTCCCGCCGTTGTCGCGACGCTGTCATTACCTCCCTCCCCGGGGCTGACATCCATGGTTGCAAATGCATCGGGATGAACGAAGCTAGCGTTTTCTATGCTGCGGAAGCTGATTGCGAAATTGCGTAAAACGCTCGGTGACGACAAAGAAGCGCCGAAACCTAAGACGGAGGGTGCGGGCAGGTCGGCGCATCCGGCCAATCGTGCGCAAGCTCAGCGCGGGGGAAAACCCCATCGACCCAGCCGGGGCGGAGGCGGGGGGGGCGGCCATGAGGCGCGCGGGGGTTCGGGCCGCGGAAGTCAGGGAGGGCAGGGAAGTGAAGGAGGGCGGGGGAAACCGGACCACAAGAGTGACGGAAGAGGCGGACGCGGAGGACATTCGCAAGGTAAGTCGCATTCCAAGCAGGATCGCCACCCCCGGCATGACCGACCTGTTCGCCACGAGCGAGTTGCGGCGGACGCCACCGCGCCCGTTTCACAGGAACCGAGAGCACCCCGCGCTCCGCGGAAACCTTTTGTGCCCCCGGAAGTGCCCAAAATGGACAGTGCTTTCAGCAAGCTCGGCCTGTCCGATCCCCTTGCCTACGCCGTACAGGAAAAAGGTTACACCGAGCCGACCCCTATCCAGCAGCAGGCCATCCCCATTATTTTGTCGGGCAAGGACGTGATCGGTTCCGCCCAGACCGGCACCGGCAAGACTGCCGCGTTCGCGCTGCCCATTCTGCAGCGTCTCGGCGCACACGGGCGCATGCGGTGCCTCGTTTTGGAGCCGACGCGCGAGCTGGCGTTGCAGGTGGAGGAACAATTCAAAAATTACAGCAAGTACACCGACCTCGAGGCGACCGTCGTGTACGGCGGTGTTGGTTACGGCAAACAGCGCGACGATCTCGCCCGCGGGGTCGACGTGCTCGCGGCCACTCCCGGGCGTTTGCTCGATCACATCGAGCAACGGGTCATGAACCTCGACGATATCGAGATCCTGGTCCTGGACGAGGTCGACCGCATGCTGGACATGGGTTTCCTGCCCGACGTGAAGCGCATTGTGCAGAAATGTCCGAGCGCGCGGCAGACCCTCTTTTTCACCGCCACGCTGCCACCTGAAATCGCCTCCCTGGCCGGCTGGGCTTTGCGCGATCCCGTGCAGATCAACATCGGCCAGCGACGCTCGCCCGCCGAGACCGTTTCACACGCGTTCTATCCGGTCGTCGACTCGCAAAAATTCGAGCTGCTGCACGCGCTGCTCGAGCAGACTAATTTCAAGAGCGTGATCGTTTTTTCGCGCACGAAATTCGGGGCCGACCGCATTGCTCGCCGACTGGTGCAGGCCGGCCATTCCGTCGGGGTGATTCATTCCGATCGCAGCCAGCGCGAACGCGTCGATGCCCTGGAAGGCTTCAAGAGCGGCAAGTTCGAACTGCTGGTCGCAACGGACATCGCGGCGCGCGGCCTCGATATCGCGGGGGTTTCCCATGTCGTGAATTACGACGTGCCGGAGAATCCGGAAGATTACGTTCACCGCATCGGCCGGACCGGACGTGCGCAGAACACGGGCGATGCCTTCACTCTCGTCACGGAAGCCGACGTTCGCGACGCGCGCTCAATCGAGCGCTACATCGGCGCGACGATCGAACGGAAGAAGATCGAGGGCTTCAATTACATCTACTCCGCCTTGTTCGACGAAAACGCGCAGGCGGCAGGCGCACCGAAACCCGCCAGCCGTCTGCACCGCGGGATGCGGAGATGAGTTAAGGAAACTCTGGAAAACCCATCCGACGGGCACCAAAGGATTGGGTCAGGCCTCTGGACTCGCCGTCGTGTACGGTAACGTTGCACACAAGCAGCTGCGCAGCGCAGGACGGCGTCAGAACGCGCATTCTTACGCAGCGTCCCTCCCTTCGACGGGCAGTCCACCGTTTCGACAGGCTCGAGGTCCCGAGCTTGTCGAGGGAGAGGCCCGCCCCCGCCTTTCGATCCGTTTTTCAGAGGCCGCTTAATCCGATCGGGGATCTCACGAAGCGAACAAAGGTGGCATTGAGCCGCGTTCGCCAGCTAGCCTTTCTTCTGCGTGATCCAGGCGTCGACCAATTCCTCCAAAAGCTCGAGGGGGAGCGCCCCGTTCTTCAGCACGACATCGTGATACTCGCGGACGTCGAATTTTGCGTGGAGCGCTTGGGCGGCTTTTTCGCGCAATTGCTGGATCTTGATCATGCCCACCTTGTAGGCCGTCGCCTGGCCCGGCATCACGATATAACGGTTCGTTTCCGTGAGGATGTCGCGTTCGCTGTTAGGCGTGTTCGTCCTCAGCCAATCGATTGTCTGCTGCCGCGTCCATTTGCGGGCGTGCAACCCCGTGTCGACCACAAGCCGTGCGGCGCGCCAAAGCTCCATCGATAGCCGCCCGAAGTCGGAATAGGGATCCGAATAGAAGCCGAGTTCCTTCGGCACCCGTTCGCAGTACAGCGCCCAGCCTTCGACATAGGCGGTGAAGCCGAAATCCACCCGCCGGAACAACGGCACGCCCTGCAACTCCTGCGCGATCGCGATTTGCATGTGGTGGCCGGGAATTCCCTCGTGGTAGGCGAGCGCTTCGATCTCATACTTGGGCTGCGCGCTCATGTCGTAGAGGTTCACATAGTACATGCCGGGTCGGGAGCCATCCAGGGCGGGTGGTTCATAGAATGCACCGCCACTCTCGCGTTCCCGAAAGGGCTCCACCGGTTTCACAATGATCGCCGCCTTTGGTTTGGTGAGAAACAAGTCGTCCAAGCGCGTCCGCATTCGATCGATCGTTTCGGTTGCACTCTTGAGGTACTCGGCTTTGCCCTCCGCCGTGTTCGGATAATAGAAACGTTTGTCCTCCCTCATGAATTTGAAAAACGACGACAGATCGCCCTTGAAGGCGGTTTTGTCCTTGATCGCCGCCATCTCGGCGTGAATGCGACCCACTTCCTTCAAACCCAGTTCGTGGATCTGGTCGGCCGACATCCGGGTGGTCGTCATCTCGCGGAGGGCGTACTCGTAGTAAGTGCCGCCATCGGGAAACTTCCACGCGCCGTCCTCGTCCGTAGCCACCTTGGCCAGAGCCTCGAGCTTGGCGATCAGCGCCTCATAGGCAGGTTTTACGGACGAGCGGAGTGCTTCTTTAGCGGCCTCGGTCAGTCGTGTGCGGCTGGGAGCGTCGATCAATCCGACCTTGAGGAGCTTCCCCTCGAAATCCTCGAGCAGCGGGTTCTTTGCGCCCTTGGCGTCGAACGGTTCGCCCGCGATCAGGTTGCGGCATGACTCCAGCACAAGCGGGAATACAAAGCGCGGCGGAACGACGCCGCGGGCGCGGCGCAGTTCGAGCTGAACAATCAGTTCGTCGAACTTGCCTTTGATGCCACGCAGCCGGGCGATGTACGCTTCGGCATCGGCCACGTTGTCGATGCGGTGATAATTGATCAGGAACGCCGGCACGGCCGAATGCTGGCCGAACATCTGGTTCACTGGGTAAGTATGATGCCGCCATTTGTACGCCTCCGCTGCCAGCTCGGCCCGGCGCACCCACAGGCGATAGCTGACTTTAGCCTGGGCATCCAAAGCGTCGAAATTGATCGTGCGCCGAAGTTCGGCCAAGTGGCTGAGGGCGAGCGCCACGTCTTCCGCTTGCGCCGCCTCGGACGCGTCGTCCCATTTGTCATAATTGTCCTTCATGCCGAGCTGGGACTGCACCTCGGGATGCCTCGCTAGCTCTTTTTGAAATGCGTTTTCGAAAAAAGCGTTTGCCTTGGCCGACTCTGCCGCCACCTCTGCCGCGTTCGGCGCGCCGAAGACCGACGCCGCTCCAGAAGCCCAAACTGCCCACGTCCACGCCGCCCTAACACACAATTTATGCATACCCTCAACTCATCCAATCGTCCGGCGCTGGCAAGCCAGACCCACCCCGCAATTCGGTAGCAACGGTCATTGCGCTCTGTGCAGCCGCTCGATTAGCCTCCCCTCCTTCAACCCTGCGCCGTTCATGAAAAAATACATCGTCGAATTCATTGGCACCTTCTTTCTCGTGCTCACTGTCGGACTCGCCGTGCGCGGCCCCGGCGTCGGGCCGTTCGCGCCCTTTGCGATCGCGGGCATTCTGACGGCGATGATTTTCGCCGGAGGCCACATTTCGGGCGGACACTTCAACCCAGCGGTCACTCTGGCTGCCTGGCTTCGTGGAAAAGCCCAAACCCGCGATGTCCTGCCCTATTGGTTCGCGCAACTTCTGGCTGGGGCGGTGGCAGCCGGTGTTGTCGCTGCCCTGTACGGGAAAGCGACGGCGGAACCGGGAATTCACGACGTCACCAAATCCGTCATCGTCGAATTTCTTTTCACCTTCGCGCTTGCCTGGGCGGTGCTAAACACCGCAACGGCCAAAGGGACGGTCGGCAACTCCTTTTACGGACTGGCGATTGGACTGACCGTCTTGGTCGGCGCAATCACGGTGGGCGGAATTTCCGGAGGCGCCTTCAACCCTGCGGTCGGCCTGGGTGTGGTCCTTATGGGCTTGGAGCGCATCAGCCAGCTGTGGATTTATGTGGGCGCCGATCTGCTGGGCGGAGCCGCCGCCGCCATGGTCTTTCGCGCCGTCAATGAGGCGGACTGACCGCGCTACGGAACCCTAGCGTTTTCCTGTGCCCGGCGCAGGTTGTCGCACACGATGGCGGCGGCGATGCCGGCGTTGAGCGATTCGGCCCGCCCGAAACGAGGAATCGTGATTCGGGCGGAGAGTCGCTGGCGGACCGAGGCTGAGATGCCGCGGCCTTCGCTGCCAATCACTATCACCACATTCGGGGTCGCTTTTAGGGTATGAACGTCGGTTCCTTCCAAGTCGCAGCCGAGCACAGGGACAGTCACGCCGGCTAAGAGGTCCGCGAGCGGCGCATTATACACCGGAACTCGGCAGAAGGATCCCATGCTGGCATTGATCGTTTTCTGGTGATATACGTCCACGCAATCCGGAGAACAAAGCACGCGATCCACGGCAAACCAGTCGGCGATGCGCAACAGAGTGCCAAGATTTCCCGCATCCTGAATACCGTCGAGTGCGAGCGTAACGCCGCGATTGATGGCCTGCGGATCGAGCTGGGACCGCTCGATGCGTCCCACCGCGAAAGCCGAAGAGGGGGTGGGGAAATGACTGATCCGTTCCATTTCCGAGAGCGTGATCGTGCGCCGCGCGATCTCGCTGCCGCCAGTGGGCGGGGGCGGACTCCAGTCGGACGTGGCGTAGACCTCCACAAAGGCGAAGCCCGCGGACAACAGCTCTGTGATGACCTTCTCCCCTTCAACGACGAAGAGGCCCTGTGCGTCGCGCTCCTTCTTGTCCTTGAGCGAGCGCAAGCGGGCGATTTCAGCTTTGGTGAGCATGGAGAGCGGCGACGAGGCGTCAGCCGAGGTGAGTATTGCCTGGATTCGGCCAATAGACAGCCATGCCCAATCCGGGCAGGCGTGCGATCCTTAACTGAGGAACGCTAATCTCAGAGTGTTTCCGGCATTAGGGAGCCTGAGCGAAGATCAACGTTCGGTCGATAAGGCCGTTGCAGCTACACGTCCGTCAGCCGGACCCTGCCTCGAACGCTAATTACTCTTAAGGGTGGCCTTGACCGCGGCGTCGTCCGTGCGGTCCTCGGGGATGCGCATGCTGTAGAAGCTGCGGTAGACGAAGATCAGTCCGATAAAGAGGATGGTTCCGCCGATCGCGTACTTCACGGTCGGATTTGTCATCGTCACGGCTATCTCCACGGCCAGGATTCCGAAGAGCGTGGTGAACTTGATCACCGGGTTGAGCGAGACCGAAGAGGTGTCCTTGAAAGGATCGCCTACGGTGTCTCCGACCACGGTCGCGGCGTGCAGGGGCGTGTGTTTCTGCTTCAGTTCCACTTCGACGATTTTCTTGGCATTGTCCCAGGCTCCGCCGGCGTTCGCCATGAAGATCGCTTGGAAAAGGCCAAAAAAAGCCATGCCAATCAAGTATCCGATAAAGAAATACGGATTGAAGAAGGGAAGCGCAAGGGAGAAGCAGAAGACGACGATGAAGATGTTCACCATGCCCTTTTGGGCGTATTGAGTACAAATGCGCACGACTTCCTTGGACGCCTCGATCGAGGCAGTGGCGGCATCCAAACGCATGTTCTGCTTGATATAGACCACCGCGCGATAGGCGCCGGTCACCACCGCTTGGGTGGACGCGCCAGTAAACCAGTAGATAACCGATCCGCCCATGAGCAATCCGAGCAGCGCCTCCGGATGCACCAGCGAAAGTTTTTCGATCACCCCTCCATAGAGTTGTTCCAGCATCAGAATAATGCCGAACACCATGGTGGTCGCGCCGACCACCGCGGTTCCGATCAGCACGGGTTTGGCCGTCGCTTTGAAGGTGTTGCCCGCTCCATCGCCTTTCTCGAGCTGAAGTTTGGCGTTCTCGAAATCGGGGGTGAAACCGAAATCCCGTTGAATCTCGGCCGACACGTCTTTGCGGGATTCGATCTGGCTGAGCTCATAGACCGATTGGGCGTTGTCCGTGACGGGTCCGAAGCTGTCCACTGCAATGGTCACCGGTCCCATGCCCAAGAACCCGAAGGCCACCAGGCCGAAGGCAAAAATAGGAGCGGCGAACGCGAACTCCTTCGGCATGAGCCCGGCCACCGCGGGATTGAGAGAGAAGTAGTACGCTCCCGCCATTAGCACGAGAATGATCAGCCCCTGCCAGAAGGCAGAGAAGTTGCCCGCAACAAAGCCCGACAGAATGTTGAGGGAAGCACCGCCCTGGCGGGATGAGGTGACGACCTCTTTCACATGCCGGCTTTCGGTCGAGGTGAACACCTTCGTGAACTCCGGGATCACCGCGCCCGCGATGGTTCCCAGCGAAATAATGATGGAGAGCACCCACCAAAGATCGGGCGGACATGCGGGGTGGCCGGACAGGAGCAATTTGCTCGCGAGAAAAGTGACAACGATCGAGACGATGGAAGTCAGCCAAACCAGATTCGTCAGGGGGTGTTCGAGATTGAAATCCTTTTTGCCGCCGAAGAGGGCTTTGCTCAGGGCCTCATTCAAAAGGTAGCTTACGAGCGACGTGAGGACCATCAGGATGCGCATCGCGAAGAGCCACACGATCAAAGTGCCGCACAAGACGGGATTCGTGGCCAAGGCGAGTGCGAGGAAGGCGATCAAAGCCACGCCCGTGACGCCGTAAGTCTCGAAACCGTCGGCGGTCGGCCCGACGGAATCGCCGGCGTTGTCGCCGGTGCAGTCGGCGATGACGCCTGGATTTCGGGGGTCATCTTCCGGCAAATTGAAGACGATCTTCATCAGGTCGGCGCCGATATCGGCGATTTTCGTGAAGATGCCGCCGCAAATGCGGAGGCAGCTCGCCCCGAGCGATTCGCCGATCGCGAAGCCGATGAAACAGGGTCCGGCAAGATCCGTCGGCAAGAACGCCAGAATACAAATCATGAAAAACAGCTCGATCGCGACCAGCAGCAAACCGACGCTCATGCCCGAACGAAGGGGAATGCCGAGGGTGTGCAGGGGATTGTTCTGCAGCGCGGAGAAGGCGGCGCGCGAATTGGCGACCGTGTTGATCCGAATGCCAAACCACGCGACACCGTAACTGCCCAAGATACCGAGGATCGACGCGCCCAGGATGACGGCGACGCGAGAGAGCGGCTCGTGTTCCAGGCCCGCGAAATAGTAGGCGATGCACGCACCGATCAGGACCCAGAGCCCGATCAGGAATTTACCCTGCTGGGCGAGGTAGGTTTTGCAGGTTTCCCAAATGATGTTTGAGACCGTCGCCATCGAGGCGTGCACCGGCAGTTTCTTGGTCTGGACATACTGCAGGAGTCCAAAAATGCAGCCAATGATGCACACCACTAACCCGACCATCAGCACGGCTCGTCCGCTGACGGCGTTCCCGAAAAGTGTGAACGAAACCGTGTTGAGATCAGGAATCTTTATATTCGCCTCGCTTGCTCGAAGCGAAGCCGTCGATAGCGCCAACACCGGCGCGAATGCAGCCGCCCGCCAAAGTGACTTTGACATCATGACAATCGAAGGGGTTGAGGTTGCGCGGAAGATGCCCGCCGCTCCCGGAAGGCGCCAGTCAATTGTGCTTTGTATCCAAAAAATACGGCGTGGCAAAACGCCACAGTTCGGACAGGTGTGCGGGTTAGTCCGCTTCGTCGCTGAGGAGAGTAGATGAAAAGCTTTAGCAACTCGACGCGAAGGGGGCTCACTAGACCCCCAGATATTCCCCATCGTTCTCGTTCTCTTACTCCTACTCGTTCTCGTCCCCAGCGTCGTGCGTAAGAGGCGATTTGGAGTCGATCTCGGGCTATGTTCTTGGGGACGAGAACGAGTAGGAGTAAGAGAACGAGAACGAGGCGCGCACTGACCTCTTACATCGGGCCACGCCCGCGCTATTTCAGCTGCTCGAGATCGACCCAGGCGCGGCGCGACCAGGAATGCAAACCGGCTTCCGCCAACTGGACCCCCTTTGCTCCTTCGAGAAAAGTCCAGGGAAACGGTTCGTTCGCTGCGATGTGGCGCAGGAAGAGCTCCCATTGGACTTTGAAGGCATTGTCGTAGTCCTTTTGATCCGCGACCTTGGTCCAGCCCTCGAAAAACTTGATGGGTTGTTCGATATCGGGATTCCAGGTGGGTCTCGGGGTATCCTTTTCAGATTGGATCCAGCAATCCCGCAGGCCGGCGACGGCGGTTCCTTTGGTCCCATCCACCTGCAGCGTGAGAAGATCGTCGCGGCGCACGCGCACGCACCAGGAGCTGTTGAAATTCAACACCACGCCATTCTGGGTCAGAAAGGTCGCATAGGCCGAGTCATCGGCCGTGGCGACGTAAGGCTTTTGCGCTTCGTCCCAACGCTGTGGAATATGGGTCGCGCCCAGGCAGGAAACCGATTTGACCGGGCCGAAGAGGTTGTCGATCACGTAGCGCCAGTGGCACAACATATCGATGATGATGCCGCCGCCGTCTTCCTTGCGGTAGTTCCACGAAGGGCGTTGCGCCGGCTGTAGCGAACCATCGAATACCCAATAGCCGAATTCACCTCGGACGGACAAGATGCGGCCGAAGAATCCGTCGTCGATCAGTCGTTTGAGTTTCAGCAGCCCCGGCAGCCACAGTTTGTCTTGCACCACCCCGTTCTTCAGCCCGGCGGCCTGGCAAGCGTGGTACAGCTCGAGGGCCTCCGCGGTGCTGGAGGCGATCGGTTTTTCGCAATAGATCGCTTTCCGAGCCGCGATCGCTTTGCGCACACCTTCCACTCGGCGGTCCGTGATCTGCGCGTCGAAGTAAACCTGATTGTAGGGATCTCGCAGGGCTGCGTCCAAATCCGTGGTGAAGCGGGTGAGGCCATGCTTTTGGGCCAAGGCGGAAAGTTTTTCCGCGTTGCGGCCGACCAGGATAGGGTCTGGGACCACCGCGTCGCCGTTCGGCAGACGAACACCGCCCTGCTGGCGGAGGGCGACGATCGAGCGCGCGAGGTGCTGGTTGGCGCCCATCCGTCCGGTGACGCCGTTCATGATAATACCGAGGGGAATCGTTTGCATGCGGGGGGCGGGGAAACGCACAGCATTCAGAAGGTGCGTGCGTGCGCGCAAGGGAATTTGGCGCAAGTTTCTGGCGTACCGGTGGGACCGATCCAGCGGAGACCTCCACTGGCGGTAGTTCGCCGCCAGCGCGCCAATCGTTCTCCTTCTCTTGCTCCTACTCTTTCTCAAGCCCAGCGTCGTGCGTAAGTGAGCGACTTGAAATCGATCTCGGGCTATGTTCTTGGGGGGCGAGAACGAGTAGGAGTAAGAGAATGAGAACGATTCGGAATACCAAGCGGGCCCCGGAGATCGCGTTCCACCTCCTGACCACTCCCACTGCGATCCCGCGCGCAAAACCGGGCGTCGACACCCGCCGCCCCTGTATCGGGACGAGCCCCCTTCCGGGGGACTTACGCTGCCCACCGGTTGTCCCAGCCTCAGACGTGCTGCAAGTACGCCGTCTTTATTTTCTCCAAAAACGCATTCTGGTCCGAGGCCCAGTAGGCATCCGAAAAGATTTCCACTTCGTTGAAACCGCTGAAGCCGGCCGCTTCGACCCATCCGCGGATTTGGCGAATGGGAATGCACCCTTCTCCCATCAGGCCGCGATCGTTCAGCAAGTGGGTGGTCGGCGTCTTCCAATCGCAGACATGAAAGGCGAAAAGCGATTTCTCCTGGCCGCAGGCGGCGATTTGATTCTCCAGATCGTCGTCCCACCAGACGTGGTAAACGTCGACCGCGATCCCAAGCCAGGGAGATTCCAATTGCCGCTGAATCGTGCGCGCTTGTGCGATCGTATTGCTCGCCGACCGGTCGTCGGCATAGAGCGGGTGCAACGGCTCGATCGCGAGTTTTACTTTGGCCGCGGCGGCATGGGGCAGGATGGCGGCGATGCCCTCGGCGATCTGCTTGCGCGACTCGACGAGCGGCTGGCCGGGGACGGCGCCGCAGACGAGCACGATCATCGGCGCACCCAGGCCGGCGGCTTCGTCGATGCAACGCCGATTCGCGTCGATCGCGGCCGTCCGGCCCGGCGCGTCAAGGGCCGGAAAAAATCCGCCACGGCAAAGCGACACGACGGACAAGCCGGCGTCGCGGATCATCTTGCCAGCGGCGGCAGGTTCGCGGCCATCGAGCGCCTGGCGCCAAACCGTGATGCCTTTCACGCCGGCCGTGGAGTAGCGTTCGATCGATTGTTCGAGCGTCCAGGGTCGGGTCGTGATTGTGTGAATACACAATCGCGAGAGGTCGGCGGGGGCGGAAATCGTGGGGAGCATCACGCGGGGCCAAAAAACGTGTAGGCGCGCTTGTTCTGGCTGAGTCCCCGCAGGAGAAACGCGAGTTCCCTCAAATGATAATCGCCCCAAAGACACGATTCGCCGCAGGGCACCTTGTGTCCGGCCGGCACGTGGTCCCAACCGTTGGGCCGATGGTACACCGCATGAAGCAGAAGTCCCTGATGTTTGGACGAGGGGGACAGGTAGGGTTCGCTAAAAAGCGTCTTGGCCACGGTAAGGCCGGCCGCGAAGTACCGCGCTCCGGCAGAGCGCTGGCCATGGTCTTGGAGGTAGGATCCGAGGCGCAGCAGGCCTTGGGCGGCGATCGCCGCGGCCGAGCTGTCGACTGGCTCGTGGTCGTTGAACGGGTCTGCCGGACGGTCGAGATAGTCGCCGAGCTTGGCCAGTCCAGGCGCGCCGGTGTCCCAGTACGGCACACCGTCAACCGGCGTGTTCTCTAGGTAAAAGTCCGCCGTCGCACGGGCGGTTTCGACGAAGCGCGCAAGCACCGCTTTTTTGTCGGCCCCCGCAGGAAACTCGTTCGCGGGGCATCGCTCGAGGAAAGGAAGTTCCTCCGCGTAGCCCAAAAGGATCCAGGCCAGGCCGCGAGTCCAGGTGGAGAAGGGCGAATAGCCCTGTTGCGTGCTGGGGCAACGGTAGGAGCCGTCGTTGAGATTGAAGATGGATTCGTGGGCGACGCGGCCGCGAAGGTCGTATGCGTCGCGTCCTCGGCCGAAGTAGACGTTGTACTGCGCCGTGGTCTCCGCATGCCGAACCAGTCGGTGTAGTAGAGAAAACTTCCGGTCGCGTTCCCCCATGAGGACGTGCCCCAGCAGGTGACCGAGCGCCAATGCGCGCAGCGAGCGGACGGTGTCGGCGAAGAGCGAGTGAGGTCCGTTGAAGGAATAGATGTAGCCTTGGTTCTCGGGCAAATCGGTCCAGCGGGCCGCTTGCACGGCCCCGCTGGTCTTTAGCGCGAGCTCGTAGAAAGCGATTTCGCCCTTGTCCGCCTCAAACGCGCCCGCTTTGGCCAGTTGGAGCAGATGACCGTACGTGGACACGTTGTTGAACCCGTGATCGTGGACGCCGATATGGCTCACGTGCGTGGCCATGTGGCGAAGCGTGCCGTCGCGCCCGATCTTGAGCATCGCTTCGTCGCCGGTTGCGGCGAACTGCATCACGGCGGAGCCGAATTGAAAGCCCTGGGTCCACTCGGTCCAGCCCCGGGAGGTGTACCGACCCTCCACCGTGAAGACCGGGGTGCCCTTGGTCGGGTCCCAGGATTTCTGCAGTGCGCGGATCTTGACCGCCGAAGCGTCGAAAACCCGCTCGATCTCCGAGCGGAGGGATTTGGGAGTGAGGGTGGAGTCGATACTGAGCATTTCGGAGAGGGAAGGAGATCACAGCCGCCGCAGGTGAAAGCCGCCGTCGATCGGGATGACGGCGCCGGTGGAGAAGGGGAAGCTGCCGGTGAGGATGGCACGCACAGCGAGGCCGACATCGTCGGCCGTGCCCCAGCGTTTTTGCGGGACCAATCCGTCGGCGAGGAGCTTGTCGTATTTCTCTTTCACCCCCGCGGTCATGTCGGTGGCCATGATGCCGGGGCGGAGTTCGACCACTTGAATGTTTTCCGCCGCGAGCCGGGTTGCCCAGAGTTGAGCCGACATGGCCAGACCGGCCTTTGAAATGCAGTATTCTCCGCGATTGATCGAGGCGGTGTCGGCCGAAATCGAGGTGACGAAGATGATTTTGAAGCCTCCCGGCAGGGCGCAGGGGGGGCGACTCGCGATCCAATGCCGAGCCACCGTCTGGGTCAAAAAATGGGGGCCCGCGAGATTGGTGCTCAGCAGTGCATCGAAAGATTCCACTGAGGTTTCGGTCAGGTCGGCCCGGACCTTCGGCGCGATCCCGGCATTGTTGACCAGAGCGTCGATCCGTCCAAGTGCAGAAAGCGTTTCTTTGACAATGCGATCGCGATCCGCGGCCGAGCTGATGTCGCCTTGGATCGCCGGGAAAGCCTGGTCCTTGGACTTTGCCTTCTCGCGGCAGAGCGCAGCGGTGTCATCCGCAGCCCCGCGATTACTCGCAAAATTGATCGCGACCGAATAACCCTGTTCGGCCAGCTGTAGCGCGATGCCGCGGCCCAGACCGCGGCTGGCACCGGTCACGAGCACGGCGGGGGGACCCACGGAGATGGTTTGCATGGCGGCTCTTGTGAAAGGGTTGAGGTCGCGTGCGGCGTCTTGAATGACGTAGCAGAGAATTCGCGGGGCGACGGTGCAAGCTCGGTGTTACCCGCGAAGTAAAGGCATATTGCTGGCGACACACGCCGCGGTTGTCACCAGTTTGTCGTTACCAGACCGACCTTTTTGGACTTGGCGGAGATCGAACAGTCGCGTTTTCTACACCGCTTCTGTTAGGTCTCTGCGACCCTTCAACCACAACCCTACATCATCGTCTTGGATAGCATGTCGATGCGCTGTGCCCCTTGCCAGCGATCGGCGCGCGATTCATAGCCCGGCATTCGGCACTGCTCGCAACATATGAACCCATCAGCCCAACCGTCTTCCCCGAGTTCCATCACACCCGCGAAGAGAGGCGTATTCACCGGTCCTGACGGTCGAAATTTGACGTTCACGTTCTTCCTCGTTGCGACGCTCTTCATGCTCTGGGCCGTGCTCAACAGCATGATCGACACGATGGACAAGCATTTCCAAAACCTATTGAGCCTGACCAAGGCGCAGTCGGCCTGGGTGCAATTCGCGCACTATTTCGGTTATACGCTCATGGCCCTGCCGGCCGGTTTGATCACCCGAAAAATTGGGTACAAAGGAGGCATCATTTTTGGACTGATGTTGGTCTCGCTCGGCGGCTTCTGGTTCGTGCCGGCGACGCACATTGCACAGTTCTGGGGCTTCCTTCTCGGCGTGTGCCTCGTGGCGATGGGTCTGACGGTGTTGGAGACCGTGGCGAATCCCTATACCACCATCCTCGGGCCGAAAGAGAGCGCCACGTTCCGCATCAATCTCGCGCAGTGTTTTAACGGTCTGGGCTGGATCTCCGGTCCGATCATCGCGTCGCATTTCTTTTATGCGACCACGGGCGGCGCCGAAGCGGCGGCCAAGACGCTTTATATTCCCTATCTCGTCACCGCCATTTTCGTTCTCGTATTGGCCGTCCTGTTCTGGCGGTCGAATTTGCCTGAGATCAAAGTCGCCGACGAGTATCACACGGATGAAGCCGGACCGGCGGCCCAGCAGCCGGCCGCCCACAAAGGTCTCTCATTCGCACTCATGCTGGCCGGCGCCGGAGTCCTCGTATTCTCCGTTTATGCAATTTTGGTCTACGTTATGGAAAAGCAAGTGGCGGGCTGGATCTTCCTGGTGCCTCTGGCGGTCGCCGCGGTTTACTTGTGGAATTATTCACAGCGGCTCACAACGCACAGCATCTGGGCGCACCCGCATTTTTCGGGCGCCACGATTGCGCAGTTCGCTTACGTGGCCGCGCAGGCCGGCATCTTCAGTTTTTTCATCAACTACATCACTGAAATACCCACCGCGACCGAGGGCATTCGGAACAGCGGTTTGGTGAATTGGCTCGTGCAGGGTGGCTATGAAGAAAAGGCGGGTGTTTGGCGGATGTCAGACCAAGGCGCGAGCCGGCTGCTGAGCGCGGGTTTCTTCCTGTTTTTTATCGGCCGCGTGATTGGTGCGGCTATTCTGGCAAAGGCATCCGCGCACCGGGTTCTGGGAACATATTCCCTGATCAACCTCGTTTTGTGCCTCCTCGTCGTGCTGAAGATCCCAACTCTTTCCGTGGCGGCGGTGTTCGGCTCCTTCTTCTTCATGTCGGTGATGTTCCCGACCATCTTCTCGCTCGGCATCCACGGGCTCGGGCCGGACTCTAAGAAGAAGGCCTCGGCGTTCATTGTCATGTCCATCACGGGCGGTGCTCTGATGCCGAAGCTCATGGGCCGGCTGGGCGACCTGCACGACATGTCGATCAGCTTCCTTATGCCGATGGGCTGCTTCCTCCTGATCGCGCTCTATGGTTTCGGCTGGTCCAAGCTGAGCCGTTCCGAAGGCGTGGTGGGTGTCAAGGCGGGCGCCGGGCACTGAGATCGAACCTCTTCCCAGCCGGGGCCCCGCGGCCCCGGCTTTTTTATCCCCCGAAATGATGACCGGAATACCGTTGCGGGTGTCGCGGGGGTGGAGGAGGACTTAAAGGACGGCCGTCCGTCACTTTCCCCATGCCCTTTCCGCCTAAGCCTGCCCTGCGCCGGACGCCGTCAGGCTATTTTTCTTTTTTGATCGGGTGCGCCCTCGCCGCCGCGAGTTTGTGCTGCGCACCCCAGGCGGGCGCTCAGGCCTCGCCTGCCGTGCTCGATGTCAACGTGCGAGACCACGGTGCGATCGGCGATGGCAGCGCGCTTGATACCGCGGCCTTGCAGCGTGCCATCGATACCTGCGCCGAGCGCGGAGGAGGGCGTGTGACGGTCCCTGCCGGCACTTACCTGACCGGCACGGTTCTGATCAAGGGCGGCGTGCGCCTCCATTTGGCGAAAGGCGCCACGCTGCTCGGCAGCGTGACAATCGCAGATTATCGCAACGTCGATGTATTTCGCGACGGAACGGGAGCGGAACTCGGCTACGCGATGGTCGCGGCGGTTGACGCGGAAAACGTCGCGCTTGAGGGCGAGGGAGTGATCGATGGGAGGGGCAAACAATTACTGGAGACCTTGCCTCGCAACGAACGGTTCAA
Organism: uncultured Opitutaceae bacterium; assembly: GCA_964546955.1. Classification (GTDB taxonomy): domain Bacteria; phylum Verrucomicrobiota; class Verrucomicrobiia; order Opitutales; family Opitutaceae; genus CAZJLP01. Next base: position 80,717 of record CAZJLP010000007.1, on the reverse strand, counting down.
ACGGCCCCTGCTGGTCCGCTTTGTCCGCTGCCGGAATGTGACGGTGCGCGGCGTGCAGTTGAAAAGCTCGGCTGCGTGGACGGCGAATTTCTTCCAGAGCTCCGACGTGACGATCGACCAAGTTAAGATCGAAAGCCGCGGCGTGTCGAACAACGATGGCATCGATCTCGATTCGTGCGAACGCGTCGCGATCACAGCGTGCGACATCGATACCGGCGATGACTCGATTTGCCTCAAGACCACGAGCGGAAAACCCACGCGGCGCATTTCCATCAGCGGCTGCCGTCTGAAAAGCAACCACGGCGCGATCAAGTTCGGAACCGAATCCCGATCGAATTTCGAGGACATCACGATCGCACGCTGCGATATTCGGGAGACCCGCAACGGCGGCATCAAACTGCTTTCGGTGGACGGCGGCCGCATCCGCAACGTAACGATCTCCGATCTCACGATGGACGATGTTTCCATGCCGATTTTTATTCGACTCGGCGCTCGACTAAAGACGTTCCGGGAGGGAGATCAAAAACAGCCGGTGGGAGGAATCGAGAACGTCACGATTCGCAACGTGAAGGCGAAGGCGTCTCCCACCGTCGGATTGATGCCTCCGTCGGGCGTATTTATCACCGGGATCCCCGGACACCGCATCGAAAACCTGCGCTTGCAAAATATCTCGATCGAACTCGCGGGCGGAGGCCAGCGCGAGCACGGCCGTCAAGTGATGGAAGAGAACATCGATTCCTATCCCGAGATCAATCGCTTCGGTCCCCGCCTGCCTGCACATGGAATCTACGCCCGGCACGTCAAAGGTCTTCATGTTTCCGACTTTACGCTGAAGCTCGCTTCGGCCGATCTGCGGCCGGCGCTCGTTTGTATCGATGTCGAGCAAGCGGAGTTCGCGGGCTGGAAGACGACCGCTAAAGCCGGAGGCGAAAGCCTGGTCCGCCTCGAGCAGACAAAGGACGTGTCCTTCGCGAAGTTCACCGTGGCGGGAGACGTCATTCCCTTTTTGCGTGTCGAGGGCAGCGAGAGCTCTGGCATTTCCGTGGCGGGCGTGCCCGACGCAGCAAAGTCGGTCGAGTTTGGCGCCGGCGCGGGGCCCGCGGCCCTGCGTGAAAAGTGAACTTCAATCTCCCCACTGCCGGACGTGGAATCGTCGACCGTAGGATGTCAATGTGTCCGTGCAAGGGCCGCAGGGTGTCGGCGCTTTCATTATTCTCCGGATTAGTGCCAATTGGTGAAATTTGTGGTTCAATGTCCGAAGCTCTGATCCGTGAACAAGCACGAAAGCGAGAACGATCATGAAATACCCCTTTTACCAACACCGCCTCAAGCGCACTTTGCTGCTTGCCGCCCTGACCGCGGCTTCATTGTTTGCCGCGGATGACTATCCGCTTACGGCCGACTCGCAGGTTCAGCCGGATGTCCCGAAGGGCGAGCTGATCAAGTACTCGTTCGACCAGTCGAAGATATTTCCCGGGACGGTGCGCGAGGTCGTGGTGTACGTGCCAAAACAATACACGGGCGAACGCGCGGCTTGCGTTTACGTGGGGCAGGACGGAGTGCGCTTCGAAGCGCCCGTTGTTTTCGACAATTTGATTCACAAGCAGGAAATGCCGGTGACCATCGGCGTCTTCGTGATGCATGGCCGCGTGCCGGCGCCGAATCCGCAGGCGGCCCAGGATCGCTATAACCGGAGTTTCGAATACGACGGGTTGGGCGACAACTATGTCCGGTTTCTCCTGGAGGAGCTCCTGCCTGACGTTGAGACGCGGAAAACGTCGGACGGCCGGGCGATCAAGCTTTCGACGCGTGGGGCGGATCGCGCGATCGGCGGCGCCAGCAGCGGAGCGATTGCCGCCTTCACCGCCGCTTGGGAGCGGCCGGAGGCGTTCAGCCGCGTTTTCAGCGCGATCGGCACCTATGTCGATTTGCGCGGCGGCGGCCGCTACTCGAGTCTTGTGCGAAAGACCGAGCCCAAACCCATTCGGGTTTTCCTTCAGGACGGATCCAACGACAACAATCACTATGGCGGCGATTGGTGGATGGCCAATCAGATGCTGGAGCGCGCTCTGGCCTTCGCCGGCTATGAAGTCGAACACGCCTGGGGTGATGGTGGCCATTCGCACAAGCACGGGACCGCGGTCTTTCCGGATGCAATGCGCTGGTTATGGCGGGGCTGGCCGGAACCGGTGAAACGAGGCGTTAACAAAAACGCGATGATGCAGGCGATTTTGATCCCCGGCGAAGACTGGCAGTTGGTGGGCGAGGGTTATGGCTTTGTCGAGGGTCCGACCGTCAACGCGAAGGGCGAGGTGTTCTTCAACGACGTGCGGAACGCGAAGACGTACAAGATCGACGCCCATGGGAAGCCGCAGGTCTTCATCGAGAACTCGCGCAAAGGCAATGGTCAGGCTTTCAGTCCGGACGGTCGGCTCATCGTGGCGACGGGAGAGAAGACCATCGTGGCGTACGATACTGAGGGGAGGATGACCGTTTTGGCGGATAACATTACTGGAAACGACCTCGTGGTTGCCCACAGCGGAAACATTTACGTCACCGAACCACCCGCTTCGCTGAGCAATGAACCCAGCAAGGTCTGGCTCGTCCGGCCGAACGGGGAAAAGGTCACGGTCGATACTGGCCTCAAATACGCGAACGGAGTCGCTCTCTCGGCCGATCAATCGCTGCTGCTGGTAGCCGATTGGAGGTCGCACTGGGTGTACAGTTATCAGATTCTCGCGGATGGAACCCTGACGCATAAACAGCGTTATTTCTGGCTGCACCAGGCAGACCATCTCGATCAAAGCTCCGCAGACGGTATGAAGGTGGATACCGAAGGCCGCCTTTGGGTGGCGACAAACCTGGGATTGCAGGTCTGCGATCAGCCGGGCCGCCCGAATTGCATTTTCCCCACACCCAACCGTCGACTGTCGAACCTCACGTTCGGCGGGCCGGATTTCAGCACGGTGTACGCGACCTGCGGGGACCGCGTTTATAGCCGCAAGGTCAAGGCGAAGGGTGCGCCCGCATTTGCTTCGCCCATGATGCCGCCGAAGCCGCGGTTGTAAAGGGGGAGGGCTTCCTTCCCTTTCTCCCTCAAAACGGGCTTTGCGTCGGGGCGGACGAATTGCATGACTGGGCGGAACTGTGAACTGCATGACCTTGCCTTCTCGTCGTGTCCTGACTGGCTTTCTCTGCCTCGCCGCCCTCGCGGGCCTGCGGGCACAAACCGTGGCGTTGGAGGGCGTCGTGGTGTCCACGAGCCGGTACGAAGAGCCCGTGGCCACGGTGCCTTTTTCGGTGGCGTCGTTTTCGGGGGAACGCCTCCGCGCGACCCCGGCCACCACCCTGGATAGCGCGCTGCGAAGTCTGCCGGGCTTCAACTTGTTTCGCCGGAGCGACAGCCTGACGTCGAATCCGACCGCGCAAGGCGTGTCTTTGCGCGGCGTTGGACCGAGTGGCGCGAGCCGGTCCCTCGTGCTGCTCGACGGCGTGCCCTTGAACGATCCCTTTGGCGGATGGGTGGCCTGGAGCAAGGTGCCTCGCGAATCGCTCGCGCGGGCGGAACTGGTCCCTGGTGGCGGCGCCACGGCGTGGGGCAATGCCGCTCTCGGGGGCGTGGTTCAGCTGTTGACCGAACCGCCGGCCGGGCGGCGCGGCCGCGTCACCGGTTTCTACGGGGATTTCGAAACGCGCGGGGTCGAAGCGGACGTGGCGCAGCCGATCGGCGCCGGCACGGTGCAGTTGACGGGACGAATTTTTACCACGGACGGGTTTTCCACGGTCGCGCCGGAACGTCGCGGATCGATCGATACGCCGGCCGGCGGCCGCCATCGCTGGTTGACCGGACGTTACCGCCAGGCGATCGACGACCGCACGAGCGTCACTGTGACGGGACGGTATTACCGGGAGAAGCGCGCCAATGGCACTCCTTATCAGACCAACTCCACGGAGGAGATGTTCGGCTCGGCGGTAGTCGATTCGTCGATTCGCGCGGGATTTCGGTGGACGGGCACGCTGTACGGCCAGGACCAGGATTATGCGCAGACCTTCAGCGGTGTGAACGCGACCCGGACGGGCGAAACGCCCGCGAGCGAACAATATTCCGTTCCTGCAACCGCTTGGGGCGGCGCCTGGACTGGCCGCTGGACCCACGCCAACGATGCACGCACGAGCACGGGTTTCGACGTCAGGACCGTCCGGGGCGAGACCCGTGAAAACATGACGTTCGCGAGCGGAGCCTATACCCGGCGCCGCTTCGCCGGCGGGGACCAGAGTATGACGGGCGTCTTCGCGTTGCACGAACGCTCCCTCGCCTCCAACCTGCACGGCACGCTAGGCGGCCGCTTGGATTATTGGCGCGAGCGGAACGGACATCGCAAAGAAATCGACTTGTTGACGTCGGGCGTCCTTCGCGACGACCGATTCGCCAACCGCGACGGGTGGGCCTTCAGTCCCAGTCTCGGCGTGGTTTGGAAAACGCCGAGCGGCATTCGGCTGCGCGCCGCAGGCCAGCAATCGTTCCGCCGGCCCACCTTGAACGAGCTTTACCGACCTTTCCGCGTGGGTAACGTGATCACCGAGGCCAATTCCGAATTGAAGACCGAATCCGTGCAGAGCGCGGAAGTTGGCGTTTCCTACGCCGCCGGCCCCTTCGCCGCCGGCGCGACCGGATTTTGGAACGAAATGAGGGACGCGGTCGCGAACGTCACGCTGGTGCGGGGACCCGGGACCTTCCCGCTTTTCGGTTTTGTGCCGGCGGGTGGAGCGGGACGCCAGCGGCTCAACCTGGAGCGCGTGCGTGTGCGTGGTGTCGAGTTGGCGGGCGAGTGGAAGGCGATGGAAGCACTGACCTTTCGCGGGGATGCGCTTTACGAAGAGGCGATCGTGCGCCGTGCGACCGCCGCGCCGAATTTGGTCGGCTTGCGGCTCGCGCAGGTGCCGCGTTTCAGCGCTTCGGCGGGAGCGGTGTGGCGCGCAGGCAATTGGTCCCTCTCGCCGCGCGTCAGATGGATTGGATCGCAGTTCGAGGATGACGAGAATCTCCTGCGCCTGGGCGAAGTCGTCGTGGCGGATTTTGGTGCCGCCTGGGTCTTCGCGCGCGGTCTGGAGTTCTTCGCGAACGCGGAAAACGTATTCGACGCTCGCATTGAAACCGGCCGCAGCGCGGACGGCGTGGTCAACGTGGGACTGCCGCGCTTCGTGACGGGCGGGATACGGTGGTCGTGGTGAGGGACCGAGGGTGGCAGGGAAGGAGAGGCCGGCGGCAATACCGCCCGCTACTCCGCCCCCGCCAGGCGGCGCGCGTGTTTGAGCGCCTCGACCGTATCGGAGGGAAGTTTGTCGAATTGCAGCGACGTATCGATGAAATAGATACTCGACGGGTTGCGGATATGCGCGAGCGAATCCAGCAGGCGGACGCGCAGTTCAGGGGTCCGATTGGCGGAGGATTTATTGAGCGTATCGAGAATGCACTGGATGGCGGAAGGAGTGCCGATTTTGGCGAGGCTTTTTACCGCCGCCTCGAGCACCGCAGGGTCGGCGGTGCGATCGATCGCCTGCCTGAGTCCGGGCACGGCGGCGGGATTGCGCACATCGGCGAGCGCCATCAGGACCGTGGTTTTCTGCGGCAAATGTTTCGCTTCGCGATGCAGCACCGCCAGGTAATCGATTGTATCGGGCTGGGCGCGCTGGCCCAGGGCATGCGCCGCGCTCTGACGCACCACGGGATCGTCGAATACCAGCAGGCCCGTCGCCAGAACGCGCAGGCCTTCTGGGTGTGAAAGGCTATTTAACGCCTTGAGCAGATTGGCTCGCGCGGCGGGAGTTTGCTCGTCGGCGGCTTGCGCGATCAGCAGTTCTATGGCGGAGCGCGTGCCGATGCGCGAAAGGGCGTCGGCCAACCCGTGCCGGACCGCCGGGTAGTCGGCGCGCGCAAAGGCTTCGGCGATGAAGGGGATCGCTGCCTCGCCGTTTTGAACCAGTTCGCCCACGAGCGCGAGATGAGTGCCGGGATCCGCCCCCTGCAGAGCAAACAGGTCGTCGATCACCTGCTTCGGCGGAAAGGCCGGCCCCTTCGAGGGAGAGGTCGGGTAGGTAATTGGCGGGTGATTCTCCGGCAGGGCAGCTGCCGCGGGGAGCGGCGTCGCCGCGCCGATGGGGGGCCGGGTTGGTCTTGCGTTTCCTGCCGCGCTCGAAGGAGAGCGGAATTCGTTGCGGAGGATCACCGCCGCGGCAAAAGCCGCCGCTGCGACGACGGCGACTTTCAGCGCGAGAGGCTGTTGGAGGAGACTTGTGGAATGAGCGCGGCGCACCGAAAACGTGGACCCAATAAGGGCGACGTGCGCCAGACCCATGTCGACGGCGTTAGATCCCAGAATAGTGCACGGTGGTCGGGTCGTTCATCGAGGAGGCATCGAAGGCGGGCCCCGGACGTTCCCCTCACCGTTTGCGGGCCGTTCGGGCCGGGATTCGTTCGTAGACAAACAACTGTAAATAAAAATTACAGACCTACTTTACTAACGCAACATGTCTTCAGAGCGACGCGAAATGGTGCCCCCGGCCGGGATCGAACCGGCACGTCCTTACGGACAAGGGATTTTAAGTCCCCAGCGTCTACCATTCCGCCACGGGGGCGAGCAGGGGACTTTGCCCCAGCAAAGTCCCCGATTTCAAATTTGAAATTCAGGCTGGAGAGAGTTGCGAGCCGGGAGCCGTGTTCTTCCGCGGGTGCCTGTTCCAAAAGTGCCTTGCGGGAAAACCGATCTCCCCGCAGCGTCCGCGAAAGATGAAGATCGGTTTCCTCGGCGGCAGTTTTGATCCCGTCCACTTTGGTCATCTCATTGCGGCTCAGGATGCTTACGAACAGTACCAGCTGGACCGCCTCATTCTCGTGCCCGCCGCTCAGGCACCCCTCAAACCGACCGGAGTCCAGAGTTCGGCTGAGGATCGACTGGCCATGGTGCAGGCGGCCGTCGGGTGGGACAAACGGTTCGAGGTTTCCGATTTCGAGCTGCGCAAGGGGGGAGTGAGTTACACCGTGGATTCGGCGCGTCATTTCCGGTCTCTCTTTCCTCACGACCAATTGTATTGGATCATCGGCGGAGATCAGCTGCCGAAAATGCATCTCTGGCGGGATATCGCGGAGCTCGCGCAGTTGGTGGAGTTTATTTTTCTCGAGCGGCCGGGGCATCCCGCGCGCGCGACCCCGGCGGTGCCCGGTCTCCGGCTGCATCGGTGCGATGGGCATTTGGTTGAAATCAGCTCAACCGAGTTGCGCGACCGGGTGCGACGCGGACTGTCCCTGGACTACTTCATGCCGCATAAGGCGATTGTGCACATCGAGAAAAACTCCCTTTATCGCTGACCCTGGATGAAACAAAAAACGACGAAACCCGCCTTTCCGCCGATTCTGCAGCTTGTCTGCCGAGCCCTTGACGAAAAGAAGGCGGAGGATCTGCGGGTGCTCCGCGTGGACGAACAATCTTCGATCACCGACTACCTGGTGCTCGCGACGGGGACCTCGGAGCCCCATCTGCGCGCCTTGCGGGTCGAGATGGAAAAAGTAATCGACGCGGAAAAAGTTCGTATTGTCGGCATCGATACGGGGCAGGAGAGCGGCTGGCTCGTGATCGACGCGTTCGACGTGATGATTCATTTGTTCACGGCGGAAAACCGCGACAAATATTCGCTGGAGAACCTCTGGAAGGACGCGGACGAAGTCTCGCTGCCCAAGCTGCTGGCCGAGCCGAAAAAGAAGGCGATCCTGTCGGCGAGACGCCCCAAGGCGGCGGCAAAACCGGCCAAAAAGAAAACCTCCGGTTGATCCGGCGCGCCCCTCCGGCGCTAAAAGCCGTAGCCCAGGGAACTGGTGATTCGCTGATCCACCTTCGCGTTCTGCTCGAGGATGGCGTTGTCGTACTCGTATTCGAAACGGAGATTGAAGGAGAACCGTTCGCTGATCTTGCCGTGCAGGGCCACATTGAAGCGCCAGCGGTAGTTTTGGGCGTCGTCGTCCACCTGGAGCAGTTGACCGTTGACTGTGGTGTAGCGCGCCGCGCTCAGCGGAGAGTAAAGAAGGTTCGCCTCCTGCAGCAGGGTGACGCGGCCCGTGAGTTTGTAGCTGTAATCCTGGAAAACCTCTCCGAGGTAGTCCAAGCGGCGATCGATGCCGACGGCATCGCGGTACTGCAACGTCACGCCCGCGCCCACGTTCGCCGAGTTCCGAGGGCGTGCGACCAGACGGTAACCGAAACCGGCTCCTTCCTCCCAGTTCTGGCGGATCTGTTTCACCCGGTCGCGCGTGAAACTGGTTTGAGATTGGCCGAAGACGCGCTCGGACAACTCGCGGCGCCAGCGAAACGTCCCGTCGTAACGGTCCGAACTTAGCACGTCCTCCTGCTTTCCGTACAGCAGGCGGGCGTCGGCGCGGTAATTGTTCGGTCCGCTTTTTCGTTCCGCATCGGCGCGCAGGGTCAGGTTGAGGGCGTCCTGTCGTCCGGCCGTTTCTTGATAACCAAATTCAATTTTCCCGCGCCAAGGGGGCGTACCTCGAGGGAGTGTGTCGACGCCCGATGGGCTGCGAGCGGTTTTTGCCACGCCACCCGGGGGCAAGCCCGCGAGGCTTTCGACCGGAGTGTCGGGGGGCTCTACCACCACCGCTTGGTTTTCCGCCACGGTGATGATCCCGAGCAGCGGAGATTTGAAATGGATTTTTCCCTCGGTGCGCCCGACCAATTGTCCGGTAATCCGGTCGCCGTTGCTGAGATGCAACTCGGTCGCGGAAAGAATGCTACAGGGAAGGATGAGAAGGAAGATCGCGCGAAACAGCCGTGGCATGGAATGGTGAGGTCACTAAGACATGCTCTTTTTGAAAAGTGCAATCGAAGCTCAAGGCGCGTTCCTTACCCAAGTTCCTTGTTCTAGGGTTAATGCAAATTAATAGCTAAGGGGTTTTGCCTACTTAACTCATATCTACCAAGGACTTTTACACGTTCTTAACTTTGTTCACCCTTGCCCGCAGGGCTCTTGTGACGATGATTTGGCCCACTGCTCACGACTGAGCTCTCATCTCATATTATCAACGTATCCGTACTTATCGCATGAAAACCCTCCGCCATTCGTCCAAGGGCTTTACCCTTGTTGAAATCATGATTGTCGTCGTCATTATCGGCCTCCTGGCCGCCATGGCGATCCCGGCATTCCAAAAAGTCCGTGTTTCGTCCCAACAGAAGGCGATCACGAACAATCTGCGCCAGCTGCACCAAGCAGCTCAGACCTACTTCCTGGAAAGCGGCAACACGACAGTCGCCTTCGCCACGCTCGTCGGCACGGCCACTTCGAACTACATCAAGGTTTTGAACACGGCTGCGAACGAAACCTACCCGGCTACCATCTTGACCTCCGACACCCGCATTAGCTCGGTCAGTCCTTCGGCCGGCACGGTGAATTACGATAACTAAGCCGTTTTTACAGCTCCTTCCGCAAACAGCCGTTTTCCCTTGAAAGCGGCTGTTGTTGTTAGGCGTGTTCCATGAACCGCTGTCGAAAAGCGTTCACGCTGGTGGAAATCATGGTGGTTGTGGTCATCATTGGCCTCCTCGCCACGATTGCTCTCCCCGCATTTCGGAAAGTTCACGTTAACTCCCAGCGAAACGCCATCATTAATAACTTACGCCAATTGAGCAACGCGGGGCAACAGTACTTGATCGAAACGGGTCAGACGTCGGTAACGACGGCCGATCTCGTGGGTACCACGCCGGATAAGTACATCAAATTGCTGTCTCCTGTGGCTCAGGAGAACTACGATGCCATCGTGATCACCACGACGACAACGCAGATTTCCGTTACGTCGCCTTCAACGGGCGTCGTCACGTACAGCCAATAATTTGACTTGGCTCGATTCTTGGGGCCATCCATAAGGATGGCCCTTTTTTATTGCTGCCCAAATGCTTACGAGAGCGGTTTTGCTCAGGCTGGTGGTAGTCCTGCTTTGCGCGGCGGGTGTGTTGGCCGCGCGGTTTATTGTGCCGGTGGCTGATGCGCGGTTTTTCGTGCAGCGCTACGGTTACTATTCCGTCGCGCTCTGCGGTTTGCTTTTCTTCCTCAGCGCCTCGCACTTCGGGCTGGCTTGGATTCGCCGAGGCGGGTGGCGTCAGTACCGCGTCGGGTTTGTCGTGTGCGGGCTCGGGGCGCTTTTTCTTCAGTTGCACGAACCTCACACCTACAAGGTTCTCAACGACGAATTCGCGATCTGCGGGGTGGCGAGGAACATGCACTTTCAGCGCTCGCCGGACATTCCGCAGGGCGCGCATGTAGTGGATGGGCGGCTTCAGGTGGTGAATTCCCAACTCGATAAGCGGCAGACGTTCTTCCCTTTCGTCCTCTCCGTCGTACACAGCCTAACGGGCTATCGCCCCGGAAACGTCTATCTGCTGAATGGCCTTACGGCGTTAGGAGTGCTGCTCCTGGTTTTCCATGCTGGTTACCGCGAGGGAGGAAATGCGCTTGGAGCCCTCTTGGCGGTCCTGGTGGCGGGAATTCCTCTGCTGGCGCAAAATGCCACCGGTGCCGGTTACGATTTGTTGAATATGTTGATGCTCGGCGTGTTTTGGATCGCCGCTACCCGCTATTTGGCTGTTCCGGATGGACGGAGCCTCAATTTCCTCGTGCTTTCGGGGCTGGCCTGCGGACAGGTGCGATACGAGTCGATCCTGATCGTCCTCGCGGTCGCGGCGATCTTTCTCCTCAAGTCCATCCAGACCCGACGGATCGAATTGACCTGGCTGGCCGCGATCTCGCCCTTGCTGCTTCTCGTGCCGGTGTTGGGCAACAAGGTTTTTCTCGGCACGCCGCAGCTTTTTCGCGGGCTCCCCGGAGTGGATTTTTTCAGCCTCTCGTTTCTGCCGGAGAATATACTGCGAGGGCTTTCTTACCTCTTCGATTCGAGCGTCGATGCGACCAACTCCAGTTTATTTTCATTTCTGGGCTCGCTCTGTCTTTGCCTGCTGCTGTTATTGTACGCGAAGTATCCGCGGCAATCGCTGCTCGCGCGGGCCGACGACCGCGCCACGCTCGTTCTCGCCGTGTTTGTCGGAGTCGTCACTTTTCTCGGCTGGTCTCATTTTTGGGGGCATTGGGACGACCCCGCCGCTTCGAGATTTTCCCTGCCGTTGCACCTTTTGTTCGCTCTAGCGATCGCGCGAGTCCTGGGCGAAATCTTCAAGCAACGCCATTTGAGGTGGGAAATTACCGCGGTTGCCGCGTTGTGGGGACTCGTCACCGCCTCCACGGTCTCTGCCCGCCATTCCGCGACGGAATCGATGGACGCGGCTCAGCAGCATCGGCTGTTGATGGAGGTGCTCGCCTCGCGTTCGCCAGCCCGCACCCTGGTTATTGCCGATACAGTAACCAATGTCATCATGGAGGGGCGGCCTGGCATTCCCATTGCGCGCGCGGCCGCGAGGGGATGGCAAATCAATGAATGTCTGCGCCTCAAACTTTACGATGAAATCGTCCTCTGGGAGCAGATTGAAATCGACCCGGTTAGCCGGCGCGAGGTCCCGTCTCACGGCATGGCATTGAGCGCAGATTTTGTGCGCGAACCGATTGTCGAGGTCCGACTGCGCCCCTCGCTGATCGTGCGCGCAAGCCGTCTTCTTCACGTGAAAGGCGAACAGGGGCTCCCGCCCAAAGAATACGTCGATGAAGTTCGCGCTCTGGGCGACGCGGCCGCCTCCGTTCGTCACCTTCGCAGCATTCTGCCCTAGTGCCGCGGGGCAACCCGGCCGTCCGGATTGCGAAGCGTGGAATTGCGTTATCGTTTTTCCTGGTATTGTTGAAGGCCATGACCCCCCTTCCCCTGCTGCGCCTGCTTGCCTTGTTATCGCTGGGATTGCCTTTTGTGGCTCCCGCCGCTGAAACCCCGGAAACCCCTGCCCAGCGCGACGAACGCATGCGCTGGTGGCGGGAGGCCCGTTTTGGGATGTTTATTCACTGGGGCCTCTATGCCGTGCCGGCCGGCACCTGGGACGGCAAGCAGATCGATGGTATTGGTGAATGGATACAGCTGCGGGCCAAGATACCCGTGGCCGACTACGCCGCCCTGGCCAAGCAGTTCAATCCCGTGAAATACGATGCGGATGCCTGGGTGCGGCTCGCGAAGGAGGCGGGGATGAAGTACATTGTGATCACGTCGAAACACCACGATGGCTTCGCGCTTTTCAAGTCCGCCGCCAGCGACTTCAATATTGTCGACGCGACACCCTTCAAGCGCGATGCCCTGAAGGAACTGGCCGACGCCTGCCAGAAGCACGGGATGAAGCTGGGGTTTTATTATTCGCAGGCCCAGGATTGGCATCATCCCGGCGGGGCGGCCCGGGGCGGCCCCTGGGACGATGCGCAGAAGGGCAGTATGGACGATTACATCAAGAATGTAGCGGTGCCGCAGGTGAAAGAAATATTAACCAAGTACGGCCCGGTGGCGGTGCTTTGGTGGGACACACCGGAAGGCATGAATCCGGAGCGCGCCGGAATGCTGTATCCCTTGATCAAGCTCCAACCCGGAATCATCACGAACAACCGCCTCGGCGGCGGCTACATGGGGGACACGGAGACTCCGGAGCAGCGCATTCCGGCTACCGGTTATCCCCGGGACTGGGAGTCATGCATGACGATGAACAAGACGTGGGGCTTCAAATCCTACGATCATGAATGGAAATCGACGCAGACACTGGTGCGGAACCTGGTCGATATCGCGAGCAAGGGGGGCAATTATCTGCTGAACGTGGGTCCGACCGCCGGGGGTGAAATTCCCGAACCCAGCATCAAAGCCTTGAAGGAGATCGGCGGTTGGCTGCGCTCGAATGGCGAGGCCGTCTATGCCACGACGGCGAGTCCGTTTCGTCGATTGTCCTGGGGCCGGGCGACGCAGAAGCCGGGCAAGCTTTTCCTTCACATTTTCGAATGGCCCAAAGACGGCACGCTCCTCGTTCCGATGCGCAGCGGGGCCAAGCGGGCCTACCTGCTCAAGGATCCGAACACCGCCGTGCCGTTCACGCCATCCGCCGAGGGTTTGCGGCTCACTCTAAAAGGCGCCGCGCCCGATCCGATCGACAGTATCGTTGTCCTAGAAGGCGTGGACAAGGTCGACGCCCTGCCTCCACCCGCGATCGGGGCGGCGGAGGACGGCACGCTCCATTTGCCCTGCGATGCCGCCGACCTGTCCGGACCGCACGTGCGGGTCGAAGGAAACACACAATTGAATCTGGGGCACTGGCGCGCCGCGGACGATGTCGCCAAGTGGGATGTTCAGGTCGACCAGGCGGCGATCTACGAAGTCACGCTTTTGTATGCCGCGAGCGAAGCCAGCGCGGGCAACGAGTTCGCGCTCACCGTGGGCGACCGGCAACTCGCCGGGAAGACCGAAGCGACCGGCACCGAGTACAAGAGCTTCGTCCTTGGCAAGATCGCCTTGGACAAGGGCCGGACGGATATCGTGCTGAAACCGACCTCGGCTCCGCGACAGGAGTTAATGAAACTGCGCGCAGTCACGCTGAAAATAGCGAATCCGAAACCGTAAATCTGACTGCCCCTTGTAAAGCGCACCGCGCCGATGTGGCCGATGCGCTTTTCCGGCAAAAAACAGCGTCGATCCTCTTCTCACGCCGCCGGGACGGGCAGAGCGAGGCCGAGCTTCTCTGCCCACGGGTTCAGTGCGTCGAGGACTCCCGGGTACAGAACGACTCCATTTTCCAGCTGTTCTTCGCGTTTGCGCAAGCCGCTCTCGCCCGGAAGCCTGACTCGATTAAATCCGGGTCGGGGAGGAGTGGCCTGACACGCTTGTGAGAGCCAGGTGGTCTGGCGCAGAAAGTCATCGAGACCCCCGTACAAGGCCGGCACGAATACCTGGACGTAGATCGTGGCCGACCAGCCCTCGCGCGGATCGGCGCGCCCATGACCGGCAAGGGCGCCGGTCAACATCTCGACCAACAATCCCAGGGCGTAACCCTTGTGTCCGTGATCCAATCCACCTGTGGGCAGCAGCGCGCCGGGAGGCTGGGCGAACATCACCGAGGGATCGTCGGTGGGATTGCCCGAAGCATCGAGGAGCCAGGTTCCAGGGAGCTTGCGGCGCTCCGCGTGAAGACGTCGCGTGAGACCATGTGTCGTGATCGATTGCGAGACGTCGAGGATGACCGGATCTCCGCGCGTGGGCCAAGCCGCGGCGATCGGATTGGGAGTAAAAACCCCGCGCGCTCCTCCGTGAGGCGCCACACCGCCCGCATTCGGATCGGAGCAAGTGACGATGGCCGCGAGGTTTTGGTCGGCGATGGGTTTGAGATATGCCGCAAGGCAGGCGATGTGATGACTGCGACGCACCAGAACCGTGCAGGTGCCCGACACTTTTGCGCGGACCGCCGCGAGCGCGAGGGCCTGGCGGGTCAACCAGGGTCCGGGGAGTCGCATCCCATCCCACGTCACCGCGGCGGGAAAATCCGCCAAGACGCGCGGGGCACCTTCTTTCGCCATCTTGCCTGAATCGAGGTCGGCAAGGTAGGCGGGAAGCAATTGCAGTCCGTGCGTGGTGTGTCCGAGGAGATCTCCTTCCACGAGGATTTCTGCCGTGACCGCCGCTTTGTCATGACCGAGGCCCGCTCGCTGGAGAAGCGAGCAGGCAAAAGCTACAAGGTCCAACGCCGGATATCGACGGTTCATGGTGAACTAATGAGACAGATTTCGGGAAAGCGGCGAGACGCTTCGCTGCGAACGGTCAGCAGAAACGGCGTGAACGTCGCCCGTTCGCCCAGCGAGCGGTCCGTCAAGATTTGCAAAAAGCGCGCCAGAATCGGTTCCCAACTTTCATTGTCGCTCGCCGCGAAAAAGCTTGTGAGCGCACATTGGTCCCCTGTTTCTCAATTGCATCTTCCTCTGCCTTTTTCCGATGGGTTTCGCAGTGGCCTTCGCGAGCGGCCCGGCGGCCGGAAATACCAGCTAAATATTAAAAAATAGTTCCGCGATTTTCTCAATTTTTGCGGCCGTTGCGCCGATATAGGTTTGTTAGCTCCCTCTCTCGTCCGTCCGTCGGAAGAACGACACGTTTGCCGCCTCGGTGGCCTGGGTTTTCCCAGTCTGATCGGCTCATCCGCCGCCCGCTTTCCGGGCGGTCTGAGGAAAACGGGTTCCGGCCCGCAGGCGGATAATCGATCAAAAAGTATTCAATAAAAAACTACGAATGACCGGCCCCCGGCTCTCCCCGCGCAAGAAAGGTGTTTCCCTCATTTTGGGCTTTCTGGGCGGTTCGGGCAAAAGCGGGCGGCCGCCTGTGACGATACACGATACATCCGCTCCCGCCATGGCCAGTTCCCGCCCCCATTTCCGAGTTTCCGCCGCCCTTTTCGAAAGGCGTTGGATCGGGTTGGCGGCCATAGCGGCCGGTTGTATCTTCCTCACGAGCGCCCGTTTGCCGGACAAGGGCCCGCATATGCCGTTTCCGGCAGAGGCTGGGGTCGAACCCTCCCGGACTTTTCTGGACGATCTGGAAAAGCGGGCTTTGCGTTACTTTATTGAGCAGAGCGATCCGAAGTCGGGCCTGACGCGGGATCGCGCGCGCGCGGACGCGTCGCCCAGCAACGCCCCGGCCAGTGTCGCGGCCACGGGTTTTGCTTTGACCGCCTACTGCATCGGCGATCATCGGGGATGGATCGCGCGGGAGGAAACGGTGCAGCGCACGCTCCAGGTCCTGCGCTTTATTCGGGACCACGTGGACCACGAACGGGGGTTTCTCTATCATTTTGTCGATATTCGGACCGGCCGCCGGGTGTGGAAGTCAGAGGCTTCCACAATCGATACCGCGCTCTTCCTCAAGGGAGCTTTGACCGCGCGCGAGTATTTGCAGGACGCGGAAGTGACTGCGGTCGTCTCGGAATTGTACAATCGCGTGGACTGGGCTTGGGCCCTCAACGGAGGCAAGACGCTGACTCACGGGTGGAAGCCGGAGACGGGGTTTCTGAAGGCGCGCTGGGACAGTTACAGCGAGATGCTGGGAATGTATCTCCTGGGCATCGGTGCGCCGACTAACGCTCTTCCCCCCGAAAGCTGGAGCGCGTGGAATCGGCCCGTAAAGACGTATGGCGACCGCACCTTCATCGAGTGCCCCCCGCTTTTTACTCACCAATATTCACATGCGTGGTTCGACTTCCGGGGCCGGCAGGACGCCTACGCTGACTACTGGCGCAATTCGGTCGACGCCACCCTGGCGCAACGCGAATGGTGCGCGGCCCTCGTGAACAAATTTTCGCTATGGTCTCTCGATCTTTGGGGGATCACCGCGTCGGATAGCGCCAAAGGTTATGTCGATTGGGGTGGTCCTTACCCGACTGAAACTCGTTTGGACGGCACGATCGTGCCCTGCGCGCCCGGGGGATCGATGCCTTTTGCGCCGCGTGAGTGCCTCAAAGCGCTGATGACCATGCGTGCGATCGGTGGGGACGCGGTCTGGGGCCGTTACGGCTTTCCGGACGCCTTCAATCCTCATACCGGGTGGATTTCCCGGGATGTCATCGCGATCGATGTAGGCATCACCCTTATCATGGCGGAAAACGCGCGCAGCGGTTTTGTGTGGAATCAATTTATGAAGGCGCCCGAAGCCCGCCGCGGCTTGGCGCTGTGCGGTTTCAGCGAACCTGTGGGAGAAACTCGCTTGGCCTTTGCCGATCGTTGACCGGCGTGCCGATTCCCGTCCGCCCGGTGGCGGACTAGAAGCGAACTGTGGTCGTGAAGCGCACGTTGATGCCAGGGATGGGGGGAACGGCACCGCGGCCGGCCGCTTGCCAGAAGCCTTTGGTGTTTGTGAAGTTGTCGACGTTGAGATTGAAGGAGTAGGAGCGCCACGTATAGCCCGCTCCAGCATTGAAGATCGTGAAAGCCGGCACGTAGAACCCCACTTGCTGGATGACCCCCAAGGGAGTGGCTGACGAAACGGGTGTCTCGCCGGCGGTCTTCCCCTGATGGGTGAAACCAGCAAAGAGGTTCAGCCCCTTGAGACTCCCGGCGGGCATGTGCTGGCTTAGAAGAAGTCCCGCGGTTTCGTCGGCGATGTTGCGCGGTCGACGTCCGAACGTGTCCCGCAACTTTTGCTTCGTATAGCTCGCGATGACGGATAGGTTTTTCGTGAGCCCTCCTTTCACTTCGAATTCGATGCCTGAGTTGGTTTGATCTGAAAGCAAGGTTTGTGGGTTATTGTTCGGGTCGACGTTGAAGGCCGGATTGGGGGTCGTCAGATTGTCCTGCACGATATCGAAGTAGGCGGCTGAGAGCGAAACGCGTTGTTCGAACAAGTCGGTTTTCGCTCCCCATTCGTGTTGCTTGCCGGTGCGCCAGAGAGGCTGGTTATTAAAAGTAGTGCCGCTGGCGTTGGTGGAGTAGCTATAATACACCGAGACGTTGCGCAGCGGTTTACCCAAGACACCGAGCAGGTGGGTGTCATGGTTGTCCTTAAGTGTGCCAACCACTCCGGTCCGCAGATTAGTGGACACGTTGTCCAGCCAGACACGGGCGATACCACCCGTCACAAAGACGCGCTCGTCGAGCGCGCCGAGCCGGGTAAAGGCGTAAGCCTGGGTCTGTCGGTTATGTCCTGAACTGAACGTCGCGAGCGTGTAGGTCGACTTCTCCGGTTTGGCCGGATTGTCGTCCGGGGCGAACAGGTTTATTGACGGCAGTGGGGCGGAACGCGTGAAATTCGGGAAGTTAAGGTTGTTGGTATAAGACCAGCCGGCGACAGGCTGGATGGAGACCGGACCAGCCTTGAACGACGCGGCGAAGTCGTGCTGGATCTGGGTGGTCTGAATCAGCGATTGAACATAGGTCGCCGTCCGCGGGATGTTTGTGGGGTCCCAGAGCAACGAAAAGGTGGGGGTCCAGACCCCGCTCACCAACGCCCACGTCTGGTTGGGCGTGACTTCTCCCGTGAAGGGATTGTAGCGGTTTGCCGAGATGTTCGGGACCGAGGGCAAGCCTTGATCCTGGCCGAACTTGTTGTTCAGCCAGTTCGCGGCGAGACGCATGTTAACCTTGTCGCCGAGGCCGACCGTGTACTCGACGGTGGGCATATTGATCCGGTTTTTGCGCGTGCTCCAGTCGGCCACTCCGTTTTTCCCGCGATAGGTGAAGCCAAGGGCGGCTGGCGTGGTCTTGTAGAGCGTGGCACCATGAGGGAGGCTCGGATCGACGCCAATGCCCCAGGTATTCGCCGCGCCGACCGCGCCTTCCTGGGTCCAATCGGAGCCGAAGTATTTGAATACGACTTGAGAAGTGGCCGAGATTTTCCAAGTCAGAGCGGCCTCCATGGCCCACAATTTGATCCGCCCGGGCATAAACGACTCGGTGTCTTGGACGTTTGCCACTATCCGGTAGGCCAATTTGTTGTTTCCCCAGGGAAGCGGGCCGGTGGTGTCGGCGGTGAGTTTTTGCGAGTCGTAGCGTCCCACTTCCAGCGCGAGCATGTTCGCACGGGTGAATTTCGGTGATTTTGTGATCACGTTGATCGAGCCGCCGGGCGTTCCGGTGGGCGCTAGAATGGAGTTGGGACCCTTCACGACCTCGATTCGATCGATGAACTGAGGATCAAAATTGACCTGATAATCCGCGTTGAAGTTGTCCACTGTGCGGTTGTCGTTCTCGAAGCCGCGGATGACCTGCCGGTCGCGAATGCCGCCCAGGCCGGCGGCGCGTCCGGCCGAGACGCCGGAAATATAACGCGTGGCGTCGAGGATGCTCTGGGCGCCGATGTCCTGCAAGAAATCGGACGAGATGACCGAAATGGACGCCGACGTGTCGATCAGCGCGGTGCGGATGCGCGCGGCGGAAATACTGTCGCCGGGCGCGTAGCGATTGGCCTTCTCGCTCGAGACGGTGAATTCGGGGAGGCGAACCGCCTCATCCGCGGAGGCGGAGGTCGAGGCGGGATTGGTCTGGGCGGCGAGGGGCAGGGCGACAAGAAGCGTCGCGAGCGGGGTGCTGGAAAACGCGGCGCGTTGGAAAAAACGACGCGCGGGGCGGCGCACGGACGGAACCGGGATTTGCATGGTAGGGGGCTGGCGGATACGCTTAACGAGGGGAAACTGAGTCGCTGGGCGTCGGGAGCGGAGCCACGTTACCCAGCGCACCGAGGCCTATGGACGTCTACTGCGGCGCGGCGGCCAAGGAAGCCGATCCCCATGCACATCGTTGAATATACCGGCCCCGGCTTCCGGCGGAACGGAGTTTACTCCTCCGGGCGCTTGACTCAGAGAGTGCGTATGAAACTTGGGCTCGGCCTGTATCGCCACCATCTCGATCGGGACCATTTTCGCTTCGCTCGCCAATGCGGCGCGACGCACGTGGTTGCTCATCTCGTGGACTATTTCAACGGGAGGGCAGACGCGGCTTCCGACAATCAGCCCGTGGGTGGGGATCGCGGTTGGGGGTTGGCGGGAAATCCGAACGTGCTGTGGACCGAAGCGGAGCTTGCTGCGCTGCGCCGTGGGATCGAAAGCGAAGGATTGGTGCTCGCGGCAATTGAGAACCTGGACCCCGCGCACTGGCATGACATCCTCCTCGACGGCCCGGAACGCGGGCGGCAGATCGAAAACGTCAAGACGCTCATCCGCCGACTGGGCGCGGCGGGCGTGCCCGTGCTGGGTTACAATTTCAGCCTTGCCGGGGTCGCGGGCCGCGTGTCGGCCCCCGTCGCCCGCGGGCAGGCGCTCAGCGTGGGCATGGAGCGAGTCGACGATCGACCTCTCCCGGCCGGCATGGTGTGGAACATGGTGTACGACCCCCAGGCCAAGCTTGCCACGCTGCCGCCCGTCTCGGCGGACGAAGTGTGGAGGCGGCACGAGCGTTTTCTGGACGAAGTTTTGCCGGTGGCGGAAAAAGCGGGCGTGAAACTCGCGCTTCACCCGGACGATCCGCCCGTCCCCGAACTGCGTCGCACGGGGCGTTTGGTCTACCAACCCCATCTTTATCAGAAAATTATCGACCGCCATTCGAGTCCCGCCTTCGCCCTTGAATTCTGCGTCGGCTCTATCGCGGAGATGACCGAAGGCAACGTGTACGAGGCCGTCGAACGCTATGGGAGACAACAGCGGATCGCTTATGTGCATCTGCGTAATGTCAGAGGCAAGGCGCCGCGCTATTGGGAAACGTTTCTCGACGATGGAGAGGTCGACATGCTGCGTGTACTCCGGACCTTGAAGCGGACCGGTTTCGAGGGAGTGATCATCCCCGATCATACGCCGCAGTTGACCTGCGCGGCTCCCTGGCACGCCGGCATGGCTCACGCGCTCGGCTGGATTGGAGCCGCGTTGAAGGGCTTGGGATGACAATGCATCTCAGGACCTGGATGGCCGGAATTTGCTTCATGGCCAGCTTCGCGGCCGCAGCGGCGGAGCGCCCGCCGGTCATCCTCGTGTCGTTGGATGCATTCCGCTGGGACTACTGCGACCTGTACCCCAAGGAGACGGTCAATTTGCGGGCGTTTCGCGCAAAGGGCGTATCGGCTCGGGCGTTGATTCCCGTTTTTCCCTCCAATACTTTTCCCAACCATTATTCGATCGTGACGGGACTGCGGCCGGCGAAACATGGGATCGTCAACAACCGCTTTTTCGACTCCGCCACGGGGAAGTTTTTTATCTACAATCTGCCGCAATCGGTTCGGCAAAGCGAATGGTGGGGCGGCGAGCCCATCTGGGTCACCGCGGCAAAGCAGGGCCGCCGAAGTGCGTGTTCTTTTTGGGTCGGTTCGGAAGCGGAGATTGCCGGACATCGTCCGACTTTCTGGAAGCCGTTCGATCCCCGCCTTCCGTTTGAAGAGCGGCTGGCTGAAGCGGTAGAGTGGCTGAACCTCCCCGTCGCGCAGAGACCGGCTGTGATTACCTTCTATTTGGAGGATACGAATCGCGCGGGCCACGACTACGGGCCTTCCGCGCCAGAGACGGCCGCAGCGATCCAGCTGCTCGACCAGCGCGTGGGACAGATGGTAGCGGCGGTGGAGAAGATAGGCGTGGCTGCCAATTTTCTCGTGGTCTCGGATCACGGAATGACTGCGCTCGAGCCGGGCAATCCTATCTTGTTGGACGATTACCTCGATCTAAGTCTCGTGCAGATCGACTTCGATGGACCGGTTGTGGGACTCAGGCCAGTCGAGGGATCTGTCGAGACCGTCCTGGCCGCCTTGGCCACGCTTCCGCACGCGCGCGTGGTGCGACGCGAAGATCTGCCCGCGGAGTTTCACATGGGGGCGACACCGCGCCTGCCGCCGCTCTGGATTTTGCCTGAGCGAGGATGGTCGATCATGCGCCGGAATCCCGCCACGATCGAGCGCGATCGGCGCACCAAAGGCGAACATGGCTACGCGCCGACAGAGAGGGATATGCAGGGGATTGCCGTCGCTTGGGGGCCGGATTTCAAACAGGGTGAGCCGGTCTTCGATCCGGTGGAAAGCATCCACGTCTACGAGCTGCTGTGTGCGCTCGTCGGCCTGCGGGCCGCGCCCAACGATGGCGACGACCGTTTGGTGAAAGCTTGGCTGCGATCCTCGAACTAGCGCCGAATCACCCGCAGAAGAGCGTGGTGGTAGCAAATTTCCCAGCGGGACAGCCGGCGGGCTCCCCAGAGCAGGAACAGGGGATAGCTGGCGAAGATGCTGACCCACACAAAGATCGGAGTAACGGGTATGAGGGCGAGGGTCGCCAAGGTGAAAATCAAAAAGGAGACGAACCGGTGTTCTTCGGCGAAAGTGTAGAGCCGCATTCTGGGGCGATTCGACCACATCCACTGCGCGCGGGTGAATTCGTCGATATTGACCCTCCAGCTGTCCTGCGTGCCGACGAAGGCGTTCACCAGTTCTTCTGGGGGGCGATTCGTGTAGAGGCGGCCGATATCCGTGAATTCTGAGCGGTCCACGTCCTTATAAATCGGCGCGATCGCTCGAAAATTGAGGGCAAGAGCGGCCTCGTGTGGTGCGAAAGTTTCGAAACATGGACTGGCCCGGACAGGGCCCCTGAAAGGAGGAGGTAGTCACTTCCGGCTCGCAGCCCTCAGAACAACGCCTTTACTCGGTCCCGTGTCCTCATTTGCATTTCCCCTCGTTATGCGCCCCTCACTACGCCGCCGTCTGGTTGCCTGCAAGGCCCTGTTTCTCGCGCTCCTTTCGGGGTGCTATCTCCTTGCCGCTGGCCCGCTTGTGGCTGCGACTAGCGACGATTGGAAGCAGATGGATGAGATCTTGTCCCGGATCAAAGCGCCGAGCTTTCCGGCCAGGGATTTTGTTGTCACGGAGTACGGCGCCGTCGGAGACGGTGCCACCGACGCGCACAAGGCGATCGCAAAGGCGATCGACGCCTGCGCGGCTTCCGGCGGTGGTCGGGTGGTGCTCCCGGCAGGCGTTTTTTTGAGCAACGGCCCGGTTCATTTGAAGAGCAACGTCAACCTGCACATCGCCGAAGGCTCCACTTTGAAATTCGGCGTCGATGCCAAGGATTTTCTGCCCGTTGTGCTGACCCGGTGGGAAGGCATTCTCCTGCACAACTATTCGCCGCTGATTTACGCCTACAAGCAGACCAACATCGCGGTGACCGGGAAGGGCACCATCGACGGCAATGGCAAAGACGGCATGTACAAGATGGTCGGCATGCGGGGGGAAAAGGGCGAGCGGCTGCATGAAGTCTCGCGCCAGCTGTTGTGGAAGATGGGGGCTGCAAAAACGCCGGTTTCAGAGCGCGTGTTCGGCGCCGGACACTATTTGCGGCCGGGCGGGTTGGAGCCATTCGAATGCACAAATGTGCTGATCGAGGATGTGACGGTCACGAATATGCCCTTTTGGACCGTTCACCCGATATTCTGCCGCAATGTCACGGTCCGCGGTATCAAGATCGTGAGTCTCACGGGAAATAATGACGGCGTGGACCCCGATTCATGCTCCGATGTCCTGATCGAAGGCTGCCATTTCGAAACGGGCGACGACGGAATCGCGATCAAGTCGGGCCGCGACCAGGACGGCTGGACAGTGGGGCGTCCCTGCGAAAACATCGTGGTGCGCAAATGCACATTTGCCGGCAAACTTTATGGGCTGGCAATCGGAAGTGAAATGTCCGGGGGGGTGCGGAACGTTTTCGCCGAGGATTGTATTTCGCTCAAAGGTCGCGCCGCCATCTATACGAAGGCCAATCTCGATCGTGGCGGGCTGGTGGAGAACGTGCGCGTTCGACGGTTCACGATCGAAAATCAGACGGAGGCCGCGATCCGCTTCGAGTCCAACTACCATGGCCATCGCGGAGAAAATCATCCCCCGAAATTCAAGAATTTCGTGATCGAGGACATCACCTGCAAAAAATCCAATGCCTATGGCATTTATGCGGAAGGCCATGACGTCTCACCGGTCGAAGATGTGGTGATTCGCAATGTCACCGTCGAGGAATGCGCTACGCCCCTATGGATCAAGCACGTGAAGAATTTTCGTTTGGTGAACGTGAAAATCAACGGCGCGGTGCTGCCCGAGACGCCGCCCATCACGCCGGGGACCGAAGAGAAGCTCAAAATCCGGGATTAACGTCGGCAGAACGCTGAGAGCGGGCGGCGCCCGAACGCGGCGGCAAGGCGGCTAGTTCTGCAGCCGCTTCTTGCTCTTGTGATCCTGCACAAAGATGCTGATCACGAGCCAGAAACCTCCGGCGGCCGCGAAAATGAAGCACAGGATGGCCAGCCCGGGATAGCCGAACATCCGGAACGCGGTGTCCACGCGCATCAGCAGCGCCGCGCCGACAATCAAGGCGGCGAGCACGATGCCGGTGGTGATGCGGTTGGCGATCTTCTGCATGCCATCGAGGACGGTCTTCGCGTCGGTGGACTTCACTTTCACCTCGATCTCCGAGTTCGTCACCGCATCCATGATGCGGTTGAGTCGCGAGGGAAGATGGCTGACGAAATCCTTCAGCTCCAAAACCGTGCTGAAAAAATTGCCCTGGGTCAGGTTCTTTTGCATCCGCTGCGACATCAGGTCGGTGACATTGCGACGGATCGAGCCATTGGGATCGAACTCAGGGTCGAGGGTCCGCCCGATCTCGTCGAGCTGCAGAAGCGTCTTACCCAGCAAGGTCAACTCGCTCGGCACGCCGAGGCCGTTGTCGCGCGCGTGCCGGCTCATATCCAGGAGCGATTGTGCGACGTTCAATTGCTGAAGTCCCTGGTCGCGGCGCATCGCGACGAGGTGGGTGATGCGCTGCCGGAATTCGGTCGGATCGAACCCATTTCGCTTTTGGCTGATTTGCATCACGATGTCGGCTGCTTCTTCGCCGCGCCCATCGCTGACGGCCATCAAAAGCTTGAGGAGACTTTCCTGCATGCCCGCCGCGGTGTGGCCGACCATGCCGAGGTCGAGCAGGGCGATGCGTTTATCGTCGGTGATGAACACGTTCCCGGGGTGAGGATCGGCGTGAAACAGGCCGTCCACCAGGACCTGTTTTAGGTAGGCCCGAAAGAGTTCCTCCGCAAGAGGTGCGCCGTCGATTTCCAAACGCGCATACGCGCTGAGCGACGTTACTTTTTTGCCCTGCACATAGTCCATTGTCAGGACCGAGCGCGTGCAGTAGTCGGGGATAGGCTGCGGAACATAGATAAGAGGAAAGTCCTCGAGGTTTTTGCCGACCGTGATGAGGTTTTGGGCCTCACGCTCGTAGTTGAGCTCCTGCTGTATCGTCACGCGGAACTCTTCCATCACGCTGCTGAACCGATACCGCTTTCCGAAATCCGTGTGGCTGTCCAGCATGGCGGCGATCTGCTCGAGCACGTCGAAATCTTCCGCGATTTGGCGGCGAATATCGGGGCGCTGGATCTTGACCACGACCTGGCGGCCATCGCGCAATGTGGCCGCGTGAACCTGCCCGAGGGAAGCGGCGGCGAGTGGCTGGTCGTCGAAATGGGCAAACGCCTTGGACATGCGCACGCCCAGTTCCGACGTCACAATCTGCTCTACCTCGGCGTAAGAGAAGGGCTTCACGCGGTCCTGCAGACGGGCGAGCGATTTAATGTACGCCTCAGGTAAGAGGTCGGGGCGACTGGCCAAGACTTGGCCGAGTTTGACGTAGGTGGGGCCCATGGCCTCGAGATCCGCCGCCAGCTGTTCGGGAGACGTGCCTTTTCCGTTCCCATTGCCTTTCGGCTCCTCGAAGCCGCCGTCCAGCACATCCATCTGTTTAACCAGATCCGAACGTCCGTAGCGCCAGAAGATCGACGCGATTTCTTTATAACGTTTGAGGTGGGTGGAGGAAAGTTTCATGGGTTGGGCGTGCTGGCGAGAAATCGACGGGATGGCAAAGTCGCCTTGCGACGGGATTTTGACCGCCCTTCCGCGGGGCGGTTCACAGAGAGCCGGCGGACGACTTCATCGGGCCGCACTCCGACTCGATGCATACTGCACCAGCGGTTTCATTGCTGGATCATTCGACTTTTTATCGCGCCGGTCGATGGTTCTGAATCGATCTTGCCTGTACGATGTCAATTCGGACGCTCATTCCCATGTTCAAAGCAGCCAAAGACGCCTTGGCCAGCGAAGCGGCGCGTCGCTACCTAAACGGATTGATCGCCCGCTATGGCAAAGTGGAGGAGCTGCGGATCGACTCGCGGCAGCATAGGATGCGGGCGGTGTGTCTTCTGGATGGAGAACCGGTGCCGATCACCATCGACGTGGAAAACTACGTGATTCAAAATCACGGCGAGACCAAATCGCTGCAAGTCACGGCGATCAAATGCTCGCGCGTCTGGCTCGAACGGCTCCTCGAGGATCATGTGCGCGGACGGAAGATCGATCTGCCCAGCTGGGCGGCGGTTGCACTCTGAGCGCTGCCCGCCGTCGTGATTTGCCTCCACCTTGCTATCTCCGGCGCGGTTTACTGCGCTCGTCTCCGGACCTATACGGCGAACGGGTGGGCGACTTAGCGGTCCCAGCCGGAATGGCCTTCGCGATTCCGTTGAACCTCGCGCCTATGGAGGCGGCATCGGTTGAAGAAATTCCCCGCGGTCCCGCCTGGCACTACGAACCCAAGTGGGATGGCTTCCGCTGCCTCGCTTATCGGGATGGCGATGCGGTGGAATTGCGATCGAAAGCGGGCCAGCCTCTTGGCCGTTATTTCCCGGAAATCGTGGACGCGTTGCGCGCGCTGAAGGCCAGACGCTTCGTTCTGGATGGGGAATTGGTGGTTCCCGCGGGCCGCCATCTCTCGTTTGATGATCTTTTGCAGCGGTTGCATCCGGCGGAGAGCCGCGTGCGGAAGCTGGCGGCAGCCACGCCGGCGTGGCTCGTGGTCTTTGATCTTATCGGCGACGAAAACGGCAAGCCTCTATTGGAGCGGCCGCTGAAAGACCGGCGCGCTCTCCTCGAGGAGTTTGCGCGCAAGTATTTCAGAGGTTCGTCGCTGCGGCTTTCTCCGGTGACGAGCAGCTATGCCACGGCGAAGAAATGGCTAGGTGGGGTAGGGCGCAGTCTGGACGGAATCGTGGCAAAGGATGTGATGGCGGAGTATCGTGCGGGAGAGCGCACCGCGATGCAGAAGATCAAACTGGCGCGCACTGCCGATTGTGTGGTGGGCGGATTCCGCTATGCCGAGAAAAAGAAGGTGGTGGGGTCCTTGTTGCTGGGCTTGTACGACGAGGACGGGTTGCTGCACCACGTCGGGTTTTGTTCCGGGCTGAAGAATGCCGACAAGATAGCGCTCACCCGGAAGTTGGAAGCATTGGTTGCGCCGCCGGGTTTCACGGGACGCGCACCCGGGGGTCCGAGTCGATGGAGCACGGAACGATCCGCGCAGTGGCAGCCCCTGAAACCGAAGCTCGTGGTCGAAGTGGGCTTCGATCATGTCACGGCCGATCGTTTTCGCCATGGGACCCGGCTCGTGCGCTGGCGTCCGGACAAGAGGCCTGCGCAGTGCCGCTTGGATCAGTTGAAGCAAAAAAGCGCCGGGCCTCTGGCGTTATTGGGGTAAGGGAGGTGGAATCACAAACGAGACTGACGCCAGAAGGTGGAGCCCGCCGTCCCCGGCGGGCTATGGTCGCGATTGCCCGGCCAACGCCTCAGTAGAACCCGAGCCAACCTGCCGGGACGGCAGTTCCACCACGTTCTCCGCTCCTTTCTACTCTCGATTTGTCGGCGCGACTTCCCCGACGCGCAAGCTCATGCCCATGGCGTGAAAGATATGATCTCGCTTTTCCAGGTAGCCCGGCGAATCGAGGTCGCGGGGCCGGGGGAGGTCGACACGGACATCCTCTTGAATCGTCGCGGGACGTTTGCTCATGACGAGAATCCGGTCGGCGAGTTGAACCGCCTCCTCGATGTCGTGAGTGACGAACAGGATGGTTTTCTTTTCCGCCTGCCAGATTCGAACGAGATCGGCGCGCATCTTCAGCCGTGTGATGAAATCGAGCGCGCCAAACGGCTCATCCATGTAAATGACATCCGGGTTTGCCGCCAAGGCGCGGGCGATCTCGACCCGTTGACGCATTCCCCCGGAAAGTTCGCGGGGGTACGCGTTCTCGAACCCCGTCAGTCCGACCATTTCCGTGTAGTAACGCACCGTTTCGTCCCGCTGGGGGGCGGGGCGGCGCTGGAGCCCGAATCCGATGTTTTCGCGGACCGTAAGCCACGGAAAGACGCCATTCTCCTGAAAAACAAAAATTCGCCGCGGATCGGGACCGCGCACCGGCTGGCCTTCCACCACCGCCTCGCCAGAAGTGGCCTGGACGAAACCGCCGACGATATTGAGCAGGGTGGATTTTCCGCAACCGCTGGGTCCCACGATGCAGACAAATTCCCCGCGAAAAATGTCGGCGTTGATCGACTCAAGGACATGAACGTCCTGCGAGTGCCCTTTACCGGGGAAGCTCATCCAGACGCCGCGGAATGAAATGATGGGGCTATTCATCGGCGGTTCGCGTACCCCCAGCGTGTCTCATCGAACGTTTCGAGCCGGCGCACGAGCACATCGAGCATCAACCCGATCACCCCAATCAAAAACATCCCCGCGACGACGAGATCGTATCGCTTGCCGGCGTTGCGGGCGTCGATGATGAGGTAGCCGAGTCCGCTATCGACCGCGATCATCTCGGCGGCGACGACCACGAGCCACGCGACGCCCAGGGCAATGCGGATCCCCGTGATGATCTGAGGCAAACACGCGCGAAAAATCACCTGCCGGAAAAGCTCGCTGCGGCGAAGGCCAAAATTTTGAGCCGCGCGCAGGTAAACCGGCTGCATGTTCTGGACCGCTGAAATTGCCGACACCGTGATCGGGAATACGCTGGCCAGGAAAATGAGAAAAATGGGCGCCGCGTCCGAGAGATGGAACCACAGGATGGCGACCGGGATCCAGGCAATGGGCGAAATGGGACGGAAGACCTGAATGAACGGGTTGAAGGCTTCGAAAGCGGATTTGTACCAGCCGAGGACCAAGCCGGCGGGAACCCCCACCAAGACCGCGAGGCCAAAGCCGCAGGATACCCGGAAGAGCGATGCCACAATGTACTTCACGAGCAATCCCTTGAGCGCGAGCTCGCGCAGTCCGTGTAGTACCTCCAGCGGTTTGGGAAAGAGATCGCTGCCGGAAAAGCGCACGCTCAAATCCCAGCCGGCAAGAAAGAGGACGGCGACGATGCCGGGGCGCACGATGCGGCCCCAGCCATTTTCTGCCGGTTTGGCTGGAGTTGGAGTGGACCGCAGGCGGGGGGCGACAGGTGCGAGCGGGGCAACCTTGGGTAGCTTGGTTTCGGAAGACGCCTGATTCATTTGGAGGCTTCGAACCGGTAGGCGGGCAAAGCGTCGGCCTTGCGCGCAAAGGAGGGATCGACGTAGTCGTCAAAACTGACCTGGCCGTTGAGAATGCCCGATTCTCTCGCCAGTGCTTCGATTTCCTCGAAATCCTTTCGCAAGGGGACGAGATCGGTGTATTTCACGCGGTCGGGCGGCTTGCTCAGGACGAAGGCGAGTAGACGGGGGTGCTGATTGTAGTAGTTCTTACTCACGAACTCGGAGGCTTGCGTGCGGTGCTCCGGCGTCTGGTCCAGCCACTTTCCGCTGCGGGCGATCCCATCCACCAGTTCCTGCACGGCGCCGCGTTCGTGTTCGATCACGTCCTCGCTCACCGCAAGGACGCACGAAATGAAGTTGGGCCACACGTCTTTTGTCAGCCAGAGAACGCGCCCATATCCATCGAGCTCCGTTTGACCCATGAAAGGCTCCCCGCTCGAAATGGCGTCGACCGCTTTCGAGAAAAGCGCTGCTGGCATGTCGGGTGGCGGCATCTCCACCAGCTTGATGTCGTCCACCGTCATTCCCGCCTGCTTGAGCGCGCGAAATACCAACAACCTTTGATTGGAATAGCGATTGGGGACGGCCACGCGTTTGCCCCGCAGATCCTGCATGCGAAAGATTTTGGAGTCTTTGTGCACCATCACCGCTGAACCGTCTCGATGTCCAAGGTAGACAATTTTGATTTTCACGCCCTGCTCGCGAAGCGCCATTGCCATGGGTGCGAGAATGAAGGTCGCTTTTGTCTGTCCGGAGAGGAACGCTTCCTTCAATTCGGGCCAGCCGCTGAAGCGTTTGGGCTCGAAAATGCCCTCTCCCTCCAGCTGCTTGTTGATGAAGTCGGTCACGGGGCAGGTCAAATGACACGTGACTGGCAAAAACCCGACCCGGAATTTCTCGTATTCCCGAGCCCCCGCCTTACTCGGTTCGAACCACTGGAGGTTTAACCAGCCGTGCAGGAGGCTGATGCCTCCCAGCCACACCGCGCCAAAGAGCAGCAGGGATTTTGCAAGGGAAAGCGGCCGGCGCGACATTTGATTCCTTGATGCGCTTGCGTAGACGGGGAGGCAAGGAGAGATCCTTCAAGGTCGCTAGAACGGGTATTGCCGGGAGCCGGCAGGCCGTTCAATTGTCTAGGGCGCCATGATCAATCACCTCGTATTCGACTTCGACGGCACCCTGGCCGATTCCGAGGAGATTTGTTTTCAACTATTTAACGAGATGGCGGCGAAATACGGGTATACCCGGCTGGCGCGCCACGAGGTGGCCGAAATCAAGACGCTCGCCTATGTCGAACGCTGCCGCCGCCTGGGAATTCCCATGCTGCGCGTTCCGCTCCTGGCGATCGAAGCGCGGCAGCGTTACGAACGCCTGATGGAAGCTCTCCAGCCCTTTGAGCAGATTCCAAGCGCGTTGCGACAGCTCGTGGCCGCGGGTTATCACCTGCACATTCTTTCCTCGAACGCGGTAAGCAATATTCGAAAGTTCATCGAGCGGCACGACATCGACCTTTTCCAAACGGTCTCGTGCGAGCGAAATTTCTTCGGCAAGCACGTGGGTTTGCAGAAATTTCTTCGTCGCCACCGGCTCCACTGCGACGAGGTGGTGTACATGGCGGACGAAGTGCGCGACGTGGAAGCCTGCCGCAAGATCGGTCTGCCCATCTTTGCGGTGACATGGGGATTCGACGCGATCGAAATGCTTCGCGCGGCCAAGCCCGACGGCATGGCTGCGTCGCCAAGCGACCTCGCGAATTTGCTCGAGAGCTTCGCGGCGAACCGTGAGCGCCATTCGGCCCCAGCCCTCTCGATGCAGGCTTCGGTCAACGGGTACTAGGGCAAGTCGATCGTGTACGTGGTTTGATCGTCGTCTGTCGACGCTTCGGTGAGATCGGGCCGGTAGTTCAGCACGAGGAAATCATGAGCCGGAGCACGGTTGTCGTCCGGGCGACAGGCCGGGAGGAGCGTACGTTCGCAGAACAGGGCGTCGCGCGGAGTGGCGATGCGGTGAGGACGAATAGGACTATACATGGACGTGGCGGGTTGAGTTGCGTTGCGCCCACTCCAAGCATCTTCCGGACAGGCCAAAAAAAAGCCCCTCCGGTTGGCACCGGAGGGGCAAAGTGACGTGCGTCAGCTTCCTCGCGGTGCGTTCATAACGGATGCGACGACGGAGACCGCGGAGGAAATTCCGAGGGCGTTAGGCAAGGCGTTATGGGCGGCGGGAATCATTGACGAAGCAGGAGGAAAGGAATTTCTCCCCGCCCTGTCAAGCACCGGGCGCTGGCGGGTCTCCATCCTTGCCGGCATGACGTTTGAGCAGCCACCGAATAAGAATTCCGCAAATCGCGAGCTTCAGCAGATAAACACCGATCAGCCAGCCCAGGCGTGTGCCACTCGGATCGCTGGTTAGGTCGCCCAGCAAGATCGTGATGTACGAGCGCGCCACGTAGATCGGCAGGCAGATCCAAAAATAGATGCGCAAAGGCACACCGCTGAGCGCGAGCAGGTAGTTGCGGGCAAAATACGGTAGACCCGGCACGAGAGCGGCCAGCGCGGAGATGGCCTTCTCCTCCGAGGCGGGGATCTCAGGCAAGCGGTGTTTCGAACGGGAGAACCAGCGCACCAGCCGTTCCCGGAGGAATCCCCGAGCGATCATATGGGTTAGAACGAGGTGACAAGCGGTCGCGCCCGCGATGACCAGTCCGCCCATGGCCGGACCGAATTTTGCTCCCGCCACCAAGTACACTATCCCGATCGAAAACCCCGCGACGGGAAGCAGAGCCATGATGGCGATGCAGGCGATCGGATCCAGGGCTAGCAGGAGGCGCTGCAACGCCTGCCAGTCGATGTCGATGTAGAAAAAACCCGTGAGGACGAGGCAGATTGCAACAGCGGCAATAGCGGCCGCGACCGCGCGGCGACCAAAACGCGACGGCCCTCGTGAGGGGGGTGAAAGGGGAGCCAAAGCTCTTCTCTCGGACGTGGGAGGCTGAGGGGGCACGAGACAGAGGTCCGACAGCCAAAGGCGGAGGCGGTGCGGCCGCCGCCCGCTCCGGGAACCGTCCGACCGCAAAACGGTCCGTCGCGTCGTTCACCCTGATTAGGTCGGGGTACTTCCATGGGCACGTTTTCTCAAACCGTAAAACCGCGACGCTCAGGGCCAGCAGATGAGAAGCGAGGCCGTCTGCGGCGGAACCGGCCCTTTTGGGTCTGGTTTGTCCCCATCATCATCGCGATCGTCGGTGGATACTTCTGGATCACCACGGCGAAGATTCTGCGGGAGTCCGTCCATCTTGGACACGGCGTCGAAGACGCGGTTTTCGCCGAAACGCTCGGCCCATTGTTGGGGGCGGAGTTCCTGGAAGGGAATGCGGTGAAGATGTTGGTGAATGGCGACCAGTTCTTCCCAGAGATGCTCGACGCGATCAAAAAGGCCCGCCGTACCATCACGCTCGAAACGTACATCTGGTCTTCCGGAAAAATCAGCGACGAGTTCGTCGCGGCGTTGACCGAGCGCGCAAAGGCCGGAGTGAAGGTGCATATCCTCGCCGACGGAATGGGCACTTTAAAGCTCAAGAAGGAGGATTGGGAGCGATTGAGGGCGGCGGGCGTGGAGATGCTCAAGTACGGACGCGAGCATTGGTACGAGATCAAGCCGAACATCAATCATCGCACTCATCGCAAGATTCTCGTGATCGACGGCGGAGTGGGGTTCACGGGTGGAATGTGCATTGACGACAAGTGGCTGGGTAACGCGGAGTCCCCAAAAGTGTGGAGAGAGACTCAAGTCAGAGTGGAAGGCCCGGCGGTCCGACAGCTGCAAGCGGTGTTCGCGACCAACTGGCTGCAAACCACGGGGCGCCTGCTGACCGGGCCCGATTATTGTCCGAACGTTTCGCCCGTCGGAAAGAGCAAAGTCCAATGTTACAAGAGCGGACCCAATGAGGATCCCGAGAACGCGCGCATTTCCTACCTCCTGGCCATCGCCGCGGCCCGGAAATCCATCCGCATTTCGCACGCGTATTTTGTCCCCGATGACCTGGCGATCGATATGTTGGTCGCGGCGCGGAAGCGCGGGGTCCAGGTGCAGGTGATCGTGCCGGCGATCAACGATTCTCGGATCGGGCGCGCCGCTTCGCGTTCCCGCTGGGGGCGGTTGCTCGAGGCGGGGGTCGAATTCTATCAGTACCAGCCCGCGATGTATCACTGCAAAGTCATGATCGTGGACGATGCGTTTGTGACGATCGGTTCCGTGAATTTCGACAATCGATCTTTTGCCATCAACGACGAGATGAACGTGAATATTCTCGACCGCGTGGGGGTACGGGAAGCGCTTCGAAGTTTTGGCGACGATCTCCAGCATTCCAAGCCGCTCACTCGGCAGGAATTCGAGAATCGGCCCACCGTCCAAAAGTGGATCGACACTCTGTGCGGCACGATCCGGTCGCAGCTTTAACCTCATGAGCACGGCCATGGCCTCGGCGGCCCGCACAGCGGAGTTTTTTCCCCGCGAACCGCTTGCGCCCGCGTCCAGGCTGCATCACTTGCCTTTCACTTTCTGCGCGTCCGGGGCGGGGCGCGCGCAAACCCTCAATCTTCTCCCCTATGGCTGATCTACGCGTGCTGGTGGTGGACGACGACGAGCTCATCTTGCGCGTCATGCTCGATTTCTTCCGTCAACGGAAAGACGACTGCCAAGTCGCGCCAAACGCGACGGTCGCGCTGCGTTTGGTGGAGGACAGGATCTTCGATATCATGTTGACCGATATCTCCATGCCGGGAATGGACGGCATCGAGCTGATCAAGCGGGTGAAGCTGCTGCAGCCCCAAATGACCTGTATTCTGATGTCGGGAGTCGGGACGCGCAGGGACATTATTTCGGCCTTGAAGACCGGGGTATTCGATTTTGTGGATAAGCCGATCCCCGACCTCGGCGCCTTCACGATGCTGATCGATCGGGCGGGTGAGGCGAATCGGCTCGTGCGCGAGCGCGACGCGCTGCTGGAAAGTTTGCGGCGCCAAAACGCGAAATTGGAGTTTAGCCTGCTGCGGCTGCACGAGGCCTTCGGGCAAATGCGACAGCAGGAGGAAGCGCTGGAGGCCGATTTGCTCAAGGCACAGCGAGTGCAGCTGAAATTTCTGCCAAAAGCCTTTCCCCACATTCCCGAATTGGATCTCTTCGGCTATTTCGGACCGTGCGAGCAGCTCGGGGGCGATTTTTTCGGTGCGATCAACCTGAACCACGGCCGCATCGCGCTGTATTTGGTCGATGTCGCGGGCCACGGCGTCAGCGCGGCGATGATCACCGTGACATTCCGCGAACTCATGCGAGCTCTTCAGCGCAGAGAGGATAGCGCCAGCTTTCTCGCGGCGCCCGACAAGGTGCTAGCTCATTTGAACGACGCTTTGTCGGAGGAGGCGTTCGATCCGCCCATTTTGATGACAATGGTCTATGCCGTGATGGATCCGGCGTCGGGGCGCGCGCAAGTGGCCTCCGCGGCCCATCCCGCACCATTGAAGGTTTCGGCGCAGGGTCCGGTGGAGGCGGTGGCGGTGTCCGGCCCGATCCTGGGCGCAAAATTGCCGAACACGTTCTCGACCGTCGAGGTGCGACTCGCGGTGGGAGAGTCCCTCGTCTTTTACTCGGACGGGGTGACCGAGACCGCGAATCCGACGGGCCAGGATTTTTCGATCGAGCGGCTGAAGGAATTGCTGGCCGGCCAGTATGCACGGCCGGCGAAGGAAATGGGTTCGGCCTTGGAGCGGGCGATGCAGAATTACCTAGAGGGTTTCTCTCCGGCCGACGACATTACCTTCATCGTGGCGTCGCGTCGCGCGCCTGCGGCCGAGGAATTGGCCGCCCCGAGCGACGGCAGCGCTCCCGAATCGGTCAAGACGGTATTGCCGCGAAAACTACAGCGGGTGCGGTCCGATGCGAGGGGCAGAGTGCGAGCGGGCTGGCGCGGAAAGACGTGCGTCGTGCGTTTCACCGGCGTGATCACCTGGCAAGTGGCGCCCACGCTGCGGGAGATTACACGCCTGGCCAAGACCGAGGGCGCCGAACGCCTCCAGGTCGACCTTTCGGAATGCGAGGCGATGGATTCGACCGTCCTGGGCTTGCTGTTCCAGCTGTCGAACGAGGCTGTGCTTCATCAACCCGGCAGCCGGGTAATTAGCCAGCTGCATGACATGGGAGTCCTCGAGCGGTTTGCCATCAGCCATGCTCCAGCTGAAACGACCGATCGCGAAATCTTGATCGCCCCGAACGAAACGAGGGAAGCCTGCTCTGAGCTCATTCTATCCGCTCACCAAGCGCTGATGGAGGCCTCTGAAAGCAACCAGCTACGCTTCAAAGACGTGGTTTCCTCTCTCGAGCAAAAGCAACGCGCTGACTCCGGGTCGGGGGCGAGCTGAAGCTGAGTTTCGGAGGGAGGGTTCGGGCGCGAGCACGGCGCGGCTCCCGACCGCCCCGCCGTCCGGATCTCAGTACTTGTCGCTCTTCTTCGTCGGCTTTTTGGGTGCGGCGTCTTTGTGGGCCGGGTCGGACTTGCCGAGATACGCGATCAGGCGCGTGAAAATGTCGCGCAGCTCAGCATCGTCGCGGAGGCTGCGAAGGAAGGTGACGGTCGAGTCCTTCAACTTCGGTGAAGGCAGTTCGTGGAAGGCGGCGAGGGCGGCCGCCGCGGCGGTGTCAGTCGGACCGGACTCGGCCACCAATCCCTGCATGAGTTCGTTCTGGTCGCCGACATGGACGACGACGTTGTTGGAAAATTCCTTCGGCACCGAATCGCGCAAATAGGCGGCTACCATGCGCAGCCGCGCCTCCCGGTTATTCAACCCCCGGAGGAGCTTATGGATGTTCTCGTGCCCGACCATGATGTCGTAGCTGAGAATCGAGCTCAGATTGGATGCAGCCATTCCGCACGCTTCCGAGTATGCCGATTGGGTAATCTTTTCCTGTTCGAGGTATTCGTGGATAAATTCGATCGTGGCACTCACAAGATGTGATCGGGTGCGAAGGCGGAGACCGAGTCGAACAATTTTTTCTGTGGTAAGCCGATAATTGTTAAGTGTTACGCGCAGCGCCGGAACAACGGCCGCTGTAGTGACCGCGCCATTACTCCGCTGGCTCGCGCGTAGCCCCGAGCCAACGTCTTGACCTGCAGGCGCTAGGGCTCCGCCGACGCGGGGACGTCGGCCTGTAAGAGGATATCTTGAATCAACTCGTCGTTGATCGCGTATGCGGCTTTGAATCCTTCCGCTGCAGCCAGGATGGCCACTTGAAGGCCTTCGGCGGCGTTCCCTGCGACAAACACGCCGCGACTTCTCGTGTGTTGCAGATCGTCGGTCGGGACCGTCCGATCAGGAGTCAGAGGAGCGCACCCCAGCTGGCTGGCGAGTTCGGAGCGCTGCCGCTGGCTTGTCGCGAGGAAAAGCGCGCGGCACTCGATGGCCGCGCCGTCCGCAAAACGAATGTACCGCAGCTTGCCAGCCGGTCCCTCCAGGGATGTCACGGGCTCCGTGCGAATGGAAATATGCATACGTTCCAACCTTTGCACCGCATCGTCCGAAGGCCCCTTTGAACCATGGGTCAGAAAGTGCAGTTTTTTCGTCCAGGTCAGCAATTCGAACGCGAAATCGCAGAGCAGTGCGCCGCAACACAGCAAAGCCATGGGTTGGTCACGGAACTCCCAGCCATCGCAAAACGGACAGGGAAAAACGCTGCGCCCCCATTTTTCCCGGAGCCCGGGAATTTCCGGTAGTTCGTCGACCAACCCGGTTGCGATCAGGATCTTTTTGGCCAAGATCGTTTGGCCAGAGGCCAACGCCGCTTCGAATCCCTGTTCGATCCGAACGGCCGACACCACTTCGGCGCCGGCTAAGGTGACAGTGGGGTAGAGTGCGAGCTCACGGCGGCATTGCCCAAGAAATTCGGCCGGCGGCATTTGATCGCGGCTGAGAAATCCATGCATTGCGGTCGACCTCTGGTTTCGAGGCTTCCCGTCGTCGCAAAGCAATACGCGCCGACCGCAACGCCCGAGCACGAGGGCCCCGCTCAGACCGGCAGGTCCGCCGCCTACGATCAAGACGTCGTAGATTCGTTCCACGTGCGGACGGACCCCCTGCGGCGATCTCGGAGCCGGGAAATCAACGGCTCGACCGTGCATCGTTCGCGGTGGATTGCAGGATGCAACAGGCAGCCGAAACCCCGATCAGGTGACCGCGCCTATAAAATCCACCGAGCGGTCGAGCTCTCGCTGTAGCCAAATTATGACTACAGTTATAGTCTTAAGTCGCTAACGTCGAAGATATTAAGACTATCTCAGTCTGCCTGCTTCGCCGGGCCTTGCAACCGATTTTCGACCGTGAAGCTTACAGGCCCCATGGGGGGTGGGGCAATTTCCGTATGCCGCGAATAGAGTGGGCTCCGGAAGAGTGTTCAAGTTCAAGGCCGATACCGGGTGCGCGGGGGGCACGCTATCCTTTCCGCCGTCGACAGCTCATCGCTTTAATAAAACCCAAGTCACAATCCTATGAAAACGGTTAGCGCTCTTGCAGTGTTCGCGGTCCTTGCGGCCAGCGCGCACGCACAACTCGCCACAGTACCGCCACCGTCCTCGACGGACGGCGTTCCGGTTCAGAATATCGGCCTCAACGCCGGTGTTACCCATTGGGAGAATCCCTCCACATTGGCTAATTACCGCGTTGCGGGCGACACCTTCATGGATCCAATTCCAGAAGGGGCACCCGACAGCCACCTTGGCCTTATCTGGGCCAACGGCACCAACTCCGGGGCCGCATCCAACCGCGCGGCCATCAACACGGGCGGCGGCACAATTCGCGCCATTTTTGTGGGCGAAACGGCCGGCTGGCGTAATGATTTCGGCTATTCCTACAGCGGCAACGCTGCGGGACCCGGCTCATTCTCGCTCTTCAACAATATCCAGGCCTTCGGCGGCGCTCCGAACGTATCGTTCGGCCAGTTTGCCGACATCCGTCTCGATATCGGCGAAGCTGCGACTTTTGACTTCTGGCTGAATGGCAGCGGAAGTTTCACGGACACGAACGCTACCCTCCCGACCGAGTTCGGCGGCGTATACAACCTCTTCAACCAAGCGGGGAGCTCCTCCTTCGTGGACGGCGGCAATGCGCTCTGGGCACAAAGTGCGATCATGGTGAACACATGGGTTCCGGCTCTCGGCGCTTATGCCGACGTTGCCACCTATCTGGTCACGTTGGAAGACTGGCGCTTGGATCGCGGTGCGAACCGTGATTATAGCGATTTTCGTGTGGCTCTGCAGTTTTACAATGCCCAGGGTCTGCCTTTCGGGCCCGTTCCTGAGCCCTCGACGTACGGTATGATCGGCGCTGCCGCGCTGCTCGGCCTAGTGGCTTACCGCCGCTTCAAGGCCAAGAAGATCGGCGCTCCGGTCGCCGCCTAAGTTGCGAGGCAGAGACGGACGAAAGCCCCCTCTGCCTCTTGTTCTTTGCGCGGAGTTTGGTCCGCGTTGTTATCCGAAGCATATTGAAGCATGGCCAACATGCTGGCCAGAAACTGCCGCGGGCGACCGCGGCAGTTTTTGCTTTGGGTGGACCGGCGGCCCCGCCCGCGCCGGCCGATAAGCGATTTTGTCCGGCGCCCTCTCTTCCCGCCATGAAACTCTCATTCCTCTTTCTGTTCACCGCCGTGGCCACTTCACTCTTTGCCGCCTCGCCTGCCATCGAAATTAAGTCGTTTGGAAAAACGCCGGACGGAAAGGAGATCTCCCTTTTCAGTCTCACGAATGCGCGCGGCTTCCGCGCCGACATCATGAATTACGGCGCGATCGTGGTGCGACTTCTCGCCGCGGATCGCGAGGGCAAACGGGCTGATGTGGTCCTGGGTTTCGACAACCTGGCGGCCTATCTGCAGAAAGACCCGCCCTATTTCGGCGCGATCGTCGGAAGGTATGGAAATCGCATCGCCCACGGCCGATTCACCCTCGATGGCAAGATTTACCAGCTCGCCACGAATAACGCCCCGGGCGGGGTGCCCTGTCACCTGCACGGCGGGAAGCGCGGTTTCGATAAAGTGGTGTGGGCAGCGGAGCCGATCGCGGAAAGGGACGTCCAAGGACTTCGTCTTCAGTACGTCAGCAAAGACGGCGAAGAAGGCTATCCCGGCACGCTGACCCTTACGGTCACCTATTGGCTCACGAACGCCGACGAACTAAAAATCGAGTACCAAGCGACGGCCGACAAGGCGACGCCCGTCAATGTAACGAATCACAGTTATTTCAATCTTCGGGGCGAAGGCAGCGGATCGATTCTTCAGCACGAGATCATGATCGACGCAGACCGGATCACCGCGGTCGACAAGGGATTGATCCCCACGGGTGAACTCAAGTCCGTCGAAGGCACCCCATTCGATTTCCGAAAACAGCGTGCAATCGGAGAACGGATCGGCGCGGACGACGAGCAGCTTAAGTTTGGTGCAGGCTACGATCACAATTGGGTGCTCAACCATACGGAAGGAAAGCTCGCACATGCTGTGACCGTGAGAGAGCCACAAAGCGGGCGGGTCATGGAGGTGTGGACGACCGAACCCGGGGTACAGTTTTACTGCGGCAATTTTCTCGACGGCACCCTCACTGGAAAGAGCGGCAAGCCTTACGAACATCGCTCCGGCTTTTGCCTCGAGACACAGCATTTCCCGGATTCCCCCAACCAGCCGAAATTCCCCAGCACGATTCTTCGTCCCGGTCAGACGCTGACTTCGACCACGGTCTACCGTTTTTCGGCCAAGTAGCAGGCCGCGCATCCGACGAGAAGGTGGAACCTGCCGTCCCCGGCAGTTTGTTCGAGCGCGTTAGCGCCAAGCTTTCGGCAGCTTTGCGAGCTTTGCCTTGGATGCCTTCTTTTTGGGCGCGCTCAACCGCTGCTGCAGAAAGGCTAGAACCGCGGCTTCCTGCGGCGTTAATTTAGGCAAGTCGGATCGCAGCGTCTTCTCCGCCTTCTGCTGCAGCGTCTCAACGGTCACGCCATCGAGGTAGCTGTCCAATATCACGGGGTGCACATAGCATTTGCGACACACGGCCGGCGTATTGCCGAGTCGTTCGGCCACGTTTTCTATCGCAGCGACCAGATTCTTCTTGGCCTGGGCCTTCGTATCGAAGCGTTCGAATTGGCGAAGAGCCACGGCTGCGAGCACCGTGCCCGCCCAGGTTCGAAAATCTTTGGCGGAAAACTCCGAGCCGGCGATCTCGCGTAGATAGGCGTTCACATCGTCCGAGGTCACCCGCTGAGTTTGCCCTTGGTCGTCCAAGTACTGGAAAAGATCCTGTCCGGGCAGGTCCTGAGTGCGCCGCACGATTTCTGCGAGCCGGGGATCTTTTAGATCGATCTCGTGGTTTTTGCCGCTTTTCCCGCGAAATTCGAAATGAAGCGTGCTGCGCTCGATGGAGACGTGACGATCGCGCATTGTGCTCAAGCCAAAGGAACGGTTCGCCTTTGCATATTCTTCGTTGCCGATGCGGATCAGCGTGGTTTCGAGCAGCCGGACCATCGCGGCGAGAACCTTGTTTCTTCCCAGGCCTCGCTCGCGGAGGTGCTGGTTCACTTCGCGCCGAATTCGCGGCAACGCGCGGCCGAAGGCGATCATGCGTTCATATTTCGATTCATCCCGCACCGCTCGCCAGTCCGGGTGGTACCGGTACTGTTTTCTTCGGCGCTGGTCGCGTCCGGTCGCCTGAATATGTCCGTTCGCCTCGGGACAGATCCACACTTCCGACCAGGCGGGGGGAATGGCCAGGCGTTTAATGCGGCCGAGCGTGGGTGCGTCGGCGACCGCTTTACCGTTGACAGAAAGGTAACGGAAACCCGTTCCTCGTTTCTCGCGTTTAATTCCCGGGCTTTGGTCGCTGACATAGCGCAGGCCGGCGCTCACGGCGGTCTTGACGGCGTCGTCCGGCGGGAGAATCCCACTGGGATTATGGCGACGGCGACCGCGCGGCAATTCGCCGGAGCCGGGTCGCGGGCGCAGACGTGTGGGGCGGGGCGGAGCGCGCAGGCTCATAGTAGGGTCGGCGAAATCGAGGAATCGACCGCGCCAACTGCGGTAAGAAGCAAAGAGATCAGCGAGGGGTGGGCGAGTTTGGGCCTTTGCGATTTCGTGGATAGGTTTTCACCATTGCGGCCAGACAGAGGCCGGCCAGAGCCCAGAAGACGATGGCCACGATTCCACCAACCAGGCCGACGAATCCCGTCGCGATCAACAAAAGGGCAAGTAGGCCAAAAAGATATACATGGGTCATTCGACCGGTCTGCGTGGGAGCGGTGCGTAGCGCGATTCCCGCTGCAGGCATGGTGATTCCACCGGAGCGACGTAGGGGCGTCGCTGGACGACGTCGCGTCGGGTCGCGCCAACGAGGCGGGGCGCCGTAAAGCGACGCTCCCTCCGCCCTATGGCTCGGGGTCCTCCTTGGCCTCTTAGCGCTGAAGCTCGTTTTTCTCGGCTGCGCCGGGTTCGTCCAACAACTGGATCATCGACGAGGGCCCGAGGTCGGGGTCCTTCCACTGGTGAAGGGCCCACACGACTTTTTTGTCAGGCGTCACTTCGATCACCTGCACGACTTTGTCCCAGTCAGCCTTCTCCAGGAGACCGCCCCCCCAGTTGCTGATCAGCGTGTTTCCGTTGGCGAGTCGGTTCACCTCTTGCACCGAGTAAATGGGGATGCCAGGAAGGTCGTCGCGGTTGATCTCCCAAACGACTTCGCCTTTTCGGTTCACCTCGCGCACCCAGCCGTGCTGGTTTCCGCCCATCAGCGTATTGCCATTCTTGAGACGGACTGCACTGAAGACAGAGCGGGCGGGAACCGACCAGATTTCTTTCCACTCTTTGTCGTACTCGACCACCTTGCCCAGGTTCAGGTAGGCGATGAGGTAGG
The DNA here is from genome assembly GCA_964546955.1 of uncultured Opitutaceae bacterium. Lineage (GTDB taxonomy): Bacteria > Verrucomicrobiota > Verrucomicrobiia > Opitutales > Opitutaceae > CAZJLP01. The sequence goes on along the minus strand of CAZJLP010000007.1, from coordinate 38,955 downwards.
TCCCCTCCGGGGTTATGCGGGCGCGGCGAAACTGGCCGTGGATGCTGCGCTGCGCTTCCTTCGGATCATCGTGCCGTTTATATTCGAGCTCGTGCTCCATTTCAACCTTCCCGGTGCGTTTGTTGATCAGCATCACTTTGGGTGGAAGGCCGTTTTGGCAGACGAATACATGGTCGTTGCCAATTGGCTGGGCGCTGTGGACCTCCGTGCCCAGCGGCGCATCGTAATTCCAGACGACCTGTTTGTCTTCAGTGATCTCAGTCGCTCCGGTTTTCCGCGCGTACAGGACATTGCCATTGGAAAGGCGGTGGAGGTCGCTCCATTCGGCTGTTTCCGTTTTTCCTCCCTGAATGTCCTTATCCGGGATGGTGTGGGTCCATACGACCTTCCCGCCCTTGACCATGAAAATCGTTTCGACGGGATTGCGGGTGTCCCATTGGCCCGCGTAGATGAAATCGTGATGGGCGAGGCCCTTGCCAGGCAGAGAGCGGGGTTCGGGGGCGGGAGCCCGGGGGAAGCGAGGCGCTTTGGCTCCTGGCGTCGGCGGGTTGGAGGCTGTCGTCGCAGTCGAGGCGGTCTGGGCGTCGGCGGCACTAAAAATCGAAATCATGCTGGCGGCGGCCAGGGTGAAACTCAATGAGGCAGTGCGCATAAAAGATGGGATCGGACGAGGGGAATTTTTTCGGACAGGAGTCCGAATAAGTCAGCGCGGGCCGCGGTTAGCAAGCCGATCGTAGGTGCGCGTGGGCGCAAAAAAGCCGGGTCCAATGGACCCGGCAGGGATTGCTTTGTGTGCCTGGCGGTTAGAGCCGGGCGTTTAAAGCGGCCTCGTTCAATTGACGGTGAAGCTGTCGCCGTAGCATTTGACCGGAAAGGGTGTCTTGAGGGAGGTGTTGTTGTTGCTCAAGAGCGTCTGGTACACCTTTACGCGGTCGGTGGCCTGCGCCCATGTCGAATCGGCTTTGAGAACGATCATCCGGTTGGCGAGGTACTTCGAGAGCCACTGCTTTTCATCGACGCCTGACTTGGGCGAGCCGCCCATTTGGGAGTTCGTCTTGTTGATGATGCTTTTCGCGCCAGACTCACCGTGATTGATGAACGAATCGTACATCTGGCCCTGGCTCAAAGCGAACTTGAGGCCGAGGCTGTTCGCCGTCGACTGTGAGGGATTCCAGTACATGCGGTCCACGACGTTGTGCTGCGCTTGTTTGAAAAGCGGGTCGCTGCCGCAGGACTTGAAGTCCTTAGGGAAATTCGACAGGCCTGTGGTGTTCGCAGTCTTTCCGCCTGGATGTGGCATCTTGTCGATCTTTTCGAAGGCCGGGATGTATTTGACCAACTTGTTGCTCGAATTGAGCGCCCGATACTCCTTCAGAAAAATTGTCCCGTCGTAGGTACCGCTGCAGAACCCTGGAAAGCCGAAGGTGAGGCCGCGGCCGTCGCCGATGTTTTCGCAATAGGTATATTGCAGCGTGGTCGTGCTGTTCTCGAAAATCGAGGTGAGCTTCTGGATCGTGAGCTTCTGCGCGGCGGTTGCGGCAAAGGCGCTTGTCGCGACGGCGAATGAAGCGGTGAGCCCGAGGAAGGCGGGCAGTTTTCTGAGCAGATTCATAATGCGATGACTAACCAGTGTTGGGGTGAGCGACGTGCGGCCGTAACCGCGCGCTGCATGGGGTGGGTTAAGTCGGTGGCCGTGTGAATGGCCCTCGGCCGGGGGTATTGCAGACCGAGGGTAGGTTGGGCCGGTGCGCTGACAAACGCGGTGTTACTGAACCTGTTAAGTTGCGGGGCTCGTGCAACTTGCGAATGCGGTGCGGACACGTGAACGAAACAGGCGAATTATCCTTCGGCTCGGGTTTTTTAAGGAAACGGTTCTCTGCCGTGTCGGTCTGTCCACGGATGACCACTCCCGAAACCACCGAATCAAAGATCATCATGCAGGGTATCCATATTGAACTTACGGAGGCGCTCAAATCGTCGATCCGCGAGAAATTTGGCCGCCTGTTGAGGCACAATCCCTGGATTGTACGCGCGCACGTAAGGCTGCATCAGGACCAAACCCTCGGGCGCGATCACCATTACACGGTCACGGGCCAGCTTGAGATCGGCGGACCGGATATTGTCGCGACGGTCGAAGGCAAAGAAGCCTATTCTCTCCTGGATGAACTGGAGCAAAAGCTGGATGCGCTGCTCCGGCGCCGCCATGGCCTGCGAAAGGACAAGCGCAATCATCCTCACGATGTGGAATTGCAGGCCGACCTACCGAAGGTGGAGTGAGACTGAGCGGCCGGTTCATGAAAACCGCGCGCTTCACGTCAGTGGTCGAGCGAAGCGGGGTACCCCAGACCTACACGCCTTGGTCGGACCCCGCGCGCGATCGCGAGCTGCAGCGTGCGGTAAAGGCCGGCAAGGTGATGACGATTCATCAGTCGAACGTCGGCACCAAGAAGGATTATGGCACCATTGGCTTTCACTCGGATGGCCCCGCGCTTTTCCTGATTTTTCCCAGGCCACTGAAGCCTTTCGAAGGCCGGCGCATCGTTGGTGTTGACTATGAAAAGGTACCCGGCCCAAAAGCGCCCAAGGATCGGGGAAAGAACAGCTCGATTTTTAGCCGCCAGGTCCGGCGCGGCACTCAGCATAAACCCGCGATCGTCCAGCCCGTTGGACGCAACCAGGGTCCCGCCGCAAGAGCGCCGGGAAGAGCGGACGAGGCTGCCGCAAAGCTCGCCCAATTGCTGGAATTTGCTCCGAAAACGACAGCGAGAGAAGTCGGAACATCAACTCCTCCGAAGCATGGCGCGGGGGCGGTGGAGGCGCTCAACCGCGAGGTCAAGGCCGCGATGAAAGAGATCAAAGCGGGCAAGGTCGTCGCGGCTTACGAGCGACTGGAGCGGGCGACGAAGGCATGAGCGGACCGCTCGTGCGTCCCTTCCGCGCGTCCAGAACGAAGGGCGGCGGGTGATAACTCGGGCTACTTTTTCTCCGCGACTTCCCGCACCCGTTCGCACATGCGGATGAAGTTTGCAGCGGAGGCGGTATCCTTGGTTGGTTCGGCCGGGGAAGCTTTCAGCTGTCTATATCTCTCCGCAAATTTATCCGAACCGCCCCAGTTTGTGGACATGACTCCCAGAAATCGCCCGCGAAGCGTCTTGTTTTGCCGATTATTGGTCCGCAGTCCGACCATGTCGTCCACCTGGGCGGCCGCGACCGGCGGCTTATTCCACGAGCAGCTGATCACCTCGAACCCTTTGAGCGCGAGGTAGGCGGCCGTGGGGGACGCAATGTCGTAGTGCCAATCGCAAATCACCACGTCCTTGGGGATGAGATCGATCGCCCGATGGGTATTGTTGAAACTTCCTTCCCATTTGCCCAAACCGGTCGCGCGGCCATCGAGGAGGCGGTCCCCCCAAAGCCACAACTTCACGCCTTTCGTGTGCAGGAAATCGCGCAGCGTTCGCACTTCCTGAGCGAACAGTTCGGCTTTGTCTCTGCCTTGGCAGCGCGGGCAATTGTCCTCCCCGATCAAGAACACCTCGTCCATGCCGACATGAAGCGCATCGGCTTCGAACGCCGCGGCCACCTCGCCGAGGAGGTCAAAGACGATCCGGTGGACGTCGGGGTGGTTCGGACAATAGCTCCGGCAGTAAATGTCCTTATTGCCTGGGTAGAGGTTCGGGGTCTCGTCCAACTGGGGGTAGGTCGTGAGAAGCTTGTGCGTTTTTTCCGCCCAGGACTGATGCCCGAGGCAGTTGAGCAAAGGAACGAGTTTCACTCCCGCCTCGCGGCACGCGGCCACGAGCGATTTGATTTGGGCCTCGGTATATGCTCCATCGGCCCGAAGCTCCGGGTGGGTCTTGTACTCGTAGTTGTAGTCGATCTGAAATATGAGGTGAGTGATGCCTTCGTGTTTCAGATCGTGTCGGACAAACGCGAGGAAAGGCTCGAGCGACGAAGCCGGTACTCCGTACAGCATCAACGCTCGAACCGGGAGGTCGTTGGGGCGGAAATCGTCGGGTGCTTTCGGTTTTTCCGGTTCTTGGGCGGAGGCTGAAACGATCAGAGCGCACAACAGGAAGAGAAGGATGCGTTTCATGAGGGAACAGGAAATCAGGCTTTGAGACGATAGCCGAGGCGAACAATCCTGCCGGTGAGCCAAATTACCCCCAGAACCATTCCCGCGCAACCGAGCAGATTGAGCGCCAATGACAGACCGGCGTTGTCAAACCAGCGTTCCTTGTAAAAATCGAGCCGGAGATTGAGCCCCAGGAGGGCGTTCAGCGGCGGCAGAACGACTCCGGTCAGCAGATAGAGGGAGGGATGCAGCACATACGCCAGGAGCGGATTCGCGCCGGCCGGCTGCAAAAAACCGCTCCAACGCCGTACGTTTCGTGTATCCATCATCCAATACAAAAGGATCCAGGCCAGCGTTGTCAGGGCGGCGCAAAGCCAGCACCAGGTAGGTGTGGCACCGATCTTGTTGATGCCGTAGGTGCCGTCGAAGAGGAGCGCGCCGAGGAGGAGTCCCAGGGCGAAGAGTCCGGCCCAGCGCATGCGTTCGGACGGAGCCGAAATGCCGCTGGACGGAAGGAGGATCGACCCCAGGCAGCACCCGGCCATGGCGACCGACGCGAGGGAGCCCAGGGCTTCGCCGAGTGACACGTGCTGGTTGACCCAACCGACCGCGCCTTGGATCGCGGTGAGACCGCCGTCTGCCCAGTTCAACCACGCGCGGCTGTCGAGCCGTCCGGCATAATTCGCCTCTTGCGCGACAAACGACAGCATCAGCAGCACGGTGGCTCCCAGCAGCCATTCGCGTCGTCTGCCGATCAGGAGGTAGAGTGAGGCGGCCGCAAAGTAGGCCCAGCCGATCAAGCCGAGGATTCCCCACCAAGAATGGCGCAGCCAGACCGAATCGGCGGAGTCGAAGAGCGGGCCGAAGACTAGGTGCCGGCCCTTGGAGTCCGTATACGCCAGCGCGAGAGCGATCAGCGCGACGGCACCGACCGCGCGGGCAATCAGAAATCCGCGGCGGGCGGGGGCGGGCGGGGCGGGAACCACGGCGAAAGCCAGGAACAAGCCGAGGTAGCAAAAAACCCCCCAGGCCCCGTTTGTCCACGGATCGTGCGTTTCCATGTTGACCATCAGAACCCCCATCACGAGCAAGACGAGGGTTCGCCCTGCTACTTTGCCGAAGCGCCGGGTGCGCGAGGGCGCGGCAGCCCCTTCGCGGCCCAGCGCCAAGGGAATCGACATGCCGGCGAGGAAAAGAAAGGCGGGAAACACGATGTCCGGCAGGGTCATCCCATCGAACTTGGCGCTGACGTGTTTGAGCCAGCCCGGAGCGCCGGACACGCCCGCCACGTCGTTCACAAAGATCATTAGCGCGATCACGAGGCCGCGCAGAGTATCGACCGAAACGATACGCTCGGTCCGCGGTTCAGCCACCGGCGGTTCCTGCGCCGTGGGAGCGCCGGGGGCGTTTGGTGAGGACGGAGGGATGCTGGGTTGCACGCGGGATCGTCAGGCGTCGGCGACGCGGGGTTGGGTGGCGCGACAGATAAGGACAAATGCTGGCCCTCGACGCGGTGCTCGCGAGGAAAACGTTTTGTCCGATTTGACGCAAAATTTAACCTATCCGCCAGGTCAGAAACCGCAGATGGAGGTGCCTTCCGGCGGCTGTGCGAGGGCCGGTCGAGGTCACCGCGAATGCAGGAAGGACAAGTCGAGGGCGCAGGTCGCGCGCCTGCCGTTGGCCGAACGAAGTTGGACGCCCTTCACGGTGGGTTCGATGGTGGCGACCCGGTCGAAGGTGGCCGGAATCGCCGCGACCGCCATGATGTAGTCGATGCGGGTGGGCCTCTTAGGATCGAGCGGGACGGTGGTGGGGATGCCTTTTCGGGTAAGAGGATTCGACCGGGCGGATTCGGCGATACCGTAGTGAAAATAGCTAGTGACGTCCTCCAGGCCCATGACAGCGCGGTGGCGACCGTTCCATGGCGCGTAATGCCGACCTCCGTTCGAAAGCCAGAGCACCGTCTGGCGCAGTATGCGGGGGTCGCGGAGCGCGAACCAGACGAAGCCCTCCGACGGAAACGCCACCGCGGTCCAGGCGAAAGGCAGCGTGGGGTCGGCCGCGAGCAGCACCAAGTCTTCGAATCCTTCGCGCGCCGGGAAGTTTGTCAGGTCCGCCGTCCCGCCCGCCGCCAGCGGCACGCGTTCGAGGGAGCGAAACGTCGCACCGGCCTTGAGGCCGCTGTAACCGCCTTGCGCCGGGGATTCAAACTGTCCGGGGAATACCTGGCCGTACACAAATTGGCTCGTGCTTATGCGGCCGGAGGCGGGGCGCTCGGGAAATTTCAACATGGCGTGATGACCCAGATTGATTGGTCCGGAACCACCGGTCAGGATGTGGCTCTGGTAGAGCGCGGTTTGCCCGTTGACGAGGGTCACCTGTTTTTCGACCCGCAATTTACGGACGCGGCAGTCGAGTCGTGTCCGAAGCGTGAGGTCGCGGTCCGTTTTTTTCACACCGTCCAAAGTCCAATTGGCATTCGCTGTCTCCCCATGGACCGGATGTCGTTCCCCGCGCCAGACCGTCCCGTTTCCGCCGAAGGGGCAGCAGAAAAAATCGCCTCGAAGCGCGCGCAAAAGTGACAGCGTACCCTTCGGAAGCGTTTCCTGGGCCCAGGGAGCGATGGAGAAGGGTTGCACCGGCCTCCGGCCAAGGCGGAATGTGACGGGTCCGAGGTGCCCCCCCAGCTTCGTAAGTGCCGCCTCGACTCGATCTGAGGCGAAAACCCAGGAGGGCTGTCCATGAACCTTGCGCAACGCGAGCAGGGGCATGAGGGAAAACCTGCCACCGGCCGCGCGTGCGGAGCGAGTCGAAAATTGCGCGGAGGGGAGTCGGACGCCGCCCCGGGGCCGCGGACCCGCGCCGGCCCGATGGTGAACGCATTCGGACGAGGCTAGGTTGGGATATGAATACCCGCACTTTGATTTTTCACCGCGTCATTGGTTTCGGAGCGGTCGGCTTGTCCGCGCTCTCGCTCTGGGCGCAGCCTGACGGGCCCAAGGGTCCTCCTCCGCCCAATCCAGCGAAGGATCCGAAGGCGTCGCCTCCGATCAATTATCCCGCGAACCCTAATATCAACCCGCCCCTGGATCAGCACCGCAGCACGCCGGGCTACGCGAACTCGAGCGGAGAATCCAGCCAGGCGGCGTCGAGTCTCGACGGCAAGGATCGTCGTTTTCTAACGGATACATTGGAACGTCTGCCGGAAGAAGTTAAAATCGCCAAACTCGGGATCGCGCGGGCCCGAAACCCGGCAGTCAAAGCCTTCGCCGAACGCAGGATGAAGGAAAACGCGGAATGGGACCGCGAATTGAACGCCCTGGCCGTGGCGAAGAAATTCGGTTTGCCCAAAGCGGACCGGGAAAGACGCTTCGAGAACCTTTTGGAAAAGCCCGGTCAGGTTTTCGATCGTGAGTTCGTCGACGCGCAGAAGGCGTCGTTAAAGACAATGAACGAGTGGTTCAAGGAAGCCGCTTCGGAGGCCAAAGACCCGGACGTGCGCGCTCTCGCGGAGAAACTGAGCAGGACGACCGAGCAGTCTCGCGCCGAGGCCGAGCGGCTTGAAAGTCAACTGCACGGGAAGGAGTAACGGCACGAAGAGCTCGGTGACTCCACGAATATAAACGTCCGAAGATCGGCGTCAGAGAGTGGAACCTGCCGTCCCGGCAAGCTAACCGCGCTGTCCAGCCTGCTGCCGCCGACGGCTTTTTTTTGGGCGGGCGTTTACGCTCAGCTTGTTCCACCGCGCTAGTCGAGAATCAGGTCCACGGGGACATTCCCCCGTAAGGCCTTCGAATATGGGCAGGTCTGGTGCGCTTGATGCAAAAGGTGTTCGGCGTCGCTTCGGCTGACCCCTGGCAAACTGGCACGCAGTTCTACCCCGAGTTGGTAGCCGCCTTGTTGATTCTCATTCAGCGATACGCGGGCAGTCACAGCGGTGCCCTCAAGCTTGAAATGACCCTTTTCGGCATGGCTCAGGATCGCGCTGTGAAAGCAAGCACCGTAAGCCGCCGCGAAAAGATCCTCCGGCGTGACAGAGCTGTCGCCGTTTGCGCGAAAATCCGCGCTGAAGCGCCCATCGGCAGTTTCGACGCGGCCATCGCGGCCACCCTCTGAGATGACTTCTGCAACTTGGAGTGTTTTCATAGTGTAAATGGGTTTTGTGCCCCTTCCCGGTGGTTGGTCCTTCAGCGATCGCCCGAGAGCCGAAGCCGCCGTCACAATAATAGGCCCGCCGCAGCCTGGCTATCGGGCGGGGGCCCCTTTCGTTCTCCCGGGCTGGTTACGGGCCTAGAGAGCTCCTGTTCCCCGTGATTTCTCCGTGTCTTGTCGGAGAAGACCTTAAAGAACCAACTGCGTGCGACAAAGGTGGAACTTGCCGTCCCGACAAGTTGGCTCGATTGGGCCGTTGCGCGGTAATCAAAGTCCAACAGCCCGGCGGGGACGGCATGCTCCACCTTTTCGGCGCCAGTTTTTCAGAAGCCCTTTAAGCAAAGGCCCGAATCTCGGGAACCTCTAGCACGCGAACGCCACGCGGCGTGTGTTCGACCGCGTGCACGAGCGCGGCGGTCATCTGCCGCAGCGTCACGAAGTCCAACCGCCTTGCCCAATCCCGGGTCAGCGGAATGCGTTTCAAGAGAGCGTAGATGGGGAGGAGAAAACACGGCCACCGATGCCCGGGACCGAGCACGTACCATGGGCGGACGAACGTGGCTGGCACCCCGCTGGCTTGAAGAACCGCTTCGCCTTCCTGCCGCGCGGCAACGTAGGCTTTCATTACCGGCGCGGGCTGGGCGACACTCACATATACGACGTGCGGCTGCGGCAAGGACTGCATGGCGGCGGCGGCCGCGGCTTGAACGGAGGCGAAATCGATATCGCGAAATTGGCGTGCCTTGGCCGGATTCGGCTTCGGCACTCCAACGAGGTGAACAAGCGTGTGGGCCCCCTGAAGAGCGGCCGCGATGGCGGCAGCGTCGAGGGGGTCTCCGTGCACCGGCTCGGCACCGGTCGGAAGCTTTTGTTCCGATCCCGGACGGACGAGAGCGCGCACGTTGTGACCGCGAGAGAGCAACGCCCGGATCAGCTCTCGCCCCAGATAGCCAGTCCCGCCCGTGACAAGCACGCTATGCGGTGGGGACGAGTGCGGTGCAGGAATAATCTTCATGGTTCTAGCAGGTCGGAAAACTCGGGGTTTCGACGGATGAACTGCGCTACATACGAACATTCGGCGGAGATGCGCACGCCCTCGCCGCGGGCCCAAGTCAACGCGCTTCGAACCAACTTCTCTGCAATGCCTTTTCCTCGCAACGGCACCGGAACATAGGTGTGCGTGAAGGCTATTCGACCTTCCAGCCGAGGATGATCCACGACGGCCAGCTGGCCGTCGATTGTCACTTCGTGGCGCTGGGCTGAGGCATTGTGAATGATGTCCATGGGAGGGCCAGGGCTGTGTTTCCCGCTACGGAAGAAACCATCAAAGATGAACGCGCGGCGGATGCGCAAGCAAAAGCGCGCTGCGCGCGCTTGCCCTTCTGAGTTCACTCGGCGGGCCTGGGTCCGGGCGCCCTCTCGAAACAGGAACTAGAGATCCAGCGACGTTTTGCTCGTGCGACTCTCCGGACGTAGGGCGGTCGTTTTGACCTGCTTCTCCACTTTGGTGGCGAGTTTCGCCGCGTCCTCGAAGGTGCCGCCGAAACTCGCGTCGCGTGCTCCACGTTCGTTCCGATTCGTTTCTGTGATCGCCGGATCATGGGCATCCTCATACGTGCCGCACTCGCAGAGCTGCCGTTCAGCCTCGAGCCAGTCTTGAAGGTCGGTCCCTTGAGGGCAGCCTCGAGCTTGCCAGATCTCGTAGGCGCGTCGCGAAATTTCCTCGACGGTGGGGACGGTGCGCGGGGAGGTGTGTGGGCTAATTTTTGGCTTCATGACGTTTCGGAGTTAAGGTTGTGACACAGCCGACTACACGTGGCCGGGATATGGCACCGCGGTATGCCGCAATTGTTTGATTCGGTCGTGGGCAGCCTGCACGCCGACGTAGTGACGGCTCGTCAACCCACGGGAAATAGGATCGATATTCTCCTGGAGCACTTGCCGGTACGCTTTTAGCACCGCTCGTTCGCCGCGCTCGCATTCCGCGCAGACGGTCTGGATATCGTCGGAGATGAGGGTGCTCTTCTGGCGACGCCCATTTTCGGGCGCGCCAAGCGTAAATCCCAGCGACGTGGACTGGCCACCCAAGCTGCGAATTCTGCTGTGAAGTTCCCGCTGGAATTCGGCGCGTTGGGTCGCGTACTCGAGGAAGAGTCGGCTCAGCGTCGGGTCCTTCAGTCCTTCCGCTGCGGCCTGGAATTGCCGCTGGCTGTCGTCACAAGCAGCGCACAGGTTGCAGAGGAGCGGCAGGATTTTGTCGTTGGGGAGATTCATTGTCGGGCGCGCGGTGGTCGTGCCTGCGGGCTCAGCTTGGGCCCATCTTCTTAATGCCGAGCGCGTGCCAGACGCGGCGTAAGTAACAAGTTATTGTATAATAATCGATTAAGAAAGAGTGACGGGTACTGCTGACCGTCGCGCCAATGCAGCGTGCAACGAATCGGCGCGGATCCCTTTCATGTTGCAAGGCACGATCGGCGGGGCTGGGCACACGCAGAAGCCGAGGGCAGCGTTGCGGCTGCGGTGCCTTATCCAATCGCAGGCAATCGAACGACGGGAGGCATCGCTCTGAACTCGTTCTGCTGGAGGGCGGAAACTCTCGGACAGGGCGTTGGGGCGTGCGCGGGTGGGCCTGACGTTTTCGGTCGCGGCGGGAACTTTGCGCTCGTCGCCGGGACAGGAGAAGAATCAGCCGGCTTCGCAACTGCACGGTGGCACGATCCCGATCACGATTATGAACGACGAAAAGCCTATACTCTATGTGAAGCAAGGTTGCCCCTACTGCGTGGAAGCAATCGAATACTTCGAGGAACATCAAATCGCCTACGAGCAGAAAGAGGTGCTGAGCGACCGCGCCGCTTTCGACGAGATGAAAAGAAAGTCAGGGCAGTCGAAGGCGCCCACACTCGATTGGCACGGAGAAATCCTGGCCGATTTTGGCGTCGAGGAACTTCACGACTTTCTGCAATCCCGCAACGCCAAGCTTGAAGGTCGTTGACTCGGCAGCCGTCACCGCAAGGCCGCGGCCTTGACTCGAGCCAGGTTGTCACGCGCAGGCTGAAAGTCGGGTTTGAGCTTGAGAGCTTCTTCATAAGCCCGCGCGGCCTCTTCCCAGCGCTGGCTGCGGGCGAGCGTGTTGCCGAGGTAGAAATGGGTTTGGGCTCGCGTCGGCTCGAGTCGCAGCGAGGCGCGATACTGCGTTTCGGCTTCCGCCAGCCGGGACAGCCGGGAAAGAACGGCGCCGAGATTATTTCTTAAATCCACGCTCTCCGGTTTCAGCCGAACTGCCTCCTCCGCCGGACCGAGCGCACCTCGGACGTCGCCAGCTGCCGCGCGCGCGTTCGCCAGATTGCCATGGGCCTCGGCAAGTTGGGGATTGAAGCGAAGCGCCTCCAGCGCATGCGCGGTGGCCGCCTCGACTTGACCTTCTTCAAGGAACGCGCGGCTGAGGTTTGTGTGCGCGCTCGGTAGGTTTATCCGAAGGCGGATTGCGCGCCGGTAACAGTCGATGGCCTCGGGACGACGGCCCTCGCGGTCGTGAATTTCACCGAGATTGAAAAGAGCACGCGGGTTCGAGGGTACTTTTTGAACGGTATCGCGCCAGAGAGCCAAGTCCGAATGGTAGTCCCGGTTCCGATGCGCGGTCGCGAACGCCAGCGGTATTACGGCCAAGAACAGAGCAGCATGCGCACGAATGCCCCACCGCTGGAACAGGCAGAGCGTGGCGACGACTACACACGCGAGCGGCAGGTAGAGTCGATGCTCGGCCATCACCTCGGAGGCCACCGGAACGATGCTGGACGACGGGGCCAAAAAGGCGAAGAACGCCAACGCCACGAATCCAATCGCCGGCCGCCGGACCGCGGCAACCAAGGAAATGGCCGCGAGCGTGGCGACGAGTGCGAAGGAACCCGCCACTGCCCAGAACGTCGTCGCGACGTCAGTCCCGTAGTCGAAAACCAAAGGGGCGGGCCAGAAGGCCAAACGCAGGTAAAGCAGGATAGCGCCGCTTTGCGTCAGGAGGTAAGACCACCACGGAACGCCCGTGCCGAATCCGGCCGTGCCACCGCGGGAGGCACTTTGCGCGACAAGCCACACCAGGATCCCCCAGGTTGCTCCGAGCGCCGCATACAATCTCCAGCGCCGGCGCAGCGCCTCCCGGATTGTCCCGGCGCCAAAAGCGCGGTCGTACAAGAGCGCGAGCAGCGGAGCCGAGACCATGACCTCCTTGGTCGCCATTCCCAGCGCGCAACTCGCCGCCGCAGCCGCCGGCCAGAGCGGGCTCGCTTTTTCCTCGGTGGCCCGTGCGACGCAATAAAGGGTGAGGAGATAGAAAAGTCCAACCATCGCCTCGGCCCGCTGGACGACGTAGGTGACCGACTCCGTGTGGACCGGGTGTACGGCCCAGATCGCGCTCGCGACGCCGGCGAAGCTTGTTGCCAGAGGACTCCAGTGGGCGCGCAGCGGCGGAGAGAGAAGCGCGCGCCGGATCAACCCGAAAAGCACGAGCGAGGCCGCGAGGTGAACCCCGAGATTGAAGGCATGGTAGCCCCACGGATGAAGACCGCCGAATCGATAGTTCAGGGCCAGCGATAAATTGACCAGGGGACGCCCCGAGACGGGCAGCCCGCTGTCTGCCGGGGGAGCGAGCGACGCGCGCAGCGTTCGAATGGTCGGATTGTCCACGATCGCGGGAATGTCGTCGTAGACGAAAACGCCCGAAAAACTGTTGGCGTAGGCGGCCAGCGCGAGGGCGACAATGAGCGCAGCGCCCCCCCAAAGGACGGCGGGTCGCGACGGCTCCACCGGACGCGCAGGCGGGTGTGGGTTCGGCGGGGATAAGTCGGTCACGGTTTGGAAGCCCCCCGGGATTTCAACGCGCGGAGGCGCGCTGCTTCCGCGAAGCATCGGTTGGCCTCTTCGTTGCGTCCCAGTAGCTGCAATGCCTTGCCCCAATTCTCGTGCAGGTTGGGCTGCGTCGGGTTGAGCTCCGCCGCGCGGCGGAACGAGGATACGGCTTCCTCCACCCGTCCCGACTTGGCCAATGCCATCGCAAGGTTGTTATGAGCCTGGTACATTTTTGGCTTCAGGGCCACGGACTTCTCGAGATAGGGAATGGCCTCCTCGTATTTTCTTTCTTCATACAGCGAAAGGCCGTAGTTCGTGAGGGCCTCCGGGTAGTCGGGCCGCGCTTCCAGCGCCCGGCGGAAATGTTCCTTTGCCTCGGCCTGCGTCTCCTTCCGGGCCAGCAAGTCGCGGCCCAGGTTGTTGTGGGCCATCCACGACTCTGGGTTTTTAGCCAACGTGGCGCGCCAGAGGGTCGGGGAATCGCGAAAATCGTGGCAGTGCTTCCAGCTCGACGAACCGAGCGCTCCCAGCACCGCCAAGCCCGCAGCCAGCCGGACGCGCGACGGAAGGGGCGCGATCGACGCCAGCCCTTCGCACACCAGAGCGATCGCGCTCAGGCTTGCCAGGTACTGGAAATGGTCGGCAACGAAGGAATATTGAAAGGGGAAGACGTTGAAAAAGCCCAGGGCCGGAAAAAGCGTTCCGCCGAAAAGTAAACATGCGGCGAGCGGAGCGCGGGTTCGAAGGCGAAGATGCCAGCAGCCAGCGAGCACCGCCGCCCAGGCGAGCAGTGGCAGCCATTGGAGCCACTGCGTCGGATCGATTGTCCAACGCGGGTACATGAACATCAGATCGGCGGGCCAGAGCAGCTTGCCTAGGTAGAACCAAGGAACTCGCGCCGCGAGGAGCAGACGTTGCAAAAAAGTGAGGTCAAAAGCGGAGCCGTCCGCTCCAATGTGAGTTTTTTCCACCCATGCCGTGAGCAGCCCAGCGGCCGCGGCGAGGGCAAACCACGGAAGCAGCGGCACGACATCGGTACGCCAGGCCAGCTTGCCTCGCTGCCACCAAATCACCACCAGAAGCGCGGCCGGCAGCGATGCGGTCACGGTTTTGGATAGCAGCGCCAGCCCAAACAAACCGAAGGCGAGCGCGTAGAGCGACCCGCGCCGGCTCCGATCGAAACGCAAGTAGACGAGCGCGGCCGCCAGATAAAATAGCGCGGAGAGAGTATTTTTTTGTTCGGACACCCAAGCCACGGATTCGACGCAAACGGGGTGAAGGGCAAAAACGAGCGCCGCAAACCACGCCCCAGGGATCGCGAGTTTTCTCAGGAGGAGTCCGAAAAGTACGGCCACGGCAGCGTGCAGAAGGACATTGACGAGGTGGTAGCCGAAGGGAGCGTCTCCCCACAATTGGTATTCAAGCAAGAACAGGCTGTGGAGGAGGGGGTAGTGTTGCTGAGTCGCCCCCGGCTCGAACCAGATGCGCCAAAGACCGTGGAGAGAACGCAGATCGGGTGCCGTCACGTGGGCGTTGTCGTCCCAGACGAAGCCACTGGTGAGGGAGGGATAATACGCCGCCAAAACAGCGGCGACGAGCACGACAACGTACGGCCAAGCCGGCCGGGGCGCACCGGACGGGGGGTCCATCTGGTTGCGGGGGGTATTCAAGGCTCGTTCGGGGGCGGGCATGCGTGGCGGCAGCCGGGAAACTAGATCACTTTTCCGCGGCTGCAAAGCCGCGCGTTCGCCTGGCCCCTCCTTTCAGCTTGTGGCCCCCCGGCGCACTGGCCAGCTTGCCGTCCAAATTGAACTTCGCCCGGTTCAACCCCCACTCGCCAGACTTCGCGCGGCGTCGCACGTGCGCGTTGTTCGTCCTGCTCGTCCTGCTCGTCGTCGCCACGTATTCGCGCACGTTGCACCACGAATTCATCTGGGATGACCGGGCCCACCTAACGAAGGCGGAGCTGCGCGGGATCGAGGCGCTGCCCCGCATCTGGTTCGAGCCCGGCGCGACTCAGCAGTATTATCCTCTTCTGCACAGTCTTTTTTGGATCGAACACCGGCTCTGGGGCGACGCCCCTCTTGGCTACCACCTCGTCAACGTGCTTTTGCACGCGACCGCCGCCTGTCTTCTGGTGCTCGTGCTCCAGCGCCTGGGGTTGCGCGGAGCCTGGTGGGCCGGCGTCCTGTTTGCCGTGCACCCGGTGTATGTGGAATCGGTGGGGTGGATCACCGAACAGAAGAATACCCTGTCTCTCGTGTTTTATCTTGCCGCGGGCCTTGCTTTCTTCCGTTTCCACGAGCGGCGGACATCGGAAGGATATGCCTTGGCTCTGGCGTTGTTCGTCTGCGCTCTGCTTAGCAAGACGGTCACCGCTACGTTGCCCGCCGCGCTGGTGGTCGCGCTGTGGTGGCGACACGGCCGCATCGACTTCCGGAGAGAGGTGGTTCCCTTGTTGCCCTGGTTTGCGCTGGGCATCGCGGCGGGAGTGGTCACGGTTTGGGTCGAGCGTACCTTCATTGGCGCGAGCGGCGCCGCCTATGATCTGTCCTTGGGCGAACGCTGCCTCCTAGCTGGCCGGATCGTATGGTTTTACCTTCAAAAGCTGCTCTGGCCGGCGGATCTGATGTTCATTTATCCCCGCTGGGACGTGAAGCTCCAGGCGGCGGGGTGGTGGACCTTTGCGGTGGCGACCGTGGCTATGACCGCCGTCCTCCTGCGCATCGCGCGCCGCCGTAGAGGGCCGCTCGCTGCATGGCTTTTTTTTGTGGGCACGCTCTTTCCTGCCTTGGGGTTCTTCAACGTGTATCCCTTCGCGTTCTCCTACGTCGCCGACCACTTTCAGTATCACGCATCGATTGGGGTCATCGCGGCGTTGGGAGCGGGGATCGCTGGATTGACGACGAGAGTTCCGCAGGGGGCAAAGCGCCGGGTTTTCCAGACGGCGGTCGCGCTGGCGTGCGCCGGCTTGGGCGTCCTCAGCTGGCGTTCTTCCGCGAAGTACCGGGACGAACCGACCCTCTATCTCGCGACGATCGAACAGAATCCCAACTGTTTTCTGGCCTACAACAATCTAGGCACCCTCCGCCGGCTCGCGGGGGATACGGAGGGGGCGATTCACTATTACCGCGAAGCTATTCGGGCCAAGTCGGACTCCCTCGATGCACGCGCAAACCTCGCCAATCTGTTGTCGAAACGCGGAGACTATGCGGAAGCCATCGAGCACTACCGTGTCGCGCTTCAAACCGAACGGAGTGCTCGTTTGTACACTGACCTCGGGCTCGCTCTTCAACGCACGGGCCAAACCGCCGAGGCAATCGCCGTATTGCACGAAGCCCGAGCGATCGATCCTCGTTCCGCCCGAGTCCTGGATATGCTGGGAGCAACCCTGATGGCGGCGGGAAAAGCAGGTGAGGCGGTTGAATTTTTTCTGCAGGCAGTAGAGCTGTCCCCCAACGATGCGGGAATTCGGAGCAACCTCGGTTTAGCCCAAGCCCAGCTCGGACAGTTTTCAGCGGCGGCGGCGAGCTACGAAATCGCCCTTCGCCTGGATCCGCGCTTGGCGAACGCCCATATGAATCTGGGTTTGGTGCTGTCACGTTTCAATCGAGAGACCGAGGCGCTGATCCATTTGACGGAAGCAGCGAGACTCGATCCGAGCCTGCCGGACGTGCAGGCACTGCTGGGAGACCTTTTGATGACAGCACAGCGACCGCTGGAGGCCGCGGAGGTTTATGCGCTCGCGGTGAAGCGAACGCCGGACGATGCGCGGCTCCGCGAAAGCTGGGGCGTTGCGTTGTTGCTGGCCCACAGTCCTCTGGATGCGGTGACCCAGCTGCGCGAAGCCGTGCGCCTCGAACCTGCTTCACCCTCGGCCCATCACAATCTTGGGCTAGCCCTGCAGGCGCTGGGACAAGCTTCCGAAGCCCAGCGCGAGCTGCGGCGGGCTGAGGAGTTGAGGAAGGAGCGGTAGGTGCTTGCGCCGCGCGGCCGACGGAGGCTGGAACCTATCCGGGAATCCGCTGAAAGCAGAGGAGGATAAAAGAGGGCCAACACGTTCTGTCGACCCGCGAATGGTATCACTCCGTCCGATCAAGCAATAAGCATTCAGCAAAGCGGATCGCAGGGTAGGCGCGGGCCCTCGACAAGCTCGGGACCTTGAGCCGGTCGAAACGGTGGACCGTCCGTCGACATCGCGGCTTTCCCCAAAAAAAAGCGCCGGCCCAGTGACGGGCCGGCGCGAGAGACTAAGCTTTGAGGCGGATTAGAAGCTGCCGGAGATACCGACGGCGAAAGTCACGCCCTGAGTGCTGGATTGGTCCAGCCAGGTGAACTGCGGGCTTTCCGCGTACTGATTCTCACGAACGAAACGTTCGTCCGTGATGTTGCGGCCGGCGAAGAAGAGGTTCGCCCATTTGGCGATGCGCACTTCCACGTTCAGGTCCCACATATGCTGCGGCAGGATGAGCTGCTCAGCGCTGAACCCGTTCGAGGTTACGATGTTGTTCACGCGGCTGCCGTTCATGTTGTAGTTCACGTTGATCGAGAACCGCGAACGCGAATAGCCGAGACCGGCGGTGTGGCGCCAGTCGCGAATGCCGCTGACGTCGCCGCCACCCGGGCGGCCCTTGAGGTTGTTATAAGCGGAGGTGCCGCGAATCGCGAAGCCGCGCGCCCAGGTCGGAACCCAGGGGTCGAGGCTTTGGCGGAACTCCAACTCGGCACCGTCCAACTGGGCGCTGCCTTCGTTGTAAAACACGCTCACTTCGTAACCGAGATGCTCCGCTCCGATGTCCCAATCGGGGTTGAGGGCGACCGTTGCGCCCGACTCGAAGCGGGCCACTTGGTTGGCGATGTCATCAGCCGACAGGGGCTCCGACTCGTCCTGGATCTGGTAGTTTTGGATCTTCTTCCGATAAACGCCCAGGCCGAAGTTTCCGCCGTTTTTGGTGTAATACGACGTGCGGAGTTCGAAGTTGTCCGCTTCCCACGGTTTCAAGTCCGGATTGCGCACGTTAATGCGACCCAGCGCGCCCGAGGCTTGCGGCGTGTCGATGATTTCGTTGCTCGGAATGACCGTGCGTTCGAAACGGTTCTTGGCCTGTGTCTTCGCGTAACCGCCCTGCACCACGATGTTGGACGTCACGTCGAAGCTGGCGTGCAGGCTGGGGAAGAAGTTGTCGTTTTCGCCTTCGCCCCTTGCACCGAGATCGGTGTAGACGGCTTGGGTATGCGCGATGGTACCGCGGCCCAGGTTGGTGTTCGTGTCCGTGGTGCGACCGGCGGCGCGCAGGGCATTGCCAGCGGCTTGGATGGTCGCATTGAAGACCGGCACGTTCGAGGTCGCTGTCGGCCGTGTGGCCGCCACGACGTTGGGCGAGGTGAGCTGGTAATTCACGTTCGTCGTGGTCCCCAGATTCACCACGGTTAGATTGCCCAACGCATCGCGGTCCTGAATGCGGGCGGTGGTGCCGTCAGCATATTTGAGGTACGCGTTCGCGTTGTTCGTCCTCAAGCCGCGCGCTTCCGCGGTGGTCTTTTCGTACCGAACGCCACCCGCGAGGCGGAGGCGATTGCGGAACAGTCCGAGCTCGCTTTGAATGTACGGCGCAATGGTCTTTTCTTCGAGCTTGTAGGCGGCCGTCTGGGTGATGTTCAGGCGAGCCGTACGCTCTTCGTCGAACTGGAACCAGTTCGGATTCGACTTATAGAGGTCATACATCTTCTGCATGCTGATGCGCTCGATCGCGGGATAATCGTAGATCGAGTCGCGGCGCGCCTTGAGGTTATTCGCGGCGATCAGCGTGCCGGAATCGTCCGCGGTCATCGGAAGGCCGTCCGCGCCCACGAAGCGCCAGGCGAGCGAACCGTAACGGCGGCTGCGGAAACGTTCGACAGCGTCAAAGCCAAGCTGCACCGACAGCGGATTGACCGTCGAGAAATCGCGTTTCACGAACAGCTTTGCTGCGCTGATGATGTCTTTCGCGCGACCCGGGCGGGCGCCCGTGCCGCCGATGCGGATGTTGGCGTTCCGCGACCAGTCGATCGGCGTGTTGTAGTCGGCGGCGTTCGTGCTGGCGAGGCCGGTGGCCGTCGTGTTCGTGGTGATATTGCGGGGCGCCCAATAGGCTTCGCCGCCGGTGATCGTCATCATCAGAGGGATCGGATTCGCCGTGCCCACACCGATACCCGTTTGCGGAATGTTGATCAGGCCGTCCACGTTCGACACCGTCGTACTGCGGAAGAACCCGTTTTCCATGTCCTTGTACGTGTACTTGCTGTCCGAGTGCGATACTTTCGCGCCGGCTGTCCACTTGCCTTTGCGCCAGCGGATATCGATCAGCGAGGAAATGGTGGGTGTTTCGACGTCGCGCCAGAGAGGGCTGTCGTGGAAAGCGGCGGCGCCGTTCACGCGACCGACCGTCGTGTAGTCGTTGAAGCCACGGCTCGGATCGACACCCACAAAGGTGGCGACGTCGCCGCTGCCGCCCTGGAACGAGTTCCAGGTGTAGCGGATGTCGTCAGCATTCTGAACCCAACCACGGGTGGCGCCCAGGGCGAAACCGATGGTGAGCTCCCGGCGCGGGCGCCAGTCGAGGCGCACGCTCGCATAGTCCTTACCCTGCATTTTGGGAGCGTTGTGATTGAGCGGGGCGCTTTCGCTGGGGAAGTACACGCTGGGACGAACGTCGAAGGTCTGGCCTGCGTTGCGGGCAGCCAAGCCACTCGTGTTGCCCGCCGCGTTGCCGCGGTTCCAGCGCGGCAGCGAGAAGTGCGTGTTAACCAGGGTGTCGTTTTGACCGAATGTGACCGCGAAGCCGAAGTTCTTGTTCACGGGTTCGATCCAGGCGATTTCCCAGTTCGGGCGCCAGCGGTCGCGGAGGTGGTCCTTCGGCCCGTCCATCTTGTCGAAGGTCAGCTTTTCACCGTCGCTCATGAACGCGACGCGGTAGCTGATGCGGCGCTTGCTCTGTTCAAAGGCCGATTTGCGGACCAAGTTGACGGAGCCGCCGATGTTGTTGGCGCTATCTTCCGGGAGCGGAAGTTTGCGCACTTCCACGCGGGCGATGTCGGCCGCGGAAGCGTACTGGATTTCGAAACCGCGGCCTTCGGCCTCGGCATTCGCGCTCGCGACGGGCATGCCGTCGAAGTTGATTTCGGTATTCACCGAACCGAGACCGCGAACGCTGACGCCGGTGATGTTGTTGGCGAAATAATCCACGTCCACGCCAGGCAACATCTTCAGGAATTCGCCCGGGTTGCGGTCGACGACCGTGCCGAACTCGTCGGTTGAAACGACGCTGATGATGTTATTGGCGGCGCGCTGTTCGTTGACCGCGATCGCGCGGGCATTCGTTTCACGCGTCGATTGGACGACAAACTCGTTGAGTTTGATCGCATCCGTGTCGCCGTAGAGCGCTTTGCTGGTCATCTCGACGTCCTGGGACACGGTCTGTCCGGCGGGAACCGTCACGGTGACTTCCTGGTCGTCTAAGCCGGCGAAGGTGACGCGAAGCGTCACCGGTCCGGCGGGGAGTCCGCTCAGCGTGTAACGTCCGGCCTCATCGGTTTGTTCGACTTGGTTGGTCCCCTTGACGGCGACGCGCGCGTTATTGAGCGCGGCTCCGGTGACCGCGTTCTGAACGCGACCTTCGACCGTACCGCTGCCTTCCTGGGCAGAGGCATCGATCGGAGCGAGGGCAACGGTAAGGGCTGTTAGTGCGGCAGTGGCAAAGCGGCCAACGAGGCCGCGAAGGTAGTTCAGCTTGTTTGGTTTCACAGTGTCTCGGATGCAGGCGCGCGAGCGCACTGCGTCCGCAGACGGCAGGTCATTGCACATAACTTGGCTGGTGTTTAGGGGGAGGGTTAGGGAGAGAACCCTATGGTTCTCGGGGAACAGTCACAGAGGACCTCGGTCCGAAAGTCGCCACAACGGAATTTTTCGTTACATCGTTAACTCAGACGGCGATACAACGAAATAACTTGTTGTAATGGACTTGCGGGGGTTTAGGGCCTCTGCTGCTGCAAGAGCACAATGGTTTGGCCAAAGAGTCAAACCCGGGCGTCGATAATTTTTGCGCAAGGCATACCCTCTTTAGAGGATGGATTTCGATCTGGGATAGCGTAACTGCGACGCGCGAAGCGTTTAGTGGAGGGGTTTTGTGCCGATAGAGTCTTGGGGCCAACGCATTCCGGCCCTAAGCCGCGACCCTGTGCGCGGTTCCGCCATGTCATCTCCTCCATTTTCCGACGCTATTCTCCCGGTTGTTCCCGACGCTATCCCTTCTGAAGGCAGCGCCGCGGCGCAGACCCTTTCGCGGCTGGCTGAGCTGACTTCGGATGCGGTGGCGGTGATTGAGCATGCGAATTACCAGCTCGAGTTCCTCAATGCCGCGGGGCGGACGATGCTTGGGGTCGGCGCGAGCGAGCCGTTGGCAGGGCGGTCGTTGATGGAATTTATCCCCAGCCACTGTCTTTGGACCTTGCTTAACGATGCCGTGCCGTCCGCGCTTCGCGTCGGACGCTGGGAAGGGGAAGTCGATCTTCGGCGCTGCGATGGATCGGAATGCGCGGTGTCTTTGGTGCTGTTTTCACCGAGAGATTCTTCCGGCTCGAACCAGGAGCGCCTCGCTTTCGTCGCGCGCGATATCTCGGTGTTGCGGCGGACGGTGCAGAGCCTGAAGGGGGACCAACGCTTTCTGCGCGCGCTCTTGGAAAACCTGCCCGACGAAATCTATTTCAAGGACCGTGAAAGCCGCTACCTGAGGGTCAGCCACGCGATGGCAACCAAGTTCGGGGTGGTGGACCCGGAGGCCATGCTCGGCAAAACCGATGCGGATTTCTTTACCGCGGAGCACGCCAATGCCGCCAATGCCGGTGAGCAGGAGATTATCCGCACAGAGCGCTCGGTGATTAACGCTGAGGAACGCGAAGCCTGGGCCGATGGCCGGGTCACGTGGGTCTCCACCACGAAGCTTCCGTACTACAACGAATACGGCCAGGTCGTGGGCACATTCGGGATTTCCCGAGATATCACGGCGCGCAAAAACGCTGAATTGGCCTTGATGGACGCCCAGCGAAGTTTACTCGAGGCTTCCCGCCTCGCCGGCATGGCCGAAGTGGCCAGCGGCGTGCTGCACAACATCGGCAATGCCTTCAACTCCGTGAATACCTCGGCCGCGTTGGTTTCGGACCAGCTCGTGGCCTCGCGGGTCGTCAATCTCGCCAAGGTGGTGCAGTTGTTCGAGGAACACGCGCAAGATCTCCCCGCCTTCTTTTCCGCCGACTCGCGCGGCCGGCAGTTGCCGGCGTACCTCGCGCAACTCTCGCGGCAACTGCTGAACGAGCGGGAAACGCTGCTGCGCGAAGTCGAATCGCTGCGGAAGGGCGTGGACCACATCAAAAACGTGATCACGATGCAACAGACCTATGCGCATGCTTCCAGCTTGGCCGAGGATCTGCTGCCGGCGGAGGTGGTCGAGGAAGCGTTGCGCATCAGCGAGATTTCGCTCAGCCATCATAAGATCGCGCTGAACCGGCGTTTTGAACCGACCCCATTGGTTCGCGCCGCACGTCACAAGATTCTGCAGATCCTCGTCAATCTGGTGCGCAACGCCAAGCACGCCCTCGACGAGAGCGGCGGCGCTGACAAGCGTTTGGACGTGACGATCAGGGTTGCGCCGCAGAATCGTATTCAGATCGTCGTGACCGACAACGGTTGCGGCATCTCGCCGGAGAACCTCAGGAAAATTTTCGCCTTCGGTTTCACCACCAAAAAAAGCGGCCACGGGTTCGGCCTGCACAGCAGCGCGCTGGCCGCCCAGGAAATGGAGGGTTCGCTCACCGTTCACAGCGACGGACCCGGCCGCGGCGCCGCATTCACGCTCGAACTTCCCGCCATCGCCCCTCAATCATGACCGCGACCGCCGCCGTTTCCCAACGTTCGTACCGCGTGTTGATCGTCGACGACAACCGCAACATCCACGAGGATTTTACCAAGGTCCTGATCCGCCCGGCCGGACCCGAGATCTCCGATCTTGAGGCCGAGATTTTCGGTGAAGCGCCGGCCGCGCCTGCGCCTTTTGCCGAATTCAAGATCGACAGCGCTTACCAGGGGGAGGAGGGCGTGGAAAAGATCGCCCGCGCCAAGGCGGAGGGCAATCCGTACGCCCTTGCCTTTGTCGACATGCGCATGCCCCCCGGCATCGATGGCCTTGTCACGATCTGCCGGCTGTGGGAGATCGATCCCGAGGTGCAGGTCGTTATCTGCTCCGCCTATTCCGACTATAGCTGGTCCGAAATCATCGCGAAGATCGGGCACAATGACCGCATGGTCATCCTGCGAAAGCCCTTCGACAATATCGAGGTCCTCCAACTCGCCCACGCCCTGACCGAAAAATGGGCGCTGCAACAGCGAGTCCGGCGCCACGTCGACCAGTTGGAAAACCTCGTCTCGGCCCGAACCGCCGAACTCAGGGAAAGCCAGGCGATTTTCCGGCAGATATTGGAGAATGCCACCGATTTGATCTCCATCGTCGACGAACAGCACGCGGCTATTTACAGCAGTCCCTCCCACATGGCGATTTTGGGTCATCCTATCGAAGATGTGGCGCAGATGCCCGCGTTTGTGACCGTCCACCCGGACGATCTCGCGGCGGTCCAGCAGGCCTTCGACCACACCGCGGACACGGGACAGCCCGAACTCGTCGTTTTTCGCAAACGGCACAAGGACGGTTCCTGGCGATTTCTTGAAGGTGTTTTCGGCGTGGTGGATCCCATGCGCGGCCGTCGGTCGCACCGCGTCGTAGTCGCGCGCGATATCACGGAGAGGCAGCAGAAAGAAGTGCAGATCCGTCTGGCTCAGAAACTCGAATCGATCGGTCTCCTGGCCGCGGGCATTGCACACGAAATCAATACACCGATGCAGTTCATCGGGGACAACGCACGTTTTCTGGCCGACGCGTTTGGGCAGCTGCGAAACGTGATCCGCGCTTACGGGTCCGTGGTGCAGGCGGCCGGCGCCGCCAATCTTCTTCCGGAGTTGGTCGCGGCCGCCCGGAGCGCGGAGACCGCCCACGAACTTCCCTACCTGCAGTCGGAGATCCCGCGCACGCTCGAGCAATCGCTGGAGGGCATCACCCGTGTGGCCAAGATTGTCCGGTCGCTTAAGGAGTTTTCTCATCCGGGTTCTCCCACGCGGACTCCGATCGACATCAATCATGCAATCGAAAACGCGGCGATCGTCTGCCGGCACGAGTGGAAATACGTCGCCGACGTCGTCACCGATTTCGACCATGGCTTGCCGCTCGTGCCCTGCCTCCCGGACGAATTCAATCAGGCCGTGCTCAATCTCGTGATCAACGCAGCCCACGCGATCGCGGAAGCGCGACCGCCGGGAGCCAGCGCAAAAGGAATGATCACCATCAAAACGGTCGAACAGGCGGGCTGGGCCGTGATCTCGGTCGTGGACACGGGCACCGGTATTCCCGAGGCCATTCGGGATCGCATTTTCGAGCCGTTTTTCACGACCAAGCCCGCCGGCAAAGGGACCGGCCAGGGCCTGTCGATCGTTCGCGCGGTGGCGGTGAAGCACGGTGGCACCGTCGAGTTCACCAGCCAACTGGGCAAGGGAACCACGTTTGTAATGAAGGTTCCGCTGCACGGTTCGAGCGACGGGACGACCGCACCGTTCACACCGGGTGCCCCGACCGCGGGCCGAGACGCCGGGCAGGCGGTCAAGGCTTCAGCTTAACGCAAGTCTAAAGTCGAGGCGATCTTGCGCCGATAGGTAGCCTATCATGGCGGAGCCTGCTCGGATCCTTTTCGTCGACGACGACAGCAACGTACTGGCGGCCTTTCAACGAGGCTTGCGGAAAACCTTCGCGTTCGACACGGCCGCGAGCGGAGCCGAGGCGCTGGCGTTGCTAAAGGAATCCGGCCCCTATTCGGTCATCGTGGCCGATATGCAGATGCCCGGTATAAACGGGCTGGAACTGCTCGCGAAGACGCGCGAATGCAGCCCGGATACCATCCGAGTCATGTTGACGGGCAACGCGGATCAACAGACGGCGGTGGATGCCGTGAACCGAGGCGCCGTTTTTCGCTTTCTCAACAAGCCCTGCGAGCCGGAGGAACTCCACGCCACGTTGACGGACTGCCTGCGCCAGTACGAGGTGGCCAGGATCGAGCGCGAACTTCTCGAAAACACGTTGGCCGGTTCGGTGAAAATCCTGGCCGAAGTCCTTTCCATGATCGACCCCGCGTCGTTCGGACGCGGCCAAAAACTCCGTGATTCGGTGAAGGTTTTTGGACGCTGGCTCAAGCTGCCTTCAACCTGGGAGCTGGAGGTCGCGGCGATGTTGTGCCAGCTTGGATACGTGTCCGTCCCGGCGGTGATCCTCCGCAAGATCGATCAAGGGGTCGACCTTTCTCCCCGCGAGCAGGCCATCGTGGAACGCACGCCCCTGATCGGCCACGATTTGTTGGTCAGCATCCCGCGGCTCGAGCCTGTGGCAAAAATCATTCTATATCAGAACAAGCGTTACGATGGCGTGGGTTTCCCGCCCGATTCCGTCGCAGGCGAAGGAATACCGTTCGGTGCGCGGATGTTGAAGATCCTGCTCGATCGCGCGGTTTTGGAAGAAGAAGGAATTGCCAAGAACCGCGCCTTCGAGGCGATGAAAGGCCGGCCCGGCGTCTACGATCCCAAGCTCCTGGACAATTGTTTCCGCTGCTTCGAGGGGTTCTTGTCGCAGGCCATATCAGCGGACCGGGAGGTCCGCTCCGTTACGATCTCCGCCCTGACCCTGGGCGACGTGCTGGTCTCCGAGGTCCGAAGCGCGAGCGGCATGCTGCTGGTGGGCGCCGGCAACCGGGTGACGGACACCATGATCAACCGCCTCAAAAACTACGCGGAGTTCGACGGTATCAAAGAGCCATTGCTTGTTCAGTGAGCCTGACTGGCCCCTAGACATGGGGGGCATCGCTCACTTTCGCGTTGCCAGTGCGATCCGTCACTGGCCGATTCGTGTACATGCTTTCCCGATTGCTTTTCCCCTGCCTCGGCTTGTCGCTCGCCCTTGTCGGCGCGCACGGCCAAACGGCCAGCGCGCCCTCCGCCGCGGCCCCTCGCAAGATCACGCCGCCCGCTGTCCTGTCGGTGATGGAAAAAGTGGCGGACTGGCAGATTGCAAATCCGTCGAAGTGGCCGACCTGGGGCTGGCACCAAGCGGCCTATTACACCGGTGCGATGGCTCTCGCCGAGATTTCCACCAGCCCTCGCTTCGAGCAAGCGATGATGAAGGTCGGCGAAAGCAATCTTTGGTACCCGGGGCCGCGCGTGTACCACGCGGACGACCACTGCATCGGGCAGATGTACGCCGAGCTTTATTTCAAGCACAAGAACCCGGCGATGCTCGAGAAAATGCGCGATCGCTTCGATTACATCTTGAGCACGCCACCGCGGAAGACCGACCTCGAGTTCGTCGGCAAGGATCGCACCGACCGGTGGTCGTGGTGCGACGCGCTCTTCATGGCGCCGCCAACTTGGCTCCGCTTCCACCTCGCGACCGGGGAAAAGGCATACCTCGACTACATGGTCGAACAGTGGTGGATCACCTCCGATTACCTCTACGACAAGGAGGAGAGAATGTATTATCGCGACAGCACCATTTTCAAGCTGCGCGAGGCCAACGGAAAGAAAGTGTTTTGGAGCCGCGGCAACGGTTGGGTCCTGGCCGGGTTGGCTCGCGTCATCCCGCTGATGCCAAAGAATCATCCCTCGCGGGAACGTTTCGTCGAACAGTATCGACAGATGGCGGCGCGCGTCGCGGAGCTTCAACAGAGCGACGGTCTCTGGCGCGCGAGCATGCTCGACCCCGATAGCTATCCGATGAAGGAGACGAGTGGCTCGGGGTTCTTCTGCTTCGCGCTGACCTGGGGCATCAATTACGGTATCCTGGACCGCGCCAAGTACGAACCCGTCGTGGTCAAGACCTGGAACGCCATGGTCGATTGCGTCACGGCGGAAGGAAAACTCACTCACGTCCAGCCGGTGGGCTTCACGCCGAAGACCTTCGACGCGGATATGACGGAAGTCTATGGAGTCGGCGCCTTCCTCCTTGCCGGCAGCGAGATCTATCGGCTTTACGGCGGACCCGTCCCGGCAAAACCCTGACACCGAGTATCGATTTTTCTCTACAAACCGGCCGCGGAAACGCGGCCGGTTTTTTTGCGCCGATCACGGACAAGATTGACGCGCAGTTCCTATCTCAGGCAGCCGGCCGGCGAGAGACTACACGCGGCGCCTCCAGGCGCCTCACCTCGCCCGAATCTGCTTCTGCCGGACCCGTTCTCGTCCATGTCGGCCGGTCCTCACAGCTCTCATGCTTCGCGGCTACAAGACCAATCGCCGCTCGTCTGCAGTTTCGATTCGTCGCGAACCACTGCGGGTGTTGGCTGTCGCCTGCGGCCGCCGAATATGCCTTCCACTCGATTTCGCGCCATCGCCATTCATCTGCCCCAGTTTCACCCCGTTCCGGAGAATGACCGGTGGTGGGGCCGTGGTTTTACCGAATGGCGCAACGTCGCCCGGGCCCAGCCCTTGTTCTCGGGGCATCGTCAACCCCGGATCCCCGGCGAACTGGGGTTTTACGACATGCGCGTACCGGAAGTGTGGGAAGCACAGGCAGATCTCGCCCGCTCCCACGGTATCCATGGTTTTTGCTATTATCATTATTGGTTTCACGGGCACCGCCTCCTGGAGCGCCCGGTGAATGAAATGCTCGCCAGCGGCCGGCCCAATTTTCCTTTTTGCCTCTGCTGGGCCAACGAGTCGTGGAGCCGCAGCTGGCTGGGGGACGATCGGGAAATGTTGCTCGAGCAAACGTATTCCCCGGAAGACGATCGAGCCCACGCGCGGTGGCTGGCGCGCGCTTTCGCCGACGAACGTTACATCCGGGTCAACAATCGGCCCGTGTTCATCATTTATCGTCCGCCGCATTTGCCCGAACCGCGCGCGACGCTGGAGCGAATCCGCGAGGAGTGTGTGCGCGCCGGGGTGGGAGATCCGTACCTGATCGGCGCCGATGGTCGTTCGCCGGGAACGGACAGTCGGACGATGGGCTTCGACAACACCTTGCGCTTCGAGCCCCAACTGGGGGCTTTGCCGATGATTCTGGACGACGGGCGCAGCCTGAAGCGTTTGTCGCGCAACCTCAGGCGCGGTGTCGTAAGTTCGCGGCTGAAGCTTTACGATTACGGCAAGGCGCGGATGTTCATGACCTTTCATCGGCGCAAGTATCCGGATATCCCGTGCGTGCTGGTAGGTTGGGACAACTCGCCTCGCCGCGGGGACAAGGGCACCATCTTCCTCAACAGCACGCCGGAGGCTTTCGGGCATCAGCTCCGGTCGGAACTCGCCTACCGGCAGGCAAATCCTCCGACCGACAACGATCTTTTTTTCCTGAATGCCTGGAACGAGTGGGCGGAAGGCAACTACCTGGAACCCGATTTGGAACATGGACGCGCCTACCTCGAGGAAGTGAAACAGGCTTTCCCCGTGGAGCCGGTTTATCCCCCGGCCGAATCCATGGCGGAATCAGGTCGCCGCTTCAGCCTGGCGTAACGGTGCGAGGTCCGGATCGGTGGCGGCCGACTCCCTGAAATGCTCGTCGAGGGCGATCGCCCGATCGACGCGGGAGCGGGCCAGCGACAAATCGCCGCGTTGGCACGCGTAGCAGCCGAGATTGAAATGAACAATGCCTTCCCGAGGGTGCAGCTGTTCGGCTTGGAGAAGGATCACCTCGGCCGCGTTGAGCGATGAGGCCCGCCGTGCCGCGTACGCCCAGGTGATCCACCAGCTCACTTCCTGGGGGCATTCGCGCGCCATGGCTGCGGAAAACTGCTCCAACTGCGGCCAGTCTTTCTTTTCTTGAAGAATACAGGCCCGGAGCCCTTGGACCTCCGGATCTCGGCGATCGGCCTCCGCTATCGCATCAAGTTCCGCCGAGGCGGCGTCCAGCATGCCAAGTTCCAAGTAACCTCGAATGTGCCCAACGCGCCACTTCAACTGCATCCGGAAGTGTCTAGGCTATTGCGCCTCTTCGTCAAATCGTCGCGAGGCGTGCGGCAATCGATCCGCAATCCGACCGCGATCGCAGCTCCCACGATCGAAAGGCCCGGATTCGTGGCCGGGCCGGCGCTGCGTTCGCTCACTTCCCCAGCTTTCTGAGCGCCTTGTTGATCTTGTCCAAATCGCACAGCGCCGGATCGTAAGTGGGGCCGAGCCATTCGATCCATTCGCGGCCGAGGTCGGTATGGGGTTCCTTGATACAGGCCAGCATGTCGTGATAGGCCTCGAGACCGCCGCAATCTTCAGGCGGACCCGCCCGCTCGCCGGCGATGCAGAGAGGGTAACTCACGCCTTTTTCCATCGCCATCGCCTTCTCGACGCGCACGTCGACCTTCCAGCCTTCGCCGAAGTGGTAATCGTAGGTCAAGCGGTCCCGCGAGGCGAGATCGAGATCCGCGAGCGTGACATCACGATCGTCTTCCACAGTCGCTTCTTCTTTTCGCTGGGGATTTCCAAACCGGAGATCGTCCAGCGAGAACACGTGTGTTTGGTAGTCGAACCAATCGAAAAGGATTTGAATGCTATCGTGCAGCCGCGTCAGCCACATCGTTTCCCGCACGAGCAGACGCCGCCAAACCCGCGGTGAGCAGCCCGCCACGGTCAAGCGCAGCGAAAAGGCCTTCTCGACGGGCTTCTTCGCTCCGGCGCCTTTGCCTTCGTGAAGGGAGATCATTCGATCCCGCATTCAACGGAGCTGGTGAAGACACGCAAGCGCGCAGCGAGGGGGCGGGCTCATCGGGGGAGAGTCTCGCCCTGCTTTTCGTTTCTTCAAGCAGTGCAGATCAGCGAAGATTGGCGTTCTTGCCTCGAACAAAGAACCCTCCAGATTGAACAGAAGGTAACGAAGGAAACGAAGCGCTGACGGGCTACCCATCCGCCCATTTTGTTCGAAGCGTCCAAAGCCAGAGGGTCTGATCGCACGGAGGTCTTTTCGTTACCTTCGTTTCCTTTTGTAAAAGGGTTTGAAGCCGCGGTTGAACTTGTGAAGACCCCCCCGCCTCGAGCCTGACTACAGCCCGCTGACCAAATCGCCCTTGCGCTGGCCTTTGGCGTCCACCCATTCGATCTGAACCCGCCGCGACGGACGGGGGCGCTTGCCCTCGGAGGAGGAGATGGCGACTTCGACCTTGTCGCCGTTGCGGGTGGCGCGGTAGGTCGTCAGCAGATAGTCGCCCTGGCGATAGGCGAAACCGTCTCCGGCATCTTCATACAACTGGCCGACGGCAGTGCCGGTTTCGTCGAGGGAGACAAGGAGCGTAAGTGGATCGAGGGCGTTTTCGGCGGTTGATTGCGTCACGCGGCCGAGGGGCAGAATGGACCCAGGCCGCAACCGCAGCGAGACTTGGTGCACATCTTCGATTTCACCGGAAACCAGTGCGATCTCCGGCCAGACCGTTGTCGGCAAAGACGGCTTCGCCGCCCAGCGCGGGACTACGAGCAAATCCGAACCGATCGTGAACGCTTCTTCCTCGCGTCGCAGACGGTGATCTTTCGGATCGGTCAGGAACAGCGGTCGCATGACCGGCAGTCCGTCTTTTGCCGCTTCGCGGAAAACCGTGTAGAGGTAGGGGAGCAGCCGATACCGGCGCGAAAGCGCCACGCGTGCGGACGCCTCCGTTTTTTCGCCGAAGGCCCACGGTTCTTTGTCGTTCGAGCCCTTCACGGCATGGCCCCGGCAAAAAGGAAAGAAAGCGCCCACGGCGACCCATCGCGCCCATAGTTCGGGGGTGGCATGTTCGCCGAACCCGCCCAGGTCGGGCCCGTTGAAGGGCTGGCCCGAAAGACCGAGGGTAAGCGTCATCGGAATGGAGAGCCGCAGATGCTCATCCGTGGATAAATTGTCCCCGGTCCAGGTCGCCGCGTCGCGTTGGCCTCCGAGGAAACTCGCGCGCGTGAGGACAAAAGGGCGTTTGTCGGGGCGCGCGGCGAGAATGCCTTCCCGCGTTGCGTTCGCCATGAGCATGCCATAAACATTGTGATACTGGCGATGCGGTCCGGGAGAAAGTTGTCCACCGCCCCGGTGATGATTGTCCTCCGGCATCGTCCAGTCGGGGGTATCGAACACGGCGGGTTCGTTCATGTCGTTCCAGACCCCATCGATCCCCGTCGCGATGAAGTCGCGGTACAGCCCGGCCCACCACGTGCGGGTTTTCGGCATCGTGAAGTCGGGGAACACACAGGGTCCTGGCCAAACCGGGCCTTCGAAAACCGCTCCGCTGGCGGTTTTGACCCAAAGGTCTTCTTTGCTCCCGCTTGTGTAGACGCCGTAGGCGGGATCGATTTTTATCCCGGGATCGATCATCCAAACGGTCTTGAACCCGCGCTCATGCAGGTAGCGGTTGAGGCCCGCGGGATCGGGAAACTCGTCTTTGCGAAAGGTGAAAACGCGGTAGCCCTCCATGTAGTCGATGTCCATCCAGATGACATCGCAGGGGATTTTCCGCGTTCGAAAATTGTCCGCGACCTCACGGACGCGCGCATCCGGTTGGTAAGAGTAGCGACATTGCTGATAGCCCAGGGCCCAGAGCGGAGGGAGCGGCATGTAGCCTGTTAGCTCGGCGAGCGCCTTGAGCACGGCCTGCGGGCTGGAGCGATCGATCACGATGACGGGAAAAGCAGGGCCTTCCGTGGTGAACGTGATTTCTTCGGCGCACGTCAGCTCTGCTTTCCAGGTCGAATCGAAAATGACGCCAAAGGCGGAGCCATCGGGCCGAAGTCCCATGATCCACGGGTGCGATTGATAAAGGCGGCGGCCGTTGTCTTTTTTGTACCCGTAGTTGTCCGTGTTCCAAATCGCGATGTTCGTTCCGTTGCGTCGCAGGGCGCCGGTCACTTCGCCGGACCCGTACAGGTCGACCTCCGCGGCAATTTTTACCGTGGCGCGAGACTTCGTTCCGTCCGTGGAGAATGTCGGTGACTCGCGCCAATCCGAAGGCAGGCCGGCCTGCAACACGGGTTTGTCCAGCAATGCGTGCGAGTGAGGCAAGGTCGCTGGGGCAAGTGGTGCCGGAACGAAAAGAGCGATCTTTTCGCCAATGAGCCCGCTCTTTGCGATCTCAACCGGTCTGAAGTCGCCGTCCGCAGCTAGAACTCGCGGCACGATCGCCAGGAGGAAGACGAGACCGATCGAGACGCCTCGAAGAGGGGCAAGGGGCGGAGTAGGGGACATGATGCGTTCCAAGATTTCGAGACCCGCAATGAGTTGGGGCGCGAGCGCCAAAGGCCAGTGTGCGCGGAAACAGAACGCGGGCGAGCCCGGAGGTTCGCGGGAATTTTTGAAGGGCCGATGTTTCGATGATTCATCGACGCGGAACGAGCTCTTAAGGTGGAACCTGCCGTCCCGGCAGGGCGGTTTGGGAATGGTCGTTCCTGGGAGAACCCGCTCCGGCAGCCTGCCGGGACTGCGGGCTCTACCTCAGAGGCCTCCTCTCCCTGCGTTTTTCGGAGCTTCTCTCACTTTCGCCCTTAGTCGAAAGCGAGCGGACGTTTGTAATTTGAGACTGCAACCGGCGTGTATAGGATGACGCCGTTCGCCAGCGATGGTGTTGCGCGAATGACTTCGACCACATCACCCGCGGAGGCTGGGACGCACGCCAGGTCCGGCTGCATTCAAGAGCAGGGCGTTCGGCCTCCGCGGTTCAATCCGAGGCAGCGCAGATCGCGCGCTTGTTTGAAGAAGGCTTCAGGCTCGCGCGTCGAGCAATCGTCCGACGTGAGACGACTCCGGCACGTGTCGCGCCTCCGGTGCCGGCTGTGGCTCGGGACGAGTGGGAGCGCGTCCGCTGCGACGTTCCGTTTCTTCTTCCGGCGTCGAACCGCTCACTTGTCTCGCCTGCTGAATTTCGGCGACCTGGCCGGAAGACAGAGAAGGCGAAAGGTACATGTTGGAAGGGTACCTGTTTGATGGAAAAGGGGTATGAGGGGATGACCTTGGTTCCGGGCGGGTGGATGCCGGGGGCGGGGCGCGCAATGCCCGCGATCCTAGGGCGAATAGAGGGTAGAGGATAGCGGGTAGAAGGGGGAAAAAACCGGGTCTTTCGGCTGGGCTCTCACTGGAACAACAGTTCGTTACACCTTGACATGGAAGGGCAAGGGCAGGGCGAGGCCTCTGGCTGAGCCGTGGGTGGTCGCGATCGGGTCCACGGGCCGACGCCCTTTTCAGCTCGGATTGTAATCCAAATACGGGCCCAGCCAGCGTTCGGCTTCGGTTAGACTCATGCTTTTGCGGGCAGCATAGTCTACCACCTGATCGCGCCCGAGTTTGCCCACGCCGAAGTATTTGGAGTCCGGGTGATTGAAATACCAACCACTCACGCTGCTTGCGGGGGTCATGGCACAGCTCTCGGTCAATCGGATGCCCGTGGCCGCTTCGACCTCGAGAAGTTTGAACAGAATCGGCTTCTCCGTGTGGTCCGGACAGGCCGGATAGCCCGGAGCGGGCCGGATGCCGCGGTAGCGTTCGCGGATCAGGTCCTCGTAGCTGAGGTTCTCCGTCCGTCCAAAACCGCACGCTTCGCGGGCCCGCTTGTGAAACATCTCGGCCAAGGCTTCGGCGAGACGGTCGCCCAGAGCCTGGGCCATGATGGCCGAATAATCGTCGTGCTTCGCTTTGAATTCCGCCGCGAGCTGCTCCACGCCGTGGCCTGCCGTGACCGCGAAACCGCCCATGTAGTCGATCCGCCCCGACTCTTTCGGGGCGATATAGTCAGCGAGACAGTGATTGAACTGATCGGCCGGCTTCTCGAGTTGCTGGCGCAACTGATGAAACGTAGTGACTGTCCGGCTACGACTTTCGTCGGCATAAATCTCGATGTCGTCGCCCGCGGCATTGCAGGGCCAGAAACCGATCACCGCTTTCGCGGTGTACCGGTTCTCGCGGACAATTCGGTCCAGCAAGGTTTGGGCCTCCTGGTACAGCTTCGTGGCCTCGGTTCCGACCACGCTGTCTTTGAGGATGTCGGGGAAACGGCCGTGCAGCTCCCACGCGCTGAAGAAAGGGCCCCAATCGATGAACGGCACGATATCTTTCAACGGGACCGGATCGAACACCCGGTTGCCGAGAAATTCCGGCTTCGGGATGTCGACGGCTTTCCAATCGAAAAGCGGACGGCGTTTTCGCGCCTCCTCGAGGGATAAGAGCGGCTTGCGCGCGCGGCGGTTGGCGAACTCGTCGCGCTGCCGATCCTGTTTGGCGGAATTCTCCGCGATAAAGGCCGGTTTTTGCTCCGGGGACAGCAGGGCGCTGACAACGTTGACCACCCGGGAGGCGTCGAGCACGTGGACCACGCCGTGCGCGTATTCAGGAGCGATTTTTACCGCGGTGTGAGCGGGGCTCGTGGTGGCGCCGCCGATGAGGAGAGGCACGGTGAATCCTTCGCGGCGCATCTCCTTGGCCACATGCACCATCTCGTCGAGGGAAGGAGTGATAAGACCGGAGAGGCCGATCACGTCGGCGCCGATTCGTTTGGCTTCGGCCAGGATCTTGTCGCAGGCTACCATTACGCCGAGGTCTGTGACCTCATAGTTGTTACAGGCGAGCACCACACCGACGATGTTCTTGCCGATGTCGTGGACGTCGCCTTTGACCGTCGCGATCAGGAATTTGCCGTTGGCGCGCGTCTTGCCGCCCGCGGCGGCGAGTTTCTTTTTTTCCTCCTCCATGTAGGGTGTGAGGTAGGCCACGGATTTCTTCATGACGCGCGCGGATTTCACCACCTGGGGCAGGAACATCTTGCCGGCGCCGAACAGGTCCCCGACTACGCGCATGCCGTCCATCAGCGGCCCTTCAATGATCTCGAGAGGCCGCGCGTACTTTTGTCGTGCCTCTTCCGTGTCGACCTCGACAAAAGCATCGATACCTTTGACCAGCGCGTGGGAGAGACGTTGTTCGACCGTGCCATTGCGCCAGGAGAGGTCCTCCTTGATTTCGGCCTTCGAGGCGCCGCCCTGCTGGGCTTTGAGCTCGTCCGCGAATTTCACCAATCGCTCGGTCGAATCGGGGCGGCGATTGAGCAATACGTCTTCGACCAACTCCCGGAGCTCCGGGTCGATCTCCTGATACACGCCAAGCATGCCGGCGTTCACGATTGCCATGTCCAGGCCCGCCTTGATCGCGTGATAGAGGAACGCCGTGTGAATCGCTTCGCGGACCGGATTGTTTCCGCGGAAGGAGAACGATACGTTCGAGACGCCGCCGGACACTTTCGCGTGTGGGAGGGTGTCCTTGATGATCTTCGTGGCCTCGAAGAAATCGACTGCGTAGTTGTTGTGCTCTTCGATGCCGGTCGCGACGGTGAGGATGTTGGGGTCGAAGATGATATCCTCCGGAGGGAAGCCGATTTTTTCGGTCAGCAACTTATAGGCGCGGGTGCAGATGCGGACTTTTTCGTCTCGCGTGGCGGCCTGGCCCTGCTCGTCGAAGGCCATCACGACGGCCGCAGCCCCGTAGCGACGGACCAGTTTTGCGCGTCGCAGAAATTCCGTTTCCCCGTCCTTGAGCGAGATCGAGTTGACGATGCCTTTTCCTTGAAGGCATTTGAGTCCGGCTTCGAGCACGCTCCATTTGGACGAGTCGATCATGACGGGCACTCGGGAGATTTCCGGTTCCGCGGCGATGAGATTGAGGAATTTTACCATCGTGGTCTCGCCCTCGATCAACGCCTCGTCGACGTTGATATCGATCACGTTGGCGCCGCTTTCCACCTGCTGGCGAGCAATGGCGAGACAGGCGTCCCAATCGCCGGCTTTAAGCGCTTTCGCGAACTTGGGCGAACCGGTGATATTGGTCCGCTCGCCGATGACGAGGAAGGAAGAGGCGGAAGGTTGTGCGGTGGTGGACACGGGGGAAATTATAAGGGTAGGGCTAGGCCTACGGGCTCGCCGTCGAAGGTACGGACACCGTTGACCTTGCGCCGCGCTGACGCCGTACGGCGCTGCTTAGGTGTTTTTTTGCACCGACCGGCGTGTCCGGAGGTCTCGCCCTACCTTGAACGGAATTCTTCATCTCACGCCACCACCAGCGGCTCCAGGCCGCTCAAACGCATCGCGGTTGGCTGGGCGGGAATAGCACGAGGTTTTTTACCGCGGACGGCGCGCGCGATCGCGGCGATATGCGGCGGGGTCGAGCCGCAGCAACCGCCGACCATGTTGATGAAGCCGCTCTCGGCGAATTCGCCGAGTACCGCGGCCATGTCGTCGGGTGTTTCGTCGTAGCCGCCGAATGCGTTGGGCAAGCCGGCGTTCGGGTAGCACGTAACATAACATTGGGCGATGCGGGCGAGTTCCTCCACGTACGGCCGCATCGCCTTCCCGCCGAGTGCGCAATTGATGCCGACCGAGAAAGGTTTGCCGTGGGAAATGCTGTGATAGAAGGCGCCGATTGTCTGGCCCGACAGCGTCCGGCCGGAGGCGTCCGTGATCGTCACGGAAATCATGACGGGCAAACGCGCGCCGATTTCGTCATACACGGTCTCGATCGCGAACAGGGCCGCTTTCGCGTTGAGCGTGTCGAAAATCGTCTCGACCAGGAGTGCGTCAACGCCTCCTTCGATCAATGCGCGGACCTGCTGAACGTAGGCTTCGACCACTTGATCCCACGTGACCGCGCGATAGTCGGGCCGGTTGACGTCCGGTGACATCGACAGGGTTCGGTTTAAGGGTCCGATCGCGCCGGCGACAAAACAGCGGCGGCCGGGAGACGCGGCCTGGGCTTTGTCAGCGGCGCGTCGAGCGATCTGCGCGGCCGCGATGTTGAGCTCGCTGACGATGGATTCGGTTTTGTAGTCGGCTTGGGAAATAACCGTCGAATTGAACGTGTTCGTTTCGACGATATCCGCCCCGGCTGCGAAATAGTCCGCGTGGATGCGCTCGATCACGTCGGGCCGCGTGAGGCACAGCAGGTCGTTGTTGCCCTTCAGATCGTGGGGGTGGGCCTTAAACCGCTCGCCCCGAAAATCGGGCTCCTCGAGGGTGAACGTTTGGATCATCGAGCCCATCGCGCCATCGAGAACAGCAATTCGTTGTTTAAAAAGGGATTCCACCGCGGCAGACTTTTCTGCTGCCTGCTGAACCAGAGGAAGGGGAAGCGCCGGTTTCATGTTTATATCTTCATATCATGATGCGTTGATATGTTCTTGGCAAGTGCTGTCTCTTCCGATCTAACCGATCTGTGTTCGTGTTCTTTTTCCTTTCTCAAGCTCTGGGGAAGGCCGTGTAAACCGGCCACAGTAGCGCTGCGGTAACGCATGACAAACCTCCACCGCGCCGCGAGCGCGCGGGCAAAGCCAATCCGGTAACGGGTGAAGGCGGAGGCGAGGTAACGGGCGGTCGAGTGGGTCGTGACACGACCCGCCCGATCGCGCGCCAGTGCGGAGTCCGAACATCCAGCCTTGGGATCTCACGCGCCCGCGCGAAATGCGCGCGCGGTTCGCGACAAACTTCATCGCATCAATGAAGCGTGAGAGCGATTGGCTGCCGGCGGCTGGCGGTGATCTGCTCTTTCCGATCAGCCAGCAGTCCCATGATACATTCGTTTCTGGCGCGCACGACGCGCCGGCTCATCTGCAGTAGCCTCCTCGCGGGAGCGACCTTTGCTTCCGCTCAGACCGAAGTTTACCAGCTCGAACCTTATCTCACGACAGCGACCCGGACTCCCTCTTCGCCCGAACGTCTGGGCACTCACGTCGAGTTTCTCTCCGCGGCCGACCTTGAGCGGCGCCAGATGGGGGGGCTTAAAGACGCGATCGGCACGACCGGCGCCTCGCTTTTTAGCTCCGGTGCGCCGGGAGCCACCACGTCGCTTTTTCTGCGCGGCACCAATTCCAACCAGACCTTGTTTCTGGTCGATGGCATTCGGTTCAACGATCCGAACACCGAATATTTCGTTTCCCTGGGAGGCGCGTGTGTGTCGGCCTGCGACAGCCTCGAGATCTCCCACGGTCCGCAAAGCACGCTCTACGGCGGCGAGGCGATCGGCGGAGTTGTGTCGCTGCGCGCACGGCCCGGAACGGGCGCGCCTACAGGCCGGATCGCGGTGGAAGCGGGAAGCTTTGGCACGGCGCAGGCAGTCGTCGCGGCCCAGGGTGAAGCCGGAAAATGGGGCTACACGATTTCGGTCCAAGGAGGGCACACCGACAACGAGCGCCCGAATAACGAATTCGACAGCGTGAACCTAGTGAGCCGGGTAGACCATCGACTCGCCGAGCACTTGAACGTGGGCGGGACGGTCCGGTGGTTTCACGGAGCTTACGGATCGCCCGGCAGTCGTTTCACGAATGATCCTGACAACGAGGAGCGGGAAGAAAACCTGCTCGGAACGCTTTTTGCCGAGTTTTTGCCATCAAAGGAACTGCATAGCCGGCTGACGCTGGGCGGGCAGGACCGCCGCTATGTCTCGGTGAATCCGGCGCCGAACGGAACGCGGCAGATCACCGTGGTAAAAAACCGCCGTGGCGTGCTGGATTGGCAGGGCACCTATCGCGGTCTTGAAAAGCATGCGATCACCGCGGGCCTCAACGCGGAGGCCAACCATACGCGCAACACCGGCTTCGGTAACATCAACCGTCGGCAGTCCTTGCTGGCTCTTTTCGCGCAGGACGAATTTTCGCCGGTCGACTCGGTCCATTTGACGGCGGGAATTCGCAGTGACGACTTCGACACGTTCGGGCGATCGACCACAGGGAGGGGAACCATCGCGTGGCTTCCCATCCCCCAGCGACTGAAACTCCGCGCGAGCTACGGCACCGCTTTC
>CAZJLP010000006.1:39249-125672 GCA_964546955.1 uncultured Opitutaceae bacterium | reverse complement strand
GTGGAACTCGGCGAGATCGAAGCCGTTCTACAAGGACACCCAAGTGTGCGCGAGGCGGCCGTGGTGGCGTGTGGAGAAGGCGAGAAGTGGTTATGTGCCTACTATATCGCGCAGGGAGAAGTTAGCGAGGAGCTATTGAGGCAGTATCTAAAAACGAAGTTGGCTGACTACATGATGCCTACGGCCTTTTTCAAATTGGATTCCCTGCCCTTGGGCGTCACCGGCAAATTGAACCGCAAGGCACTTCCTGAACCGTTCATTAAGCGTAAAACCTACGAGCCTCCGCAGACAGCGATAGAGAAAAAACTCGCAGGGCTATTTGGAAAAGCCGTCGGGCTTTCCGAAGTCGGAGTACGGGACAATTTTTTCGAACTCGGCGGGCACTCCTTATCGGCGCTGCAGGTTGTCGGACAGATCACACAGGTTTTCCAGGTGAAGATCGAGCTCTGGGAATTCCTCTCCGACCCAACCGTCACCTATCTAGCTCGTTTGGTGGCGACAAAAAAGCCGGCGAAGAAGCTCGGTTTTTTTCGCCGATAGAAGCTCGGCCCAATGCCGTTCTACGAGTGATCGGAGGGAACCGGCGTCCCCGTTTTTCCGGCGGGCGTTACTGCACCAGGCCTTCGTTTGTACAGATGCAGAAGCACTTTTTGCGAACTCCCGGTGCGCCGATAGTCTGCCTTGACGTTGTAGCGGAAGCCGCAGGCCTCAAAAGCATGCAAGAACGAAGATAACCGCCCTTTTTCGCCCGCCACCTGGTGTTGGTATTCGATGGCCATACGGCTGATTGATTGTAGAGTTCCCGTGGATACCAGGTCTTGCAGAATGTCGACCTCGGCACCCTGTACGTTGATTTTGACTATGCCGACTTCCCCCAGGCGCTTGAGGTGATCTGAAAGCCGTTCCGTCCGAACTGGAGTTGCAGGGCAGTCCTTTACACCCTTGCGTGTGGTTCCCTCGAGTTCGCGGTCTTTCGGACAATAGTAGGCTGCTTCACCTTGTCCGTTCGCGAAGGCGATATTGTGAAGCGTGATGCCTCGCAGTTGGTTTGCTTCAATATTCTCGCTCAACAAGGCGAACGACTGTGGGTTTGGTTCAAAGGCATGAATTTCTGCGGAGGGATAGCGAAGGCGAAAAAAAAGAACGGACATTCCCACATGAGACCCGCAATCAACGATGCATTTTACGTTTGGCCCGGCCGGCACCGCATAAGATGCAGTGAGAAAAACCTTTCGGAACAGGGCGAAAAGAACCGCGTGGCTTTCGCAACGCATTCGATAGCCCAAAATTTTATGCACGCAGGATTTTCGGCGACCGGGGAAGAACGTGGCTCCAAAACAAAGCGACACAAGCGTCCGAAAAGCTGCCGCACGGCTTGTTTTGATGCCAGCAGCCCGAATTGCATGAGATTCGAACCACAAGTAGAGCAGCGAAGCCGGCGCATTGAGCAGCAAACGCACCGCGTGCCGCAACTCGGTCGGCTTCGGCTCCAGAACGCTGAAATCCACTTCTCCGACACCCAGTTTGTCGCATTGCACGCGAAATTGCTTGAGGCACCATTGGAATGTTCGGTCCTTGGGCACATTGATGGCCGCTATCCGGCAATAAAGTCGGGAATGATCGTATTCTGGTGGATCCAGCTCTGGATCTCCCGAGACTGCAACCACCACCAGGCCCGCATAGCGCTCCAAGGCTGCAGGAACTTTTGCCAACTCAGTTTTGCCGAAATAACTTCGGTGCGCGACCACGATGCCCTCCGAGACAACTGCCCCGGTGTCCGCCATGAGGAAAGACAGGCCGTCGAATATCACTCGTTCCGCGTCCGGCACCATGGTTTTCCAACGCCGCGTCGGTGTTTCCTTATCACAGTAAAAGCATTTCATGTCACGAAAGACTGGTAAGCGCCACCTTGCCCGTTATCACGATGGCTTCGCCTTTTGCGGTGGCGACGAAATTCCCCGGACTCGCAAATCGTTCCAGCTTGTATCGCGCGAGAGTCACTGTACCTGGACGGCCATTGCGGTTCGGCAGCGATGCGCGTTCTGTGGGATTCTGGTTCATACTGCACACAGCCTTTTCCGCCGCGACCGCGTCAGGACATGCGGATAAAAAACTGAATTGGAGCGTGTCTTCGGATTTTGCGATCTTTAGCGCAAAGGGTGGATCGTTTTTGGCAATAAAGCACAAGGCGGCGATGAACTCCGCATTGTGAGCGTCGTTTACCAGGCGCACTGCGTCGAACGGTTCGCTGGGCGGAACACAATTTTCTCCAAGCAGCCATTCGATAAACCGGAGCGAAACTCGACCCTCATGAATTCCTCGAGCGGCCCACAAGGGCCAGTAATCCGAAAGCGGCAGGTCTCCCGTTGGGAGCGGTATCTGCCCTTTGGGAAGCGATTGAGAAAGACGTGAAAAAGCATCGTTGAGTTTCGCGCTAAGCTCGGACGGCACCCGTTGGACCGACCGCCAGCCAGAGCCATTTACCAGCGTGTGAAAGTCTCCTGGGGGAAACAATTCTCGCCGATTGTGAGGCGGCCATGTTTCTCCACCCGAAAGCGAACGTTCGAGGCGCAAGTAATCCAGCCGAAATGCGGTGTAGACGTCTAACTGCGAAACGAGCACTTCGGACGCACGTTCGAGAATTGCCGTCTCCGCTCGCGTTGGTGAAGGAGCAAAACGCGATAGCGTACTCGCCAAACACCGCCGTCCCGCCGCCATAGGACCTGTCGGTTCGGGCCAGGGCAGTGTCGGCGGCAGCGAGATGCCGGCGGCCAAAAGCACTTTTTCTGCGGGAAGGGATTTAATCCGATCTCTCGACGTCGAGATAATAAAGAGTGTTGTGCGCGCATGCTGACAAGTTGCCATCAAGCAGCAGCCGAGGCGGTATCGTTCGTCTCCAACTCGACGATAGTAGCTTTCGCTCATTTCCCCCTCGGGAGTGCCGGCTAACCGCGCCATTATTTCAAGTGCCACCTCCGGGGTTGTCGGAAGGAACGGTTCCAGCAGCACCACGTTTCCCGGGCCTGCGCGCGCGGCGCGGAGCAGGTGATCCGGTTCATGAAGCGCCTTGGCTGGATCACTGAAACCGGGTTTCCAGCCGTCGCCCATTCGAAGGAGGAGAGGCTTCAGCCAAGAGCGCTTCAGCGCATCGTCATCTATGATATAGATGTTGGGCACGATCAGAGCATAGCAAGGCCCTGGAGAGCCTGTTTTACGGCTCCCGGTCGATAGGTTGTGGCATCGATGACGGCAGTCTCCACGGGCGCGTACGTTTGAAAGCGAGAATGAAGCTGGATCCCGAGGCAGTTCTGGAAGCCGAGGATAGAACCCGCCAGATAAAACGGTCCTGATTCAATTCCGACAAAATAGCGGCATTCGGAAATCTTTGCGATCATTCGCTCGAGAGTGGGGTTTTCCTGGCGAAGCGAATTCGTGCGGACGAAGTCGTGCCCTATGCAGCCTCGAGGATTGAAGCGACTGTTGTGCACTTCAAAAGGAACAAAGCCCGCCTCCTCGATTTCAGCCCAGATCGTGTCCGCCTGATGCACCGAGAGACTTTTGCGATCCTGGCGGCTCGTTCCAAAAAAATGAACTCCAACCAGGCCGGCGGGCGCGTTGGTTCGCTCTAACGACAGTGGGCGCCATTGGAAGTCGGGAAGTCCGACTTCCACCTCATTGCAAAAGTCGGGCTTGGACCAGCTCTCCAAGGGCGGTTCGGAATAGTGGAGAAGAAAAATCTTCTTGAACTCCTGCAGCTGTTTGAGGGCGCTTGGCTTATAAAAGTAGTCTCCGAGGGCGCTATAATCGGATTTCGTTCCTACGTGGAATTGTAGGTGAGGCAGCTTGGCGCGCAGATCGCGCACAATCGGAAGAAAGTTAATCAGGTCTCCAAGCCCGTGGGGAAAGATCAGCAGAAACCGGCCGCTCGAGCATGCACGTGCCTCTTCGTAGATGCGGACCTCGCTGGTAGATATGCTCCACACCCGCCGCCGTGCAGGGGCCTTTCCGGTAGTAGCGCCGGCCAACATCTTGTACAGATCGGTTACGAATCCCATCAGCGTTCTTGGATTTGCGCCAGCGCCTGTTCCTGTCCTTGTGGCTGACTGCGGCTCGCGCGGATCAAGCCGCATGTTGGGGCGTCTTTGTATTCGATTTTGTCGAAGCCGTAGCGGGAAAGCAGCTCGCGCGACCGCGAGCCCGCATTGGGTTGGATATGATTATGAAATTCGAGGCAAACTCTCGCAATTCTTGTCCAGTCGAAGGTTGCGGCGCCCTCCAGCAGGGAGACTTCTGCTCCCTCAATGTCCAATTTCAGCAGATCCACTTGTTGAATAGAGCAAAGCGCCAAGGCCGCCTCGAGACCCAAGCAGTGGACTATTTCAGCACTGCGGTGCGGGCCGAGATTCACGCGGTCGTAAAGCGACCGATCGATGTTGCGGCCATAGAACTTCAACTCAAAATTTTGTTCGAAGCCATGAAGCCCGTGCGGTTGTACTTGAATGTTTTCCGACAGCCGATTGTGAGCAATGTTCTTTTCCAGCCGAACGCGAGTTTCGGCTGCGGGTTCAAAGCAGAAAATGCGGAGGTTTCTTTCGAGTGAGCAAAGAAACAGTGAAAAAGCGCCGATATTTGCGCCGCCATCGATGATGACGTCCCCCGGCATTGGCTGATAGAAACCCCCTCGGGTATACACTTGTTTGTGGAAGATCTCATAAAAGAGCGACTTTATCATGTCCTCCTTCTTATGATGGATGACTAAGCCGTTCTTCAGAACAAAGGGCGGGCTGGGTGTCTTTCCGACGATTGCTGCCACCACTTCATGCGCATTCGCCAGGTATTGCTCCGCTAACAGGCGAAGCATGGGGCTTTTTTCGGGCGACATCGGCGATGCAGTCTTGTAAAGCGGTTGGTACAAATCGAGTCAAAATCCGTCACCAAGTCCTCGAGGGAGGCGGTGCGAAGCCAATCATCCGTACGGGGAAGTGAAACATGCGCGCCGTGAGAACGGGATTGCAATCAGTGCGTATTCCGACGAAGTCTCGACGATGAAATCCATCCGGATGCGGCATCGCCAATTACCTCTGCGCATGCTGCGGCTTGACGCACCCGGCGGCAATGCGGAATCGTGACAAATGAGGATCGTTGCCCAAAATTGAACCACGACGGCGCGATTGCATTATCTGGGCGACGGCAAACTGATCTACTCGCTGCAACAACGGAAAGGCTCCCGTGAACGTCGCGTACCCAAATATCTGACTGTCTTGTCCCATTCCGGTCATCGTTATACTTATTTGTGCTACCTTGCTCAGGAGGCGTCCATGGCCGCTCGCGAAAACCGCCGTTGGGATCACCCGAGCTTTGCGGGCAAACCGATGGCGATCGCTGTTTACTGTCGGCCGACTTCACGTCGCGGAAGAACTGCATCGATCGAGCGTCCCACCGAGCGACTTCGGGCCGACCGTCCATCGAGTTTCGCCCCGTGTGCCGTCCGCTCACAAACTCGAAACTGAATGAGGCCCCTTGACTATCGTCGCCCACCTCTGCTGCAATCGGTTGCAAGGGCTCCTGTCTGCCGCAGCGTTTCTAAGCCATTCGGACGGACTCGATTTTACTGGCTGGCGTGTTCGGTCAAACCAACAGGATGGGAAACTTCAGAGCGGAGCAGGAGGGATTCTGCGCCATGGCCGCGCGAAGCGAATCTGGCGGCAGTCGGGGATTTTGCCGAGCGACGTTTGTGACAATGCGACAAAGCGGCGCCAGACGGCGGGAGGAGGTTGGTGGTTGATTGCGGCGAGAAATACAACTGAAACAACTATTGGCAAGGGAAAGCCTGTAGCGACGTGGCCCTAGCTGAATACTTAAGAAAGCCGACGATTTCGACTCAACTCACTGTCTCATGAATATTCTGGCGATAAACTTCAATCATGATGGCGCTGCCGTTTTGCTGAAGAATGGGGAAATCGCGGGTTATGTTAACACCGAACGATTCTCCCGGATAAAAAAGCACC
This sequence comes from uncultured Opitutaceae bacterium, assembly GCA_964546955.1. GTDB lineage: Bacteria > Verrucomicrobiota > Verrucomicrobiia > Opitutales > Opitutaceae > CAZJLP01. The sequence continues at coordinate 119,664 of CAZJLP010000006.1, read as the reverse complement.
CAGGTGTGCGGGAGGAGGAACTCGGGAACGTGCTACAGCAGGCCGGGCTGCAGCCCCGCGAGGTGGACCTGGTCCAACTGGTGAACCTTAACAATATGGATTCGCCAGACGTGCGTAAACTTTACGGCGGTTTTCTTAAAGAGACATGGCCTGAGTTCTGGATAAACGGTTCGCAGACAAAAATTAAACTTTTGGGTGAAATGCTGCCGTGCCAAGTGCTGTATCACCACCATGCCTATCACGCTGCGTTGGCTTGCCTTTTTTCTCCGTTCGACTCCGGCGTCGTTCTCGCTTGCGATCCAATCGGCGCGGCCGCCTATTTTTTTTCCGACGGCAAGCCCTTATTGATCGATGAATCGGAAGTGGACATTAAAATAGTTTCATCGGGTGTCTACGCCGAGGTCGCCACGCGACTTTTTGGCACGGGATTGGTCGGTGCTGGAAAGTTAATGGGATTGGCACCTTACGGGGCAGAGACTCCGGCCGTTGATTATTCGCGGTTGCTCAAATTGGGAGTAAAGCAGGCTTGCAACGTACTCAGTGCCGCGGTCTCGAAGGATCCGGTCATCATACGCGAGAACGGCATCGAGTTGAATGCGTCCTTGGCCTACCACGCACAGGCGTTTCTGGAGTACGAATTGACGCAGCTGTTCGTTCGCTTGCACGAAATGTGCTTGTCGTTAAAGATCGAGCCCAACCTATGCCTTTCAGGGGGCACCGCACTGAATTCCTCGGCGAATCAGCGGTGCTTCGCAGCATCGCCATTTCAGCGGGTTTATCTCCATCCTGCTTGTGGTGATGACGGCATGCCGATCGGCACCGCGTTGTTGCACTGGCACTTTAACCTCAAGCAGCCCCGACGCCGTCGATCGAATCGCGAGGCGATGTACTCGTGCAGGACGTATAGCACGACAGAGGTTACGGAAGCAATCGAGCGATTTAACGGACGGGTAGTGGCTCGAAATACATGCAATGAGATTGCGGAAGCGGCGGATTTAATCTCGGCGGGAAAAGTGGTGGGGTGGTTTCAGGGTGCGAGTGAGATTGGACCGCGGGCGTTGGGAAACCGAAGCATCTTGGCCGACCCGCGAAGCCCCACGATGAAAGACTACCTGAATTCGAAGATAAAGGACCGCGAGAGCTTCCGGCCTTTCGCCCCATCGGTCTTGGCGGAGCATGCGGAGGCGTGTTTCGGCATCAGCGAAAGTCCCTTCATGTTGCGCATTGCGCCGGTGAGAAGAAGCGACGTTCCTGCCATCACCCACGTCGACGGCACGGCACGATTTCAGACGGTTGCGGAAGAAGACAATCCCCGATTCCATGAGCTCATTAGCCGGTTTTTCGAGCGGACCGGTATTCCGATGGTATTGAACACATCCTTCAACGGGAAGGGAGAGCCGATAGTCGAAACACCTGAGGACGCAATTCGGTGCATGCTTAAGAGCAAGCTGGATGCCGTGGTGTTTCCCGGCAAGGTAGTCTCTCTCGCGTGATTTTCCTTCTTAGATAGGAAGAAGCGCAAGCGATACGGCGCGATTTTTACAGCGAAGGTGACGCCTGTGAGCGATGGATCCTCGACAAAATAGCGGGAAAGGCTGGAGGCATTTCGCGTCAGGCAGTGAATGTCAGCTGCCCTGACATTCGTGAGAAACTCTAACCGCGGCGGACCGAGCGTGTTTTCACTGCTGCGGGCGCCTCCCTCACAAACGGCAAGTCGACCTCCTAGATGCGGTATTTCTGGTGAAGGAGTCAATTCACTGATTGGTGCCAAAAAATGCTTGCTCGGATTCCAAGCTGCGCTGAGCTTCGTACGAGCGAGCCCGATTGCCCCCCAATTTTTGGGTTAGTTATGAGCAGTTGTAGCAATTTATAGGTATCAGGCTTTATTTGTCCTTGTTAAATTGGCGGAGCAGAGGGAAACGAACTCAATTCAGTATAGTTAGATTGCATCATGGTGCCAATCCGACCTTTTCGCGTAGGCATATTAAATTTAGCTGTTCGAGCTGAGTTTCGGCAAAGTACGTTTGAATTTGCTTCGGGTTTGAACGGATCGGGCCAACGCCCAATTCGGCCGAGAGTTAATGCCCTATATCATCGATCAGGATTCCCGGCGTCCAAGTTTTTGTCCCATTACTCCCTTGGTTGCGACTAACACACCTGACCTGCCGAAAGTGTCTGTGATCGTGCCAGTGCGGAATCGGGCCATATTGTTGCGCGAGTGTCTCTCAAGGCTTTCACAGCAGAGCTATCCATCTAGTCATCGTGAAATCATCGTCGTCGACAACGGCTCCACGGACGATCTCGACGCAGTCCGAGGAATGTTTCCGTCCATTCGATGGTATAAAGAATCGGGTGAGAGTTCATACGCGGCTCGCAACCGGGGGCTGCGGGAGGCCACCGGTGACATTATCGCCTTCACCGACGCGGACTGTCAGCCTTCGCTCGAATGGATTGAGAAAGCAGTGGAGGCTCTGCGCTCGACAGGCGCCACCATTGTAGGTGGAGAGATTAAGTACATCGATCCTACCGATCGACATCTCAACGTCTCGGAGTTGCTCGAAGAAAAAGTATTCGGAATGGGAAATCACCGCAGGCTTATCGAGGAAAGAGGTTTTGCTGTGACGGCCAACCTGATCGCATATAAATTGGTGTTCGATCGAATTGGACACTTTGATTCGGAGCTCAAGTCGTCTGGCGACCGCTTGTGGACGCAGCGAGCGGTCGCGCGTGGCGAGTCCCTGCGATTCGCCGATCATACGCGCGTTGACCATCCTCGCCGGGGTTCACTTCGCGAGTTGTTCAAGAAACAGCGCCGAATTGTCGGTGGACGTACTCGCCTGTTATCGAAGGTGCCCACGCCATTTCTAGAAACTTTGTTCCAACTGTATAGCCAATCGGTGCTTGATGTCCGCATGTACTACAGGGCGCTGACGGATTCGCGAATCGATCGCCTGACGAAACGTGTCCACTACGTTGCTGCAGTGTTTGCGTTTTGCGCGGTAACAACCTACGAACGACTAAGGGTTTTGCTTGGAGGAAACCCTTGCCGTGACTAGGGTCTCCGATCTGCAGGCGGCGAGAACCTCAAGGCAGACGTTGAAGCAATTCGGTGTAGAGATCGGCTTCGGCAGTCGCTAGCCCCCTGACTGCTGCGAGCATCCGTTCGAGGTTGGCAGGCTGATGCTGTGTATAGCCCATAGCCAGCATGTGCAGTAAATTCGCGTTCTGTTCACACCGCTCCTGCAGGCTGGACACGACGGACGTGCGGGCGAGGTCACGCGACTGGTCCAATAGACTCAGGCGGAGTTTCATGACTCGCTGACGTTCGAGCATTAAGCGCGTGGTGCGGAGATCGATCGCTTTTTTACTTTCGACACATGAGGAGAGATACTGCGCCATCCGACCGTAGGCAGCTCTCCCATAGACCACGTCGGTAAATTCTGGGACGTAGTTTTGGGCGTAAGCCGGCGCCGAGCGGCGGGCATTCAGGTAGTCGAGTATTTGCCCGCGCAAAACAGGAAGGGAAATGCCGCGACGAGGCATCGCGCGATTGATGCGGATGACGCGCACCATGATGGGTGTCACCGCATCGCTGGCGATCCCTTCTGCAACGCACGAAGCCGGCAAAGCGAATCGGCCGAAACCGCCTTTCTCTAAATAGTCGACACAGGAAAACAGGTGTTTTTGACGATCGTAGCCGATGAGCAGGATTTGGTGCGAAAGATGGGTTTGGCGATATTGGGGGCTGCCCGGTATGTAGAACTTGTCGAGCCGACAGGTCACATACTTTCCCTCTTCTAAACAGCCGCCGAGATGATTGCCGAGTTCTTGGGGCGCTACGCCCTTTACCGCGGCCAAATGATCGTCAATTTCTAGAAATTGCGTGGCTTTCCAATGTGTCCATCCCAAAAATGGCTCATTACGCACATGCCGATTGGCGTTGGCGCCTTCCTTGCTCAGCGGAAACGAGAAATTTATGACATAGGTGCAGAGTTCCTCCTCGAAGGAAGGCACAGGCCATAATATCCCGGTAGGATAGGCGTCGAATAGGTATGTGCGGAGCGGTGTTCCGAAGAAAAACGGAAGCTCTTTGAGTGCAGACGAAAACTTTGGCTTTCCCCATCCGGCACGGTCTATCACTTGTCGCAAGGATGCCAGGAACTTCATTGTCGTGATAGAATGCCGGTTGGCATCAGTCCACATGGACTTGGCCTATACCGTCTGTCGAGCACCACTCTCGCGTGCTCAGGGACTTGCGCTGCCTTTTGCAGGATTCAATTTCAAAGGCAGCGTTGTTGTTTTGTCGAGTCGGGGGCGGAGAGCGCATGACACATCGGTCGATTTTGTAGGATCAAACCGAACCGCGAAGGGAATGGCTTGGAAACCGGGGATCAGGTTGAAGACCCGCTCTCCACCGGTGTCGACAATCGTTAATGGCGCGTTGGCGTCGATTACGATTGCGCCTCCCGCTTTCTCAATTTCGAATGCGGTGGACGAAATCCGACGGACACGCTCGCGGTTTTCCGAAATTACCGGGAGCACGAGGTGGAATTCGCCGCTGTGCGAACCCTCACCGGACACTCGTGCGCCGATGATTGCAGCAGTATCGGTCAGGCGATACGTGAGTTGGCAAGCCGCTGTCCCGGACGGGCAATCATTGCCGTTCGCGTCAACGAGCTTAGTGGCTGCGGTACAGGTAAGGTCATCCGCAGTGCTTTTCCGGCTCAGCGTGGCTGTGCCATAAAAGAGGTTTGTATACCATCGGCCTTGGATGCGGGTTTCGATCCGCGGAGTGAGGCAAAAATCTGGGCTGTTGAGCAAAGGCTGCATGTTGTTCGGTTCGGGTAGCACGTAGTGTGCGAGGCTGGCGCTCAACAACGGCCCAAAGTGCTCGTGCCACAGCAGCGACAGCGCCCCGCCCATTGCTTGATAGGCTCCTTTACGGTACAGCCAGTCGTAGCCCGATACAGTCGCGCGCCACGGCCCCTGCGCAAGCAAACTCGAGTTCAGCTCGACCACATGCCTCGTGCCTTGACTAGTCTCTCGAGGGAGCGTTGCGCCCTCGCGCAGGCTGACTCCGTGATCAAGGACAGTGGCGAACGCCTTGCTGTGGCAGAAGGTATGATGCACACAAGGCGGTAATCCATGGGCGGCGAGATGGGGGCCGCCGTGGAGCAGACCGTCGTGCGTGCACGCGCGCAGCAGCTGCGCATTTCGGTAGGCCGCCGTCGCGAAGGCGGGATTGCGGCCCGCCAGAAGGGCGTAAGCGGGCTGGCAGCCTTCGGTGGTGCGGCTTCCCCAGTAGGTCCATTTGTAGCTGCGCGTTCCCCAACTGTTGTCCCACGCGCCGTCCGGCAGCATGAAGTCGAGGTGCGACGCGAGGGCTGCCGTCACTACGAATAATACCGGTTCATCTTGGGTCGCCAATCCGTAGAGCGCCAACGCTGGCAGCGATTCTTCGACATTATATCCCAGATCAATCGGGAGAAGCCCGTTAGGGCTGCGGCGCGTTTGTGGCTGGCCTTCTCCGATCAACAGCTGGTTGGGCTCAGAAAAACGCTCCACGGAGAGGTGAGCAAGCTCGCGGCCGCGGGCGCGGTACTTTGGTTCATTCAGGATATCTCCGAGCAATGTCAGACCATAAGAAGCGGCCGCGGGATAGTTGATATTGCCGTAGTCAATCCTCAACGTGTCGTACACCCACTGGGCAGCTGCACGAAGCCGTCTAAGCCAATGGCCTTTCACGGCCGGTTCGAGCAGCTCTCCGTGCCGACGAAGCGCTTCCGCTAGGGCGATGGCCCCAAAGATCGTAGTTCCTTTCCAAGATTTTGGTGAGTGTGGTTCGTTGGTCCACGAGCCGTCGGGAGCATCCACATTCCTCGTCCATTCGGCCACCCGGATTGCCGCGTCGAGATAGCGGCCTTTCCCACTCGTCCTAGCGAGATGAAGAAGCGGGTAGACGGCACCCCCACAACGTCCATGCAGGCGATTGCACGCGGGACAACGAAACGCTCCATGGAACTCAGGTCTCGCCGGGTCGTTGATCTGCAATTTGAGCAGTCCGTCGCACCACTCCTGCAGCAGATCAGCGTCCAGCGACTCAGTGGATTTCAGAAACGGTCTGCGAGGGAGTGACATTTTAAGAGGCGCTACGCCAGTGTCGCCGTTTTATTGCCGCTTGCCAAGCCGAGGGAGGAACTGACACCGCTGAAATTCTGCTGAAACCTTCTTCGCGGCGACCGCCGCTTTGCTACCGGCTACGGTGAATAGCGAAAAATTCTTCGTTCGCTTGTAGTCGTGGTTTCTGAAAATTAGAAAACGCTTCATCTGAATCGTATTGGGCAGGTGGCCGCGCGACCACAAACGAGCGAAGTAAACCTCGTTCGTTTGCAGACGTTCGTTGTCGCATTTGGCACAAAGGAGTCGTTCGGTGAAACCCTTTTGCCCGGTGCGATCTTTCTCGTGGGGGTCGGGCGAGAGAACGTGGACGCGCCCATCGACTTTCAGCGGTTTGAACTGGAGTGGGGGCTGATGTGGGAATCAACCAGCGGCTCAACTGGAGGCACAGCCGGCAGGGGGCCGTAGGCGTCGAACGATTGAGCTTCACGCTCATCCTTCCTGAATCACGGTTGGGACGTAGCTACAATCCGAAAATGCCGCGCCTTAACTAGGAGGTAATCAGGGCTGTCAGTGAAACTGTCAGTAAAAGTTGTGCCGGAGTTAGGCGGGATTCTGGCGGGTTCGCGCAAATCCTCCTTGAGCCACGTTGCGAATTGGCTAGTTTCCCTCGTGCCAGAACAATGCTGGACGTTCAATTCCGGCCCGCGCCTCCAAGTTTTGCCCCCGCGGGGCAGGGAGATGTGTGAGTTGGGAGGGCCACTGTCAGTGAACCTGGTAGGTTGAATCGCGTCGTCCACGATTTCACGATACTCCGCGTTGCGCCGCTCGCGCCCAAAGAACGGGTCGGGATGGGATGTGTTCGTGATGGTTTGCCGTTTTAGCAACGCCGCGCGGAAAGCCGAACGAGGGAGTCAAACGAACGCTGACCCGCTACTCTATTCATCGGCCGGGCAGAAATCCATCGCAGTGCGAAAATCCGAAGCCACTTGATTGAGGCGCGTGCATCCATCCCCAACACGCTAACCAAGCCAGCTCCGGATCTGATCCGGGGTCAAATTACCCCCACACAAGACGATCGCCACCGTGCTTCCCGAAAAGGTGGCCTTGTGTTCCAACAACGCTGCAATCCCTGCGGCACCTGACGGTTCCACTATCAAGCCGAGGTGCTCGTGTGCTAACCGCATTGCGTCGATTAACGACCGATCTTGCACGAAAACCCCGTCGTCGATCACGCCATGCATGTCGTCGACACATTCCGGGATGGGAATGCGGATACCTATCCCATCAGCAATCGTATTTATGGAGTCGTATTTCAACAGCCTCCGCTGTCGCCACGATTCGATCATGGCGGGAGCTCCTGCCGCTTGCACAGCGACAATGCGCGTTGTAGGCGAGACGTGCTTGAGACAAACGCCCACGCCGCAGGCGAGGGCCCCGTTTCCAAACGCCATGATCACAGCGTCTAACCGTTCGCCAAACGCTGCGAGTTCGAGGCCGATTGTGCCGGCGCCCTCACCTGTTTCCACATCTAGGCTGTCCTCCACCATACGAACCCCCGACTCCGAGGCCGCACGTTTCGCCTCGATCTTCGCGTCATCAAAGTCATTGCCTACAAGAACGACATTCGCGCCGAACGCTCGCATTCTTTCGATCTTAAACGAATTCGCCTTGGTGCTCGCGTAGACGGTGAGTTGGATCCCGCGCCGCCGACATGCATATCCCATCGCTTGTCCGAGATTGCCAGCACTCGCCGTGATGAGGCGCTCGCCGGGTTGGAGTTTCGAGACGTAGTAATCCGCCCCGCGTCCTTTGAAGCACCTGATCGGGTTTACCGTCTCAATCTTCACGATCACTCGAGCACCCAGGGCGTCCGAGAGCGACTCGGCAACATACTGCGGCGTGTTAAGGAATACTGGATCGATGACCTTCGCCGCCCGCCGTATGTTTTCGATGTTCAATCGGTGCGTCATTCAGCGAGCGTGCAACTCCCGCTGAAAAAATCGAGACGTCTTGCTGCCATCCCGAAACCGCTGCGCGCCCAACACTCTCTGCGGATTATGCCGCATGTTCGCGGTCTACCGCCTAGGACAAACTATTCTTGATGCCGCATAATCCGAAGTTCGCATAAATTTGATTTCGTAAACGAGCACGGTGAGCGCTCGCACGAGCCGCGTTTCCCTACTCGACATCATGTCGTGATCGCGGGTGCTGCCCATCGTTGCAACTGTCAGTAAAAGTCGTGCCGGAGTTAGGCTGAGTTCTGGCGGCTTCGCGCAAATCCTCCTTGAGCTGCCTCGATAGCTGTCTAGTTTCCCTCATGCCAGAGCCGTTTCGGACGTCCAATTCCGGCCCGCGCCTCCAAGTTTTGCCACATGCGTGGCAAGGAGATGCACGAAGTTTGGAGGGCAGTCTAAATAAACCTGGCGGTTTAACGACCTCCTTCAGGATGCCCTCGATACTCCGCTGAAAACCCGCCCGCTACTTCGCTAACCTCGGAAGAGTGATCCCGGTACGATCTCTCTCAATAAGGCCACGCTTCACCTCTTCCGCCACGGCAGGTTTTCTACTGCCTGGACTCAACGACCGGACAGCAGACCAATTTTCGCATCGCGACGAATCCGGACCCGAACTTTCCTGCCAGGCACGCTTGGAACCTAGTGCGCCACATGAGCGTGTTATTTAGCGAGCCTTTGGTGAGCCGCCCGGGGATCGTTGAATATCTGGAGGGCTAGTTGATCCGCGAGCCAGGGAGCCTTAACGGGACCGCGGACGTTATTCAGCACGATAATCGTAACCTTATCGGTCGGATAGTGGAGAAGCTGACAATTGAAACCGCGGAGGGCGCCGCTGTGTTCGAATCGGCGGCGGCCGTTGATGGTGCGAACAATGATCCCGAGCGCATAGCCCTGCTTTTCCGGTTTGGCCATCTTGGTAAGCGACTTCCGAGAGAGGAGCTTGCCTTCCAGAAGGCTCTCTATCCAGGTGCGAAGATCGTGAGTCGTGGAATAGATGGCGCCGGCTGCATAGGGGACGGTCATGTCGACGAAAGGCGCCGGCATCAAGGCCCCCCCCCTCCAAGCGATAACCTTCGGCCTGGCACTCGACGCGTTCGTTGGTGGTTTCTACGCCGGTGTCTCGCAGCCGTAGGGGCTCGAACACATTCTTGCGCATGAACGTCGCGTAATTCTCGCCTGACACCCGCTCGATGATGTGGCCGAGCAGAGTATATCCGGAGTTGCTATAGCTGAATTTTGTGCCGGGAGAGAATAAGAGCGGGCGGTCGCGAAAACGTTTGATCAACTCTGTGGGTGTGAGGGCGGTCGTTGACCACGTGCGGTATTCAGTGAACGCCGTGAAGCAGGGAATGCCCGACGTGTGCGTGAGCAAATGGTACAGGGTGATTTTTCCCCATGCTGCCCGCGTATCGGGCACATGACGGGAAACGGGATCGGTCAGCGCCAGTTTGCCGCGTTCTTCTAATAACAGGATCGCGGCCGCCGTGAATTGTTTCGTGGTCGAAGCAATCCTGAATCGGGTGTTGGGTGTATTTGGAATCTTTTCGTCAAGATTGGCGTACCCATAGCCTCGATCGAGGAGCACGACGCCGTTTTTCACGACGAGCACAGCGCCCATGAAGCCTTTTGAATGGTGTTCGGCTTCAACCAGGTCGTGGAGCGAACCGGTATCCTCCGCGAACGCAGATATGATAGAAAGCAGAACCACCGCAAGCGCACGGAGCGGCTGTCGAGAGGCGAAAATGAATTCTTTCATGGGTTTAGCGCCCTGTTTCACATCGAGGTGGAATGTCGCTACAGCAATAGTGCGGTGGCGGTTTGCTCACCGAGCCCGCCTGGAAAAGCGTGTGCTCGGTCACCCGGGCCTCGCCGCCGGTCTCGCTCACACCGTAGCCTTGCGCCCGCACGATTTTCCCGTCTTGACCGACGGCGAGCGAGAGCCCCGGGGGAATTCTGCCTCTTCATCAGGGCGACGATCGTGTCGTCGAGCGGATCGCCGTGTAGGGAAAGCAGCGCGGCCGCGATAAGACCAGTCAAACTGAGTGCGAGCCGGAGACGAGGTGTCATGGAGTTTCGAGGAAAAGCAGGGAGGTTCAACCAACCTAGGGGCGTTCGTGCGAGCTCGGCGCTATTCTGCGCGCAGTGCCGCCATCGGATCCACCTTCGTCGCTCGGCGCGAAGGCAGCCAGCAGGCGAAGAACGCGATGATGGCGAAAATCAGCGTCACCGCGACGAAGGCCATGGGATCGAAAGCATCGATTACGGCGTAAAGAACTTTGCGCAGCAGCAGCGCGAAGAGACCGCCGCCGATCAGGCCCAGGGCGAGGCCGATTGCCACAAGGCGCATGCCTTGGCGCACAAACAGCCAAAAGACTGCCGGTGCCGTAGCCCCCAAAGCCATCCGGACGCCGATCTCGCGCACGCGCTGATTGACTGCGAACGTCATCAATCCGTAGAGACCGACCGATGCCATCCCGAGCGCTAGTGCGCCCAGCGTTGCACTCACGATCGCGAACGCGTAGAACGGTAGCAGGAAATATTCGACCCAGAACGAATGCCGGCGCTCAAACTGCAGTTCCACCCCCCCGGCTTTCGCCGCGCGCACAATCTCGGCCAGCGCCGTTGCCGATGCATGGTGCGGGCGGACGAAAACAGGACCCCCCGCCCGAGCGTCCAGCGGAAATGGAAGATAGAGTAGGTGACGGTCGTCTTGGACCGCATCTACCATGATGTCTCGTGCTACCCCGATCACCTCGCACTCGCGAAACGCTCCGTCGGGCGCCGGGCGCTCGCGGGAGCCCCAGGACGTTTCGCTGATGAGGAGCGTCCTGCCTATAGGTTCCTGCGCGGGCCACAATCGGCGGGCGAGGGTCTCGCTGACAATGACGGCCCGCGAAGCTGAGTGCAGTTCAAGTTCGCGGAATTTTCGTCCGCGCAGCAAGGCGACGCTGAACGCGTCAAAGAATCCGTCTGAGACGAAAGATGCCGCCATCCGCTCTTCTGCTGCACCAGCAGCTCCGACCGGGCGAATGCGCGCTTGCAGGGCACCGGAAAGAGGAGGGGGGCTTGCCACCCCGCTCGCTGCCACGCCGGGAATCGCGCGCACCGTTTCGAGCGCCTGCCGAAACGCCGCGTTGCGGTCGGCAATCGCTGGATGTGGCAACATCGCAACGCCAAAGACCGCATGCGCGTCGTATCCCACATCAGGCTTTCGTTGCGCGAAAAGATTGCGCACGAACAAACCCGCGCAGGATAGCAGCGTGAGAGAGATAGCCACCTGTGTGATGACCAGAATCTGCCGCAACCGCGATGGCGTGAGTCCCCGGCCGAAGGCAGTGCTGTCGTTGCGTATCGTGGCCATCACGCGGGCGCCTGACGCATGCAACGCCGGTAGCAGTCCGGCTACGAGCGTGGCACCGAGCGTCAGCAGGGCAGTAAACACTAGCACACGGAGATCGGGAGTTGCCTTGAAGAAAGGCAGGCGCCGGGTCTCCATCGCCCAATCCATTGGCAGCCGGCTGACGATGATCGGCAAAAGCAACTGAAGCGTCCAGACAGCAAGCCCGAGCCCGACAATTCCGCCTAGCGTGCAGAGCAGCAGGTTCTCGGTGAGCAACTGCCGGACAATCCTCCCGCGGCTGGCCCCCAGCGTCAGGCGGACGCCGATTTCCGGCTGCCGCGACACGCCGCGGGCGAGCAGGAGGTTCGCGACATTGGTACACGCGATCAGGAGGACCAGCCCAAAGCCGAGGAAAACCAACCCGACAAACGCGGTGGCTTTCGGGCTTCTCGTAAAACTAATGAAATGCAGGCCGCGCTCGAGCCGCACGGAAAGCTTCGCGTTCTCGCCGGGAAAATCGGCAGCCCACTGCGCAGCGATAGTGTCGAGGTCCGCCTTAGCTTGCGCCTCGCCTATCCCGGGCTTGAGCCGGCCGATGAGGCCAAATGCCTGCGGCCCGCCAGGACCGTAGTGGGCTGCTCGGCTGCTCCATGCGGCCAACGGCAACCAGCCTGCCGGTGGCACCGGACGCTGCCCCGAGAACTCGGCCGAGGCGACGCCGATTACCGTGACCAACCGGCGACCGAGCTTAAGCGTGGCGCCAATCACATCCGGGTCACGATTGAGACGTGTCTCCCAAAACACGTTGCTCAACACGATCACCGGTGCCGCACCGAGGGTGTTTTCCTCGGGCCGGAAAGCGCGGCCTAGTTGAATTGGCCCCCCAAGCACGCTGAAATAGTTGTCTGAAACCAGCTCGACCGACACTGTGTTGGGTCCGACGCGCTCCCCGCCTGAATCGGATTGCATGCCCGCCTCGGTCTCGAAGGGCCACTTCGTTTCGGTGAACGCGAGGAGCCCCTCAAGCGTGCGGTTGCCGTCGCGGTAAGCCGAATATTCCGAATGGTTGAAACTCGAACTGAAGCTGCCCCGCGCATTGCGGCCAGCGATGCGCACCAGATTCTCCGGCTCCTTCACTGGCAGTGGCCGCAGCGCGACCATGTTGACCACGCTGAAGAGCGCCGCGTTAACCCCGATGCCGAGAGCGAGTGTTAACACAACGGTAATCGTGAATGAAGGTGTTTTCGCCAGCGCGCGACTTGCATAGTACATATCTTGCCACGCCTGCTCCACCCATAAGCTCCGGCGCTCGTCGCGCGCCTTCTCTTTGACTTGTTCGCTGCCGCCGAAAGCGCGCCGTGCCGCGTAACGCGCTTCCTCCGGCGACATGCCCGCGGAGATATTCCGTTCGGTCAATCCATCGAGGTGCGCCTGCAACTCGGCGTTAATCTCGGCCTCAACCGCTCCGTAGCGAAATAGCCCGCGCACGCGATGCAGTGTTGCCCGTAGCCGTCGCATAGTGGGTGCGCGCTTTACGCTTTCGCTAGAACCACGTTTATCGCCGCCGTGATTCGCTCCCAGTAATCGACCTCCGCCGTGAGGCGCTTGCGCCCTGCCGCGGTTAGTTTGTAATAACGCGCCTTGCGATTGTTGTCGGAGACACCCCACTCGGCTCGAATGAGCCCCTCTGCTTCTAGTCGGTACAGCGCGGGATAAAGCGATCCTTGCTCGACGCGCAGAACATCCGCGGAAATCTCGTGAATGCGGTCTGCGATACCAAGTCCATGTCGAGACTCTTGTTGCAGCGCCTTCAAGATAAGCATGTCGAGCGTACCGTAGATGAGATCAGGTCTTTCCTTAGTCATAGGCATCCACCTAGACTGTCTAGGAGGAAGGAGCAAGTAATGCCTCGCTCACCCAGACTGTCAAGGTGAGAGCATGCGCCACAGCTAAAATACCCGGATTCAAGTTGGAATTAGGTGCCCAAAGTGTGCGAATGAGGCCGAAACACGGGGTGTGCAGGATTTGTTTTTCCTGAGCCCGGGGCTAATGAGCCTTAGCAAAAGCGCGACCGCCGCAAAATATGAGCTGAGTGCCCCTGCCATCATTCGAGACGATTATATAACGCCCCATTCCCTTAGTGTGAAACTGGTTGGCTGACTGCTTCGTGAACGGTACAGTCCGATTGCCGCGAGTGATCAATAAACCGCCGTCTTGCGCAGTGATCTCGAATTGATCGGGGCCATTTCGATAGACACCGACGTGCTGTTGCAGGTCGTCGGGCGTAATTTCCGAAGCAACGTCGGTGCGAGAGGTCGAGGCGGCCGCCGGAGTTTCCAACGGAAGCATGAGCTCCAGCGCTTTTGTCGTCGATGCTGGCATGCCTGCGCCACGGCGGTTGGTCAGGATAACGAGTCCAAAGCGGTGGTCAGGCGCCATACGTATAGTCGATCCATACCCGGTGGTGGCGCCGCCGTGATCGAATATCCGGACACCTCGTACCCGCGTCAGAATCAGCCCGTAACCATAGGAATTCACCGGGGAGTCCGGGATGGAGGCGTGCGGGGTGGTCATCAACTCAATGACTCTGGGCTCGAGTACTTGCTTGCCGTCGAGTTTCCCTTCGTTGAGAAACGCGATGAGAAACCGCGAGAGGTCGATCACGTTTGTATAGACTGAACCTGCCGGCCATCCTCCCGCATTGTCGGCGGCTGGCCGGGGAATAAACGGCGTTCCGTTTTCACTGTCGTTGTGTCCGACTGCCAGCGGATACGTCATTGCAACCAGCGGACGTAGTGTCGTGCGCGTCATGCCCAGCGGATGAAAGAGCCTTGACTGCATCGCATCAGCGTAACGTTCACCGCTGACGACTTCGAGCAGATATCCCGCCACCCAATAACCAGGATTCGAATACGAGTATACCTTTCCTGGATCGGTGAGGAACCGGTCGTTCGTCCAGCCCCTAATTCCATCGCCGAGCGCGCTCTCGTCGTGCAGACCATGAGCCGGCGCCGTGTCGTAAAGGCCGGCTGTGTGACTCAGCAATTGGTTCGCTGTCACCATTGAAAGTCTTGGCACAAGGTTGGGAAGATAATTTCCGATCGGTTGGCTGAGATCGACTTTCCCTTCGATCGCGAGGCGGATCAAGGCCGCCGCTGTCAACATTTTGGTCGTCGATCCGATCCTAAATAACATTTCCGGTCGCAGCGGTTCGCCAGTTTCGACATTGGCGATGCCAAAGGTCTTTAGGAATACAACGCTTTCGCCTCGCACGATCGCTATCGCGCAGCCTGGTGTTTTGGTGCGAGCTAACTCACTCGCGACCGTGCTTTCTAACTCGGAAAAATCCGGCGTCACTACCGCACCCGTGGCTTGGTTTGCGAGCAATACAACGGCCGAAATGGCCACGGTCAGACGTTTTCTTGTATGCATGATAGAGTTGCCTGTCTAGAGGGGGTAAAACGAAGCAACGCGGTGGTGGCTGTGCGCAACCGGAGGCTCGAGTATCATCGTGGAAGTTTTATTCGAATTCGTCACACCTAGACGGTCTAGGGTACTAATTGAGTGATGCATTGCTCACCTAGACTGTCAAGGCAAGAGATATCGCGGTTCTCCAGCAGGCTCCAGAAAGCGGTCCTGTTCTTCTCGCATGGCGGAAAACTCGTTCGTCAAAAGCAGGGCCCACGATGGCGCGCCGGAGTGGCGGTGAGATGTCAGTATTACTTGCGCCGGAGTTAGACAGAATAAGCTGATTGCGTAAATCGTACATGGGCGACCGGTTGACAAATTCCGGCCCGCCTCCGAGTTCCCATGAGGATAGATACGAGCGTGTCGCGCGGTTCGTCCTAGCTAAAATCCGACCGTGGCATGGTGGATTTCGGCTCGTCATCGGGTTCTCCTTTTGTCTACTTTGACCCTGGCTGGAAGAACGCCTCTGGATCCACTGGAAGGGTTTAACCCGACTTCACTACCTCCCTTGTCGTCTGCTTGCACGTTCTTCGTGCCGCCGGTTGCGGATCCTCGCGGGCCGGGGCCGGGCTCCACCTGTGGTTTGATCCGTGAAGGCACCTTGCCTCGGGAACTATAGAAAGGCATCTTCCTCCCATGGTGCGTACGCTTTTGGCCTTCTTTCTGGTATTGATCGGTGGATTTACGGGCGTCGCGGCGGAGCTTGCGGCGGCCGATGCCAGAATCAGGGTGCTGATCCTGACGGGCGGACACGGATTCAAGGCCGAACCGTTCTTCAAGATTTTCCAGGACAACACGGAGATCGCGTTCACCACTGCGAGTCACGCCCTCGTTCCGACTCAACCCGCTACCGCCTATGATCGCGACGACCTGTATAGTTATGACGTCGTCGTCCTCTACGACTCGGCCAGCGTGATCACTGATGCGCAGAAAGCCCGTTTCCTGGCGCTGTTCGATCGCGGGATCGGCGTGATCGTGCTGCATCATGCCTATTTGTCGTACCCCATGTGGTCGGAGTATGAACGCATCGCGGGCGGAAAATACGTCTACCTGCCGGAGCAAGTGAAAGACGGCGTCACGTCGTCGAACTACACGCGGGGCATGGTGGAGATTCCCGTGACGATCGCGGCGACTCATCCCGTCACCGCGGGCCTGCAAGATTTCATCCTGTCGGACGAGCTCTACACGAACATGCACATGGTGGGAACGGTCACGCCACTGCTTAAAAACGGGGAGCAGTTGCTGGCCTGGACCCGCACCGAGGGGAAATCGCGCCTCGTCGGTGCAGTTCTGGGTCATGGACCTTCGTCGTACGAGAATCCGAATTTTCGAAAGTTCCTCGCGCAGAGCATCCGCTGGGTAGCTAGGCGCTGAAGACCGGAGGGTTGGCAGGTGTCCCGTCAGGTTTGCGGTACTTCCAGATCGAGGCCAGTTAGAGGCGCGCATTGCCCCTGCTCGTGCTATTTTTCGCCAACGCGGCGCTGGCCGTGGTTTTTGCCTATCAGTTCGTCGAAACCTTCCGGGGCGCGGATAGCGTTATGCGATCCACGCTGGAAAATATTCCCTTAGTCGTTTCCGAGTCGTTACAAGCAAAACGATCGGCAGGCGGAGATTGATCTCCGTAAGGAAAGTGTACTAGTTTACTAGTACATTATGGATCTGCTCTCGAGTGATTGGGTGTTGGAGTTCCACTCAGGAATTCCTGTTTACAAGCAAATCGTCCACCATGTACAGGCCGCAATTGTTTCGGGCGCATTACAGGAGGGCGATCAATTGCCAACGGTGCGCGCACTGCACCAAAAGCTCGACGTCAATCCCAACACGGTGGCCAAAGCGTATCGGGAATTGGAGTTGAGTGGCTACCTTGTCGCACATCGCGGCAGTGGCTGCTTCGTCGCGCCGCAGTCAAAGAAAGTTCGTCCCCCCACGCTTTCTGTCCGCGATAGGAATGCGAAAGTGAAGGAGCTGCGTGCACGCTTCGAGGCGGAAGCCCGCAGCTTCGGTCTGTCGTTGGATGACCTGTTGAGCGCTGAGTAACTAAAATAGCATGAATGCTTCCGGTACAATCAAGGTAAGCTGGGAACTGTTTCGGGCTTCCATGGGCGTGATCGCGCGCGAGAAGAAACTACTGTTGTTTCCGCTGATGACGGTCCTGTGCATGGTCGGAATTGTGCTCTTCTTTGCGTTGCCAGTCTTAACAGAGCCGCTGTCAAATTATTCTTCTTGGGCGTCCATAAGCAGTGCGATCAGGGATTTGACGCTGCAGTTCGAAATTGGCGACAAGGGGCCAAACCGTACCATCAAGTACGCGCTCTACGCTGCGACGTACCTGTCGCTCATGTTTGTTGCCACGTTCTCTAACGTCGCGTTTTACCGCGAGGTCCTGAATGCATTCTCTGGGGAAAGGGTGTCAGTTCGTGCAGGCTTTATTTTCGCCTGCCGTAAATGGCGGTCGATTCTCCTTTGGACTCTCCTCGCCGGGTCGGTCGGGTTGATCATCCAGAAGATCGAGGAGCGGCTGAGCTGGGTGGGCCGCTTCTTCACAGGCTTCCTTGGGATCGCATGGAGCGTCGCTTCGGTGTTCGCGATTCCCGTCATGATTCGCGAGGAAGGCCACAACCCCGTCACGTTGCTCAAGAAGTCCGCCCTGACGTTAAAAAAGGTGTGGGGCGAAACGCTGGTGGGTTACGTCGGCATCAATCTGGGAGGCTTGATCGGACTCGTCTTCCTTTGGGTCCTAGTGGGCGTCGTATGCCTCTCCGCGCTCCAGCCTTCTTACTCTTACATGGCCGTGCCTTTCACTGCCATTTCGTTCTGCGGTTTCTTAATATGCATCTATTTGCTCGCAGTGGCCGATGCGATCTATCGCTGCGCCCTGTATGTGTATGCCTCGGAAGGCGTGATCCCTATTCCCTACACGGAAGAGATCATGGACGCTGCATGGAAGGTGAAAGAGGAATGAGGCGCACAACCGTCGAGCGTCGGCAAACCGCCTTATCGTCCACTGCAGCGGGGCCTTGTATGAACCCTCCTCCAGCGGCTGAGCAACGGTGAGGTTGCGGACGGATTTCGAACCAACCTGCCGGGACGGCAGGTTCCACCTCAGACGCCGTCGGCGAGGCGTTGGGCGAGGGCTTCGTAACCTTGGGTTTTTAGCTGCTCGACCAGGGCTTGGTCGGTCTTTTTGCGGTGGTAAGCGGTACTGACTTGGGAGGCGTTGATCGCCTGGGGCGTGACGAAGGTCCACGCGCCGGAGGCGACATCGATCACGACCGCCTTGAGGCGGATACGCATTTTTTCGCGCTCATCCGGGAGCAAGTCGCCGAGGAGCGGGACCCAGGAAACGGTTTTCGCTGTGCCGAAACCCTGGCGTTCTGATTCCAGGATCCCCCAGTAACATACAATCTTATCGAAACCGCCCTTGGCCGCGATGAGGCGGAGGGTGCGAGCATAGGATTGCGTGGGTTCGGGCCGGTGCGCGGCCACTCCGCTAAACCCTTCTACTGTAAAGTGCTTCCTCATGCTTTCGAGCATAGGCGAGTCCGGGTAGGCGGCGCCCGATTGGATCAGGACGATCCTGCTATCACGTTTGAGAGCCGCGGCATTGGAGCTGGCGATGGCAGCGGCGATGTCGTCGTCCGTGGGGTTGTCGGCGACGTTGATGCCAAGGACGTCGAACTCGGAGAGTTCCTTGGTCGGGGCGGGGGACTGCCGGTTAGAGCGACCGCTTTCATGGGCGGCCTCGTAACTCGAGTCGGAAATGGAGCGGGTGGCGCAGCCGGCGAGGAGGATCAACGCGCAGGAAAACGCGGCGGGAAGGGCGGAACGGAGTGATTTGTTCATGGGCGACGAAAACGTCGCTCTCTTCGGAAACGGCGGCCTGCTAGAAAGTTCCCTGGGGCGTCGGCTCCGCAGGGTAAAAACCCTTGACCCGAATGTGTTTCACGACGTCATCCATTCCTTTTAACGGCCGTGAAAATTAACGTCTTCGTCACTCCCAAGAAAAACGTGCTCGATCCGCAGGGGGCCGCTGTCGGCCATGCGTTGGAAAGCCTCGGATTCGCCGGTCTCAAGACCACTCGCGTCGGGAAGGTGATCGAACTTGAAGTGTCGGGCAGCGATACGCCCGAGTTTCGCACCCGATTGGACAAGGTTTGCCGCGATTTGCTGAGCAATCCGGTGATCGAGGACTTTCGGTACGAGATTTTACAGAGCTAACGCTCCTAATGATGAAGGAAGAATGTAGAATGGAGAATTCTCCTGTTCCGCATTCTACATGCTCTCAGCGCTCTCGTATTCATTCTCCATTCTAATTCTCCATTCAGCATTCGTATGCAAGTAGCTGTCCTCCAGTTTCCCGGTTCGAATTGCGATCAGGATGCGTACCATCTGTACGCCAGCGGGTTGAAGCTGCCGACGCGGTATGTTTTCCATAAGGAGACGTCGCTCGGCAACGCCGATTTGGTCATCGTGCCGGGCGGATTCTCGTACGGGGACTACCTGCGTTGCGGAGCCATTGCCCGGTTTTCGCCGGTGATGAAGGCAGTCGCGGACTACGCGGAAAAAGGCGGACTCGTTTTCGGCATTTGCAACGGCTTCCAGATCCTGTGCGAGGCGGGCCTGCTGCCCGGCGCGCTGCTGCGGAATAGCTCACTCGAGTACCGCTGCATGACCTGCTCGCTCAAGGTCGAGGATTCGACCGCGACCTTCAATCCGAAGGTGTTGGGCGACAAGGTGAAGCTGCCGATCGGCCACGGCGAAGGGAATTTCTTCATTGATGAGGCGGGATTGGCGCGGCTTCAGGCGAACAAGCAAATCCTGCTGCGCTACGAGGGCAATCCCAATGGCTCTCTGGCGGACATCGCGGGCGTTCGCAACGAGAAGGGCAATGTGTTCGGCATGATGCCCCACCCGGATCGCGCGTTTGAGCGTTTTCATCCCTGCAATCACGGTCTCGCGGTCGCCCGCGCCGTGCTCGCCACCAAGTTTCCGGAACTCGTCAAGAAATCCGCCTGAGATAGGTCCACCGCAAGCCCTTCAAATGGCCGCCGCCCAACTTCCTCCCAATCCCGATTCGATTCTGAACCAGCCGATCACGCCGGCTCTCGTCAAGAAGCACGGCGTGCTGCCCGACGAGTACGAACTCATCAAGAAATTCCTGGACCGTGAGCCGACCCTGACGGAGCTCGGCATCTACAGTGTGATGTGGTCCGAGCACTGCGCGTACAAAAACTCGCGCCCGCTGCTCAAAGGTTTCCCGACCGAGAAGAAAAAAGCCTCGGAAAAATTCGGCAAGGTATTGGTCAAAGCCGGCGAGGAAAACGCGGGCATCATCGATGTGGGCGACGGCTGGGCCATCGCTTTCAAGATCGAGTCGCACAATCATCCCAGCGCGATTGAGCCGTTCGAAGGCGCCGCGACGGGTGTTGGCGGCATCGTGCGCGACATCTTCACGATGGGCGCACGGCCGGTGCTTCTGACAAACTCGCTCCGTTTCGGCGATCTGAGCTCCCCGACGGTGAAACGTCTCTTCCGCGGGGTGGTCTCCGGCATCGCCCATTACGGCAACTGCCTCGGACTTCCGACGGTCGCGGGCGACGTCTATTTCGACAAATCGTACGAGGGCAATCCGCTGGTGAATGCTCTTTGCCTCGGTGTGCTGCAGCACGATCAGATCAAACGCGGCAAGGCGACGGGCGTCGGCAATCCCGTTTACTATGTGGGCGCCGCAACAGGCCGCGATGGTTTGGGTGGCGCCGCGTTTGCATCGAAGGAGCTTTCTGAAGAATCGCACGCGGACCGTCCCGCCGTGCAGAAGGGCGATCCCTTCATGGAAAAGCTGCTGATCGAGGCCTGTCTGGAGATGATGGCGGTGCCGGGTTTGGTGGTCGGCATTCAGGACATGGGCGCGGCGGGTCTGACCTGCTCCACCTGCGAAACGGCGAGCCGCGGCGGAGCGGGCATCGAGATCGAGTTGGACAAGGTGCCGCAACGCGAGACAGGCATGAACTCCTACGAGATCATGCTTTCGGAGTCGCAGGAGCGCATGCTCGTGATCGTACAGAAGGGCCGCGAGAAAGAGATCGAGGATATTTTCGCGAAGTGGGATCTGCATGCGGCGCACATCGGCTTCGTGACCGACACCGGCCGCATGGTGGTCAAACATCACGGCACACCCGTCGCCGATATCCCGGCGACCTCGCTCACCGATTCGGCGCCGGTCTATCAGCGCGAGTCGCGCGAACCCGCCTATCTCGCCACGACTTCGGCCTGGAACCCGAATGTGGCGAAACTGGCCGACCTCGACTCGGACGGCGTGAAGGCCGCGCTGCCAAGGCTTCTGTCTCATCCCACGATCGCTTCGAAGCGTTGGGTCTACCGGCAATACGACCACATGGTGCGTCACGGCACCGTGTTGATTCCGGGCAGCGATGCGGGCGTGGTCCGGCTGCGACTGGGCAACAAGGACAAGTTCATCGCCATTTCGAACGACTGCAACGGCCGCTACTGCTATCTGAATCCTCACCGCGGCGCGATGATCGCGATGGTCGAATGCATGCGAAATCTGGTTTGCTCCGGTGCGACGCCGCTCGCGATGACCGACAATCTGAATTTCGGCAATCCGTACAAGCCCGAGAACTTTTTCCAATTGAAGGAGTGCGTGCGCGGCCTGGCCGAGGCGTGCAACTACTTTGATGTTCCGGTGGTGGGCGGTAACGTGTCGCTCTATAACGAAAGCCCGGAAGGTGCGATCGATCCGACGCCGACGGTGTCGGTGGTCGGCCTGATCGAGGACGAGCGCGATGTGACGCGCCAGTACGTCCGGGCAAAGGGCTACAAGTTGATCCTCCTCGGCAACGTGCCGACGGATTTGGGTGGCAGCCAGTATCTCGGCGTGATGCACGGCCTAAAAACGGGCGACGCTCCGTACGTCGATCTGGAAGGGGAGAAGCGGCTGCAAAAGACGCTGCTCACCTTGATCAAGGTCGGTGTGATCGCGGCGGCGCACGACATCTCCGAAGGCGGCTTGCTAGTCACGATCGCGGAAATGTTGTTTTCGCCGGAAGGCACGTATGGCGCTGAGCTCGATCTCAACGCGTTCGGCGCGGTGCGGGTCGACGCGATGTTGTTCGGCGAAAGCCAGGGCCGCGTCGTCGTGGCGGTAAAGCCCGATCGCGTCGGCACGATTTTGTCCGAAGCGCACATGGGTGGCGTGCCGGCGACCTTGATCGGCGATGTCACGGCGGGCCCCGAGCTTTCGGTCGTCGCGCGCAATATCGCGGTCAAATGGTCGGTGCCCGAGCTGCGCGAAGGCTGGGAAACGACAATCGAACGGGCGATGGCGAGGCCCGGATTAGAAGGCTAAAGGCCGAATGCTGAAGGCCGAAATAACATTCCTGCACGGCACCGCGATTGCGCCAGGAAGTTGCGTGCGGCCTTCAGTCGCGATAGGATTTCCGGTGGTTCCTGTTTTGCAGCCTTCAGCTTTCAGTCTTCAGCCTTTTTCCCTCCTCCATGTCTGACCGTATCACGCACGAGTGCGGCATTGCTCTGGTTCGGTTGCTTAAGCCGCTCTCGTACTACCAGGAGAAGTATGGATCACCGCTTTGGGGGTTCACGAAGCTGTTTCTCTTGATGGAAAAGCAGCACAACCGCGGCCAGGACGGCGCCGGTGTCGCGTGCGTGAAATTGGATGTGCCGCCGGGCGAGCCGTACATGTTTCGCGAGCGCTGTGTGAAATCGAACCCGCTGGACAAGATCTTCCGGACGCTGCTGGCCGACTATAATGACAAGGTCGCGGCTGGCACGGTTCATCCGGAGTTCGCCGAGACGGTAAAGAAGAATTTCGATTTCGGCGCGGAGCTCCTGATGGGGCACCTGCGTTACGGGACTTCAGGCGGGTACAACCTCAGCTCCTGCCATCCGTTTTTCCGGCGCAGTTCGTGGCCCACGCGCAACCTGGCGCTCGCGGGAAACTTCAACATGACCAACACGAACGAGCTGAACGCCAGCTTGATCGCGATGGGTCAGCACCCGATTTTTGCCACGGATACTCAGGCCTTGCTCGAGAAGCTCGGGTTCTTCCTCGATGAAGAGCATGAGGAACTGTACCGGGCTCTGCGCGAGCAGAAGTTGCCCGGGCCCGAGATCACGAAGCGGATCAACGAGGAGATCGACCTCGCGCGCGTATTGACGCGGGCGTCGAAGAAATGGGACGGCGGTTATGCGCTGGTCGGCATGGTGGGCAATGGCGACGCGTTTGTGGCGCGCGATCCGTCCGGCATTCGCCCGTGCTTCGTGTACCAGAGCGACGAGGTGGTGGCTTTTGCCTCCGAACGGGCGCCATTGATGACGACCTTCGACATCGTGGCCGACGAAGTGAAGGAAGTGGAGCCGGGCCATATCGTCGTCGTGAAAAAACGCGGCGCGGTGAGCAGCACGCGGTTCACGGAGGCCCTGCCGCGCACCTCCTGCTCGTTCGAGCGCATTTATTTTTCGCGGGGAAACGACCTCGACATCTACCGCGAGCGCAAGGCGCTGGGCGGGAGGCTGGCGGACCAGGTCATCAAGTCGATCGGCGGCGATTTCGGCCGGGCCGTCTTCGGCTTTATTCCAAATACGAGCGAAGTGGCGTTTTATGGCTTGATGGAAGCCCTGCGGATTCGCCGCCGTGATGAAGTGAAGTCCGCGATCATGAAGGCGTCGGCCGAGAATCGCCTAACGGAAAGTCTGATCGACGATCTGATCCTGCGGAATTGGCCGCGGGCGGAGAAGGTGGTCAGCAAGGATATCAAGATCCGCACGTTCATCGGGCAGGAAAACATGCGCAATCAGCTGGCGAGCCACGTGTACGACATCACGTACGGGTCGGTTCGGCCCGGTGAGGACGCGTTGGTCTGCGTCGACGACTCGATTGTGCGGGGCACGACGCTGCGGCGGTCGATCCTCCGCATTCTGTCGCGGTTGAATCCGCGGAAGATCGCGATCGTCTCGACGGCCCCGCAGATCCGCTATCCCGATTGTTACGGCATCGATATGTCGGAGCTGGGCAAATTCATTGCTTTCGAGGCGGCGATCGCGCTGCTGAAGGAGAATGGCCGGTCAGACTTGATCGAGGACGTCTACCGACTCTGCCGGGCGGAGGTGGCCAAGCCGGTTCTCGGAAATCCGGTGAACCATGTGCGCAAGATCTACGAGCCCTTCACGGCGGAGCAGATCTCGGCGAAGATCGTCGAACTCGTGCGCCCGAAGAACATCGAGTGGAAGGGCGAGTTCGAAATCATCTTTCAGACGATCGAAAACCTGCACGCCGCCGTGCCGAATCATTCGGGGGATTGGTATTTCACCGGCAAATACCCGACCCCCGGCGGTTATCGAGTGGTGAATCAGGCCTATTTGAACTATTTCGAAAAATCCGAAGGACGGAGTTACTGAAGGCTGCGAAGGGGAGTTGAAGGTCGGGCAGCCAGAGGGTAGGGCGAGCGCCTCCGGCCGAGCCGTTGTCTCGGGAGTTGTGAACCGCGAATGGACGCGAAGATTCGATTCTGCCGAGGCAAACAATTGGACCCGTTTACTCGCTCATTTTCCTCTCAAGAAACTACCGCGGTTCGTTGCTCCATGCCTGTTCGGCCAATAAGCGATAAGCTTCGGCAATAAGCAATGGATTGAGATTCCTCCGACTCCCCTATCTAGAATGCCCATCTACCCAGTTCTTTCCTGATATCTCCCGCCAATGACGGGTTCCCGGCTTCCGTACAGACGCTACCCTACAATGATCCTCCTCGATATTCGCGTCCATTCGTGTCCATTCGCGGTTAAAACCCGACTTGTGTCCGACATTCGAGATAGAAGCGCCGCCTACCTGCTCGGGTAGGCACAATGTTTGAAATTCAGGCTCCCCATTCGTGGGAATTAGTGTGCATTAGTGGTCTCTTCCCGATGAGTCTTTCCTACGAATCCTCCGGTGTACGGTACGATCAGCTCGATGCGTTCAAACGCGCGTGTCAGAAGGCGGCGCGGACGACGGCAGATGCTTTGACGCAGCACGGGTATACCGAGCCCGCCACCACCCGGGGCGAGAGCGCGTACTTGATCGAGGCGGCAGACCATTATATCGCCCACGTGGAAGAGGGACTCGGCACGAAAAACCTCGTTGCTGACGCGGTGTACGCCGAGGGCGGGCGCTGTTTTTATCGGGAGATCGGCATCGATACGGTCGCGACCATCGTGAACGACCTGATCACGTGCGGAGCGTTGCCCGTGTCGGTCGCGATGCATGCGGCGGTGGGCGATTCCAATTGGTTCGCGGATCAAAAGCGCGCGACCGATTTGGTGGACGGCTTTGCCGAAGGGTGCCGGCAGGCCGGGGCGGTCTGGGGCGGTGGCGAAACACCCACGCTGCGCGGGATCGTCGAGCCCGAAACCATTGTGTTGGCGGGTTCGGCCTTCGGGCGGATCGCGCCCAAACAGCTGCGCATCGTCGGTGACGTCAAAGATGGAGACGCGATCATTTTTCTCGCGTCGTCTGGCGTCCAGACCAACGGACTTACACTTTGTCGCAAGATCGCAGAACAACTACCGCAGGGGTACAAGACGGCGATCGGCGACGGCACCAGCTACGGTGAGGCGCTCTTGGCCCCGTCGATCATCTACGTCGCGTTTGTGCGAGAGTGTCAAAAGCGCGGGATCAAATTGAACTACGTGGCCCATGTGACGGGTCACGGCTGGCGGAAACTGATGCGGTTGGAGGAGCCGTTTGTGTACGAGATCACCAATATCCGCCCAGAGCCCGCGCTGTTCCGTTTTCTGATGTGGGCAGGTCCCATCGATGTGCGCGAGGCGTATGCCACGTTCAACATGGGGGTGGGCTTCGCGGCGTATGTATCGCCCGAGGCGGCTGACGCCACGCTCAACGCGGCCAAAAGCGCAGGGTACGACGCCTGGCTCGCGGGTCATGTTCGAAAGGACGGAGACCGCAAGGCGGTCGTCGTGCCCCCCCTCGGGCTGACCTTCGGGGCGGATACGTTGCAGGTGCGGTAGGGGAGGGTTGTCCCGGTCCGGCACTCTTTCTCTTTCCTCTTTATCTTAATCTTTATCTCGGTTTCGGGATGTTAGACTTCAGACCTCGGGCACAGACTCCGAGAGAAAGAGAAAGATAAAGAGGAAAGAGGAAAGATGGCGGAGGGCCGCCGGCCGGGTCGACGCTTCACAGCGGGTGAGGCCAATGGCGACGGACGTCGATGCCTCTCTTTAAACAAATCCACCCCTTGGTTGGTGTTCCAGGGGTGGCACTTAGCTTCGAAAGTGGTGGTAGGTGATGGATTCGAACCATCGAAGGCGTTAAGCCGGCGGATTTACAGTCCGCCCTCGTTGGCCACTTGAGTAACCTACCAAAAAGGGAAGGGGAAAAATCGCGAGACACCGCAGGGAGTTCAAGGCATTTTTTCGGCTTTTCCACGGCTTGCCATGTGGTTCTGCGAGAGCAGGCTCGGGAGCCAACGGTATGGCTTCCTTGTACGACATCAGCGGCCACCCCGTATTGACTCACCTCGTCACGGTCGGGGGATTTTTGCTGGCTCTGTTCTTGATTGCCCGCCTGCTCACGGAAAAGCGCCAACCAGGCAATACGGTCGCATGGCTCCTGGGCATCGTCTTGGTGCCTTATGTCGGAGTGCCCCTATATCTGTTTTTAGGCGGCCGAAAACTGCAGCGGCTGGTCGCCCGCAAATCCCGACTCTCGCCCTCGATCGAGGGAGTGGAGGGCATCGATGTGCCGAGCCAGGTGTCGCCGACGGCTCAAACGATCAATGCGAGCGGGGCATGTCCGCCGGTGGGCGGCAACACGGTGCGGTTCCTCACAACCGGAGAGGACATCTACGCGACGTTGCTGGACCATATTGCGACGGCTAAGAATTCGATCCACATCACCACCTTCATTCTGGGACGCGACGACACGGGCCGGCGCATCGTGGAGGCGTTGGCCAAGCGGGCTCGGGAGGGAGTCACGGTGCGATTGCTGCTCGACGCGGTGGGCTGTCTTTTTTCCAGCCGCGGTTTTGTGCAGCCGTTGCGAGACGCGGGGGGCGAGGTTCAGCGGTTCATGCCGGTGATGCCCTTGGTGACTCGTACGTCGGCCAATTTGCGGAACCATCGGAAGATCGCGGTTTTCGATCAGCACACTGCGATCGTGGGCGGGCACAATCTAGCCGAAGAATACATGGGGCCGACGCCGCAGAAAAAGCGCTGGCGAGATTTTGGCGCGATCGTCAGCGGGCCCGCGGCGGCTTTGCTCAACGAAGTGTTTTTGGCGGATTGGTCGTTCGCGAGCGGGCAACCTCTCGGGGCGCTCCATCGCGAAGCCATCCCGGGGGCCATTCGCGCGGAGGGATCAAGCGTTCTCCAGGTGGTGGCGAGTGGACCCGACGTGGCCGGCGATTCCCTCTACGAAGGGATACTTTCGATGATCCAGGAGGCGCACGAGAGCATCCTGATCGTGACACCCTACTTTATCCCCGATGAGGTTTTGTACCGATCGTTGATGGTAAAGGCGCGGGCGGGGATCGATGTGACGCTGGTGCTGCCCGCCAAGTCGAATCACCCGGTGACTGATTACGCGCGCAGGCACTACACGCGGGAGCTGAAAAAGGCGGGGGCGAGGATACTGCTGTTTGGACCCGGGATGATGCACTGCAAGGCCATCATCATCGACCACCGGATGGGAATGGTGGGATCCGCTAATTTCGATCTGCGGAGTTTGTTTGTTAACTTCGAAATCGGCGTCGTGCTTTACACGGAGAGCGACGTCGCCGCGATGCAGGCCTGGGCCGACGAACTGCTCAGGCACTGCAAAGAGCCGAAAACGGATCGGCCGAGACGCTATCGGTTATTGGGCAATGTGGCGGAGGACCTCGCTCGACTCCTGGCGCCGTTGTTGTGAAGGGGGGCTGGGCCAGCGCGGTTCCCCCCGAACTCGTTCTCGTTCTCCTACTCTTACTCGTTCTCGATCCCACAGACTCGGATCAAAGGCTCGAATCCATAGCCATTGTGCCACGATTCTGGGTTCGAGAACGAGTAAGAGCAGGAGTACGGGAATGATTGCCGGAGGCGAGCAACGCCCCCCTGGCAAAATGATGGTGGCAAGGGGAACAAAAGATGGGCACAAGAAATCTGTGCGGCAGGCCGACGGCCGCGTTTTGAATGAAGACTTCTACTCTCCCCGCTGCCTCACGCTCCGCTAGCCCGGTGTTTCGTCCTTTGGGAGAGTGGCGGCTGAAGACGTTCGGGATTCCCGCCTTCATCGCGGCTTTTTTCGCGGGGTACTTTCTTTTGCTCAAGTATCCGGTCTTTCCCTTCGTTACGATGCCTCTGACGCCGGTCGACAGCTGGATCGGTTTTCAGCCGCAGGCGCTGGGACTCTATTTCTCTCTCTGGGCTTACACGCAGATCGTGCCCTTCCTTATATCGGAACGGCGTGAGCTGGTGTTTTTTGGGTGGGCGGCCGGGGTCTTGAGTGTGGTGGGCTTTCTTTTCTTTTTCTTTTGGCCGACGGCCGTGCCGCGGGCTGATATCGAGTGGTCGCAGCATCCGGGATTTGAGTTCCTCAAATCAGCGGATACCGCCGGCAATGCGTGTCCGTCGCTGCATGTGGCGTTTTCGATTTTCAATGCAGTGTGGCTGCGACGGCTTTTGCTGAGATACAGTTGGCCCTCGGCGCTCCATGTGGTCAATTGGCTTTGGTGTGCGGGGATCGTGTATTCGACTCTCGCGACAAAGCAGCATGTATTCCTGGATGTTATCGCGGGGGCGGGGCTCGGCTTAGCCGTTGGGCTGGCGCGGCCGCGGGTCGCCGGCCAAGACTCGGAGCGGGCGTCGATCAAAACCGCCGACGGCCGCCGCTGGGCCCGAATCAAACCGGTGGCCGAGAAAGTGTAAGGGCGGCTTCTCGCAGTGTCGCCCTTCTTTCTCAATCTTCAGATCAGGCCGGCGGAGCGGAAGCTGTAATAGCCGAGGCCGTTGGGATCGGCTTCCTTGCGGCCGACGATCACGTGATCGATAAAATCGATGCCGATGGTTTTGGCGGCTTCGCGCAGCAGGCGCGTGACCTGGATGTCAGGAGTGCTGGGCGCTGGGTCGCCACTGGGGTGATTGTGCACGCACACCACCGCGAGAGCTCCTTCGCGAATCGCTTCGCGGAAGACTTCCCGGGGGTGCACCAGGCTTCCCGTAGCGGTTCCGGAGGTGACTTCGACCCGCTTCATTAGCCGGTTCTTACGATTGAGGCAAAGGACCCAGAACTTCTCGACCTGCAGGCCGGCGATGATGGGTTGAAAATACGCGTGCACCAGATTGGCGCTACCGAGATGAGGCGCCCCACCGGCTTGCTGGCCGACAACACGGCGCGCGACCTCCATGGCGGTGAGGAGTTGGAGGGCTTTTACGCGGCCAATGCCCTTGAGCTTACGAAAGTCTTTTTCGGTCCAGGCGATCAGGCCCGCGAGAGATCCCGCCTCCGAGATGAGGCGCGTGGCGAGGGTCATCACGTCGTGGCCGCGCGTGCCGTTGCGCAACAACATGGCGAGGAGCTCGGTATCACTCAGCGCGGCCGCGCCCAACCGCTCGAGGCGTTCCTGCGGGCGCTCGGCCACCGCCATTTCACGGAGGCGATTCGGGACGGAGGACGCAGTCCCGATGACGGTCGCGGGCTCTGCTGCGGCTGGAGACGCGGCGGGTTCGCTCATGGAGTCAGCTGTGTGGCGGGAGCGGGCCGCGGAAGCAATGAGGAAGCGCACGGAGTGCTATCTAAAGGCAGCTCTCACCTTAGCGGCCCCGAAGCGCCGTCGCGGGCGGCGGCCCTCCGCCATCTTTATCTTTCTTCCTCTACAGAGAAGCCACGTCGCTCGCGTTTGGTCACCGAACGCAGCTCGGGCCGCCCGTGATTTCCTGGAAAAGCCGCCCCGTCTAACTGCATTGCGAAGCAAAAGCGGAACCGAGGGGGAGTTCCGTAGAGGAAAGATTGAAGAACGGAGCGAGGGTAGGGCGAGGCCTCTGGACTCGCCGTCGAAGAAGGAGGTCGCAATCGACGCGACGCGTTCTCACGCCGTCTTGCACTGCAAATGGAACATGTGGGCGGCATTGGCCCACACGACGGCGAGTCCAGAGGCCTCGCCTACCTTTCGATCACCTCTCGCCTTAGTTATACTGCTTGATGTAGCCGTTGCGGCGGAGGCGCTCGAGCCAGTGTTCCTGGCTGGTCCGGGCCATCTGCTGGGCGAGGATGGCTTCGATCTGGGGGCGGACTTCGTCGATGCCTTGAATGCCCGCATACTTGCGGTCTTCCACGTACATAAGGAATGCGCCTTCAGGGAGAACGATCGGCTGACCGGTGATTTCGCCCTTTGAGAGTTTAAAGAGGGGATCGCCAAGCTCGGGTTTGAAAAGGGAGCGATTCATCCAACCCCAGTCGCCACCTTTGGATCGGCGCGCGTCCTGGCTGAGTTCCTTGGCGATATCTTCGAACTTCTCTCCGGCTTTGAAACGGGCGATGGCGGCATTCGCGCGTTCGCGGAGCTGATCGTCGGTCTCGCCCTCCGTCCGGCGAAACTGGATGAGCCTCACGTGAACGCTGTCTTCCTGGTAAAACTTGTCTTTGTTCTCGTTGTAGAAGGTCTCCACCTTCACCGGGCTGACGATATTCTGACTCTTGCGCTGCTGGTGGCGCATGAAATTGTAAACGATGTCCTCTTCGATGACCTTCCGGTAATCCCGGACTGTCTTTCCTTCGGAACGCAGCCACGCCAGGAATTTGGAACGATCGTTGTCGTATTGAGTGATGATAATCTCCGAAAGCTGGTTATCAATGTAGCTGGCCGGGATCTGGCGCTTCTCCTTTTCGCCTTCCTTCTCCTTGTAGAACTCTTTAACGATAAGGACTTTATCGATTTCGTCTTGAATGATCGACTCCTGAAGCGCCTCCAACTTCTGATTGAACTCCTTCTCGTTGCGGGAATCCGCCGTGATCTGAGGCAAGTGGACGGACACCTTGCGGCGGATATCGTCCACCGTGATGATTTTGTCCTCGACGATGGCGACAATCCCATTGGCGAACCGGTAATTCAGGTTGTCCTGAGGTGCTTTCGCGTTCTGGACGACGCCCTCCGCGACCACTTGCGGGCTTTTCGACGCGGGTAGCTGGGCTTGCGCTAAGCAGCGAGCGGCGGGAGCTACTGCAACCAAAGCCGTTGCGAGAGAGAAAGAAGCGTGGGGCAGGAAACGGCGGCCTAACATCATGGGTTGGGCAGGTTGTTTATAAATGTAATGATTTCGCGTAAACGTAGAAGCGGCTTGCTGGCGGTCAACCTTGGAAACCGAGCGCCTAACATTACAAAATCGTCTCGTCGCCCGCTGTTACGCAAGCACTTCAAGCGCGTGGACTCTGTTTCGACGGAAAGTAGATTTTTTTGTTCCGCCCGAATACGGATCTCGGTGACCAGGAGAAGCGCTTTTACTTCGTCGCCGAACTTGCCGAACCGGTCCTTGAGGTCGGCCTCGATTTCTTTGAGCTTCGCGGCCGAGTCGGCGAGGGCGAGTTTGCGGTAGAAGTCGATTCGAAGACGGGTTTCCGCGAGGTACGACACGGGGATCCGAGCCTGGATTTTAGGCACCTCGATCCCCCCGCTTTCGTCATGTTCGGCGTCCTTGATCGCGGTGTAGGCATCCTCGTAGCGACGGCGCGGTCCGTCGCCCTCCGCGCCTTCACCGACAAAGACAAAATCGAGCTTCACCGACGCGCGGATAGCCGCCGCGGTTTTTTCGCCTTTGAGTCGTGCGACGGACTGACGCAGCAGCTGGCAATACAGCTCGAAGCCGACGCCGACAATGTGGCCGCTCTGTTCGGCGCCGAGAAGATTGCCGGCGCCGCGAAGTTCCAGATCGCGCATGGCGATGCGGAAGCCGGCTCCCAGCTGGTTGTGCGTGCGCATGGCATTCAGCCGCTGGCGCGCGATCTCGAGCATGCGGGTGTGGCGGTGAAGGAGGAGGTAAGCGTAGGCCTGGTGTTTGAAGCGTCCCACCCGCCCTCGCAGCTGGTAGAGCTGCGAGAGCCCGAAACGATCCGCGCCCTCGATGATGATGGTATTGCAGTTCGGAATATCGAGTCCGCTTTCAATGATGGTGGTGCAGACGAGGACCTGATGTTTGCCCGCGACAAACTCGGTCATCACCTGCTCCAGCTGCTTCTCTTCCATCTGCCCGTGGCCGACGCCGATCGCGAGGTCCGGCAAGAGCTTTCGGAGCTGTGCGGCCACGACGTCGATCGTCTGCACGCGGTTGTGAAGATAGAATACCTGGCCCCCGCGGCGGATCTCGTGGCGAATGGCATCAACCACGACCTTTTCGTCGTAGGTTTTGACGATGGTTTGGATGGGATGGCGATTGCGCGGAGCGGTTTCGATCACGCTCATGTCGCGCGCCCCCGTCAGCGCCATGTAGAGGGTCCGCGGAATGGGAGTCGCGCTCATGGAGAGCACATCGACCGTGGCGCGCATCCGTTTGAAGACTTCTTTGTGTTTCACCCCGAAGCGCTGTTCTTCGTCGATCACGACCAAGCCGAGCTCCTTGAACTTGACGTCCGCCTGAAGGAGCCGATGGGTGCCAATAAGGATATCGACTTGGCCGGCGCTGGTGGCCGCGAGGATTTTGGCCTGTTCGGCTCGGGTGCGAAAACGGCTGACCATCTCGACCGCGATCGGGTAGCCGGCCATCCGTTCGCGGAAGGTATTGAGATGTTGTTGGGCAAGGACGGTGGTGGGAACAAGGACGGCCACTTGGCGGCCGCCTTGCACGGATTTAAAGGCGGCGCGAATGGCCACCTCGGTTTTGCCGAAACCGACGTCGCCGCAGATGAGTCGGTCCATGGGACGGGCGCGTTCCATGTCGCTCTTTGTTTCGGTGATCGCGCGCAGTTGGTCCGGGGTCTCGGTAAAAGGAAAGGAAGCCTCGAATTCCTTCTGCCACGTGTTGTCGGGCGGGAAATTTTGCCCTGCCTGCGCTTCGCGGGCGGCCTGAATGCGGAGGAGTTCGGCGGCCAGGTCGAGCGTGGCGCGTTCAGCGGATTGACGCGCTTTCTCCCAGCGGCCGGAGCCGATGCGCCCCAGTTGAGGCTTCGTTTTGCTCAGGCCCACGTAGCGGCTGATCAAATGGGACTCCTGCAGGGGAACGTGAAGCGTGACGTGGTCGTCGAACTCGAGTGAGATCACTTCGCGCGCGCCTCCCGCGAATTCGACTTTGGTCAGCCCGCGGTAGAGTGCGATTCCATGCTGGAGGTGGACGACGAAGTCGCCCTCGACCAGTTCCGAGAAGTCGAGCAACTGGTCGATCTGGCTGCGCTGGGCGATGGCGCGCTTGCTGCCCAGAGCGCGGCGCTGACGCTGGCGACCGAAGATCTCGGTTTCCGTGACGACGACCACCCCCGTCGCGGCGGGCTTGAGCGAAGACCACGAAAAGCGAGGGGTCTGGGCGGATTCAGCCGACCCGCCGTCTCCGGGGTGAGAGTCGGGGGAGCCGGCCGGTGGACGGGAGCGGAAGGAGACGCGGAAGCCTTCGTTCAACGAGCCGCGCAGGAACGCCGGCTTGAGCTGTTTCAGCGCGCTGTCGGTCTCGATAATCTCCCGGATGCGCTGTTCTTCGCCTTCCTTTGACGCCACGATGACGACGCCGTGCCCATTTTTGGACCATTGCTGAACCTGCAGGAGGAAACGGTGGCGCGCATCGTCCTCCATCTGCAGTCGTTCCTGGGCGACGAGCGCATCGGAGGCGTAGCTGCGGTGGTGGGCGAGGCTTTCGGTGTCCCAGGTGACTTCCGGCGGGGAGTGGGCGTCGTCGAAAAGCGCCGAAGCTTCGTCGAGATCGCTGAGCCCGAACGCGGCGGCACATTTGTCGAGGATGGGCCGGAGGCTGTCCGTGCCTTCGCGCGCGAGCGCGCTGAACTCCTCGTCGAGCGCCGCGGGTTCGATCAGGACGAGCTGGGTCAGGGGGTTGAGGTAGTCGGCTAAGCCCGTGCGGGAAGGATCGAGCTGGAGGCGGGGCGTGGCGGAAAGACTGATCGAGGCAACTTGCTCGCCGCCGCGTTGGGTCACGGGATCGAACGCGCGGATGTCTTCAATTTCGTCGCCAAAAAAATCCAACCGGTAGGGCTGAGTGGCGGTGACGGGATAAACGTCGATGATGCCCCCGCGGATGGCATAGTGTCCCGGGGCTTCGCAGACCGCTTCGGAATCATAGTCCAATTCGCGCAACGTCTCCAGGAGGCCCTGAAACGATTGTCGCTGCCCCCGCGTGAGCGTGAACTCGCGCGTGGCGAATTCCTGGAGGGAAGGCACCGGCTGGAGCAGGGCGGCCGGGGTGGCAGCTACGACCAAGCACGGTTCGGCGGTGGTCTGCGACCGCGCCGCGCGGAGTCGCGAAAGGACGGTCAGCCGGTCGGTCGAAGCCGCGAAGGCTTCGCGCATGTCGCGGCTGTCCGGCATCGACTCGGGAAAGACCAAAATCTCCAGAACCGGGGGTTTTCCGGATGCCTCATGAAAAAGAGCGAGGTCTTCAGCCAATTGTTCGGCCGCCTTGAGCTCGTCCGCGACCACCAGCCAGACCGGAGCGGGCTGTTCCCTCATCCGTTGTTCAAGCACAGCTCCGCGCGCCGGGGGGCAGACGCCGACCAGTTTGGTGCGGGGGGAGGAAGAGACGGGCATGGGAACCTAGGAGCTAGTAGCGAGTAGTGAGTAGCGAGTAGCGAGCATGGCAAGCGTGGCCGCTTCACGGTCGGTTCGAGGGAGGCAAGCACCTGCTAGATGCATCCTCGTCAGGGCGCTTCGATATGCTCGCTACTCGCTACCCCTATTCGCTACTCTCTTCAAACTCCCTCCGCCTTCAGCGTTTCCAGTGCGGCGCGCGCGGCGGCTTCTTCGGCGAGTTTTTTCGAGCTGCCGCGGCCCGCGCCGACGGATTTTTCGTTGAAAAGGACTTCGGCTTCGTACTCCCGCTGATGGTCTTCGCCCGACACATGGGTGACCACGTACCGGATGGCGGAGTTGCCGTGTTTCGGTTGCACGAGCTCCTGAAGTTGTCCCTTGGGATTCTCGGCGGGTTGTACGGCGACGAGCCGATCCTGGATGGGACCGTAGAGATCCAGGATCACTCCTCGGGCCGTGGCCCAATCGCTGTCGAGGTAAACTGCTCCCATCAGCGCTTCGAGGGCGTCTTCCAGGGCTCCGGCGCGGGTTCTGCCCCCGGTTTGTTCCTCGCTTGCGCTCAGCCGGAGACAGGAATCCAGCCCGATCGCGCGGGCAAGTTCGCTCAGCATCATTCCCTTCGTCAGGGCCGAGCGACTCTTGCTCAACGCGCCTTCCCGGTGTTCGGGATAGAGCAGATAGAGTGTCTCCGTGAGGGCGAGTTGGAGGACGGCATCGCCGAGAAACTCCAACCGCTGATTACTCTCGTTGAGTGTGGTGTTCTCCTGGAGATACGAAGGGTGGGTGATCGCCAGTTCCAGGAGTTTCGAGTCGCGGAACTGGTAGCCGATGCGCTGCTGCAGGAGGGAGAGGGGAGTGTTGGACACGGCAGTCAATGCGAGGAGGAAAGGGGCACTAGGAGCTTGCGCTTGAGTAGCGACGGAGGCCGCGGTGAAAGACGGCGATCGCGATCGTCAGCCAGACTGCGGCGGCGGCGAAGACCCACGCAATGTGAATGGGTGCAAACTCTTTCCTCAGTAGCCAGGAAGCCGGAACATTGCTCACGATGACTACGGGGAGAGCATAGACGAAGACCACGTTGACGATGCCGGTGAAGATTTGCCGGGGGAGGCGGGAAAATTCCGTGAGGGTGAAATAGCTGCCCTCGATGCCGTCTGTTTTTACGATCCAAAAGGTGAGGGAGACGACGAGGAGGATAAGGCTGTAGTGAATGACCAGCCCGCAGAGAAGCAGTAGAAGGTAGACGACGATGCCGGAGACAGGCGGCACGACGTGTGCCTGATGCGCGGCGTAGATCACGACGGCTGCGGCGACGAAAACGTTGGCCATGCTGTCGAGGTCGATTTTGCGCGTGGAAACCATGAACAGCACGTTGCCCGGTTGAGCCAGGAAAAAGTCAAAGTTGCCGCTCCGCACGTTGCGACCCATCTCGAATAAATTGGACCAGAAGAAGCCCATGAGCAGCCGCTGGATAATCATCGAGGTCCCGATTAGGATCAGCAGTTCGTATTTACCCCAGCCGCCGACGTCGTCGGTGTGCCGGTAGATCACCGAGACCAAGGCGATATTAACCCCCATCCAAAAGAGTTCGACCATGGCCCACATGAGGAAGTCGAAGCGGAACATCATCGCCCGGATCACCGAATAGCGCGCGCAAGCCAGCCAGAGGCGGAAGTATTGAACGAGTTTCATGGCTTAGCCTCCGACCGCGGTGTGACGGCGCAGTCCACGTTCCCAGAGAAACCGTCCCAGCATGACAATCAGGACCATCCAGCAAAATTGCACCCCGAAGCACGCCACGGCCTGGTCATAGGGGATGCGGCCCGTGAGAATGCCAGCCGGGAAGTACATTTGGTAAGCGAAGGGAAGCACCTGGGACGCCGCGTAGAACGTCGGACTGGCCAGATCGAGCGGAAAGATCTGGCCGCCCAGCAGGGCTTCGATCGCCATCGAGAGGATGACGAAGGATTGAATCTCGAGAAACCAGAAGGTCAGTAGGCCGAAACAGTAGGCGATGCTGAACTGGATGATGGCGGACATCGCCATGGCCGGAACGGCGAGCACAAAGCGCCAGGTCTCCTCTGGAAAGTCGAGATAGTCCTTAAGGAGCGGAAGCGCGATCATCACGGGAAGCAGAGCCAGGAACCCCGAGACGACCCGGGCCGCGCCGAAGATGCTGAGACGGTACAAGTAATAGTTGATCGGCTTCAGCAGGAACTGATTGATCAGTCCGTTGCGGATTTCCTCGGAAATCTGGTAGTCCTCGCTGAAAGCGCTGATGAAGAACTGAAGGACGAGCAGCGTGATGAAGTAGGTCATCGTCTGCTCGAGGCTGAAACCGCCAATCTCGGTGTTTCCCTTGAAAGCGGCGCTCCAGAGCAGGAACACCACGATCAGATGAAACAGCGAAAAACCGGCGCGAATGGCGAAGTTCCACCGGTAGACAATGTTGCTTTGCAGCCCAACAAGGAAGGCGTGGCGGTATTTCGCGAGGGAGGCGATCATCTCGTAGTCAGTAGCGAGTAGTGAGTAGCGAGTAGCGAGCATGGCAAGCGCGGCGGCGGCGAAGCCGCCTCAGCCCTTGGTATCAGGGCTCTGCCCGATTTTAGGAACGCCGGTCTCCTGCGATGATTTCCCGAAGTATACGACCCGTCGGCGCTTGGCCGGAACCGGCCGGGCGGACGGGGGTCGGCTCGCTTACGTCCCCCTATGGAATCCGGCGAAATCAGCAGTGTGCCCCGGTTGAACTGTCACGTCTGCGGACAGGATCACCAACTCGTGCCGTTGAAACGCGGACAGCGCGCGCTTTGCTCCCGCTGCGGGACGTTGCTGGTGAAGCGGAACCGGTTTGGTCCCGCGGCCCCGCTGGCGTTTGCCATTTCGGGGGCAATTCTGGCCGTGCCCGCGGCCTCGCTGCCCTTGTTGACAGTAGCGAAATGGGGGAATGAGCGCACCACGTTCGTTTTGACCGGATTTACGGCGTTGTGGGGTGACGGGCTTCATATTCTGGCTGCTTCGGTGCTGCTGACGGGAATCGTGCTGCCCTTGATATTGCTGGGCACGCTCGTCGCCACGGTGCTGGCCGCGCGTAGCGATCTGTGGCCGCGGAGTCGCGAGGCCTTAAAAACCGCGACGGCCACCCTTCAGCATTGGGCGATGCCGGAAGTCTACGTCCTCGCGGTGTTGGTCGCCTTTTTCAAAATGGGTAATTCGATCGAAGTCACGGTGGGACCGGGACTGTGGTGCTACACCGCGATGTCGATCCTGATGCTGCTCGCCTGGAGAAGTTTCGATCACGCGGAGGAGTATGTGGGAACCAGGATGGGTGAGGCGGATTTGCCAAGCAGGAGGGAGGCAACGGCATGATGCCGCTCGCCGCTATCGTTTCGCGGGCTCCGCTCGCGTGGACCGCGGCGCTCGCCGCGGCGGCGGCGGCCATGTTGGTGCCGGCGAATCTTCTTCCCGTGATGAGCATGTATGTGCCCGGCCGCGCGGCCGGGGACACCACTATTTTCGCAGGGATCGTGTCGTTGTACGAGCGAGGGATGTGGGGGCTGGCAGCAATCGTCTTCACAGCGAGTATCGCTGTCCCCTTCGCGAAGCTGTTTGGAATCGCGATCCTCCTGACCGCGGCGCAACGCGGCGCTGGTCCGCACGCGCGTCTGCTGACTAAGTTGTATAACACGTTGAACCTAATTGGACGTTGGTCGATGCTGGATGTCTTCCTGGTGGCGCTTTTCTCCGGGCTCGTGCAATTCGGAGCTTTCGGCACGGTGGAACCTAGGCCGGGAATCGGCGCTTTCGCGGTCGCGGTGGTGCTCACCATGCTGTCGATGCAGGCGTTCGACCCTCATCTCTTGTGGATGCGCCGGCGCGGTGGGGTAGAACGGAGCGCGGCATGACGGCCGTACCGCAGCCGAAGGTTTCCCGGACGAGGGCGCTCCCGCTGATCTGGGTGGTGCCAGTCGTCACGCTGGCGGTTGCCGCCTGGATGATGCTGAAGGAGTGGCGTCAGCATGGCCCTGAGGTCACGGTCGAGTTCGCGGATGGATCGGGGATCGAACCCGCAAAAACCGTGCTCGAGCACAAAGGGGTGCAAGTCGGCTCGGTAAAGCGGGTCGAATTGAAGAGCGATTTGAGCGGCGTCGTGGTGCGTCTGCAGCTGCATCGCAGCGCGGAAGCGTTGCTGAGGGACGGGGCCCAGTTTTGGGTCGTTCACCCCGAAATCGGATTTTCGGGGGTGCGTGGACTCGAAACGCTGCTCACCGGAGTGAGGCTCAATGTGACCCCCGGCACGGGAGAACCGTCCACGCATTTCAAAGGTCTGGATAAGCCTCCGGCGGTCAAGGCGGTGGCGGAGGGCCGATCGTTCCTGCTGCAAGCGGACCGATTGGGGGCGCTGTCCCCGGGCGCGGCGGTCTATTACAGGGACGTGCGGGTGGGGTCCGTCGAGACCAGCCGCTTGTCGGAGGATGCGGGTTCCGTGCTCGTGCGAATCCGGGTGCAGACGCCGTACGTCGATCTGATCCGGAGCAATACTCAGTTTTGGAACGCGGGTGGAGTGCCGATCAAGATCAGTCTCTTCGGCGGCGGCAGTCAGAGCTCGTCCATCGATTCGATGCTCAACGGGGCGGTCGCGTTCGCGACTCCAGACGACTATGGTCCGCCGGCGCAGGAAGGGACGCGTTTCCGCCTGGCGCCGGAAGCCGAAAAAGACTGGCTGAAGTGGCGCCCGCGCATCGCGATCCAGGCGGTCGACGAATCGCCTGAGCCGTCGCCCAAGAAGCAGGCGGTGTCGGCTTTGGTGAAGGAGTAGGGCGCTTTTGCCGAAGGTGGAGAGAGGGAGGTGGCGCGAAGCGCCCAATCGTTCTCGTTCTCTTACTCCTACTCGTTCTCGTCCCTCGCATCGTCGAAATGCGACCCGCAGATTCTCGCCCGCACAGGCCCACGTCTCGATCGCGAACGACGACCCTGGGGACGAGAACGAGTAGGAGTAAAGAGAACGAGAACGATGCGAACGATCACTGTTTGCCTCATCTTCGTGCAGGCCGCCAATACGCGCGTGAAAACGAGAAAATTCGCGTGCTGGAAAACGGGAGACGCGGGTCCATTTTCGCTCCGCTCCGCTCGCTTCATCGCATGTCGGAATGCCGTGGAAGCGATTTTACCTATGAGTTTGATGACATTTCGCCGCGTGTAACCATCCCGCAGATACGAAAAAAGGGCCGAAAATGGGCCTAAAAAAAAAGTGACGTTCGATGCGGACATGCCTTGCGCTTCTTTGGAGAATCGCCACGATGGTCTTCGAACCCTCAACCCCCAAAAACACAAAACACACATGGCAAAGGCAAAAAAAGCGAAGAAATCGACCAAGAAGACTGCAAAAGCGAAGAAGCGCGGTAAGAAGTAACGTCGCTATTTCGTTAGTACTTGGCCGGCCTTCGGGCCGGCCTTTTTTTTTGTTTCTGACAGGGAAAATCGGATTGCGCGGAGAAGAACGGTGGCTTCGAGAGGAGTGAAGAGGGCGGGTCATTCTTTCACGTGAGGAGACTCTGAAGCCGGATTGAGGTAGGGCGGACCGTCCTCGGTGAGCCGTCGTGTCGGAAGACGCCGCGAATCATTCGGTTTTACCGCGCCGACATGCGCCAGGCGCCAATTGCTCGGCAGACATGACCTTCGAAGTTGGGGCAGTGGGACAGGAACTACGGAAGATGGCGCGGCGCAGCTCGATTTCGCCTGAGCCTAAATCCCCATCGAGACCACCCACGGCTCGGCGACCATTTCGGCTTCGCCCGTTCGACGAGCTCAGGGTCCTGTGCGGAGCCGAAGGACTCAAGGCCCCGAGCCTGTCGAGGGGGACGCGCTGGCCCTACCTGCGATCCGCTCCTTGCGGGAGTTTATCTACGGCTCCCTATTCGGGATGAAACCTTGCGACCGGGTGCCGACGGCGTACGGTGCCGCTACTCCCCAAATGAAAATTACCCGTCGCCAGGCGCTGGGCATGTTCGGCGCGATGAGTCTACCCGCGAATGGATTGTTGGCTCAGGCTGGGAAGGTCGACGCTCCGGCTGCGCTTGCGGCGTCCCCCTCAGCGTCTCCGCCGCTGTCTGAATTGCCTCCGGATCTGGTGAACCTTCATCCCCTGATGGAGCAGATCGCGAAAGATCACGCGCCGCGCTTGTCGTTTCTCGATTCCCGTTGGACGGAGCTTAACGGCTGGAAAACGGAGGCACGGCCGGCGTTTTTGTCGAAGTTGAGTTATCATCCCAGGCCCACGCCGCTCGGCGCCGAGTTGGTGCGGAAAGAGGAGCGGGATGGATTCACCATGGAGGTGGTGAATATCCATGCGACACCCGCCTATTCGATCCCGGCGCGGGTCTTGATCCCCAAGGGCCGCGCGGAGAAGGAGCGGTTGCCGGCGGTGGTCGCGATGCATTGTCACAGTGGAAGGTACACGTGGGGGCATCAAAAGATTCTCTCCGATCCGCAGGACTCCCAAGCGCTGGTCGATTTTCGAAACAACACCTATGGACGGCCGTGGGCAGAGGCGCTGGTTCGTCGAGGCTATGTCGTGATCGTGATCGATGCTTTTTATTTCGGGGAGCGGCGGTTGAGGGTCGAAGATCTGGCGCCCTCGCGCGTCTTTGGGGAGGTGAAGGATCGTTTGGGTGAGCTGAAAACCCATGCTCCCGATTCAGTCGAAGGGATCATGGCGAGAAACCGGATTTGCGCGTTTTACGAGCATCATACCGCGAAGACATTGTTCGCGGCGGGCGCCACGTGGCCGGGATTGCACGCGTGGGACGACATGAGGACCGTCGATTATCTTGCGAGCCGCTCGGAAGTGGATCCGGACCGGATCGGGGCGATCGGCCTGTCAGGCGGGGGTTTTCGCACCGCGCTTTTGATCGCGGCGGATCCGCGGATCAAAGCGGCATCGATTACCGGTTGGATGACCGAATTTGCTCAACAGCTTCGTCATCATGTCCGCCATACCTGGATGGTCTGGCTTCCCGGGCTGTACCGCGATTTCGATCTGCCGGACGCCGTGGCGCTTCATGCGCCGGGTGCGCTTCTGGTCCAGCAGTGTCGTCGCGACACGCTCTATCCGTTGACCGCGATGCAGGCCTCGGTGGAAAAGCTCACCCGGATTTATGAAAAAGCCGGTTGTGGCGAGAAGTTTCGCGGGACGTTTTATGACGTTCCGCATTCGTTCCGTCCGGAGATGCAGGAAGAGGCATTCGAGTGGATGAAGACGTGGCTGTGAGCTTTTCGCTGGACTTAACGCTTATTTGGGAAGCTCACCGTGGTCGTTAGGGACGCGGAACAAACCCGAGCCGCTCTGTGCCCTCCGGATCGACCTCTGTGCTCTCTGTGTCACACCGTCCGAATTACCTTACAACCACCACGTGCGATCAGCGGATTTGGCGGCCTTCGGTCAGACGGCCGTCGGTGAAAACGACGGTTTGTTTCACGAAGCGACTGCTCCAATAGACCCAGCGGTCCCCGTCGGTCGAGGGCGTTTCGTGGACCGGTGGATAGCCGCGAGCCATCAGCACCTGTTCTTTGGTCATGCCACGGCGCATTTCTCCGGACTTGATCGCGTTGCTCAAGGCGGGGACTAGCTTGTCGAGCGCGGTTTCCTCGGCCGCGAGCATCCGGCGCGCCACTTTCGTCAAGTCGGAGGTACCGCTGTATTCCGGTATGTTTTGGACCGTGATGGTTTCTCCGTTATCGAGGCGGGTGAGCGTGATTTTCTTACCGCTCATTTTGGTCAGCTTCACTCGGGTGTTGATCGGCACCACGGGACCGCGCGCGTAGTTGGTGATAGGGTATTCGCCTTTTTCCTGATGGAAGGAAAAACGCGTATAGTAGTCGTTGCCGATAACGGGGTCGATGAAAGGAGGAGCGATGGACGGCGACTGCACTGAAAACAATTCATTGCTGCCCTCGCTCACGTCGCCGGCGGCGGGCGCGTCGGCTTTTCCTGCCGCTTTGGCCACGATCGCGTTGATGACGGCCTCGGAAAGCCCGGCGTGTTTGAGGGCGACAAGACCATCCGGGCTGGTGTCGTAGTCGGCGGGCTCTTTCTTGACCGCGAGGATGATCGTCTCATCGGACAAGTCTGCTTTTTTCAATTTGATCACGCCGGCGTTGTCCATGGCCGACGCGGAACCCACAGCGGCCAGCAAAGAACAGAGGAGGAAACGAAAGATACGCGTTTTCATCGGGTCGTCAGATTGAGCAAGGCGACGGCGGGTTGTCGATACCTCAACTCGACTCACCGTGTCGCGCCGCGGAACCCGTTTTTTGAGTCAGCGGAGATCCGTGGAGGGCCTCTGGCCGTAAGGGTAGGGCGACCTAGCCAGCGGTCTTCGGCTATTGGCTTGTCGCTGCCCAATTAAATTATCACTCACTGAACGATGAGCCGTTTCAAAATGACCATCAGCGATGTCTTCTCCATTTCCGGCAAGGGGGCGGTGGGAGCAGGCCGAGTTGAAACCGGCGTCGTCCGGAGCAACGATACGATCGAAGTCGTCAATTCAAGTGGTGTGAAACGGGTTCGGGTCACCTCAATCGAATCGTTCAAGGGCTTCCTCGACGAAGCCAGCCCGAGAGCGGAAGCATTGGCCTTTGCGTGGCGGGCGCGACCAGGGAAGACCTCGAAGGGGGATACTTCCGGAGTATGGAAAGTTAGTGTCATCCGATG
Source organism: uncultured Opitutaceae bacterium (assembly GCA_964546955.1). Classification (GTDB taxonomy): domain Bacteria; phylum Verrucomicrobiota; class Verrucomicrobiia; order Opitutales; family Opitutaceae; genus CAZJLP01. The sequence continues at coordinate 76,269 of CAZJLP010000006.1, read as the reverse complement.
GGCGTCATCGGAACTTATTGCCAGATCTGCTGCGTAGCGGTGCAGCATACCCATTATGTGCGGCTGGCCGGCGAGATGCATGGGATCTATCGGGGGGCCGACAAAAGCAAGCAATTTGAACCCGCCGTCGCCTTCGGATCGGAACACGACTGGCTTTGTCAAGCCGTTGGGCTGAGGTGTTCGGCGGAGGTTGAGCCCGCGGCAATTTTCGGTGCGGTCGACGATGGATGGTTCGAGGGCGACGACGACAGTCGCTGCGTCGGCTCGGGCCGGGAGGAGCGTGCGGCGTTGCATCGCTGTTGCTGGGACCTCGCGAGGAAGCCGCAGATTTGGGACCGGGTGGAGGGCGAAGCAGGCGGGCCCGATGTCGCACCCTATCAAGGACAGCTTTTCGATTTCGCCCAATTGATCGCAGACCGCAAAGGATGGATGTTGGTAGATCCGCGGCTCGATTCGCCAGAAGCGCAGCGGAATCGCGCGCGAATTCTGAAATTGGTTCAGGGGCCGTGCAGCCATGCGTAAAAAACGCATTCAATCGAGCACCTGCATATGACTGGAGACTATCCGTTCGTCGGATGATTCAAGTGCTTGCGGGAGCCCGCGCCCGTTGATCGTCCAAACGGCCGGATTGAAGGGTTGCAGCGAGGCGCGAACGGCTCCTTTTTTCCACCTGCCTTTCGTCGGCGGTACCCCACTGCGTCGATCACTCCAAAACCGGACGCGCTCCAATTGGGCGTGTCCCTACACCCCGGACTTTATGAACATCGCATCGAAACTTATTCTCTGCGTCAGCTTCGTCGGAGCCACGCTCCACGCCCAACGGATCAATCAAGAAGGCCGAATTCTGGGAGCTGTTCCGACGCTCAGTTCCCCCGTGTTGTTCAATACCCCTGAGGCCGACGCAATCGTTTCCGCGATGCAGATTCTCCCTTTGGACAATCCCTTCAATGAAGACATTTCGCGCCGGCCGCGGCTGAGCAATTCCGACGCGATGATCGCGCAGATTCGCAGCGACCTGGCGACGAATCGTCGCACGCTGCGGCTTTTTCACGAGATGAACTATGTGCTCGTGCCGGACAGCCAGCCGCTCGTGCCGATAGCGTTCGTGGACTATCCCGACGACTCGGATCCGAGTCCCTATCCGATTCCGGGAAACATGCCGATCGAGACCTGGCCCCGCGAAACGGGAAGCCTGACGCTCGAGCAATGGCAGCGCGACGTCAACGGCGACGGAGGCGATCGTCATTCGATTGTCGTGGCGCCGGGAGCGGGCTTCATTTGGGAAACGTGGCAGGCGAAACTGGTCGGCAGCAATTGGCAGGCATCCAATGGCGCGAAATTCAACTTGAGAACAAATGCGTTGCGCCCCGCCGGCTGGACATCCGGCGATGCGGCGGGTCTGCCCATGTTTCCCGCGATCGTGCGGTATGACGAGTGCCAGCGGGGGATGGTCGAACACGCAATGCGCATTGTGGTAGCGAAATCACGGCGGGAATACATCTATCCCGCGACGCACTACGCCTCGACCATCCCCGCATCGAGCGTCAATGTTCCGGCGATGGGTCAGCGCGTGCGGTTGAAGGCGGATTTCGTGATTCCCGACACCTGGACGATTTACGCAAAGGCAGTTGCCCGTGGACTGAAGAAGTACGGTGCTTTTGTGGCGGACAACGGCGGTTTCTTTTCCATCTCGGTTACACCTGACGATCGTTATCCCGCCGGCGCGTTCGATCAACTTTCGACGATCGACGTAAATCAATTTGAAGTGATCCAGACCACCGGTCCCGCGGAAGGGCCCCGTTCCCCAGGTGCGCCGGCGGCAAACGCCGGAGCGGATTTCACGGGATCCTCTGCGGGACCAAATCCCCTCAACGGGAGCGCGACCGGCTCGGGGATCTCGGTTGAGTGGACGAAATATTCCGGTCCAGGCACCGTGACGTTTGGCAATCCGGCGCAGGCGTCGACCACGGTCAGTTTTGGCGCGATCGGCACGTACACGCTGATGTTGAATGTGAGCGACGGCGTGCATGCCGTCGCTCGCGACGCCGTGGTGGTAACCGTGATCGGCGATGCCAATCCGGGGTACACTCTCAGTGCGTCGCCTTCGAGTCGCACGCTGATAGCAGGGGAGGCGACGACCTACACGGTGTCCGCCGTTCCCCAGGGTCCGGCAAGCGCGGCGGTAGAACTCAGTGCGAGCGGATTGCCGGCGGGCGCCACGGCGTCCTTCAATCCTACGTCGGTCACGCCGGGTGCGACATCGACGCTAACGGTAAGCACTGCAGCCGCGAGCGCGGCCAGTGTCTCCAGTCTGACGATCGCGGGCAATTCATCCATCGGCGCGCGCATCACGAATGTGACGTTGACGGTAAATCGGCCGAGTCCAACCCCGGTCGCGGACCCCGTCTTTTCCCCTGCGGGCGGGAGCTATGCGGCCGCGCAAACGGTTTCGATCACAACCGCGACCGCGGGCGCCTCCGTTCGCTATACTCTGGATGGAAGCACCCCGACGCCGACCTTCGGCACGGCGTACACCGGCCCCATCAGTATCAGCAGTTCAGCTACGCTCCGCGCTTTGGCTTATAAGGAGGGTAGCACGCCGAGCAATGTGATGAGCGCAGTCTATACGATAACACCTCCCGCCTCCACGTTGAGCTGGGAAGCCGAGGCACTGACCTTTGTGGCGAGCGGTGCCCCCACCTCTTTTCATAGCGATGGTCGCACCAGCGGGGGACGGTGGCTCGCGCTCGAGGCGAACAGCGTGGGCGATTGGATCGAATTCACGACTCCTCACCTACCGGCGGGCACTTACCGAATCCACCTCTCCTATAAATCCAACTGGAACCGGGGCCGGCTCGCGTTCCGACTCGACGGATCGGTGATCGGCTCGCAGGACCAGTATGCCTCCGCGGCAGGCTATCCCACGCGCATTTTCGCGCCAGTCACGTTTGCAACCGCGGGCGCGCATAAGATTCGCCTGACCGTGACGGGCCGCAACAGCGGATCCGGCGGCTATCTGCTGTCGGCTGACAAGATCGCGTTTGTGAAACAGTGAGGAAGTAGCGAGCAGACCGAAGACCTTTTTGCGCACTCGCCGCTGGACGTGCGTAGATTCGGGATGCGCCGTCGAAACGGTATTCTACTCACTACTCGCTACTGTCTGGCGTCTACCAGCCGGCCATTTCCCGTAGTGCACTTACGAACAACTCGTATGGCACCCGGACGGCCAAATGAGTACAATGGAGCGCCATGAAAGATACCCAGTATGTTGCATCCTCCACCACGGCTCGCAAAAGCTCCCCAATTGGCTCTGTAGTCCTGGGGATTCTTTTCGTGATCGCCGCTGTTTTCGCCTTTAACTTCTTCAACAAGAGCCGCGCCGCCGAGTCGAAAGTCACGGAGACGGAGGCCCAACTCACCACTTCTCGCGCTGAGCTTCAGCAGCTGAAGACGCAGTTGAGCGAGTCCACTGCGTCCACCGCAGCGCTGCAAAAGCAGCTCGACGAAGCCAAGTCCGCCAGTTCGTCGGTGCAATCGCAACTGGATCAGGTAAAGACCGCCTCCGCCGAGATCCAGAAGCAATTGGCTGCGGCGAAGTCCGGTGCTACCCAGTTCCAAACCCAGTTCGAGGAGGTCAATTCGCGGTTGAGCACACTTCAGGCCGGAGCGGACGATGCCAAGGCCACGGCTTCCCGGCTCGAGAACGAGCTCAATCAAGCGAAGGGGCAGACCGCGACTTTCCAAAAGCAGGCGCAGGACGCTCAGGCCCAGGTGACCGACCTTCAGAGCAAGCTTGAGGCCGCCCAACGAGAAATCGCCGCGCTCAGGGACCCCAAGCGGAAGAGGTAGGACCGCGAGGTCAGAAGGCCAGAAACCAGAAGCCGGAAGTCAGAAGCCAGGGGGCAGAGGTCAGGCGACTGGAGGACGGCTCGTTCAATTACACGCCGGGTTCTCGTGAATACGAGGTCCGGCGTTTGTAATTTCGAAGTGACACAGAGGACACTGCGGGCGATCGGAGGGCACGGACTGGCCTGGGTTTCCTACGTTTAGTCGCCTACGCTGCGAGCCCTCTTCAAATAAGAATTCAAAAATAAGCAATGGATCGGTCAACGTGACCAACTTATCGCTTAAGATGATAACGACTCGACTGCACCTACCTGCGACGCTCCGTGCCCTCGGTGTCCGCGCTCTGGGTCCTCTGTGTAATTCCGTCCGAAATTCGCGTCCCTTCGCCCTTAATAACGGCCGGGCTTGAGGTTTCGAGCCGAAGGTTTTTCCTGATTACCGTTTCAATGAAAATTCGCCGACAGCCGCCGCCTTCTGAACCGAAACCGGTTCGCAATCTCATCAAGGGGATTGCGCGTTCACTGCTTGGGCTTTTTGAGGAGAAGCTTCCCGTTTCGAAGGTGTTTGGGAAGGGGAAGTTTGCCACGGAGGTGTCTTCGGGCGGTGTCTACCAGATGAATTTGGAGCAATTGTGCGGTGGACGCTCGCTTAAGCCGTGCAAGCATCGCGCCACGGCGTTGGTTATCCCCGAAGGGGATGGGTTTCGGGTGACGATTCAAGAATTTGAAGTTGGCCAGTTGGCGTCAAAGGATGCTCGGACGTTGCGTTCCGAGATGGTGAAGGTGAGCGATGAATTGTTCGCATTGAGCGTCGCCGCAGTGATCGAAGGCGGTACCCGCAGCAAAAAGGGCAAGAAAACTCCGTTCACCGTCCGGCTCGATTTGCCCGAGCCGAACAGGCCGAAACCAAAGCCTGTCAAAGCGGCGCTGGCGGAGAAGCCGGCTCGGCGCAAAACCGAGCCAGGCTATGACCCCTTGCCGGAGGAAAGTGCGGCTAGATCGCGGCGCGGGGCCAGCGCAGCGAAGACGACGCAGGCCGACAATCCACCCCTGAGCTTGAATCCCCAGCGGCCCCGTGGTTCGCACAAAGTCCATTGGGACGACGAACCCGAGGAGCCGCAGGACGACGCGTCGCCGAAGAAGAGGAAACGAAAGCCGAAAGCGGAGATGTCCGGAGAATCGAACGGACAAGCCGACCCCGGCAAGTGAGAGCGATCGATTCGCTGGTTCTCTCCGCGCGCTCGCTCTAATCTAGCGCGAAGAAGTGAAAAGAGGGAGCGAATGACGACCTCTGCATGTCATGCAGAGGCCTCGCTCTACCCCTCGATTTAGCGAATGGTTTACCAGCTGTTTGTTTGACCGTACTATCCGTACTAGTCTAGATAGTACAGCATGCTCCCATTCTCCATCGATCTAAAGGCCGGTTTGCCGGTCGCGGAGCAGATCTTGTTTGCCGTGAAGAAGGCAGTAGTAGCTCGGCAGCTGCGTCCAGGAGACAAATTCCCCTCCGTTCGCGTCCTCAGCCAGGAGCTCAAGATCAATCCCAACACGGCTCACAAGGTCGTGGCGGAACTGGTAAGCCAAGGGGTGTTGGTCACCACTCCGGCGGTGGGAAGCGTGGTCGCTGAGCCGGCGGCGTCGGGACGCAAGGAGCGCACGGATCTACTCGGGACGGAAGTCGAGCGCTTGGTGGTTGAAGCCAAGAAGCTTGGTTTGGATTTGGCCGACGTGCAGGAGGCTGTGGCTGCTCACTGGAAAAAACTGGGCGGAAAATAGAAGGGCAACTCATCTTATGAATGTCATCGAAACGAACAACCTGACGCGGCGCTTCGGCCGCACGGAGGCGGTCCATGGTCTCACGCTCTCGGTTCCGACGGGGAGCGTGTTCGCGCTCTTGGGACCGAACGGGGCGGGCAAGACCACGACGATCAAATTGTTGATGAATTTGCTCCGGCCCACGGGCGGCGACGCTCGAGTTCTTGGAGTCGACTCGCGCCGGTTGGGAGCGAGGGAGTTCGAGCAGATTGGCTACGTTTCGGAAAACCAACAGCTCCCGCTTTGGATGACGGTGCGCGAGTTCGTCAACTATTGCCGGCCGTTTTACGCGACCTGGGATCTCGGGTTGGAGAAGCGGCTCGTGGCGCAGTTCGCTCTGCCGGAGGGCCGCAAACTCTCCCATTTGTCGCGAGGTATGCTGATGAAAGCGGGGTTGCTTTCATCGCTTGCGTATCGGCCGAAGTTGTTGGTCCTGGATGAGCCGTTCAGCGGCCTCGATCCGGTGGTGCGCGACGAATTTATTCGCGGCGTTCTTGAAGTGTCCGACGTTGGCGACTGGACGGTCTTGGTTTCGTCGCACGACATCGAGGAGGTGGAGCGGCTGGCAGATCGTGTGGCGATTCTGCACGACGGACGTCTTCAACTCACCGAGACCTCTGAGGCCTTGCAGTCTCGTTTTAGGCGAGTGGAGGTCACCGGGGGACCAGCCGATACCGTGCCGCTCCGCGAGTGGCTTGGGTGGGAGCGCGCGGGCACTCTGACGCGATTCGTCGAAACGCGATATGCGGGTGAAGCGACTGAACGCGGCTGGAGGGAGCGGTTTCCGGGAGCGACGGTGAAAGGACAGCCCCTAAGCCTGCGGGAGATTTTCACCGTGCTGGCCCGGAGCAATTACAAGCCCGACGAGGAGGCTAGCGCGTGAGCCGAGTTGCGCATTTGGTTTTCAAGGACGTGCGACACCTAAGGGTGCCGGTCGCACTGTGGCTGGCGCTGCAAGTGCTCGCCACGGGCCTGTTCGCGCACTTGTCCAGCGGCGAACAGGTCGATTCTTTGATGTGGCTCGGCGCGATGCACCACTGGATAAGTCTGATCGTTGGGCTCCTCGCTGTCATGGGATACGTGCTGGCTGGTTTTGTGGTGCTCCAGGATCCCCCCGTGGGCAGCACGTCGTTCTGGATGACACGCCCCATTACGAGGACCACGAACTTCCTGGCCAAGGCAATGGTCACGCTGGGTCTGTTCGTGCTGGCGCCGGTCTTGGTCCTGGTACCCCTGTGGTGGGCCTTTGGGTTTTCATCCGGACAAGTTTTTTTCGCGGGGGCAGAATTCATGCTCTGGCAATCTTTGATTACTCTCTTAGCCGTAGCCATGGCCTCATTGTCGGCGAACTTGGCCGAATTTCTTTTCGCGGGAATCGCCGTCATTGTGTTACATGCCTTGTGCGGCGCGAAGGCGGTGACGGCTTCTTTCTTCCAGGACGTGCCGCGCGGAGTCTGGGCGTCGCGCACCACGGTGATCCAAACTTTTTTGATTGCCCCGCCGCTGATAGGCTTGGTCGTCCATCAATTTCTTAGCGGTCACACTCGGCGCAGTTGGACCCTCGTGGCAGCGACGCTTGCCGTGACGCTCATCGTCCGCACCGCGTGGCCCTGGGACATTCTTCCTTCATCCGCACGCTCGCACTTGGTGAATGCGACGGAACGCGCCGAGGATCGTGACTTCATTCTTGCGATCAAAGCGATCGAGGTCGGCTCTGTCGCAGTGGAGAGTTCTGTGCCGCAGCGCGGTTCGCTCGTTTACGTGCCGAGGGGCGGGGCGGGTCGTCTGCGATACCACATGGGTGAGGACGCTGCGGTGGATTTCTTATTTCGCCGAGCAGTACCTGATTCAGCTGTTCTGGCCGCAATTCGACGCGCGGATGCACCTCAATTCTTCCGTTGGGTTGCCTCCCCACGTGTGAAGGAAAGGAATCCGCCCGCCTTGCCTTCAGGGGAGGTGCACTTCGCGGGGGGGATCGCCGTAAGTGCCTATCACGCGCGCGTCCTGGGCACATTATCTACACATCTCGGCACGGAGCTCCAATCGGGTGGGGACCGTGTGAAAATAGTCGGTCGTAGTACCGACGCCCAGTCAGGTGCGGTTTCACTAATCGTCGAGGAACGCCGCCCGTGGCTGGGCTTGCGCGAGGGATTGAAGGGACTGGGGCGCAACAGCGTCGATCGAGGACGGGACCTGGATGTTTATGTGTTAGAGAACAGGCGGACTGGGTTCTGCCAGGTGCTTCCCCTGCAGAGCGAAGGCTCGGTCAATTTCAGCTCGATTCTGATCGGATTTCGCCGGCTCACGTTGCCGGTCGAGCTCAACGAATCCGATCTCGCTGATGCGGCCCTGATCAAGGTGCGCTTCACCGAAGAGCGCTGCTTTTGGCGCGAACTGGATCAGTCCGGGGTTCAGGTAACGGAGAAGGAGAAGCCACTATGAAGCTCATTTTCCACATCGTTAAAAAAGATTTCCAGAGGTTGCGCTTATGGCTCGTCGTGTGGGCGGCTGTCTTGGAGCTACCGCTGGCGCTGGGTCTGGTGGCGCTGAATAGCTTTCCGGATGATCAAACGCTGGAGTGGTTCGAGAAGGCTCTGACCGCCATCGTCTGGCTTCGCGCGGCGACCGCGTTTCTGCTGGCGGTGGTCTTGTTTCAGGAAGATTCAGCGGTCCGCACGGACGCGTTCTGGCTAACGCGCCCGGTGCGCAGATCCCACTTGCTGGCTGCGAAAGGTATTGACCTGATTCTGTGGCTGGTGGTTTTTCCCGCGATGGCGTCGTTGCCGTGGGGGGTGCTGAATCGGTTGACCGTTACCCAGATCGTTGCAGCTAGTATAGAGCCGAGTCTTGTTTTTTCCGTCGCAGGAATCGCAGGTGCGATGGTGGGGTCTCTGACTGAGAGATTTTCAAGAGCGCTCCTGTGGACGGCGGTTTTGGTCGCGGCGATGCTAACGGCGGCCGTGCTCTTCTCACTGGAGTGGAGTCAATTTGAAGGCCGCCGCGACATAACCCCGTTAATCTCGCGCGCCGTTCTTGCCCTGGGTATTTTACTTGTGGCCGCGGGAGCAGCGACCACTGCCCAGTACCTGCTGCGGACGCGGGTCGCTGTTGTGAGTTGCTTCGTCTTCGCCTCACTGTGCGGTCTGGCGGGAGGCTTTCTTTGGAAAGGGGCACCGCTGCCGCGGTACCAGCCTATGGACTTCAATGCGGCCGCGGCGCAGGGAGTGGAAATTTCGGTCCTTGGTGCGCAACACCAGCTGGAGCTAGGTCGTAGTTTCGGAAAAGTGGCGGATCCGAGGTCAATCATTGGAATCTATTTCGAAGTGAAAGGAGCGCCTGACGGAGTAGTGATGAGAGGGGATGTTGCTCGACACCGATTTTCGTGGCCGGATCTGACGGTTGAGCGGTCGACAGATATGTCAGAGGGGGATCGCGAGCATATCATCCCCGGGCTGAATTGGCCGCGAGACGCAGAGACGGAGGCCTGGTTTGAAGCGAAGCGGCAGGAAAGGCCACAGCGCCTGTCTTCGATGTCGTGGACGTTGGGAGATAAGATTAGCATCGGGCGGCTGCGGGGATTTGGAACTGCGCTCAATGTACCCGCCACAACGGGCATCCGCATGATCAAAGATCCAGCGGCATACCAAGCTAACCTCCAGATCGAATTGGTTCAACCCGTCATAGTGTACGAAACGCCCATTCACTCAAGGACGTGGCACCGCCGGGAGGGTTATGGGGGTCACGTTCTAACTGCCGAGAGAAACAAGGGCACCATCGAGCTGCGTCTGACCGCGACATCGCCGGGAATCTGGTGGGATCAGCTGATGGCGAAAGCGGGCCGGCGAGGGACACAGGAGGTGGATGAAGGCAGGTATATCGCCATAAATCGCAAGCACGCTGAATGGATTGATGCTCATAGCAATCGTGGTCCATCAATCACCATTGGCGGAATCACTATCGCGTGGCATACCCTGACAATCTATGCGCCCAAAGTGGTGCGTGCTGGAAAATGGCAAGCGAGGCCGGGGTGGACCGATGACTTATCAGTCGGCTTCGTCGTACAGCGTCCCCAAGCGCGTTTCACCCGGAAGATCGCCGTGCCCCGGTTAGTCGTGGACGACCGAACCGAGAAAATCGAAGGCAGGCCTTAGCTCACCGACCCAGGCCATGTCTTCTTGGCGTAGGCGTGGACGCGGTCGATGGTCGCTTTCGCGGCGGGGCTGAGTTCTCCGCACCACACGGCGCCGACGGTCACGCCGGGAAATTTGTCGAGGGCCAGGGAACGGACGTCGCGCGTCTTCTTATCGCCGTTGATGCCGACATTGACACCGATGCCGTCGCCGTTGGCGACGTAGCGGTACACCAAGTCAAGCGAGCCCGCTTCGATGGTTTGAGGCCAATGGACTCCGCGACGCTTGAGTTCACTCTGGAATGCCTGGGAGATTCCGGACGTCTCGGGCAGGCAGATCAAGGGAAGCGAAATGCGCTTTTGCGAAAAAAGTTCAGCCACCGTTTGGTGGGAAGAGCGCGCAGGCACCTGCAGGACGAGTGGTAGGGTGGCCATCGGCAGCTGCTTCAGCTTTGCGGGCGGCCGCCGGTGTAGGGGAAGGAAGGCGATATCGAGCTGACCCTTCTGCAGCCAGGCTTCCGCCTCCGACTGGAAACCGAGAGCGCGCAGGCTGATTTTTAATTTCGGGAAATCTTTTTTCACGCTTCGCAGCGCCAGAGGAAGATGGTCGCGAAGGATGAGCTCCGCTCCGCCGATGCGCAGCTCTGTGTGTTTTGCGCTTTTCAGCCGATCTTCCACCTCGGGCAGTGCGTCGAAGAACGGTTGGACGAATGCGTACAGCTCCTCACCGGCTTGTGTCAGGCGGAAAGGGGTTCGCTCGAACAGTTTGACGCCGAGGTCGCGCTCCAGTTTCCCGACCTGCGTGCTCACGGCCGGTTGTTGAATACCGTACGGCATCTGCCGGACTGCTGCGCTGATTCCCCCGTGCCGCGCCACGTGGTAGAATAGTTCGAGGAAGTGAACGTTCATTGTCCCGAGCCGGTGATGGCAGGCCAGTGAGAGTCACGCAAACGGGAAGTAGGGGGCATGGATCCCAACCTTTCTCTCGGAGAACGGATTGCAAGGTAGGGGCGGGCCTCGACCGCCCGTCGAAGGAGGGAAACACCGCGTAACATGGGTTTTTGATGCCGTCCGGCGCTGCGAAGATGTTTGTGCGAGCTTTGCCGCACACGACGGCGAGTCGGGAGGCCTCGCCCTACCTTTCGATCCGGTCGTCTGCGTTCTTCAGTCCATTCAAAAAATCAATGCGCCCGGCGAAGTTTATCAAATAACACCTTCTTCCGGGGTTCGGATATTCTGGTGACGCACGGCCGAGATCGCAAACGGCCCAACTCACCAGCTCATGACTATTGTCCTCCAAGTCCTTACTGTCCTGATCGAAATTCTCGCGGTCGTCGCTCTGGCCGACTTTCTCTCCGGTTTCATCCACTGGATCGAAGACGCGTACTTCACCGAGGATACCCCGGTCATCGGGCCCTGGTTTATCCGGCCGAATATCGTTCACCACCATCTGCCTCGTTATTTCACAAAGCTGAGCTGGTGGCAGAGTTCCAAGGACCTTCTGTTCGTCGGCTTGCTCGTGATCGCATGCGCCTGGTGGATGAATGCGCTGACCTGGCATGTGTGGCTCTTCGTGGTGCTCGGCGTGAACGCGAACCAGGTTCATAAGTGGTCGCACCGGACACGCGCCGAAAACGGGGCCGTGATTTCGCTTCTCCAGGATATCCGCGTTCTGCAGACGCCGCGCCACCACGGTCTCCACCATACCGACCCAAAGAATACGTATTATTGTCCCATCACGAATTTGGTAAATCCCCTCTTGGAGAAGATTTCGTTTTGGGCCCGACTTGAAGCGTTGATCGAACGTGTGACCGGCATCGGCCACCGCGAAGATACCGCGGTCCGCGGTCAAGGTCCGGGTCCCGCCTGGCTAGCCGACTTTCGTCCCGCGCCGCGCTCAGCAGCAGTCGCAGTCGCCGCGCCGACCCCGCCGATCGCGAGCATGACGCGGGCAATTTCTCTTCACACCGCGCGACCGCCCGCGAAGCGCGCGTGCAACAAGGACTGCGCGCGGTGCGCGGCAAAGTGCCGACGCGGCGCGGCGAAGGTGTGAAGCCGAAAGAGGCGAACCAGGTCTAGGAGAGTGCGAGGGGCGGCGCGCATCGTTGCGAGCCGCCCCTTTTTCCTGCGCGAACAATAGGTGCCATAGTCCTCCTCCGGAGGATTCATCGTCGCATACGAGGGGAAACAACTGGAGATGCCTGTCCGACGCTACTTCGTCGCCGGCATGGGAGCGTTGAGGTCCTTGGCCGCGGGAAGAAGGGTCAGCTTGAGGTTGCGGAAGTCGATCGCAGCCCCTTCGGACTGCAGCCCGATAAATCCCGCGGAGGGGATAACCCCCGTCATTCTGTTTACCTCGGTCCCATTGACGACGAGGGTCACGGTATCTCCCGCCGCGGTGACTTCAAAGGTGTTCCACTCCCCGAGGGGCTTCTCGGCCGAAGGACCCGGCCGGACGAGGCGACCCGTGCTGAACCCCTTGGGGTTGCGGCTGACGAGTTCTTCCTTTGCGCGTGCGTCGGAGAAAAAGGCGAAGTCGCCCGCGCGTTCGGAGAGAAGCTGGCACTCGATCGATTTCGGCCAGACCCGATCGTCGTTCACGATGTGAATGAGAATGCCGCTGTTGCCTTTCCCCTTCGGCCACCGCCAGTCGACCGAAAGTTTGTAGTCGGCGTAGGGAAGAACGGTCCGAACGTAGCCCCGGCCGACGCCGGTCGCCCGAAGGAGACCCTCTTCGATTTTCCAGGCTTCGGAAATGGCCACGGTGCTATTCTCGACGAACACGTGAAGTCCCGAGAAATCGCGTCCATTAAAAAGGGCGACTGTGGCGGTCGCCGGAACGTCGGCGAACAGCGCGCCGGTAGTGAGAACTGCGGCGGCGAACAAACGGAGGATAAGGGCCATGAGGATAGTTCTGGCGATGCGGGGAAGAAGGGGAAAGCCCTAATGTGCCCGCGGCTCGCCGGGGCGGAGCCGTGAGGCGGCGTAAGTTATTCTGTGGCCTTCACGGGTCGCTTTGAGTGTACTTCCCCATGTTTCACCCCGTTCGTCTGCGCGCATGCCTTTTCGCCTTCTTTGTTGTTTCTGGTTTGCTGGGCATCTCGGCCGACGCGGTCCGGGCCGATGAAGCGTCGAATGACCTCGACCGGCTTGTCGCGCTACGCAAGCGTTTTGACGATTTGCAGCGCAAGGTCGAATTTATCGACGATCAGAAACCCGGAGCACCCATCGACGGACTCATCAAGGGCATATCGCGCGATATCTCCGTGATCGCGCTTCATCTCCGGTATCAGACGCTGCTGTGCGAGGCGCGCAACGCAATGGAGGACGAGCCCCAGCGTGTCCGGATCGACACTGTACGACGAGAAGCCCTGAAGGATATTGGCACTGCGGCGATGCTACTAACGTATGGAGTGAAATCGCTCGGTCACTTCGACAAGACCCGGCAAACGGCGGGGTTTACCCACGAAGCCGCCGACGGATTGCGGCGCCTCGCGGATGAATTCCGCCTCGAGACGGTCAAGCGGGCCTTTGCCATGTCGTATGAGGATTTGATGCGCGAAAACAGGAGGTAGTGCGTGCCCGCTCCCGCTGCTGCTCGCCTCCGAGGTGTAGCCCCAAAAGAGGAGCCGCTGTTACCATAATACCATTGTAGGGGTAACCTCACCGGTGCCTGATCCAATGATGCGTATTCTCCTCGCGTCGGTGTGTGTCGCGGCGTCGTTTCTCTGCGGGCTCACGGTGGAGGCCCGGGCGCCGGACCCAGCCGATGCGGTCCGGCTCACTCGGCTTCCGGATCGCGTGCAGGTGCATGTGCACGAAAAGCTCTTCACCGAATACGTTTTTACCGGAGCAAAACGGCCTTACTTCTACCCGGTACTGATGGAGGATGGGACGCAGCTCGTGCGCGATTTCCCGATGAAAGACACCCCGGGGGAGGATCGAGATCATCCCTGGCACCGCGGTTTGTGGTTTGCGCACGCGGAGGTGAATCGAGTGGATTTTTGGAACGAAGGCACCGGTGACAATGCGAGGTCCCCGAAAGAAAAAGGCAGCGTCCTTCACGATGGGCTGATCGAGACAACGAGCGGAGACGTCGGGATGATCCGCGTGCGAAATCAGTGGGTCGCGCCCGATGGCAAGCTCGTGTGCACCGATCAGACCGACATCCGGATTGCCGCCTTGCCCGGTGGAGGACGGACAATTGACTTCGAAGTGACGCTGCAGCCTCTGGCGGGCCAGGCGCTTCTGCTGGGTGACAACAAGGACGGCACCATGGCGATCCGTCTGGCGCAATGGCTGACGCCACCCCACAAATACCAGAAAAAAGATACGGGCGGAAGCGCGCGTATCGTGACGAGCGCGGGCGCGCGAGACGCCGCGGCTTGGGGCACGCGGGCTGATTGGTGCGACTATTCGGCCGAGAGGGCCGGCAAGATTTATGGCGTCGCAATTTTCGATCATCCGCAAAACTTGCGTCACCCGACGTGGTGGATGGCGCGCGACTACGGCCTCTTTGCCGCGAATCCTTTCGGCCAGCATGACTTCGAAAAACGTGAGGATACGCCGAACATGGGCGATTTCATCGTCGAGGCCGGCGATCGACTGACTCTCAAGTACCGCTTTGTCTTCCACGAAGGTGACGCGGAGAAAGCGAAGCTTGCCGAATTGTACCGCGAGTTCGCGACCAATGCCGCGCGCTGATGAAAATGCAATGAGCTGAGAGCTGAAATCGCACGGATTCGGGCTGCCGGGTGATCTCGCCTTTTGTGTGAGGTCAGGGCGAGCCGTCGTGTGGGAAGCGCTGACGACGCGGTGACGCCAATTGCGCAGAAACGGCAAAGAGCAGCGACTGGATCGAGAGCAACCACGGCTCACCGGGACGGTTCTACCTGACAAGCCGCTGCTTCACTTCCGGTGGCAGGTTCGCCGTGGCCAGCCAGGTCTCGGCGGCTGCACGATCGTTGCCGTGCCAGCGCGCATAAGCGGCCTCGATGGCGGCGGCTCGGGCTGGAGCGGGAAGCGACTGCGCCCAGCTCAACGTCGCCGCGGGGGCGGATTGGGCGAGGAGAGGTGCGACAAAGGCGGCAGCCCTCGTTTGGGTCTCGCCCTCCAGTGAGCCGACAAAAACCCGCGTGGCCGTTTTGTCCCGGATTGCCCAATACGAAAGCGCACTGTGAAGGGCAGTGCTGCGCGCGGAAGGCTCATTCAAGTGGGCAGCCCACGCTGAGGCCGACGCCGGGTCCGTTTGAGCCCACGCCGAGGCGATAGTCGTCAGTGCTGCTCCCTGGGTCTCACCCGCGGGCACCGTATCGGCCCATGCAATGGCGGTTTTTGGGTTTGCTCCGCCAATAATGCGAGCGACGCGTTCGGCGGCGTTTTGCTGCGCGAGTCCGGGCGGCATCTGCGAAACGTACTGTGAAGCGGCCAGCGGATCCCGGTTTGCCCAGACGTCGAGGACACTGTGCAGGGCGAGCTGTTGGATTTTCGGCGAAGCCAGCGTTTGAGTCCAGGCCAGCGCGTCGAGCGCGTTCCGGTCAGCCAGCGCCTGCGCGACTTGAAGTGCCGCCGCCGATTGTACCTCACCGGAGGGGAGGAGGGGCACGACCGCCTTCGCGGCCGCGAAATCCTGTACGAGCAGTTTTTCCAGGGAGGTGGAAAGTATCCGATCGAGGGCCGGCCCCGTTAGCGACGATTGAGCGAGTTCGATCGCACGAAGGGGATCGTCGTCGGCTACCGTGAAAAGCACCGACTCCAACGCAAAAGCCCGTTCGGGTGAATGGGGCGGTAGCGAAGACGCCCAAGTCAACGCGGCGCCGCGGTCCGTTCGAGCCCAGGTTTCCGCAAGTGCACGAACTGCGTTTTCTTTTGCGGCCGCGGGCACTTGGTTCAATCGCTGCACAGCCACATGCGCGCTTTCGCCTGCCCAGCGCGCGAAGAGGGCATTATAGATTTGGCGCTGTTCGTCCGTCGTTGCGAGTTCGCTCGCGAGGGCAAGAGCGCGACTGGGATCGCGCGCGGCCATCGCTTCGAGAAGAAGTCGAAGGCCCAGGGTGTGTTCGTTTCCCGGCGGCAGACCGCGCAGGTAGGACAGCGCGGCCTCCGTATCGCGGGCGAGCCATTGTCGAAAGAGCCGCCCGAAAACTTGGGAACGCGCAGCCGGATTCGGCAGGGCCCTGGCGCGGTCGAGTGGTTGGCGGAACTCGGCGGCGACCGGGTCGGCAGCGGCGTCCGCCGCGGCGGACGTCGCTGGATTGGTGGCCGCAGCGGAACTGGGAGTCGGGGTCGCCGATTGGGGCGACGTGGTGTCCGTGCCTTTCCGCTTGGCGGCGCAGGACCGGGCGAGCAGCAGAGCGCCGATTCCGATCGCGAGGATGACGAGCGCGATGAGTAGACGTCGGAAAAAGGGCGGAAGCATGCTCGGGAATTCGA
Source organism: uncultured Opitutaceae bacterium (assembly GCA_964546955.1). Lineage (GTDB taxonomy): Bacteria > Verrucomicrobiota > Verrucomicrobiia > Opitutales > Opitutaceae > CAZJLP01. The sequence goes on along the minus strand of CAZJLP010000006.1, from coordinate 60,048 downwards.
TGTAACGAAGTGCCGGCGCAGGGCGAGGTATTTGCGAAGCTGGAGGAGCGGTGACGAGGCCCCTCGGTAGTTGTTTGCCGATGGCGGCGGTCGAACTGCGCGATGACGGTCCCTGTTCGTGGCGCAGCTCTGACGACGCGCGCGTTGAGAACCACGCGCTTTATCGCCGGCCTCTGATTTCTGGGCTCTGGTAGTTCTTACGGGTTGCTCCGGATCAGCGCTCCGCCATTGACGATCAGGCGATCCGCGGCCAGCCCTCCGATCAACGTGCTGCTTCCGTTGAGAGTGATGACCCCGGCGGGGACTACCACAAAACCTTCAAGCGTTGCCTGTGAATTGAGCGTCACGCCGGGACCGGTGACGTTCACGAGAAGCCACTCTGTGCCCGCGAAGATGCCGCCCGCGCCGTTGATGACCACGGTTTCCGCGAGGGTTACAACCACCGGCCCCACGATGCGAATCCTTGCACCCGAGTTGAGCGCCAGGCTGCGCAGATTGTAGACGGCTGGCTCCGTCAATCCGGCGGTGCCGAGCACCAGTGTGTTATTCCCATTGACGGTGAACGACCCGTAAGTTCCGGGGGGAATCGCAAACTCTAAGCCAGAACCGTTGACGGCAAGGTCTCTCAGCGTGGCGAAATCGCCCGTCGTGTCTTCGTGCGAGTTGAGCTGGACGTCGCGGGTCCCGAGCGAGGTGGGAGGCGTATCCACGACCGGGAGATCGGAGGGATCCACGCGTCGGATCACTCGTCGGAGAACCGCGTGGCCGTTTACCGTGATGGTATGGTCCCGCGGGGAGGAGGCTCCACTGGCATTGCGGATCCCGCCCAGCCCTGGCTGGCGCCATTGGACACTCGGCGTGCCGGGGACGAGCAAGTCGCCGGACAACCAAGCGGAGCCGTTAAGCGTGACGGATTCAGGAAGCGTAACCTGCAGGGAGCCATCGACGGCGCCATTGAGGGTCGGTGCATGGCGGACTAGGAGAGCGGTGGAGATGATCAGCGTATCGGCGACGCTGCCCACGTAGTTTGCATCTTCGATTGTCGCGGTGACGGTATAGGCCGCAGGGAAACTGGGAGGCGTGGGCGAACCGGAATACGCTATGCGGACATTCAATCCGGCCGGGTTTGTCGCGGCCGAAACGGCTTTGGCGGTTCCGTCGTACCAGGGTGCCAACTCGCCGAGCGTGAGGGAAGCCGTCGCTTTCGCGATGGTGAGGTCTGCCTTCGCCGTTCCGACGTAGTCGGCATCGACGACAGTGGCCACCACTTCGTACGAACCGGCGGCGGTCGGAGGCGTGGGGCTGCCGTTGTAGGTGACGTCGACCGCCAAGCCGGCGGGCTGCGTGGCGACTTGGACGGCGTGGGCCGCTCCATCGTACGTTGCGCCGACTCCACTGATAAAAAGAAGGGCTTCCGCCTGGCTGACCATGAGGGACGCGGGACCGCCGATCGTCGCTCCGGCGGAGTTTGATACCACGCAGTCGTAGCTTCCCGCGTCGCTGGTCGCGACCTGACTCAACACGAGCGAGGCGGCCGTCGCGGTCTCGTTCCCGGCGATGGGCAGACCGTTTTTACGCCATGCATAGGCGAGCGGAGGAGTGCCACTGGCCGAGACAGTGAAGGTGACCGTGTCTCCGACCACCGCGGTCTGGTCCGCGGGCGATAAAACGATCGTCGGAGCAATCGCCGGTTCCGGTTCGATCGCGGCGGTCACTTTCAAATCGTCGATTCGCCAGTTGGCTGTGTTGGCACCTGGACTCCCTGTTCCGTTGTAGCCGTAGATGCGGAACGTGATCGGAGCGCCCGGCTCGCCCGTTACGATGGCGAAGGCAGGGGTCGCGAAAGCCCAGTTGCTGTTATTAGGAATCGATCCTTCCGCGACCGGGGCGGCAAACGCGTCGAGATTCGTGTAAACACGGTAAGCCTGGGGACCGGTGCCCGTGCTGCGCACACCAAAACCGATGCCGGTCACAACGAGCCGCTTTCCGGAGGCGGGCGACACCGCGAACTCGAAATAGGCCGAACCGCCCGCAGCTTGGTTCAGCGGGCCGATGCGCGCGGCGGCACCCGCATTAAAGGCGCCACTCACTCCTGGATATCCACTCGAGACGGATGTGGTGGTCAAAAGAGGAGTGGTGCCGTTGTTGTTACCCTGAGTGAGAGGACCCCCGGAAATATCGGGCAAGGAACTTGTGGGCAGTGGGCTCGGACTTCCTGAAGGACCAAAATTCCAGGCGAGGGTGCTGGAAGAGGCAGGATTGACGATCAGCGCAGCCGTGTTGCTGATGGCCGTGCCGGCGGGATTGCTGACAACCACATGATAGGTTCCTGCTTGCGAAGCCTGGAGTGCATCGAGGGTCAGAGTGGAGCCCGTCGCGCCCGGAATGTCGTCATCGTTGAAGACCCATTGATAGGAGAGGGGGGCGTCCCCCGCGGCTGTGACTCGAAACGTCGCGCTGCCGCCCACGACGGCGGTTTGGGCGCTCGGATGCGTGACAATGCTGGGGGCGCCCGCGGTGGATCGACTATCGACGACGGTGCGCAGCACGGAGGCAATCGGCGCCGGTAGTTCCGTGAGAAAAGTGTAACCCGTGTCCGCTTCAATCTGGGCGACGGAGGTCACGAAATTCTGCCAGGGCGTGCTACGCACCCCGGCCGTGTTCGGTACCTTGATCGTGATGATGCGGGTGGCGGCATCGATGCGACTCACCGCACTGCCGGGGCCGAGTGGAACGACGACCGCGATCTTCCAGGTGTAGCCGGGGATTGCGGCTTTTCCGCTGGGGATGCGGAATCCGCTGTAGATGCTGCCTCCGCTGAGAACGAGGATTTCGTTTCCGGCCGAGGCGAGGCTTCGACAGTACGTTTCAAAGCTGGCCCAGACGCCCTGATTGTTGTCGGGAGCCTGAGGCAGAATGTTCGACATCAGGAAGGTCGCCTCGTTGTCGGTCCGGGTGATGGTGCGATCGGCGGAAGGGCACATATGCCCGCGGTCGAAACCCGAGCCGGTGTAGTCGCTTGTCACTACAGCGTAGAAGGTGGGGGGAAAGGCCGGGTCCGGGAGAAAATTGTTGGTGCGGCCGCTCGAGCCGAAGTCCGCGGTGGTGATATTCCAGCTGACCCAGTTGGGGACGCCTTGGTTGTCGTTGAAATCGAGTGCGTACTGAGGACGCTGCACCAGATACCGATTGTGGTCGTTCTCGTCAGCGGTGGCGCCCGTTGGGTTTCCGAGCTGCAATTGCAGAGCCGGATCGATTGCCGCCGAAACGACATTGGCTACCAAAACGACAAATGCGGCGATCCGTGCGCGCCACGCTGTTCCCGTCAGCAGGGGGGTGTGCATGCGAAGAGTTGAGGAGTGGGTTTCGGTAAAGGCAAACCTTCGCCCTGCACAATCGGGTTACGGACTCTGCAGGGTCTTGAGGCAGGACGAAGCGAACGGCAGGCGCGGCCCCTACCGTGATAGCCCACGAGGCTGCTGCACGTGTTCCTCCTCGGTCCTTTCCTCACAAGGAAGAAGATCCGTTTTTCGGACTCCCCGTTACAAATCGTAAACGGTCACGGAAAGCCCCTTGGTTACCAGGGTCTCGTTGATGATCGGTTCGATGAGCTCCCACTTTCCGCCGGCCAAGCCGCAGCCGATTCGAGGCATGTGGACCCCGAGTCTGTGCTCCTTGGCGTACGCACCGATTTTTTCCAGCCCTGCGCGAACCGCTTCGTAACGGATCGGCGGCTCGCCTGTCGAGTCAGGCGCAAGCCCTCGCTGGCCAATGAGATTCGCGACAGTGAGAGTGGCGCTAACCCGGACGAATTGGACGTCGCCCAAGGCCAGGTTTCCGCCGCCCGAAAATGCCTCTCGATACGCGCGTTCGGGCTCGTCCCACCGCTTGCTGAGCGCGAGGACGAAGCCTTTGCCCCAGCCACCCACATCGTTGCAGATATGGACGATCACAGAAGGCTCTCCCCAAAGCGGCTGGGTGGCGTCGCCATGCGTGTAGCAAATCACGGTTGTAGTAGCGAGTAGCGGGTAGCGAGTAGCGAGTAGAAAACCGCACTTATGACAAGGGCCCTCGTGTTTGAGCCCGAGTGCCCGGTCGATCGGCAAACCCTCCGGCAATGCCCGGAACCGGGTTTGCTGCCTGCGATGAACTGGCGACTAAGGTCTTGTCGCCGGGCGCAATTAGGCCGACGCTGCGGGATGCTCCTTACCCCCGTTCGGTGCTTGTTTGCGGTTGCTCCTGCCGCGCGGCGTATTGCGGCGTTGGCTTTTTTCTGTGCGGTGGCGACCGCTCCTCTATGCGGGGCGAGCGACGGATTGCTTCTTGTCGCCAACAAGGGCAGTCGAAATCTTTCACTCGTGGATCCCGTCGCCGAAAAGGAGATCGCGGTGATCGGAGAAGACGGTGTGACGGGCCATGAGGTGATTGCCTCGCCGGATGGCAGGTTGGCTTACGTACCCATCTTCGGCAATGCCGGCGTGGGGCGTGCCGGCACGGATGGCCAAATCATTCGCGTGATGGATCTGGAAAAAAGGGAGATCGTCGGCACGGTGGATTTTGGCAAAGGGGTTCGACCGCATTGCGCGTTGTTCCATCCGAAGAATGGGTTGCTGTATGTGACGACCGAAATTGAACAAACGGTGTCGGTGGTCGATCCGGGCACTCTCAAGGTCATTCGTTCGATCGCCACTGGGAAGCCGGAATCGCACATGCTGGCGATATCGCACGATGGACGGCGCGGTTACACGGCGAACTTCGGTTCCGGTTCTATTTCCGTGCTCGATCTCGAAGCGGATAAACTCATTAAGGTCGTCGATGTCGCTCCTCGCGTTCAACGGGTTTCGGTCTCGCCCGACGATCGGTGGGTCATCACAGCGGACCAAACGGCGTTCCGGCTCGCGGTGATCGATGCCCGGACGAATGAAGTAGCCTCGTCGATTCCGCTTCCGGGCGTGGCCTACGGCACAGCATTCACCCGGGATGGAAAATGGCTGTTGGTCGTGTTCCCCGGGATCAATCAGGTCGGACTGATCGATTTCGGCGCGCGGAAAGTGGTGAAGACGTTGGAGGTGCCCAAAGCTCCGCAGGCGGTATTGCTGCGGCCCGATGAAGCAGTCGCGTATGTCTCGTGCGATTCGAGCAAGCAAATCGCGGCGATCGATGTGAAGACTTGGACGGTGAGGAAGCTGATCGACGTGGGCCCGGGTGCCGACGGCCTTGCTTGGGCGCGAGGGAAGGCGCAATAGGCGAGGCCGGCTGGCGCCGACTTCCCGCCCCCCCTGGTGTGGTCGGCAGAAAATTCGGCTGTCAGCGTTACCCCGCAAACGAGTTGCCGAGCCTCCGGCCGGGGGGCCGCGATATACCTCGCTGTTTTGTTTTTCGCGTTTTAGTATGCCGGTCCAGCCAAGAACCAGGTTGTTGGCTACCCTTGCTTTGCATCACGTCAGCCCAATCTCTTAACTCATGCGAGACGATTATCTATACGCAGCGCTCAAAGTGGTCGATGACCCCAACATCCTGGTGAATCTCGTTTCATCGCGTGTGAAGCAGCTGAAGCGAGGAAGCCGGGCGATGGTGGAATCGCTGGAAAAACTTTCGCTCGAGGATATCGCGCTGCGCGAGATCACCGAAGGCCGGATCAGCTATGAACTCGCGGTGCCCGAGCGCGAACGCGCTCCGGTGCGCGTGAGTTCGGCGCCCGTGCGCTACTAAGCCTCGGTCAATTGCGGGCGGCGGTGTCTCGCGCCCGTCCCCTCATAGTTTCATGTCAAAATCACAAAACGCTAAAAAGCAGACCCGCAAGGCCCCGCAGCAGACCGCTAAGGAGAAAAAGGCGGCCAAACGCGCCAAAAAGCAGGGAAGTTAGCGGAGCACCCGCGGCGGGCGTCAGGAAAGATCGAGCGGGCGGCGGAGATTTGGCGGCGATTTCGTTCGGGCCGTTCCCCCATGGCATGTAGTTTCCAATGGGATACCGTAGGGGACTATGGCTATTTCATCGCGCACTCACGGAATACTCGACTACACGGTGAGCCTCGCGCTCATCCTCGCCCCAACGATATTCAATCTCGACCGCAGCTCCGCCGAGGGCCAAGTGCCCGTTGCGCTCGGCATCGGTTCGCTCGTCTACAGTCTGATCACACGGTACGAATTGAGCGTGTTCAAGATTCTGCCCTTTCGCGCCCACCTGGGTCTGGATGTGGTGAGCGGATTGGCCTTGGCCCTTTCGCCGTGGATTTTCGGGTTCGCCGACCGCACGTGGGCACCCCATTTGATCGTCGGCGCCCTCGAAGTCGGCGTCGTGGCGATGACGCAAAAGACGGAAGTGCCGCGAGCGCACGTTCGGTGATCGAGGAATGCCCCACGCCGCCGCGTCCTTAGGCAACTTTCCAGCGAGTTGGGCAGCCCCCGGCTTCTTCCGCTGATGGTTGTGTACGGCCGCGGGTCCGGAGGCCCCGTCCTACCGTGGCGTGAGCGTCATTTCCCGTGCTTTTCGATTTTTCGGACAAGCCTGCCCTTGTCGTCAAAGGTCATCCACAACCCGGCCTTCTTTCCCCTGGCGTATTTGCCCATGTCATACAACGCGCCGTTGGGATGGTAGCGTTTCCACAGGCCCACCTGTTTTCCATCTTCGAACTGACCGACTTGGAGGAGGGCGCCGTTTTCGCGGAACCATTTCCAGGGTCCCGAGAGTTTGTTGTTCGCGAATCGTCCCGCTGCTTTGGTGCGGCCGCTGCGCAGGTAGAAGTACCGCCAGGCTCCGTCCTTTTTTCCGTCGCGGTAGTGGCCGGCGCTGGAGACTTTTCCATCCCGAAAGTACTCCTTGTGCGGGCCGGTCTTTGGTTTCTTTACGGCGGACGTCTTGGGCTTTTTCTTCATTCGCCCGCACAGTGTACGCCGCCTCCCTTAGGAGTCCAGGTCCGACGATGCCGAGGGCGGAGGGCGCAGGCTTCGTTCCTCATCCGACTGAAAGGACCAGGCGACGATGCGGCTTTGTTTTTGGCCGGCGAAGAGAGGGATCGTTCGGGTCGCGACCGCCCGCGACCGCGCGAGGTGGCGCTCGATCGCAGGCAGAGAGCTTTGTTTGGAGACCAGCGTCGTGAACCAGGTGCAGAGCAGGGGGCGGGCAGTGCTTTCCTCGATCAGCCGCCGGATGAAGGCGCTTTCCCCGCCCGGACACCAGAGCTCATTGGCGCGTCCTCCGAAATTGCGGAAGGCGGTTTTCGCGCCGGGGGGCGAGGCCGCGCCGCGGTTGCGGCTCAGGTTCTTTAATTTGCGCTCCGTGCCGGCGGCCGCTTCCTCCGGCGAGGCGTGGAAGGGCGGATTGCAGATAGCGAGAGCGAAAGTTTCGCCCGGCTTCGTGACATTTTCGAAAATCGCATCGCGGTCCGGCTGCAGCCGGCATTCGATCGAGGCGGCCAGGCCGGGGTTCGCGGCGATCAGTTGACGGGCCCATTCGAGCGACCCGCGATCGACCTCTGTTCCGACCATGCTCCAACCGTACGTTGGCGGGCCGAGCAGAAGGTAGATGGCATTTGCTCCCATGCCGATATCAAGCACGCGGATCTCCCGTCCGCGCGGAATCACGCCGTTGCGGTCACTGGCAAGAAGGTCGGCGACGTGATGAAGGTAATCGGCGCGGCTGGGAATCGGCGGGCAAAGGTAGCCCGCGGGAAGATCCCAATGATCCAGGCCATAGTGGAGTCGCAGCAAGGCGCGATTGAGCGATTTTACGGCCAGGGGGTCGGCGAAATCGATTGTTATCCCGCCCCCGGGGTGGGGCACCACAAACGAGCCAAGTTCGGGCGTGCGTTCGACCAGTTGGGAGAAATCGTACGGCGCCCGGTGGAGGTTGCGCGGATGAAGCAGACCTTTGGTGTGGTTCGGCGTTTTTCGAGAGCTGCTCAAGTTAGCCAGACTAACACAACGATCGATGCCGCCAAATGAAATGTCCGGAGATCGAGGCCCGTCCTCGCGGCCCTTAATGAGAGAGCGGCGACGAACTATGTCTGCAATCGTCAGGATCCCGCTTTGGGCAGTTCGATCCAGAATCGACTTCCGGACACGCCATCGGATTCCATTCCCACCGATCCATTCATTCGTTCCACTGCTTTCCGGACGATGGCCAGCCCGATGCCCGTGCCTTCGAAGTGTTTCTCGGGGTGGATTCTCTCAAACAGACCAAAAAGGCGCTTTTGGTACTCCGGTTTGATCCCGATGCCGTTGTCTTTGACCCATAACCTGAGGCGATCGCCGCGAGTCTCCGTGTGGAGCATCACTTCGGGGCGAGTGCCCGGGGCGACGAATTTCACCGCGTTTCCCAGCAAATTCGCCAGGACCTGGGTCAGCGAAGGTTCGTGAGCAAACACTCTGCCCAAATCGCCCTTGATCTGAAAGTTCACCCGGGACGTGTTGAGCTCGGGGTATTGGTAACGGAGTTCGGACACCAGTTTGTCGATCGATACGGGAGTCATCGGCATCTCCCGGCGGGAAACCCGGCTGTAGGTCAGCAGATCCTGGATCATCTGGTCCATCCGTTCGCCTGCGTTCACGATTCTGCCGAGTAGTTCGCGTCCTTCATTGTTCAGGCTCTCGCCGTGATCCTCAAGCAAGGCTTGCGCGTAGCCTCGCATGCCACGCAGGGGCGACCGAAGGTCGTGCGACATGCTGTAGGAGAACTCCTGCATTTGTTCGATGGCCTCGCGGAGAGATGCCGTTCGTTCGTTCACCAGCGATTCCAGCAATTCGGCACCGCGGCGCCTTTCGATCGCGAATGCCACTTGCGCGGCAATGGCCTCGGCCGGGCGCAGCAATAGAGGTGTGAACCGCTGAGCTTGGTTATAGTAGGCCATGAACTTGCCCAGCAGCCGACCCTCGAAAGAGATGGGAATGAAGGCGAGCGCGCGAATCCCCTCGGCTTGAATGGCCCGGCGCAACCCGTCGTCGAAGGACGCATTCGCGACATCGTCGATCCCGATCGAATGGGCATTGGTGTCGTCGATTTTCCAGGGAGAGTGCCCTTCGACGGCTTTTCGATATTCCTCAGACAAGCCGTCGGATGCCTTGAAACGCATCACCTTGTCGGCGTCGAACAGGAGAATCGCGGCGCGGTCCGCAGACAAAGATTGTTTGATGGCGTCGATCGCGGCGGCGTTGATCTGAGCCAAGTCGGTGGCGCGGTTCACCGCTTCCATCAGTTCGAACAATGCCTGCCGCTGACGCTCGTACTGTCGGCGCACCGATATATCCCGTCCGATTTTGGAGGCTCCGATGATTTGGCCGGCGCTGTTCTTGATCGGCGAGACCGAAAGGGAGATCGGGACCAGGCTCCCGTCTTTCCGTTGCCGGACCGTTTCAAAATGGTCGATTCGCTCCCCTCTGCGGATCGCGTCCAGAATCCGAGGTTCTTCCGCGAGCCGATCGTGTGGAATCAATTTTGTGATCGGTTGGCCCACGATCTCGTCCACAGTGTATCCGAGGATGCGCTCGGCTCCTGCATTCCACGTCATGATGATGCCCTCCAGACTCTTTGAGATGATGGCATCGCCGGAGGACTCGACGATGGCGGCGAGGCGTCGGCTGTTGTGATCCAGCCGCTTCTGTTCTTCCAATTCCAGTTGCAGCGCGGCGTAAAGCCGGTTGTTGTCGCGGACCTTTTCCGCTAGCTTTTCCGCGGTATTTCGCATCGCGGAGGCAACGGTTCCCGTCTCCGAAAGTCGGTCGGGTCGCGGACTCGGCACCTCACCGCGGCCGATGCGGTCCGCGTCGTGCACGAGGCCGTCGATGCTATGGACGACTGCTTGGCCGATCCAGGACGCCACGAAAAACGCGACAAACAAGAGCGCGGCCGAGACCGCCCCTCCCACCCAGAAAAGCCGGCGGGCGGAGGCATAAAGTTCCTCGTAAGGGGCGCCGATCAAGGCTGCGTAACCCGATCTCGGTGCACGTTCGAAGGCGGCGAGCACCCGAATCTTTTCCAAGGTAACACTGTCGACCACCCCATGGGCCCGAGTGGTCACCGCAACGACCATGTCGGGGGTGGCCTTGCGCCCGACAAAATACTCCTGGCCCAAACTGCGAGCAACGATCGTACCCGTATGGTCGACGATCGAGACCACATTGCCCGGCACAATCTTGCCGATGCCGAGCGCGGCGCTGAAATCCGACGGCGGCACAACGATGCTGACGACGTAATTCAAACGGCCGTCGGCGGATACCGGAACGGCCACGAACATCCGCAGCGTTTTGCTGGCCGCGCCCACCTCAAGGGGAGAAACGTACGTCTCACCGCGTTGCGCGGCGGCGAGGGCGGCCCCGTCGACGTCCACCTCGGGAAAGGGGGGGCCAAGTGGAATGCGGGTGTTCACTACCCGTCGCCCCTTCGCGTCGGTTACGACGACCCAGCGATTCGTTCCCGCCGTGAGCTGGCGCGCCCGAGCGTCGACCGCCGCAAAATCTCCCTTCTCCAGTTCCGGCGAGTTCGCGAGGCCCTTGGCGATGGTTTCGTAGTGGTCGATCCTTTGATCCACCAACGCGGCCAATGCCCTCGCGGTCGCGGAAAGATGGCGCGTCACGGCGGCGTGTTCGTTTTGATAGGCCTGCAGCACGAGGAGGCCGACCAAAACCATCGCTGGGGCGGTGACGGCCAGGACGAGCAGCATCAATCGGCCCCGAATCGATTTTAAGAAAAACTGACGAAACCTTCGCTGTGGAGACGGCGGTTGGATTTCTGCCGCGTTCTGGCCTTTGGGAGGGGCGGGGAGGGACGGCGGCGACGGAGGCGTGTACGTTTCGCGGGCGACTGGCGGCAATGAGACAGGGGGTTCAGTGGCAATCTTGGCAGGCTCTGAGTCGAAGGGCAAGCCACGGAGAAACGACCGCTCGGCCTTATCTCTGCGTTATCGATGAAGCGCCCCAAGTCTGCTCTTTAGGGTAATCTCAGGGCGCAAATGCCCGACAATCAGGATGTGGTCGCGTGTTGACCGCATCGGAAGAGACAAAAGGTCCGGCGACGGTTTTCGGTGCAAAAGTTATGAATCCTGCCCGCCGCAGCATCGGCTGGCCCTGCAGGCATTCAGGCTTGAAAGGAAACGAACGAAGTGAATGGTACTGCCGGGCGGCTGTTACACATACTATGAATTCGATTGTTCACGGGCAGGAGCGCGCTGTGGACTCCGAGGGGGGAATGCCTTTCCGGTTCGTCTTGTCAGCGCTCGTCGTTGTCGGCTGTTTCTTCGGGCCGCCGATCTCTCTGTCGGCACCGGAAGAGGCGCGGCTATGGCCGAGTGGGGCAGAAGGACTGAGACACGAACGTGAGGAGACGGTGGAGGACAAACGTGAAACAGGACGGCGCGACCGGTGGATCGGATTGGTCAGCGACCCCACTTTGACGATTTATCCGGCGGCGAAAACGGGTAGCTTGCCGAATCCCGCGATCCTGGTAATTCCCGGTGGCGGCTTTCGTTTCGTTTGCATCGACAAGGAGGGAGTCGAAGCCGTGCAATGGCTCAACTCCATCGGCGTAACGGCAGCGGTGCTCAAGTATCGGACGCTCGATGTGTCCACACCGCGGGAACCGCCCTGGCTGAATCCAATTTTCGCGGATGGAAAACGCGCGATGCGGCTGCTGCGCGCGAGAGCAACGGAGTGGAATATCGATCCGGCTCGGATTGGCGCAATGGGGTTTTCGGCCGGAGGAACCATCGCGGCCATGACCGTAGCCGATGGTGGGCTGGGCGACCCGAACGCAGCCGATCCCATCGATCGGCTGGCGTGCGGCCCACAATTCCTTATCCTCGTGTATTCCGGGTTTCCTCCGCTTCCCCTGATTACCTACAAGAAACCATTTCCTCCCGTGTTCCTGGTCCACGCCGCGGACGATCCCAAGGCGCCGGTCGACAAAACGATCAAAGTATTCCAGTTTTTGCAGGAGCGGGGAGGCACGGCCGAATTGCATGTGTTTCGAAAGGGCGGTCACGGTTTCGGAATGCATCCGGAGGCCGAGGAGACCCGCGTTTGGCCCCAGCTTTGTGCGGGATGGCTTCGAGGGTTGGAAATGTTACCGCGCGCTGCGCCTTGAACCGACTCATCGCGGGTAAAGGATCGGCGCCTCGAGGGAGCCCCAGAATAACGAAACGCGCAGGAAGGAGCGAATACGGAGAGGGCGCTTTAACGCTCGTTCTCTTGGAACAAGAGGGGCAGGAACGCGATGAGATGCTCTCTCAACTGGGCGTAGTTGTGCGTGCCTTCGGTCGGCACCCACGTGTGTTTTATTCCGCGGCTGGTGAAGGCCTCCGACAATTTCTCCGTGGGTGCGAAGAGCCGATCCTTTCGCCCGCAGGCGAGCCAGAGGACGGCAAGCTTCGCATTCGTCCCCTCAGCATCCTTTAGCTGGGCCTCGTTGTTGGTCTGCAATCCGTGATTGGTCCCGGGGCTGAAGGCGCCGATCGCGGAGAACCGATCCAAGTTGTTGAAGACAACCCGGAGGGCTTGTGCCCCGCCGAGAGAAAATCCCGCCACCGCGCGACTCTGTCGGCCATCGGCCAGCCGATAATTCGTCTGAACGAACGGCATGAGATCCTTGAGCAGAAATTCTTCCGACACGACGGGGTTCGTACGGGGAGCTGTTTCCGGTCGGCCGTAGGGCAGGAGATGAAGGAACGGCAGCACGATGATCATCGGCTTCATTTTTTTCTCCGCGATCAGGTTGTCGGCGATGAACTGCAAATTGCCCACGTCCATCCAGCCGGCAGGCCGGTCGTTGTTGCCATGGTACAGATAGAGGACCGGATAACGGGCTGTCGGCCGCTCGGAGTATTCGGGCGGTGTATACACCCAGACCTCTTGCGTGCGCCCGTCCATGACGGTGGAAGGGAGCCAATTGATCTCGAGGCGGCCATGGGGAACGTCTCGCGCATCGGCCAGCCCAGGCTGCGGCGACGGAACCTCGACCAAACTGGCCGACGTCCTCATCCGCAGTTTGATGCGCGGATTGATCGGATCCGCCATGGGAATGCCGTCGACGACAAATTCATAGATATACGTGGCCGGGGCCAAGGCGGCGACTGAGATTGTCCACAGGCCACTCTCGTCCTGTGACATCTTTTCAGGCGCGGCGCTCCAGTCCCCTTTCAGTTCCACTACACCTGCTTTTGGGGCGAGCAAACGGAACGACACGCGCCCATCGTTGTGCACTTCGGGCGAAACAATCGAGGCCAACGTCCGCCCGATCTCCGCCGCGGGGGCTGGCTGCGCAAACGCTTCCGCCAAGCACGATACACACAAGGCCTGCATCAACAAAAACTTCATAGGGTAGGGTGCCCGAACTGTAGCGGCGAGCGCCAGCGAGTCGATCCTATGTCGCAGCCTGAGCTCCGGCTTGGACGGGCTGGTCGTACAATCCGGCGAACCATTGCGTGCACCGCGAGTCGAAAAGCCGATGCTTTACCCTCGACGGCGTGCACGCGTTTTACCGACAGGTCGCGTGACGATCCGCCTCACGACGGCTCAGCGGGACCTCTTCCTCAAGGCCCCGGACCTGCCGCGGGGATTGGGGCATGAGCTGCACCGGGCTCCGGTCCGAGCTGGTAAGCTGTCGCTCCGTGTCGACCTCGCCAAGCTGGAGGCCATGATCAGCGCCGCCGCTGCCACTTCGACGTCCGACCGCCAGAGCGCTCGCTCGCTCGAAACGCTTCTGCGGTACCTGGAGTTGGCGGAAGAGCGGTTCGAGCAGGCCGAGTAGCCCGGCGCCTTTTGTTGCCATGGAAATTCATATTGGCTGCTCGGGGTGGTTTTACTGGCACTGGAAGGGAATTTTTTATCCCGACCGTGCCCCGACAAAAACCTGGTTCAAACATTACTTATCCGTGTTTGATACGGTGGAGCTCAACGCGCCGTTCTATAATTGGCCACGACCTGCGACAGTTCGCGGGTGGGCGCGAGAGGCCCCGCCGGGTTTTCGCTACACGGTGAAGGTGAACGGGGAAATCACGCATGAACGCCGGATGGTGCGAACGAAGCGTTTGGTGGAGTCGTTTTATGAGATCGCCGATATCCTCGGCGGCCAGATGGGGTGTTTTCTATTCCAATTTCCCCCCAGCTACAAATATACTCCGGCTCGCCTAAAAAGCATCGTCGCCCAACTCGACCCGGCGCGTCGCAATGCCGTGGAGTTTCGGCACAAGAGCTGGTGGCGGCAATCCGTGTACCGTGCGTTCGAGAAGCGGAAGCTTATCTTCTGTGCGGTCAGTGCGCCGCGACTTCCCGAAGTCATGCCGGCAAAGGCGGAAATCTTGTACCTTCGCTTTCACGGTCGCACGCGATGGTATCGCCACGATTACTCCACGGAAGAACTCACCGCCTGGGCGCGTCGGATCGCCGTCTCCGGGGCAAAGGAAGTGTGGGTCTACTTTAACAACGACCGCGAGGGCTTCGCGATCAAGAACGCAATTGAGCTTCGGGGATTGCTCCAGGAGCTGACGTAGTCGCTAGAGCAAGAAGAGGCCACGGCATCAGGAGCAGTTTGTCCTGAAAGCGTGGCCAGGCAAAAAGCCGGTGTTGCACCCGCCTGGGCGAACTCCGGCGGGTGATGCGTGGATGCGCTTGTGTTAGGCTATGGACCGGCGCATGGACAAGGTCCGTGCAGTGCCCAATGCGGCCAACGCCGCTACCAACCACAACGGATTCGAACCCCCGCCTGAAGAGGGCGGGGGGGGAGGCGGTGGAGGCGGAGGTGGTGGCGGCGGGGGAGGCGGCGGCGGTTCTACGACCGGAACGGCGTCCACGGTTGTAACGCCGGTGGCGGCAATTTTCCGGATGGCGGCGTTGCCAGAATCGGCAATGTAAATGTTTCCGGCGCTGTCGACCGCAAGACCCTTCGGTTGATTGAACATCGCGACGGCGCCCGGGCCATCCTGCGAACCGGCGACGCCGGGCAGGCCCGCCATCGTGGAGACGACACCCGTCGGGGTCACCTTTCGCACCGTTGAGTTGCCGGTGTCAGCCACGTAGACAGCGCCTGCGGAATCGATTGCCAGGCCGGTGAGCAGGTTGAACAACGCGGCGTTACCCATCCCGTTGGAGGTTCCGGCGACCCCCTGTAACCCGGCCAGGCTCGTGACAACACCGGCCGATGTGATCTTGCGGACTTGCTGATTGTTCGTGTCGCCAACGTACACGTTGCCCGCCGCGTCGACTGCGACGCCCCAAGGTTGATTGAACCGGGCGTTCGACCCGGCGCCGTCTGCAAAGCCCAAGGCCCCGGCTGCGCCCGCAAGCGTGGTGACGACCCGAGCGGGCGAGATCTTGCGTACCGTGTGATTGCCCGTATCCGCGACGTAGATATTGCCGGACGAGTCGACCGCGAGACCGGTCGGACCGTTGAAGCGCGCGGCGGTGCCGGTGCCATCTGCGGATCCGCCGGCGGCCGCGGAGCCGGCAATCGTTGTCACCGTCCCGTTCGGTGCGATCATGCGGATGGTCGAGTTTCCGGTATCAGCGATGTAGACGTTGCCCGCGGCGTCCATTGCCACGCCGTTGGGCTGGCGGAAGGTCGCGGCCGCGCCAGCGCCATCCGCCGATCCTTGCGCTCCGGCCGAACCCGCGAACGTACTCAGGCTGCCATCGCTGGTGATCCGCTGGATCGTGTTGTTGGTGGAATCGCTGACGTACAGGTTGCCTGTACTGTCGACCGCGATCGCCACCGGATTCGGGAATAGCACCGCGGCAACGGTCAAGGTGAAGGGCGAGCTGTTCGTTGTGCCGGCGAGGTTGGTGGCGACGTAACGATAGCGGGAGCCGTTTAGGGTCGATGTGGCGCCTGTGATCTGCAGGGTCCCGGTATTCGTGCCTGAATACGTGCTGTTGTTGGACAAGTTTGTCCAAGTGACACCGCCGTCCGTCGAAATCTGCCATTGATAGGAGGGAGAGGGTGTGCCGGTGGCGGCCGCGGAGAAGGTGACATTGCGGCCGACGGTCACCCGTTGATCGACCGGTTGCGTCGGAATGCCCGGTACGACTGTAGCCGTGACGGTCAGGGTCGCGGCAGTGCTCGTCACCGTTCCTCCCGGGTTTGTGACTTCCACGGTATAGTTGCCCGCGGCGCTGGGCGCGACGTTGGCGAGCGTCAGCGTGGCGGCGGTCGCTCCGCTAATGGGCGAACCGTTCCGGAGCCATTGATAGGTGGGCGTGCTCATGCTCGTGGCGACAACCGTGAAGACTGCGGTCTGGGTCGCGAACACCGCTTGATTCGCGGGCTGGGTGGAGATCGTGGGGACCGGGAATGGATTCACCGTCAGCGTTGCCGCGTTGCTTGTGACGGAGCCGCCTGCATTGGCGACCGTCACCGTATAGCTGCCGGCAGCCGAGGACGCGACGTTGGCGAGGGTCAGCGTCGCGGCGGTTTCCCCCGCGATCGGAACGCCGTCCTTGAGCCATTGATAACTTGGGGCGACTGAGCTTGCCGCGCTCACTGAGAAGGCGGCGGTTTGCGTCGCGAACACGGTTTGGCTGATCGGTTGCGCCGAAATCGCAGGCGCCGCCGCGAGGACCAGAGTCGCTGTTCCGTTGACCGTCGTGACCGTCAGCGTGCGCCCCGTGAGCGCGAGCGCGCCGGGCATGGTTGCGACAATTTGAGATGGCGAAGCGACCGAGTAGCCAAGGGCTGCGGTGCCGTCGACCGAGACGGCTGTGGCGATCGAGAGGTTGGCTCCGTTGATGGTGAGCAGTGTGTCCGCACCGCTCGCGGCGGTGGTGTAGGACGATAGCTGAGGAGCCAGCGTGGTGACGCGACTCTCACCGTTTGCGATGAAGGTTGTGAGATAGGACCCGGCTGAGACGGAGATCACATTGGAGGCGATCTGAACGGGGCTAACGCGATCCACTTTAGTGCCGTCGCCCAACTGTCCGTTGGCATTGCGTCCGACGGACCACAAGGAACCGTCGGCTTTCAGGAATGCCGTATGATATTCTCCGGCGGATACGGAGGCGACACCTGTTGCGATTTGGACCGCGGCAGGACGGCTCGAGGTAGTGCCATCGCCGAGTTGTCCATACGTGTTTCCGCCAAGGACCCAAAGGGTGCCGTCGGTTTTCACATACGCCGTGTGTTCGGTGCCAGCGGCAGCGATGACCACGCCGGTTGCAATTTGAATGGGCGTCAGACGGTTCGTCGTCGTTCCGTCGCCCAGCTGTCCGCTCGAGTTTAGGCCCATACCCCACAGAGTGCCATCGGTTTTCACGAAGACGGTGTGGGACATCATGGAAGCCACCTTGCTGACGCCGGTCGCAACCTGAACTGGAAGCAGGCGATCCGAGGTCGAGCCGGTGCCGAGCTGGCCGGAAAGGCTATTGCCGAACGCCCAGAGGGTGCCGTCATTCTTGATAAAAAAGCTTTGATCGGCACCGGCAGCGATGCTGGTCACGTTTGAAGCGATCATGGAAAGCACCTTTTGGTCGGCGGTGGTGCCGTTGCCGACCTGTCCGTCTTCGTTGCCCCCGGCGGCCCAAACGGTTCCGTCGGCTTTCAGCACCAGCAAATGATTCGTGCCGACGGCGCCGGCGGTCGCCCCGTTGACGCTTGAGACGGGAACGCTGCGAGGCGTATTGGTGCCGTCGCCCGGGTTTCCCCGGCCGTTATCGCCGAGAGACCAAAGCGATCCGTCGGCCTTGACGAATGCCATGTTCTGATAATGGGCGCTCGAAGAGCTAACCTGGCTCGCGATCTGAACTGGCAAGTGCCGTTCCGTTGTCACGGGCCCAAGTCTGCCATGGCCGACGTACCCCATCGCCCATGCAGAGCCGTCGGTCTTGACGAACAACGAGTGCGTCGAGCTGGTCGCGACACCGCCGAACGTCGTTGAAACGTTGCTCGCGATGAGCACCGGAGTATAAATATCCGCCGCGGATCCGTTGCCGAGCTGGCCATAGATGTTGTAGCCCATGCCCCAGAGCGTTCCGTCGGTCTTGACAAAGAGCGTTTGACCGGCACCGGCGTAAGCGATCTGAACGTCCGTGGCGATCTGGACCGGTACCAAGCTTCGAACGGTCGTTCCGTTTCCGTACTGGCCGTTGAGGTTGCGGCCCGTGATCCAGAGCGTGTTGTCGTTTTTGATGAAAAGGCTGTATTGATAGCCCGACGTGACGTAGCGGGCACCGGTAGCGATTTGAATCGGGGAATTGCGATCGGTCGTGGTGCCGTCGCCCAATTGGCCTTCCGTGTTGTCGCCCATGGTCCAGACGGTGCCGTCTGTCTTTAGGAAAATGCCGTGCTGGGTGCCGGACGCAACCATGCTGACGTTTGTCGTGATCTGTACGGGAGAGAGGCGGGTGGTCACGGTGCCGTCGCCGAGCTGGCCGCTCGAGTTCAGGCCCACGCCCCACAGGGTGCCGTCGCTCTTCGAATACAAGGTATGCGAATTTCCCGTTCCGACGGAAACAACTCCTGTGTCCACCTGAATCGGAGTCAGTTTCGCGACGTTCGTGCCATCGCCGAGTTGTCCCGAGGTGTTGCTGCCAACGGTCCAAAGGCTGCCATCTCCTTTGACGAACGCGGTGTGCGCCGAACCGCCGTCAGCCGCGACGACATTGGTCGCAATTTGGATCGGTGTCAGGCGAGGAGTCAGGGTGCCGTCGCCGATTTCTCCAGAAGTGTTGGAGCCCGCGACCCACAATGTGCCGTCGTTTTTGATGATGAAGGTCGTCGCGCCGCCCGTGCCGACCGCCCGGACATTGGAGTCGATCTGCGCGGGGATTCTCCGCCAGGCGATGGCGCCGTCGCCGAGCTGGCCATAGTTATCCAAGCCCGTTGCCCAAAGTTCGGTCAGCGATGCGCCCGCGGCGCGTTGCGTAACCGTGTGCGCGAGGCCTCCCACCGTGATGGTGGCGGTGCGATTTGATGCCGTGGTGTTGGGCGCGACGACAATGTCGACCGTCCCTTCGAGCGCTCCCGCTGAAGCCGAGACGACCGCCCAGTTTGCATTGCTGGAGGAAGTCCAAGCCGAATCGCTTCGCACCTGGAGCCCGTAGACCACGCGCCCTGCGCCCACTTCTTTCGTGGCGGGTAATATTTCCAATGCCGTGCCGGTGCCGGCGGTTTGGACCGTGAGGGTGACTGTCGCGCTCGTTGCCGAACCCGTTGCGTTGGTGGCGGTGACCGAGTAAGTGCCGGCATCGCTGGCCTGAATGTTGGTGAACGCAAGGCGGTTGGAGGTCGCACCCGGGATGGGAATGCCGCCTTTGCTCCACTGATAGGCGGGAGCAGGAACACCGGAAGCCGAAGCGATGAAGACGGCCGAGTGGCCGGTGTAAGCTGTTTTATCGGTTGGCTGAGCCGTGATGACGGGCTGGGCTGAAAAATTAGAGGCGCTCGAGCCGCTTCCGTTCATCGTCGTCACCGTGATCGCGCCGTTTGCGATCACTACGTCGGGCACCACCGCGGTGATCTGAGTTGGCGAGAGGACGGTGAAGCTGGCGGCAGCGACTCCATTGAAGGAGACCGAGGTGACGTTCACAAAGCCCGTGCCCTCGATCGTGATGTTGGTTCCTGCGTTCAGGTTAGACGGCGTGAAGCTCGTGACCTGAGGAAGTGCTGTTGTGACGCGAATGTCGCCAGTGGCAATGATCAGAGTGTGCTCCCACGCTGAGGCGATCGCCTGTGCGTTGGATGCCACTTGAACCGGCGTTGACCGGGCCGTGGCCGAGCCGTCGCCGAGTTGGCCAATGGTGTTGTTTCCCATGGCCCAGACGGTTCCATCCGTTTTCAGGAACGCTGACGTGCTGGAACCAGCGGAAACTGAAGCGACACCGGAAGCGATCTGGACGGGGATGAGAACACTGCTCGACGTGCCGATGCCGAGTTGCCCCAAGACGTTGCCACCCATTCCCCAAAGTGTCCCGTCAGTCTTCACAAACAGAGAGTGGAGTGTTCCCGCCGCCATGGTGGTCACGCCGGACGCGATTAGCACCGGCGTGGAGCGACTCGTCGAGGTCCCATCTCCCAGTTGTCCGGAAGTGTTTCGGCCCATGCCCCACAGTGTGCCGTCCGTCTTTAAGAAAAGACTGTGCTCACGACCGTTCGTGGCAAATGCGACTCCAGTCGCTACCTGAATCGGCGTGTTGCGATCGACCGTGGTGCCGTCGCCCAGTTGGCCGTCGGCATTCGATCCCGTCGCCCAGAGCGTGCCATCGGTCTTTACAAACAGGGTCTGACCTCCTCCGGCACCTGCGATTGACGCAACCCCGGTCGCGATCTGGACCGCCGTGGAACGACTCGTGTTCGTGCCGTCGCCGAGTTGGCCGGACAGATTGAGGCCCTGCGCCCAAAGGGTGCCATCGGTCTTTATATAGTGGGTAGTCCGGGTCCCGGCGGCGGCCGCGGCGACCCCGGTTGCGATGGCGACAGGGCTGCTGCGGTGTACGGTGGTAGGTACTCCGAGGGCGCCCTGAGTATTGTTGCCAAACCCCCAAAGCGTTCCGTCTGCGGCGAGGTAAACACTGTGGTCTTGGGCGACCGAAATCGTTTGGGCGCCGCTCGCCGCCTGCGTTGGCAACGAGCGATGAAGGGCGGAACCGATTGCCAATTGCCCATTAGAATCTGAACCAACCGTACGCAGCGAACCGTCAGTAGCGACCAACGCCGAATGATCGTTGCCGGCTTCGACGCGGGAGACTCCGGTGCCGACTTGAACCGCAGTCGAACGATTGGCGGTCGTGCCATCGCCGAGCTGGCCCTCGCTGTTGTCGCCGTTCGCCCAAGCGGTGCCATCGGTCTTGACATAGAGCGTGTGAGAATCGCCCGCGATGGCG
>CAZJLP010000006.1:0-39239 GCA_964546955.1 uncultured Opitutaceae bacterium | reverse complement strand
AAGCCACAGCGGTTGCCACTTGTACCGGTAGGCGCCGTTGGGTGGTGGTTCCATCTCCGAGTTGACCCCGGGTATTGCTGCCGATTGCCCAAAGCGTCGCGTCGTTTTTGACGAATACTGTGTGGAGCCCGCCACCCGCTGCCGAGGCTACGTTGGTGGCGATTTGAATGGCAGTGGGACGATTGACGATGGTGTTGTCACCGAGCTGACCACTCGAGTTGGATCCCATGCCCCAAAGCGTGCCGTCTGTCTTGATATAGAGACTGTGGTTGGCGCCTGCGGCGACGGAGGAGACACCGGTTGCGACCTGAACGGGGAGCAAGCGATTCGTCGTCGTTCCATCTCCGAGTTGACCATTCGTGTTTTGTCCAACCGCCCAAAGAGTTCCGTCGGTTTTCACGAAGAGGCTGTGACGGTTGCCGGCGGCAATAGCTGCGACGCCCGTTGCAATTTGGACGGGAATTCGGCGCGAAGATGTTGTGCCATCGCCAAGCGCGCCCGTGGTGTTGGAGCCGAACGCCCAGAGAGTCCCGTCCGTTTTCAAGTACAAGGTATGAATGTCGCCCGCCGAGACCGCGCTGACGTTCGTCGAGAGCTGAAAAGGGGCGCTGCGATCCGTAGTCGTGTTGTCACCCAATTGGCCGAAGGCGTTGTAGCCAACCATCCACAGTGTACCGTCCGTTTTGATCATGCCCATGTGATTTCTTCCGGCTGAGACCGAAACGATTCCGGTTTGAGCTGATCCCGGAAGGAGGCGCCGCAACAGGCGGTTGGCGCCAAGCCGGCCATCCTCGTCATTGCCAAAGGCCCACACTTCGCGGAGGCCGACGCTAGCCGCGCGTTGAGTGATCGTGTGCACCTGGGTGCCGATCGTAATTTGCGCAGTGCGGTCCGCACCAGTCGCGTTCGGTTGCACGAAAATCTCGAGGTTGCTGTCGAGCGCACCGCTGGCCGCGGAAACCGTGGCCCAGGCAGAGTCGCTCGAGGCAGTCCACGCCGCGGTATCGTTAACAAGGATCTGATAGGCCACACGACCGGCGCCGACTTCCTTGGTCGTGGGAGTGACGGTCGTCACGGCGATCGCGTGGGTCGCGAACGCGAACCCCAGCGCAAATAACGTAGTTGAAAAGCAACGACTTACGAATGAACGAGAGGATCTCGTAGACATGGGAAGGTGGACCGGAAAAACGATCAGGTTAGGAGCTGGACGGCTTCAGTACGGAACTTGAAGCCAATGGACGCCGAATTCGGGTCTAATGCCGTCGCTAAAACAAGACTAAATTCCGCGCTGCGAAGAGACCGACCTGCTGGTGTCCTTCTGCGCGCCGCTCGCAATGTTGTGGATGCGAGGGTCTTATTCCTTCGGCGGATTCCCGTGGAATATCAGCTCAATCTTCTGTTCAGAGCCGAGCTCGCTCTTCATGGCTTCTGTCCACTTGGGAAAAGGCGTTTGGCTGGTGAGAGCAAGGAGGCACGCGTCGACGACCTCCTGATGATCGGGCTTTTTGATCACCTCGATATTCGTGACCTCTCCCGCTGCGGTGAGAACCATTTGAAGGGTCACGGCCGTGGCGTGTTCAGGTTGCGGAAGCTTTTTTCTGCGGTCTTCCCACGCGGTCGTGATCTTCACGATGAAATCACGCAGATAGTGGCCCTGGCGATGAAAAGCCGCCGTTGCTCGAAAGGAGCTGCCGATGGGTTCCTGTTTTGAAACCGGCGCAGCCTGAGAGCAACAATCCGACGAGGATAAATCCGATGGGCTGTAAGCAAGATTTCATACGCGCGCGGCCACGAAACAATCCTGGCGACCGGGCTGCGCCGCGCAACGCCCTAGTCGGACGGTCGAAAAAGACACAGCTCGGGCGGCGTCATCCTGTCACCGCTTCCGCAATTTTTTCCCGCATCCTCTCATCCGGCAATGCTCCCCGGCCTGCGGCCATGTTTTCGCGGAGATGCTCTATCTTGTCGGTCGCGGGTATCGCACACGTGATCGCGGGGTGTGCGATGATGAATTTCAGCAAGAGTTGGGCCCAGGATTTGCAATCGATCTCGCCCGCCCAAGGGGGCAGGGCGCGGGTCCGCAGCCGCCGGAAGATCTCGCCTCCCGCGAAAGGGCGGTTCGCGATCACCGCAACGCCGCGGTCCCGAGCCAGCGGCAACAGCGTTCGCTCCGCTTCTCGTTCGGCCGCGGAATAGTTGATCTGAATAAAGTCGAGCGACTCGGTCTCCACCAGTTTGGCGACGGCGTTGTGCTGTGACGCCGTGTAGTGCGTGACTCCAAGGTAGCGGACGCGCCCTTCGCGTTTCCAGGCGCGGAGCGTTTCGAGATGAGTTCGGACATCGACGAGATTGTGCACTTGCAGCAGATCGATCGGGTCCGCGGCGAGCTTTTGCAGGGACGTTTCCATCTGCTCGATTCCCGCTTGGCGCCCGTCGATCCAAACCTTTGTTGCGACAAAAAGGCGGGAGCGCAGGCCGGCTTTTGTGAGGAGTTGTCCGACTACTTCCTCGGATCGTCCGTACATGGGGGAGGAGTCGATGACGCGACCGCCGAGCTCTGCAAAGGTTGCCAAGATCTCGCCGAGACGGGCGAGATCGACCGGCGCAACGGCATCAAACGTCTGCCACGTGCCCAAGCCGATTACCGGTAGGGTTTCCTGCGCGGAGGAAATAGTCCGGGTGAGCATCGCGGGGCGAGGGGGCGAAGAGGTTGCGTCAAAATCGCGCGTTACCGCGGACCGTTGCAAAAGCGCCGCCGCCCCGATTCCGAAAAGGCGGAAAGCGTCGCGGCGAGATATGATGGCGCGGTCCATCGCGCTCTTAAGGAAGGCGTGCCTGGAGATTCCGCAAGCAAGCACGCGCCGAGCACTTCAGCGCGTTTTGAACCATCCGCTACTCCGGAGACGGGTTGCTTGCGGGGTCCCGAGGCGATATATCCGCTTTTTTGGCCTGTTTCATAAACAAGAAGGCAAGGCCTGCGCCGAGGGCGATTCCAAGCGACAGCCGGTCGATGGCGACACCGAACACGATGCCCAGAACAATGCCGAGGGTCATCGGGGTGATCTTGTACTGCTTCATCCAAGCGGAGAGGGCGATCATGGTGCGGGACCTTTATACAACGCCGCCGAGAGCGGGCCTATTACAATGCGAAGTGCGGTCTCCAAAGCGGACGGCCGTGGTGACGTCGCGGGCTGTGGTGGCCGGGCATCCCGAGCCGAGAGCGTTCTCCACCAAGCGGGCGTAATAGTGCCGGCGCGCTTTGTAAACTCATTGCCAGCGCCGATGGTTTTGTATGGGATCAAGGGGTGTCTAATCCCGCTCCAGGCACTCCTTCCAACGGTCTTGGACTGAGCGACTTATCGTCGCTTTGTCCGCGGGGTTTGGCCACGTCGAATCCGGATCAGGAAGGAGAGGCCGAAAGGACGCGGGATGAAACCGTGATCTGCTCCGTCTTCAATCGCTGGTTCGGCCCGATGCAGGCACTCGAACCAGGGGAAAAAGAACGAGAGCTGAGCGACCGGAAGGCCGCTCTGCAGGCGCTCGCCCGGCTCTACGATATTGGCGGCCGGCACGCTGGCGCGGCTCGACGTCGCCTGCGCGCGACCGACGTAGAGAATGTGTTTACGCTTTTTAGGCGCCTTTTTCTTTTATGGAAAGCGCGGCCGCACGAGATCGCGGATTTTTGCGAGGCACAGGAGCGGGCGGAAGCAGGCATCAAACCCCATATCGCGGATCCGCTGCAAGTCAGGGCCATCCTTTCCTTTCACCGTGAAATGCCGCACGGACTCCTTGAATTCCTGGAAATTTCCAAATTGAGGGCGGCTTGCACGGCGAGCGACTACGACGGGATTCAAGCGTGGTATGACGGCATCGCCGGGAGGAAACACAACTTGCCGAGAGAAACGCCGCAGTTTCTGCGGCATGTCGTGTTCGATCTTTGGCGCGCGGCTCAGGGCGATCTCGAGGGAGTGGCTTTCGAGCACGCGGTTTTGGAAGTGCGTTTGTTTGGCGCGATCGGGTGGGAGAACAGCCGGTTGTTTTATTCGCTCTTGAATCGAGTGGGAGGCTCCAGCCGTCAAATGTTCGCCGCGTACGTTACGACGGAGGAAGTCGACGAGGCGATCGACGCGTACCAAGCGGCTGGAGACGCCACACAGGCCGCCTATTTTCGTTCTGTCCTTGCTGCCTATGACAAGGGCGTGCTGGGGACGATGCGGGGGTACGTATTCGGACACGCCGAACAGCGCGGATAGCGCCGCGCGGGCCTTAGCGGACGCGGCCTTTCCAAACTAGCTGGCGCTCGCCGCTGCACGGGCGGCGGAGCGCTCGGGCGCTAGGCGCTGGCGAGCGAGTTTTCGGTATTGAGATGTTCGATACCGGTGTATTTCTGCGACTGCTCGTCCGCGTGGTAGCTGGAGCGCACCAAGGCTCCGCTTTCGATCACGCCGATGCCCAAACCAAGACCGTACTCTTTCCAGTGCTGGAATTCTTCCGGAGGGACCCAGCGGGCGATTGGAAGGTGCTGCTGGCTGGGCTGCAGATACTGTCCGATGGTCACGATGTCCGTTTTGTCGCCCGCGATGTCGCGTAGGGTTTGCTCGATCTCGTGCTTTTCCTCGCCAAGCCCGAGCATGATCCCGGTTTTCGTCGTGAAGCCGCGGCCTTTTGCGTGGCGCAGCACGGAGCGGCTGCGGTCGTAACGCGCCTGCACGCGCACCGGCTTTTGCAGACGCTCCACCGTTTCGACGTTGTGGTTAAAAATGTCGGGTTTTGCGTCGAGCACCGTGTCGACGTCCTGAAGGCGCCCCTTGAAGTCGGGCACGAGCACTTCGATCGCGGTCTGCGGATTGCGATGACGGACCGCCCGAATCGTGGCCGCCCACACGCTCGCGCCGCCATCCGCGAGTTCGTCGCGGGCAACGCTCGTGATCACACAATGTCGCAAACCCATTTTGGCGACCGCGTCCGCCACGCGAGCGGGTTCTCCCAAGTCGAGCTCTGTCGGCCGGCCCGTCTGCACCGCGCAGAAGTTGCACGAGCGCGTGCAGATGTTGCCGAGAATCATCACCGTCGCCGTGCCGCGCGACCAGCATTCGCCTAGGTTCGGACACTGAGCGCTTTGGCAAACCGTGTGAAGCTTGTGTTCGTCCACCAGTTTGCGCACGGCGCTGTAGCCGGGACCGGAGGGAAGCTTGGCGCGAAGCCAGGCGGGTTTACGCGACGACTGCATCGGAAGATACAAAAACAGGTTGAGGCGCTAATCCACGCTAATTTTGCTCCAATCTCAAGCCGCTGCAGGACAATCAGCAGCGTGAGCTCGGGGACTCGAGACTATCCTCCCTAGTCGCGACCTTCGGAGAACCGGATCCATTCGGACCAGAATTCGCGAGCAAGAACCGCTTTCACTTCGGCGAGATCGAGCGCGCGGCCAAGTTCGGCTTGCAGGGAGGTAACGGTTCCTTCTGCGGCGCTGATCCCGCAGGGGACGATGCCGCCGAAATGAGCGAGATCGGTATTCACATTGAGAGCAAAGCCGTGATACGCGACCCACCGTCGGACGGCCACCCCGAGCGCGGCGATCTTTCGGGGACCGAGCCAAATTCCCGTTTTGCCGGGATTGCGCGCCGCGACAAGCCCAAGGGTGCCCAGCGTGTTGATCAATACCTGCTCGAGAAAACGGAGATACGCATGAAGGTCTTTGCGGTGCTCCAAGCTAACGATTGGGTATCCGACAATCTGGCCGGGGCCGTGATAGGTGATATCCCCGCCTCGATTGGTTTTTACCACATCGATTCCGGCGCGGGCGAGCTGAGCCGGCTCCCACACGAGGTGCTTTTCCGCCCCGCTTCGCACGCCCAAGGTGTAGACCGGTTCGTGCTCGGTGAAGATGAGCGTATCGCCGACCTCCCCGGCCAGGCGGCGACTGACCCATTCCTCCTGTTGGGTGCGCGCTGACTCATAAACCGTGCGACCCCAATCAATGGTACGAGGCGCAGGCGCGGGCTGGGCGAAAGGGTCGGGGGACGCGGAGAACACAGGGGAAGTAGCGGGTAGCGGGTAGCGAGTAGCGAGTAGAAAACACGGCAGCAGTATTCGGAATACTGTTCCGCCCCACTGGACCCACCTGACTGGCAACCCTTCGTTGGAATCCTATGAAGGTATTTCTACTCGCTACCCACTACTCGCTACTTCTGGTGTTCCGTTTTGCTTTGAGTTCCTCTGCCCGGGCGTCTATTCGTGGCTGATCCAGCTGTCCATGGCCCCGCGTCGCTATCTATGACTTTGTTTCGTTTTGTTTCGATCGTGTTGGCTGGAATGGCCGTCATTATCTTGACGCTGTATCACGTGGGAGACCTCACGTCGTTTACCGATCCGAGCGGCAAGAAGTCGGGAGCCCCTGCGCAACGGCCCAGCTCCCCGCTGAGCAGACTGCCGATGAAGTCGCACGTCGACGAGTTCAAGCAGGAGTGGACCAAAGTCTACGTTGCCGTGGGATCGGTGGGAGCGCTCGAATCGATGATTCCCGATCGCAATGCGGTGGCTCGAAACCGGACCGAGGCGGCGCCCGCAATGGCGGTACTGTTGTTCCTGTTGGTGGCCATTATGATGGTGCTCACGGCGGTGGTTCGATGGGCCGAACGAAAGGCCACGGCGTGAGTTCAACCCCGGAACAACCTAGACGACCCTTGCGTTTGCCGGTGGATTCACCGCCGCCGCCCCCTGTTTCGACGGCACCGTCCTCCGATAATCCGCCAAACGTGGCGACCGATGGGGCAGAGCCCGCATGGCGGTTGCGGGGGCCAGACGGCGCGATCAAGGGACCCTTTCTCGCGAGCGAACTGCGCACGCTTGTAGATACGGGATTCCTGACCGCTGACTTTGAGATTGCGGCGCCGGAAGAGGAGAACTGGCAAAATGTGACGAACCACGCGTTGTGGCCTCAGATATCGGTCAAGAAAGCGCGATGGAGTGTACGCGGCCCGCAATCCGCCACGCCGCCGCCGCTGCCGACGACGCCTTTCCCTGTACAACCGGCGGTCGAGTCGCCTCACGACAGACCGATTTCGCGCAAGATGGTGGACTACCAGGAGGAAAATGCCCGTGCGGAAATGGCGGAGGCATGGTCGCGAGTTCGCTGGGACCGATTGGCTCGCACGACGCGAGCGGTACGCGAAGTCGTCATCTTTCTCTTCTTCGTGACGCTAGGTGATCTCGCTGTGTCCTGGGTGCCGGGCCCCCCCGGAGTCTTTCACCTGACAGCCGCGCTGTGCGTCTTGACCGTGTCTATCCTGTATTATGCGTGGAAGGTTTTCTCGGATTGAAGCAGGGGTGGGCACTGCCTCGGGCCCAATCCTGTTCACGGCGCTGTACCGCCGCCGCGCCTTCGGGTCTTCCTCTCAATTCGCCGCTGGAAAGCGGTTTGAGGTAGGACGAGGCGTCCTCGACTTGCCATCGAAGTTGAAGCTCTGCCGAAAACAGGCGGGCTGATGCCTCCGGGCGCTGCAAATCCCAATGTTGGCGTCGGTTGCCGCACACGACGGCGAGTCGGGACGCCTCGCCGTACCTCTCGATCCTCTCGTTTGCCTTTCAAAGCTTCCTTGAGAGAAAGACTCCACGGGGCTTGGGACCCGCGGCCCAAGGCCCCTGCAATTTCCCATTGCCCCGGGGGCGGGGGAGCGCAACGGTGATCGGTTGCATGAGCGAGACTCCCACGGATATTTCCCACGACCAGTACGCGGTGCGGCTGAAGAAGCTGCAAGACATGCGCGCGGCTGGACACGATCCATTTCGCGCTAACTTCGCCACGACGCATTTCTCGGCCGATGCGCTCGGCGCGTATGTCGAAGGGCAGGAGAACACCGTGTCGGTATCGGTCGCCGGCCGATTGGTCGTGATCCGCGACATGGGCAAGAGCCAGTTCGTGAAGATCCTCGACCAGCAGGGAGTCATTCAACTTTACGTGAAAAAAGACGTGGTGGGCGACGAGTCCTATGCTGCGTTCAAGAAGCTCGATCTCGGAGACATCATCGGGGCGAGCGGCACCCTCTTTAAAACCAAAACCGGCGAAGTCACGGTGCGGGCCGATCGGTACACGCTTGTCTCCAAGGCGCTTCATCCGCTCCCCGAAAAGTGGCACGGCCTGACTGACGCCGAGCAAGTGTATCGCCAGCGATATCTCGATCTGATCGTGAACGAGGAATCGCGCCGCCGACTCATGCTGAGGTCCCGCGTGGTTTCACATATCCGGCGGTTTCTCGAAGACCGGAAGTTTATCGAGGTGGAAACACCGGTCTTGCAAAATGTAGCCGGGGGCGCCGCGGCCAAGCCCTTCACGACCCATCACAATGCGTTGGGCGTCGATTTCTTTCTCCGCATCTCGCTGGAACTCTATTTGAAGAGAATGCTCGTGGGCGGCTTTGACCGGGTGTTCGAGATTGGGCGGAATTTTCGCAACGAAGGCATTTCGCGTCGGCACAATCCCGAGTTCACAATGCTGGAAGTCTATCAGGCCTACAGCGATTACCGAGGCATGATGACGCTGATCAAGGATTTGCTCGTGACGCTTTGCCGCGATGTGATCGGCGCGACCGGAATCAAACACGCGGCCAGCGGACAGACGATCGATTTCGCGGGAGAATGGCGCGAGGCGAAGTACAAGGACCTGATTCGCGAGGCCACGGGGGACGCCGGGTGGTTCGATCGAAGCAAGGCCGAGAAAATCGCCGGCGCGGAGAAACTTGGACTCTCGGTCAATCCGGCCTGGCAAGAGTTTGAAATCACGAACGAGATCTTCTCGAAAAAGATCGAGCCGAACCTGATTCAACCGACCTTTGTGACGCATCTGCCGAAGGAACTTTGTCCTCTGGCCAAAATCACCCCTGACGATCCGACAACGATCGACGTATTTGAGTTGTGCATCGGCGGCATGGAAGTGGCTCCGGCTTATTCCGAACAGAACGATCCGTTTGTGCAGCGCGAAATGTTCGAAGCGCAGGCGGGCGAAGAGAAGCAAAACATCGACGAGGATTTTTTGCGCGCGCTCGAACACGGCATGCCCCCGGCGGGCGGCATGGGTGTGGGCATCGATCGGCTCGTGATCCTGCTGACCGGCGCGGAAAGCATCCGCGACGTGATTCTCTTTCCGCAGCTCAGACCATCCGGCAGCTGAGCTGCCGGATCGAGTTTGGAGTTTGGCGTTGTCGGACAATGGCTTCGAATTGCCGTGGCCGGCCACTTCCGTCGCCGCTTGCGAACTCCAAACTCCAAACTCCGGAATATAGCGCGGCTATATTCCGGCGAGCCGCGTATCGGCGTCGCCGAAGCGGGGGAGGTTGATGTCGAATCTGTCCATCAGGGACAGGTACAGGCTGCAAAGCTTACGGTTTTCGTCGCCAGCCTCCATGTAGTTGAGCACGCGACCGGTTTCGAGCGCGCCACCGAGGCCGCCAACGGTGAGTACCGGCAGCTTCGTATTGTCGTGCTTGAAGCCGGACCACATGTTCGAAAGATAGACAAGGCATGTATTGTCGAGCACGGTGCCCTCGCCTTCCTGCATCGAATCGAGCTTTTCCGCGAGATAGGCGAGTTGGCTGACGTAGTAGCGGGAAATCCGCTCGTAGTCGTCGGAGAGGTCATCGTGCGAGGCCGAATGGTGCGCCTTGCGGACGCCGAGGAAGGGATAGAACAAGCCGGAGAGATCGCGGCAGAGCAGCAAGGTGGCAACGCGGCTCTTGTCGGTCTGAAACGCGAGAGCGACGATGTCGCACATCAGGCGCATGTGTTCGCGGATATCTTCCGGCAGGCCGTTGTCGGGCCGGTTCATCGTGAAGAGCGGTTTGCCCCGGTCTTTGGCGTTTGTTTCCGCTTTGGTCTGGTCCCCGCGCATGCGGTCGACGCGTTTTTCGACTTCGCGAACGCTGGTCAGGTATTCGTCGAGCTTGGCCTTGTCTTCCGAGCTGATCTTGCGGCCCAGGCTCGCGGCGTCGTCTTTTACCCGGTCGAGGATACTGATCGTGCGTTTGTTGCCGCGGTTCTCGAAAAGACTGTCGAAGGCGAGAGAGGGGTACACTTCCATCGGCACCGGCGAATCGGCGCTTTGCCAGGAAATGTGCGAGCTGTAAGCCATCGAGAAATTCGTCTCGTGGTAGCCGGTGATGGGTTGTTCGCAGCCCAGGACCAAGCTCGGCTGCATGGTGTCCTGGCCGATCGTGTTGGCCAGCATCTGGTCCATGCTGATGCCGCCGCGGAGGACGGCGCCTTTCATCAAAGGCATGCCCGAGAGAATATTTCCCGTCTGGCCAGGGTGGATGCCGACGCCCACGGCGGGTCGATTGAACAGGCCGCCGATGTAGTTTAATTTTTTTCGGAACGGCATGAGCGGTTCCAGCGTCTTGCCGAGCTGCATGTCGGCGCCGGAGCCTTTGGCCCACCAGTGTTTGCTGTTGATGCCGTTGCCCATGAAGATGGCGGCAAAACGTTTCGGGTACGGACGAGCCGGGGTGGGAGGGGTCGGCGAGGGACCCGCGCCCGAGGCGGGCGCGACCGAAGCCCAAGAAGGCAGCGAGTCCAGGAAAGGAAGCGCCATGAGGACGCCCGTGCCGCGCAGGAAGGCGCGGCGCGACAAAGCCGAGAGGGGCCGCGGCGCTTGGCGGTACGGACGTAGCGGGCGGTCAAGTAGGTGCTCCTCGGGCGAGTGCTCGTCGGGTGAGTGGTCGTTGTCTTCTTGATGCATGGGAGTCCTTTCGGGCTAACGTACGGAAGCGGTTTTCGCGGGTTCGGAGGCGGTGACGGGGGGAACGCGTTTGGAGCGGAATTGCGGGCTGGTCACGATGCAGTCGACCAAGGTACTGAACCGATGGTGATTGGCGGCGAGCTTTGCTCGCATGTCGCGCACCAACATTTCGTCGGAAGCGAGCAGAGTGCGTCCGAGGCTGTACGAAAGAAGCTTGCGACAAAAGTTGTCCACGAAATCGCCTTCCCGATGTTCGCGCACGTAGTCGCGCAGGCCCGCGAGGCCGGATCGCTCGGTTCCGCCCGGGAACGGCGCGCGCACGTCGACCGGGCGCCCGCCGAAGTCCGTGGTGCGCCGTTCGCCGACCGGGCCGTAGTTTTCGAAAACGAGGCCGTAGGAATCGAACCGGGCGTGGCAGCTCGCGCAGGAAGCATCCTCGCGATGCTTGGCCAGCACCTCGCGAAGCGTGAGGTCGCCCATGTTTTTCTCGTCGTTGGGCAAGTCGGGCACCACGGCCGGCGGCGGCGGTATCCGTTCGCCCAGCACGCGTCGAACGACCCAGTAGCCGCGCTTGACCGGGCTCGTGCGCAATCCCGGCGAGTTGGCGGTGAGGAAGACAGACATCGGCAGCAGGCCGCCGCGGCCATAATCGCCGGCGCGGTCGAAGCGAATCCAGGTGTCGAGGGTGCCGGCGACGTCCGGCATGCCGTAGTGTTTAGCCAGAGGCGGGTTCACGAACGTGTAGTCGCCATAGACAAAATTGAGCACGGAGCGGTCATTGGCCACGATATCCACGAAGAATCGAATCGGCTCCTCGAACATCGCCTTGCGCAGATCGTTGTCGAAGGTGGGGAAACGTTCCCGGTCGACGCTGTTGTGCTCTTCGAAGCGGCGAAAATCGAGCCAGTGTCCCTCGAATTCTGTCGCTAGGTTCCGAATACGGGGGTCCTTCAGCATGCGTTTGGCCTGCGCGGCGAGCACCTCGGGCCGGCGAAGGTCGCCCGCGGCGGCACGGGCCAGGAGTTCCGCGTCGGGAATGCTCGACCAGAGGAAGTAGCTCAGGCGGCTAGCCAGGGCGTAGTCCGAGAGGAGCATGGTTCCCGGACGAAGTCCGGCGGTAGCGCTGGGGGCCGGTTTCTCCTGTTTCCGAGCGCCGGCGAAGACGGGTTTGCTTTGCGCAGTGGAGGCGACGGATCCGGCGACTTCGACCAGGTCGACGCGGTAGCAAAAGTGGGGCGACATGAGAACGCTTACGATGCAGTCGCGCATGGCTTCCTCGTGATCCACGCCGTTTTCCTCGCGGGACGCCTTGTAGAAACGACGCAGCCCCTCGCGCTCCTGCGGGGAAAGCGGGCGTCGGTAGGCGCGTTCCGCAAAGCTTTCGAGGGCGGTCAAGTGGGTCGGCTCGGCTTTTTGCCGAGTCTGCTCCATCCAAGCCATATTGGCGTGAACGCGTTCGAAGTGTTCCTTGATCGCCTGCTGGGCGGCTTCGCTGGCCTTGTTGCGCTGCGCTTTCGCCAAGTAGAGTTCGGAGAGCTTGTTGATCTTTTCGAGGGTGGTGACGGATTTGTCCTCGGGGCGATACGGGTCGAACTCCGGGTCCCGCATGAAGCCCGAGTCGGTGCGCTCAAACCAGACGAAGCTCGTGTGCATGCGCACCGGAATCTGTGCGTAATAATCGAATTCCTGCCACATGCGATCGAGTTCGCGCTGACCCTTTTCGTCCAGAATCAGGTCATAGAGAGGACCGTCATCGCGAAAGTATCCGGTCATGCTGTGCAGTCCCGCGCTCAGTAGCCGTCCCGCATTTTTCTGTTCGCGCTCGGCGTCCAGATAGACCCGCGCGCGCTCCGTGATATAGAAGGCGTCGGGGAAGAGTGACGCAAATTTTGCAAACGAGGCCTCGAAGGCAGCGCGCTTGACCGGGTCGGCCGGGACGACTAAGTCCGGATCGGCCTCACGCTTTTTCGAAGCGGCCATCTTGAAGGTGGCCGACGATCCCGTGGTCGTGATCGCGGGGGCGAGAAATTTGCCGCCGGTGCGAATAACGTCGGGGGTCTGGGGTGGTCGAGCCGGAGTCGGCGTAGCCGTGGGTTTGCCGGGAATGACGGGAGCGTCAGCTGCTGCGGCGGCGGCTGCCGTCGGAGCGGTAGCGGCTAGCACCGCGTCGGTCGCGGCGCGGGCCGTCGCATGGGGGGCGGCGGCTCCGGCGGGAGCGGGGGAGGCAGCGACGGCCGGCGCGCTGGGAGCCGGGGTGGCTGGAGCCGCCTTTTGCTCGGTGCCCGGCGAGGCGGCGGGCATGGCAGCGGTACCTTGCACGGGTGCGGGAGCGCCGGCGGTTGCTGCCGCGGCTGATTTCTCGTCGGGGGATGGCAGGCCTTCCACCTGGAGGGCTTTGGGATCGAAGCGTCGGCGGTTCGCGGCCATTTGCCGGTTTTTCCACATCACCAGCGTCTGCGAACCCCGCTCGATCGGGGGTGCGGTCAGATTGGGAACATCGGGCACGATTTTCTCTCGGATATGGACCACATAATCGCGCATGGCAGCGGCGGCCTGGCGGACCGTTTCGCCCGAGGAATTGGCGCCTTTGGGCGCGGGCAGTTCCCGGAACATAGTTTGGAGGCGCGCCATCGGCCCGACTTTTTCCTTCGTGTCGTTCAAGGCGGCCCAAATTGCCTGCAAGTACTTCGCGCTGACTTTCTGCTGCGCGGCGACGGACGCGAGGGTGGCGCCGCGATTGCCGAATTTTGCGCGGTGCTGATAGTGCCAGGCCGCGACAAAATAGTCCGCGAAATCGGTGGGCTGCTGTTTATAGAATTCGACGATCTTGAGCACGGAGTATTTGTCTCGGTCCGTGTCCGCGAGCACAGGATGCGGGGCGAAGGTGAATCCGTCCGGCTGAAGCACGAGGTGCTCGGCGACCGTGCGCGCAGCTTGAAGATATTTTTTCAGCAGCGCAGGGGACATCGTGAGCGATTCCCCCGAGTTGTCGAAGCCCGCTTGATTCGCCGGGTCGACCGGGAATTCCTTGGTGGGACGAATGTCGAAGCCCGTCAGATCCCGAATGGTATAGTCGTATTCGGCGTTGCTCAGCCGCCGCGCGAGAACAGGACCGGGGTCTCCGGCGTTCTTTTGGGCCTCGTTTTCTTTGACCGCATGGATCCATGCCACGATCTCCTTGCGCAAGTCGGAGGTTGGATGAGCTTTTGCTTTTTTCGGGGGCATGTCTCCCTCTTCCAACCGCTCCAAAACCAACTCCCAGTGGGCATAACCGTCCACGACCGAGGTGAAGCTCGTGAAGTTACTGAGATCGAGATCTGCCTCCGGATCGGTTTTTCCGTGGCAAGTTAGGCAGTACGTATCCATGAAAGGATGTACTGAATCTTTGAAGCGCTGAGCCAGCGCTGCGTCCGTTGCGGAAGCCGAGGCCCGTGCATCAGCCGGCGCCGAAGGAGCACCGAAAAGCGCACACGGCGTGAGCAAGCAAAGGACGGCCGTAAGGGAGGACCGTGATAGCATGTGGGTAGCTGGCGGAAACGCCGCCAGGCGCAAGGGGAAGGGTTGAGCTAAAAAGACGCGCAAAACGCCAAATTATTCAAGCCCGGAACCTCGACGTGACCCCCACCTTTTGGAGGATGGGCTAAGTATCCCGCCTTGAAAAGGATAACCTTTTAAAGGTCCTTTGTTGCAAGCGGATAGGACACGACGCCGAGTGACGCTACAAAGCGGGCGACAGCAAACGCGACATCGCGTCGCGCAGCGGCGGTGAAATTGACGCCGGTGTGCTCGCGTGCAGCAGCTCCTCCAGGATCGGATTTCCGCTGGTTGCCCAGACCGCTTCGGCACGATCCGAAATGACCGGATCGCCCGGAGCCGTCCACAAAAGCGCTGCGAGGGACGCTTCGTGGGCCGGCGATGAGGTGCCCAACCGCCGCCAGGCGGCTTGGGCATCGCGGAGCAATCCCAGTTTCCACGCATACACGGCCGCGATGTACTGCGCTTGGGGCGATGGTTTGGTCAGAGCCGAGACTTCGTCGAACCGGGCTTGAATCTCCGCCCGAGGCAAGGGAGCGGCGTTTGCAAGGAATCCATTGAAACGGGCGAGACAAATGATCTCGCGGACGGCGGTATTGCGGGGGTTCATCGCGGCGGCGCGCTCGGCCCACCTGATGGCTTCGCTGTCGGCTTGGGCCTCCAGCGCCGCGGAGGCAAGCAGAACATAGTCTTGCTCGAAGGTGTTCTCGGAAGCCGCTCCGAAAAATCGCGTGAAGGCGATCGCGGCCATAACGCCGCTCAGCGCAACCGGGGTCTTTTGGAGAGGCGCCAGCCAATCGCGCCACCGGAGAAGCGAACCGGCCGAGAGAGCGACCAGAAAGGGGACGAGTGGCACCCGAAATCGATTGGAGGTATAAAAAAGCAGGACGCCAGCGGCGTAGGCGGCGAAGAAAAAAAACAGGAGAAGGAAAACCGCTTTGTTTTTCCGATAGAGTATCCACGCACCGGGGACGGCGAGCGTGGCCAGCAGTCCCCAGCCAAGCGGATTCCAGCGCAGCCACGGCGAGAGCTGCTTGTGGAGCTTGTAGGTCTTGATGTCGTATTGCTCGTAGTCGTTCAGGAGGTAGTAGGTCTTCCGCAGCATCAGGCCGGCCCAGTCCAGCGGGTGAGTCGCGATGTGGTTGATCGTTTTGCGCAGCCAGAATGACTGCATGCGCCCGATGTCGTGAGGAGGTTTGGCGCCGGTTTCGGCCTCGAAAAGCGCGATCGCTTCCAGCTTGGCCGGATTGTCGTAGTGGCTGCCGAATTCGACCGGTGTAAGAGCCGCGTAGTATTTTCCCGGCATGTTGAGGCCATTGCCGGCCCAGAGATTATACGAGCCCTGCCAAGGCATGATTCGAAACTGACCCGAGACGCCGTGGTTGACGGCTCCGAGAGCCAGAAAAGACAGAAGGGGGCCGGCGAACCCTGCCGCCGCGGCTTGCGCGCGCCGGCGGGGCCGCGCGAGGAGGGCGGCGACGAAAGGCCAGGCAAAGGCCAGGGGCATGACGTGCGAGCGAAGCAGCGTCCCGAGTGCGAGCAGCAGCCCCACGGCGAGGGCGGGGAGCAAGGTTCGTTTTTCCGGAGCGAGAGCCAGCCAGCGAAGCGCGAGGTTGACCGCGAGAATGACGACGGCCGCGGCCCAAACCGCGTCGTAAGGATCGCCCACGAAGAATAGGATAACCGGATACAAAGCCACGACCACCGCTGCCACCGCAACGGCGCGCGAATCCTGCCAGCATCTCCGAGCCAAAGCAGCGGTGGCGGCGATCAGCACCAAGTAGCCCAGCAGGTTCACTCCTCTTGCCGCGTCGGATGCCAGCGTCGCGGGAAGCCCCAGTTTCATCGGAAGCGCCACCATCGCCGGGTACAGCGGCGCCCGGTGAAACGGCTCTCTGGCGAGTCGGCCCTGCGCGATCTCGGTCGCAAGCATGAGGTTCTGTTTGCCGTCGACAACTGGATACTGGCCCATCGGAGTCTGCGCGTACCAAAAAAGATACCCGCAGCCGTAAAGCACGGCGAGAGAGAGGGCCAGTACCGGCCAGCGACGAACGTCCATGAAGCTTTATGGGGAGGGAGGCGGGCGGCGGCTAGACGGGGAGGGCGTCGACCCTCGAGTCAGAGCGGGGGTCGCGCGTTCTGTTTGCTGAAAGTACCCAGATCTCGACATCGCGTCAGCACCGTAGGGCGCGCGACGACCCGTTGGCCAGCATTCATCGTCCCAGAAATTGTGGATCCGCGACAAACCTGCAAATTCGTGACGTCAGCCATTGCGCTCGTCTCACAATCCTTTATTCCTGATCAAATGGACTACGCTAAGTTGAAAGGAATGGATGCGGCCAGCGATCTGGCGCGCAGCGGGAAATTCATTTTTGCGATCAAGCTTCTTGAGCGGATGAACCCTGAAATATCCCGGGAGACGGCGAAAGCGGCGGTAGATTCACTTGGCTATGGGAAGCGTATGAAACCCAAGGTAACGACGGAGGACGATTGAGCCGGGACCGCGGCCGAGGCGCCGCGCCTATGGCTTATCCACTGTCTTGCTGGGTGTTTCGGTTTTGCCGCGCTTGCGTTGCGTCGGGCGCCAGGTTTTCCGAATGATGGCGTACCCCAGCGGTCCGACGACGAGCCCAAGCACAAGCGCTCCCAAATACACGGAGGCGGCCGTATGCCCGGAAAGTAGGTCGCGCCAATGTTGGGTCGCCTGCTGCCAAACCTCGGCGGGATTTTCTCCCATTACCATTTCGCCGATGAGATAAAGCACGGGAAGGTGGATGACCGCGGTAAACGGGGTCGAGAGGAACTGGAGCGCAATGCAGAGGAGCAGATTTCCGCGCACGAGATAGGCCGCGAGGACGGCAACGATCGACTGCCCTGGCATCGGAATGACGGTGATCGGGAATCCAACCAACCATGCCCGAGCCATCGACTCACGCGTGGGGACCCAGAGCGACTTATCCAGCAGCCGGTCGCCCAATTTCGAGTGGAGAAATCCACCGCGCAGCCGTTTGCGAGAAAGGTGACTGCGGTGCATCAGCCGCAGTATCCAAAGAGGAAGCTTCACGGTTTCAGGGACGGCCGCAGGCGCCGCGCCGGCGGATTCCTTTTACCGGCAAGGGCCGCTGTGCGAGCGTGCCTGCGACCACGGACGGTTGCGAAAGCGTGAATCGAGAGCCGAAAAGAAAGGAAGGACGTTCATCAAAGGATGCCATTATCGGGGGCAGGCCGGAAAACCAACGAGTGTCGCTTGCGAGTCAGGGAAGTCAATTGCGGGAGGTGCGTCGTTCACGTGACCGACCGACGGGGCCGAGTCCCGACGCGTTTCCGTGTTCCCGTCCCTCGCTATCTCACGCGCAGCTGAAATTCCAAGTATTTCGTGGCCGCAACTCGGCGGTCAGATCCACATCTGATCGACCGCTTGCTTGTTCGCGAGCACCCGAGGCGAATCGCGAGTGGGGTCGCGCGCGCCCTATTCTCGCTCGGCTCGGCTATCGCACGACACAAAGAGGACGAACGAGCAAAGGATGAGAATGGGCAAGATCATGCTTTAAACATCGGAGCAATAGGGCCGACGTTAAAGCAAATAAATAGCGATAATGCTAGGGGCTTGCCCCCGGGCCGGATCGTTACTGCGGCCGGGTAAGAGGCTGCTCTAGGATCATTTACCGGCCCTTCCACTAGGGTTTTTCCTGAATCTGTGCCCCCTGCAAGCTGGATTTATTAGCAGTAAGTGGTTTTCATTTAAATATTTACGAAATAGTATCCGGGACGCACGGCGGAAGGCGACGAGCCGATGTGACAATTACGTTTGCTCGCCTTGGATCTGTTTGCTGCCCTCCGCGCTGATGACGTCCCAGCTTCGGTTCGCTCTCGCTTTTCTGGTTGCGATCACCCTTCGCTGCCCTGCCACGTGAGCGCTTCCGATCGAACCGCGCGCGATTTGGTCAGCAACCGCGTCGTCCTGGTCGAGGCCGAACAACGGCTTTCGGACGTGGTGGGCCGTGTTGGCGCCGTCGACGCTACTCATTGCGCGGTGGTGGATCGGGAAACAGGTCGCTTGATCGGGATCGTGCGATTGAAAGACGTGGCTGCCGCGTCGTCGGATCGAATCTTCGCCGATTTGGTCTCGTATCCAGTGCCCCTCGACATTCAGGAATCGTTGGAAGCGTTGTTGGTGGAGAAGATCCTCGAGGCGCGCGGGGCACAGGAACTCGTCGTGTGTTCCGCGGAGATGAAATATGTGGGATTGATCACTCGAGAGAGCTTCCTGGAATGGAAAGTCGCGCATGGCGCCGGCTAAAATGCGTTCGGGCGGCCATTTCAGTCCGCCCTTTCTTCAGTAGCACCTCCCTAGGATTTCAGGAGCCGCTCTCCCATAAGAATTTCGCTCTTTCCCGTATACTGCCTCCGGTCGGAATTCGATATTCTTTGATCCACGCTGGAAAACACGGATCGGCTGAGTTCGTTCATTTCTCAGGCGGTTTTCCCGCGAACCGAGAAGTTTCTCCAGATCGATTCCGTCAATGCCTCTCACCACTACACGCCTTTCCCGCTCAAGCCTGTCGGCCGATACTCCAAACGCCCAATTCGTCAGGCTGCGGTTCAAAACCCTCGAAATCCCGACCGTGAAGGACGGTGTCGTCATCGGCCGGTCGGCCCAGGTGAATCCTGAAACCATGTCGCGAATTCTCGAATTGGCGAGCAGCGACCGGTTCCAGTCTCTGCAAATTGAGGACGACGTGGTCGGAAGTATTTTCGTGCGGGATGCGGTGCTGAGGAAGATCGACGCGGACGCGATCAAGCAATTCGTAGTGGAGCAGATCAAACCGGTAATGGCCGCTACGGAAGCGATCTCCCTCCATCTCGAAATTGAAATCGTGATGGAACAGGCTTTCTGATTCCGTCCTTCGCCGCAGCCGACAGACGGCGGTGCCTCCGATCGTTGGCACGCTCTTGCAAAAACGTGCTGGTATAGCGAAGGGCGCTTTGTTACTCAGCGTCCTTCCTTCACGGCGCGACGAATCGTTCGCAGCGTCGCCCAGTGAGCTCCTCCACTATGTCTTCCTCCTCCAAGCAACTCAGCAAACGCAAAGACGGTTCCGGACTTCGCACAGAGCAGTACGTCCGAGTTCGTTTGAAAGCCCTCGAGATTCCTCCGGTCAAGGACGGCATCGTCATCGGCCGGGCCGCCCCGATCGGCCCCGAGGCCATGATGCGCACACTCAAACTCATGAGCAAAGAGGCGTTCGTCCATATTTCGCTGAAGAAGGACGATGTCATTTCGGATGCAATCGTGCGCGAATCGGTTTTGCGAAAGCTGAAGGAGGAAAAACTCCACGACTTTATCCTCACGCGGATTAAGCCGTTGATGACAGAAACGGAACTGCTGATTCTCGACATGGAGATCGAGGTCGTGGTCGAGGATACGCTTTGAGGGAAGTAGCGGGCAGCGAGTAGGTTCAACTGCAGCCAATTCGACCAGCTCAGGGTTCCGAATTTTTTGGCGCCGTGGGATAAGCACGGCGCCACGTTTAAGGATCGTTTAGTCCGAGCAGGGCTCGAGGTTGGCGATATCGTCGACGAGGGTGACGATCCCGTTCAACAGCGTCCCGCCCTCCCGATAAGCGATTTCCAAGGTATGGCTGCCGGAAGCCAGCTTGAAAATGGAGGGCTGGTTCTCGCGGTCCGAGTTGTGGACGTCGTCGCAGAAATCCCGGATGCCGTTCCATTTGATCCACGGGCCGTCGTCCATCCGGACCCAGAACGAATCGGTGGCCGTATTCGGATGGTAAGTACGGGCCCAGAGCTTGGCCTGGAGCGCGACGGGGACGATGAAGTCCAGGCGGGCGCGGCCCCGCGCGGGAGGCGCGTCGAGGCTGTTCGTGCCGGCGGGAGCACCGACATCGAAATTTGCGTCGACGTGCATCGGAGGTGTCACGCTCAGGCTATCTGGCAAGCCCCGCCACTTGAGCACGGTTCCATTCGGGCTGCCTGCCGGATGAAAGACGGCCGTGCTCGAGCCGGTGCTGGAGTGCGCAATCACGGTGTAGGGATCTCCAGTCGCTGTGAGGTCGGTGAAGGCGTGACCGCTGACGCCGGTCGCGATCGTCTCCCAGGTGGGCCAATTGCTGCGAAGGATGGAATAACTGACAGCCCCGGGCACGGCGTTCCACACCACCTTGACCGCGCCTCCGCCCGGATGGGCGCCAATGACCGCGATGTCGGCGGGCGGGGCGGTCAGCGGCTTGCGAGGATCGAAGGAGAGATCGCTCGTCACGATCAGCACATCGAGTTTGGCATTCTTCTCGCGGTATCCGATTGTCACTACGTGTGGACCCGCGGCCAGCGGGAAGCGCGGCCCTGACACGGCGCCCTCGGCTTTGAGTTCGGCCCAATGCCAGGCGCTGCCGGCGTCGATCCCGTTCCATTTGATCCAGGTTCCGTTGTCCATGCGGAGCCAGAACGAGTCGGCGCTGGTGCTCGGAACGCTGACGCGCGCCCAAACCCGGTAGGTGCCGGCGATCGCGACCTCAAAGGGAAGACGGGCGAGGCCTTCCGTCGCGGGCGGGGCCGACGCCGTGTCGGCTCCGGGCGGTCGCGACGATATAACTTCCGCCCGAAGCGGCATTATCGTCTTTCACGAGCAATGGCGACGTCAGGTCGCCGCCATACCAGTATCCGCGCACGCCTTCAGCCTCCAGCCAGACGGTATCCGCTCGCAGCAATGAACTAAAGCTCAGCGCAGCCACGAGGACCGCGCCAGCGAAAGAGTTCCCAACCTCGGTCATTTTCATATGAACGTATTCTCTCCTCGATGTACGACCGGGAGGCACGGCAGTGCCTTCGTGCGCGGGTATTCCGCGCACGCTGGTGAAGGCCGACAGGTTCAGCATCCGTTCCCCCCGGAGGGGGCGGAGAGGGCCGGATGTGTTTCCTCCCGAAAACGACACGTGTCTTATCTCGTGGCTTTTCGCCGTCTAGACCAAAATTGTGACAGCGTGAAAACGTAACATGGCGGCTCCTTTTTCGGAGGAGGAACGTCGAAGCGTATCGTTTCGAACTTTCAGAACGAAAATTCGAAATGCGGCAGGACGACAGTCTCGGCGGCGCCCACCCTCTTCACAGCCGTGGAGTGGCGGGAGTGTGCGACTGGAGCGCCTCCATCAATTCTTCAGCTCGGACGCGCAGGAGCGCACGTTCGCGTTCGCCCACCGCCCTCGGCTTTGTATCGACCACACAGAGGCCGCCCACGACGTGGCCATCTCGAGTGCGCAAGATGGCTTCGGCGTAAAAACCCACCCCGCGTTCGACGAGAAAGGTGTTCTCGGAAAGACGCCGATCCTTGGCCACGTCCTCGACCACGAGCAGGCCGTTTTCCGGACCGATAAGGGTGGCCGGCGAGCTTTCGCGCTGGGGTTCAAGCGGCTTCACCATGTCGGTCGGCGCGGGCAGGTGCGTTTTCCAAAAACCCGGTTCGAGATCGACGATCGAAATGAGCGATACGGGAACGGAGAAGACTTGGGCCAACTCGCGCGCAACGGTATCCAGCACGTCTTCGGGCCGCAGCTTTTCCCAGCTGAGCGCGGGGACTTCCACCGGCGGACCCGATAACGCCGAAACCACGGCCGGCGCCGGCAGGGAGGGCGCCAACCTGCGTTCGAGCTGTCCGACCGCATCCCCGAGGCGGGTGACCACGTCGTCCGGCGACGAACGCCGCAGTCGCTGTCGAAGATCGGTCAAGTTTGCCTCGCGCGACCATATGCCGACGATCACTTCGACGCTGTCGCAGCGTTCTTTCAGACGACGACACGACTGCCGCGCGGCGCTGACCGCCTGCGGCGGCAAAGCGGAGATAAACGCGAGGCGAATACCGCCCCGCCGGATGCGGTCGATCTGTTCGTTGGGTGCTTCGGTCACGCTTCCGACCTCCACGGCGATGCCGCGAGACCTCAGGAGGTGGGCGAGCATGAGCGCCACCAGTTCGTCCGCTTCGTCGCGCGCGGGCAGTCCCAGCACGAGAGCGCGCGGTCGAGGTGGGCCTTGCGGGGGAAGATTTTGCTTGGCGTCTTTGGCGGTTTCCGCGGCGCGATCCCCCT
The DNA here is from genome assembly GCA_964546955.1 of uncultured Opitutaceae bacterium. Taxonomy (GTDB): domain Bacteria; phylum Verrucomicrobiota; class Verrucomicrobiia; order Opitutales; family Opitutaceae; genus CAZJLP01. The sequence goes on along the minus strand of CAZJLP010000006.1, from coordinate 16,877 downwards.
TGACCTCGTCGACCCGCCGTTCCAGTTCCTCAATCAGATCGCGGCTGGCTTGAAAAATGAACTTTTGTTTCACCTCCGCCAGGGTGCCATTGTGCCGATCTTCCTCCGAGAGCAGCAGCGCGGGCACGAATACCTCGTCATAAAACTCAGTAATCGACCTTTCATCGACGTACCGGGTGGCCGTATCCAGCAATTCGTCTGAATCCATCGAAAGCATGCGCTGATAGAACTGAACGGACGGAACTAACACCGGCTCGCTTCCCAATAGCTCGCTCAACCATTTCAATCCCGGGACGTATTTGCCCAGGACTACGAGGCAGACGGTTAAAGGTGTTGAAAGAAACAGTCCGGGGACTCCCCACAGCCAAGTCCAGAACACGGCGGCAATCATCAAGGCTAGATTGGAGATGCCCGTGCTCACGCCATAGAGCCAGACCTCGACGATATTGTTGCTGATGATCTCCACCACGATGAAAAGCACGATGGTGTAGGCGGCCATGGTCCAACCCGGGTCGACTGCGAGAGCGAGCGCGATCGGAAAGGCAGCCGCGATCCAGGGACCCAAAAAGGGAATGAAACGAAGTAGCACCGCGAGCAGCCCCCAGAGGACCGCGTTCGGCACGCCGATGAAATAGAGGCCGACGCCAATCGGAATGCCGTAGGTCGCGTTCACCACGAACTGCATCCCCAGATAGCGAAAGACGCGCCGGGCGGCATCCTCGACGGCTTGGGTGGCGACATTGATCTTTCCCGAACTCGCGACTTTGATGAACCGATCGCGGAGATCCTCGCGCTGGAGCAGCATCGCCAGGACAAACACAATGACGATACCGGTGGTTGCCAGCGGCGGCAGGATGGGCCCGACCACCCTGCTGACGATTTCAAGCGGCGAACTGCGGGGCGGGCGAACTTCCACCGGCAGCGGTCTATGCTCTGGGAATTTTGAACCTGGCGCCAGGGGTTCGGGCGGGGGGGCCTGGAGCTGCTTGCGAAGATTCTCGATCATGCTGACCGAACGCGAGAGGGCGTCGGGGGCCTGGGGGCTTTTCAGCGCGGCAATCTTGCTCTGGATGTTCTCTTCGTACTTGGGCAATTCCTCGGCCAGGCTCAGAGCTTGCGAAGTGATGATCCAACCCACGCCGAAAATCAGGGCGAAGGTGAGGACTGCCGTGACGGATACGGCGAATACCTTCGACATCCCCCATCGAGTCAGCCGGATCACAATCGGTGCCAGCATGAACGTGAGCAGGAGCGCCAGCGCGATGGGAATCATCAGGTCGCTTGCGAGATCCAGCACCGTCACGACTAAGACAAACGTTGCCAGGGTGATAAACCGGCTGATGCGTTCGTTGGTTTCGGCAATTTGCATGAGAGGATGAAGTTCCGCCGGTAACGGGCCGCGGACCTCGGAGGCTGCGGCCGAACCGAAAGCGGCCTGGCGGCAGAAGGGTAGCAACCGACGCAGCGGGGTTACATCCGAGGCGTTACCCAGCGCCGGGCCGGAAATTGCCCGCGTCTGGCGGGGCGGGTTTACCGAGGAAGGCCACGCTCGATGAGAGCCATTGTCCTGTCCTGGAGATAGGGGGACGGATCGGAGGCGCCGAGATCCACTTCAATCGGAGCGAAGCTGCGATTAGCAGCTTTTGGACGTCGACTGCTGCGACGGCAGGTTCCACCTCCGAGTCATTGGCCGTCAAAGAAGTTACCGCGGCGGTGTGGCAGGCTGCGTGGCGTTGGTCCGCATCTGGCGGCGGCGCTGCACTTCCTTGACGATGGCGTCCAGCTGGGCTGCCGTCGCTGCGGGGTTCGCATTCGGGCCCGGCGTGGCCGGCATCGCGACCGGACCCCGCGGCGGAGGTATCGCGGGCGCGACGTTTATCACCCCGGCGCTGACTTTGGATTCGGGCAGCGGCAATTCAATGATCCGACCGGCGTGTTCCAGGCGCACCACATTGCGCTGCTCGTCGAACCCACGGACGATGTAATCCTGGCCTTTCTCGTCGATCTCGAGGAAGAAACTCTGCCGTTTAACGGGATCGTGAAATGCGAAGACCCGTTTGTTGGGAGAAGAGACGATGCCGTTCAGCTTGACCGGAATGCTTTCGGGGGCGGCCGAAACGGCGGCCTTTCGAGATTCGGCAAACGGGTTGGAGTTTTCCGGCAGATCCTCTGCGCTCATGGAAGTTGAGAGCAGGACAAAGAGTGATGCGGAGCGGAGAACGTTCACGTAGTTAAGGCGGCGCAAAGATGCGCGGCTACTAAGAATGACGCCGCAAATGCCGTAAAGTTGCAATCGAAGCTGTAAGGTTAGATCCGTTAATCTCTTACAACGCTCGTTTCGACGCGCCCACCTCTTGCCGCGGGCAGACCGCGCAAGCCAGAGATCAGGGCTTCGCCGCGGCGCTGAGAATGCGATGGATTCTGCCGCCGCGGCGAACAGACCGTGGTCGTTAGTGTAACCTGCGAAAACAGTTGAAGGGATCGCGCGCACGCATACGGTGCGAGCGTTTCCCGGCGGTTTAGAGGAGCAATCGTCGCGGACGCATCACCCCTATGAAATCCTCAATGCTTTGCATTCAGCGGTCCGGCCTTTCGGACCGCAGGTTCACCATCGCTGCCTTGCTCCTCGTCGGCGCCGCGATTTTATCGACCGACGTCCTTGCGGCGACGCGCATCAACTTTCAGCCGGCCAGTGCGGCGGTGCCCGCCGGCTATGTCGCCGATTCCGGCCAAGTTTTCGGTGACCGCGGCGGCGGACTGCGTTTTGGCTGGTCCGCGTCGAATACGAGCGCCACGCGGGACCGTAATTCGTCGCTTTCTCCCGATCAGCGCCACGACACGCTGATTCACACCCAAATGGATGGGAACAAGACGTGGGAGTTCGCCGCGCCCAACGGCCGGTATTCGGTGCGTTTGGTTGCGGGCGACGCGGCGTATACGAATAGCCACTACAAGTTCACCGTAGAGGGCGAACCGGCCATCGACGCCGTTCCCACGTCCAGCCGACGGTGGATCGACCGGACCCTGCAGGTCATCGTTTCCGATGGCCGGCTGACGGTTGCGAACTCCCTCGGCGCGTCCAACAACAAACTCTGTTTCATCGAGATCGAATCGCTAGGGGCGGCCGCGAGTGTGTTTGCCGAAGAGTTCACCGGGACCTCGCTGAGCCCTACTTGGACCGCCTCACCGAGCATCAAACTGGTAAATGGACATGCCGTGAGCATCCAGAGCTCCACTCTGGACAAGACGACCCCGCTCGCGGTCGGCAGTTATATCTTGGAGACCCGGGTCCGCGGTTTTTTCGGACAGAGCGGCAGTCCTTCCAATTCGCACCAATTGGTGGTCAACAATGCCGACGGGCATTTTTACCGCGTGATGATTTTCCAGGATGGCACGCTGAGTCTCTACAAGGACTTCGCGTCGCTGGCGACGACGACGCATGCGTTCACCGCGGCGAGCTACGTCAAGCTGAAGATCGTCCGCGATCAGCGCACCAGCGCGATCCAAGTCTGGGTGGACAGCGGCTCCGGGTACGGAACCGCGCCTGCGTTGCGCGCATACGACGGCGCGTTTCCGCAGCTGGCCAGTTTCGGCTGGTGGCGCGATTCCGAAGCGCCGGATTATGACTTCGGCGTGGATTGGGTTCGCGTATCGCGGGTGCCCTGAGCTTGGCGGGCAGCACGGAGTTTACGTCTGCCGAACCGGTTGCCCCATCACTCGAGCGCGATCTGGATTCATAACCGCAAAAAAGCGCGCCGCTTCTTGGCGGCGCGCTCGAGGGAAGACGTTGCGGTTTGTTTAAAAACCCCAGATCTCGACCTCAGTCAGGCTATTCCACAGGTTTACGCTGTTGCCGTGGCCGACGATGCGCACGTGCTGGCCGAACGCGTCGGGGAAATCGAACGTTTCAAGGCCGGTCGATGTGCCGCTACTCACGCGGCGGGTGAGGACTGTGGTCCAATCGGCGCCGTTGCCGGAGACCTGGACGTCGAACGTCGTGGTGCGGATGTTTCCGCTGTAAAACGCGATCTTCAGGTACGACACGGTGCGAAGCGTGCCCAGGTTGTACTGAATCCACTGGCCGTCGCCTGACGCAGACCAGCGGGTGGCAAGATTGCCGTCGATCGTATTGCCGGGTACGTTTCCGTCGTTGGAACTCGCCGTGACCGGAGGTGCCACCGGGAGCTTGGCCGGAGTGCTTCCGCTGTTGATCGTATAGGTGGCGGAGGTCACAGCGCTGTCGGTCATTCCCGCCGAGTATGCAATGGCACGGAGCGTGGTCGTCGCGCTCACCGCGATGGGTCCCGTGTACACTGTACCCGTGGTGGCGTTGGGCGTGCTGCCGTCCGTGGTGTAACGGATCGAGGAGCCAGCGGTCGCGCTTGAAAGCGAGACCGATTGCGGCGTCGTGAATGTGCCTCCGGCGGGACTAAAGGTCGGCGAAGCGACCTGGCCGCCGCCGCCACTGGCTGGTCCGCCCCAGATTTCAACTTCGGCGTAGCTGTTCCAGGCGTTGACGGTATTGCCGTGGCCTACGATGCGAACGAAGTTGGCGGGATCGATATCCGGGAAGTCGAAAGTTTCCAACGCAGCGGAGGTTCCATTGCTGCTGACGCCGGTACGCGCATTGGCCCAGGTGACGCCATCGGTGGAAGTCTGCACGTCGAAGCGGGAGCTGCGCGCCGCGCCGTTGTAGAATGCAATTTTGACGAAAGCCACGCGTTTGGCTCCGCCCAGGTTAAATTGAATCCATTGCGGATCGCCGGAGGCCGACCAGCGCGTCGAGAGGTTTCCGTCGACTACATTGGCGGGAAGATTTCCGTCGTTGGCGCTAGCCGTGACAGCGGATGCGGGAATGGAGAACTTCACGTCAGTCGTGCCCGCTTCGATCGTATACGCTCCGGAAGTGACGCTGCTGTCGCTCAAACCCGCTTTATAGGCAATCGCGCGAAGCGTGGTCGTGCTCGCGATCGAAACGGGCCCTGAATAGAGCGTGCCCGCCGTGGAACTCGGGGTGCTGCCATCTGTGGTGTAACGAATCGACGCGCCAGAGGTCGAGCTGGCGATGGTAACGGATTGCGTGGAGGCATAGGTACCGGGCGCCGGAGTGAACACCGGAGCGGCAACCGGCAACGGTCCCGTCGCCGGTGTGAGGGTCACATTGGGCAAATACGGAACGATCTGGAGCGCGGGGCTGGAACCGTCGAGATCGACCGAAGCGTAACGAGCCTTCAGGGTACGCGATTCGCCGGGGACGAGAGTCACGTAGTTGTCCTGCCAGATAACAGGGAGGATTTCCTCGCCATCCGACATCCGGTTGATTTTCAGCCGCAGGAAGAACGCAAGGGTCGATCCCGTGTTCGTCAACGTCACGGTGTGTTCGCGGTCGTCCCCAACCGTGGCGGTGGTGTGATTGTAGGCCACGGTCGAGGCAGGCATCGTGGGGATCGCTTTGAAGTCCGCATAGGCCGACTGGCGCGTGTAATACCAGGGATCGCCATAGCTGGCCCAATCGACCACGTCAGCCTTGGTGGAGAGCCAGTACGTATTTTGGCTGACGAGAACGCCGGAGCTATTCGTGAGGGTGAGACGCAGGAAGTAAGTGGGGCTGAGGCCGGAGATCGCAGGCAACGTAAACGCGTCCATGGTGCTATCCGGCCCCGCCGATAGGGTCGCGCTCTGGTTGTGCTTGAGCGAGCCGTCCAGGTTGAAGACCTGAGCCCGCGCGGTCAGATTGCCGAAGCTCTGCAGTGTGGAGTTGACGACCGTGACTGTTCTGGCGGTGTACGAATACTGGACATGGAGCGGCTCCAGCGCGTTTTTAACTCCGAAGTACGTGCCGCCAGGCTGCAGATAATAATCGTAGACGTGCCAGAACATTCCCGGCCAAGCGTTGTTGAGCATCCATTGAATGACGCCGGTGGCGGTGTATTTCTTTCGGCCATACGCTTCAAACATCGCGCGGTGCGATTCGTAGGTCGACAGTTGCGCTTTGGCGGCGTATTCCGCCGCCGAATTAGCCGCGCCATAACGCTGGTTCATCGCGTTGGTGAACACATTTAGGTTCGTGAAGGCGCCCGTATTGCAGTGGTACGTCCAAAACGTATTGATCGGCCAAAGGTTCGCCTCGGGAATAAATTTCCGGAGGCTTTCGATCACCGGCACATCCGCGCCAGGGCTGATCTCAGTGGAGAAGCCCCAGGCTCCGCCGCCGCGGGTGGGATCGCTCTCCCAATAAGAAGGGGGCTCGTATTCATAGGGACCATTCATTTTTACGCCCGTCGCGCCTTCCTGCGGGGTGGAGCGTGCCGCGGCCGCCGCGATGGTCGGAGCGGGCCATTGAAGGTCGGCCTCGATGTTGACGTATTGCTGCTCGACCTCCGGCGCCGAGACCTCGTCGCTGCCGTTCACCCAAACCATCATGCTAGGATGGATGCGCAGGCGATACATCTGATTGCGGAGAGAGTCGTAGGCGATCGCCTTCTGTTCGGCGGTCCAGCTGCCGCTGCGCTGGAAAGAGTCGCAGCAGTTCCAGCCCACCATGACCAGCAACCCGTAGCGGTCCATGAGGCGGAACATGTTCTCGTCCTCGAACTTTCCTTCGAAGCGCACCAGATTGAGATTGAGATCGCGGATGTAGCGGACTTCCGCCTCCTGGCGTTCCGGGCTTCGACGTTGGAACATGTCCGGCGCCCAGGCGGCGCCGCGAATCAGGATGCGTTTTCCGTTGATGGAGAAGATGCGATGCCCCGAGGAGTTGAGGGCGGACGTCACTTGCCGGATGCCGAATTCGGTCGAAAGGCTGTCGCTCACCTGGCCGCCGAGCGTGACGCTGAGATTGAGGGTGTGCAGGGCGGGCGTGCCATATTCCCACGGCCACCAAAGGGTGGGATTGTTGAAATTTAGTTGAGGGAAAGCGGTGGGCGTGAAGGTCACGCGTTTGGTCTCGCGCGCCGCCAACGTCACCGGTTGCGAGAAAGTCACGGTGCCAATGTTTCCATCCACCGTGCCCGACACGGCTGCGTTCGAGCCGTTGGTGACCTCGGCGACGACCGTGAGGTGCGCGACAGAGAGGGAAGGCAGATCGAGTTTCGTGCTGACGAGCGGATTTCTGATTTTGGCGGCGCCGCTCGTGCGCACCACCACATCGTTCACGATGCCCATGTTTTTGTCCGGGGGCGACGGATTCCAATCGATGAAGAAAATAGTCAGATCCGATTGGAAGTTGGTCGGCCCGGTGATTTGGACCGCGATCGCGTTGCCCCCCGTGTAGTTCACGAGGCTCGTTACGTCATATTCGAACGCGCGAAAGGGCCCGACGGTCTGCGTGGTGTTCGAGAGTTGGGTGCCGTTGAACCAAATCGCCGCGCGATAGTTCAAACCCTCGAATTTCAGCCAGACGCGTTTGCCGTTCTCACTCGCTGGCAGGGTGAATTCTTTGCGATACCACCAAGTGGGCGTGAATTGTGCCGGATCGATGGTGGAAAGATTTTTGGCATAAAACGGATCGGGGAATACGTTGTTCTGGAGCAGGCCAGCGATGATTGTCGCGGGCATGGTGATCGGGTACCAGCCGTTCGGTTGGAAGCCGGGGGCGGAAAGAGCGGCGCCGCCTTGGGTCACGTTGGAGGACGATTGAAGGGCCCAACCGTCCGTGAGAGTGAACTCGGCCGCTGAGGCTTGCTGGCCCGAGCCGAGGAGCGGTGCGAGCAAAAGAAGGGTTGCCGTAACGAGGGAACTGAGCCGGCGAGGCGCAGGCGAGGAGGACGCGCTAGGGAGAGCGGGCGCGCGGGAATGCGATAGGACAAAATTCATGGGTGTTGGAGACTAGCTCGATGGAGCCGCGCCAGGGGTGGCGCGCGCATTAGCTAGGGGGTGTTCCAAGTGCGGGATCAACGCGTGTAAGGGGGCGGTCCGCGGGAGGGGCGGCGTCCGTGGGTGGCAATGCACGAATCCGCGTAGTGTAATTAGGACTACATGGTAGGGTGGGGTCGGCGAAAGCAGGGTAGGTTGCCCAACGATCAGGCAGTTGCTCCCGCGGGGTTTGCGATCCGCTTACACGCTGAGGGGCGAGGAATGGTGAGCAAGCTTTGAGCTTTGGTCCGCGGCGAATTCAGGCAAATTCCGATATGTGTCTGCAGGTCGTATGCGTTTCCAGTCGGGCGGGATGCTCTATTGTCCAAACGAGTTTGAAGTTGTCAGTGCGCCAGGCGGGGCTCTGGGTTGACCCGCCATGGGTTGCGTCACGTACCGGGTCGTTTTCCGAAGAGCTCTTCTGTCCTGGCTGGTTCTCTTGGGCGCCGGCTGCGGCGATCGAGAGGCGGCCCCCGTGGCAAGCCCGCTTGCGGCCGTCCCTCCGATCGCCACCGTTTCGGTTCCCGCCGCTCCCGATGCGCTTTATCCGGTGATTCTCGGCATCGATGTGCTCGAAGCGAATGGGTTTGCCGCGGTGCGAGGCAAGCGGATCGGCGTCTTGAGTCATCCCGCCGGTGTCAATCGCACGGGGGAACACACGATCGACATCCTTCGCCGCGCGCCGGACACGCGCATCGTCGCTCTTTTCGCGCCTGAGCACGGCTTTTATGGCACGGAGAAGGCCTCGGCCCGTGTTGCGGACACGGTGGACGCCCGGACGGGATTACCTGTGTATTCGCTGCATGGCGACAACCGCAAGCCCACCCGAAGGCAGCTGGAGGGTTTGGACGCGCTTGTGATCGATCTGCAGGACATTGGAGTTCGATCCTACACGTTCAACGTGGTGATGCGTTATGCCATGGACTCCTGTTTTCAACACGGAGTGGAGGTCATCGTGCTCGACCGCCCGAATCCTCTTGGGGGGCTGAAGGTGAGCGGGCCCGTTCTCGACGACGAACTGCGGAGCGGCGTGGGTGCTTTCCCCATCCCGTACGTGCACGGCCTTACCCTGGGTGAATTGGCGCGCTTCGCGGCTGACGCACCCGGCGTGATGGAAGGCGTGCCCGAAGAGCTCCGGCGTCAGGGAAGGCTGACCGTCGTCCCGATGCGAGGCTGGAGGCGCAGTATGCGCTGGCCGGAAACGGGGTTACCCTTCGTGCCCACCTCTCAAAATGTGCCGGACTTTGAGGCCGTGATAGGTTATGCGATGGTCGGTCTCGGCTGTCTGGAGACCGGTTTCTGGCACGGCATCGGCACGCCTTATCCCTTTCGGTGGTTTACTTTCCCCGGAAAGACCAGCGAGCAGCTGTTGAAGGATTTGCGCGCACTCGCACTTCCCGGGCTGCATTTTCGGAGCGTAACTGCGACTCCCGCGGGCGGAAAACCGGTGCAAGGCGTCTATGTGGAGATACGCGATTGGGATCGTTGGGAACCGACCGAGTTGAGTTTTCAGTTGATGCGGCTGGCCTGTCGATACCAGTCGAATCCTTTTTCCGGACGGAGCGACAAAGAGGGGCGCACGTTCAATATCCACGTCGGATCGGTCGCGTGGTGGAAGGCGCTGCGGGCGAACGGCGCGCGCACGGATGTGGAAGCGTGGCTGCGCCGCTGGAAACAGGAAGCGGCGGTTTATCGTGAAAGGACGCGGAAGTACTGGCTTTATGAGTAGAGCGCGGGGCGCTCTACGATTAGAGATTTGAAATTTGAGACTTGAGACTCGGTTTGACGCGTGGCGCTTGTCCTAAGTGGTTGTCACGGTCATCCGACATTGGTCCGTGTCTCAAATCTCCAATTTCAAATCGACGGCTCCGCCGTCCCAGAGCTTTGGCGATGGGCGGGAAGTGCTGGGTTGAGCGGCACCCAGGAGAGGTGGTCTTCCGTCCAAATGGCTTTTTGCGGCGCGAAAGGGGCTGGGTCGTCGAGAGAGGCGACGGTGACGTCGGTCCATTCGGCCGGGTCCGTTTCGCGAAAAAAGAGGTGAGTGCCGCAGCACGCGGCGAAGTAACGGAGACGTCCGGCATGCGGCACCTTGCGAACCTGGCCACGCAAGAGCGTGAGGTCCGCGGTGTCGACGGTTCCCCAGGTGACATAGGGCGCGCCGCTGCTTCGGCGGCAATCGATACAATGGCAATCGCCGAGCGACCGGGGCGCTGCTTTGAGGGCGTAGCGTGTTCCGCCGCAGAGACAGCCTCCGTGTAGTTCCATGGTTGGCGAGGACAGCAGGAGGATGAATCAGTTCGCTTGGGAAGGTAAAACCAGAAGCCAGAAACCAGAAGACAGAGGTCAGCGGTCGGCAGCCTGATGCCAGGATGGAGGTCGAAGTTTGACGTCCAAAAGGATTCGACTTGTGGCTTCGCAATTGGATTTGACCCCTGACCCCTCGCTTCTGACTTCTGGTTTATGGTCTCTGGCGTCTGATCTCTGCGTCTTGCTTCTGCCGTTGTGCTTTTCCTGGTGGTTGTCCAAAGTCGGGTGATGGATTTCACCCATGACTTCGAAACACATTCTGGGCGCAGGCGATCCGACGAAGCCCACGAAATCCATCAGCTCAAGGAGCGGGTGGCCGCATTGGAGGAGCAACAGCGCCGCGTGTCCAATCTGTGCGCCGCCCTGATTTCGCTCATTCAGGCGAAGGGGCTCGCAACCGATGAGGAAATCGCGACGGCGGTGGAGAGCGTAGATAAACAGCGGCGCGAGGCGGTGTTGTGCAAAAAATGCGGCAAGGTGCTGCAGCGCGGTTTGGAGAAGTGCATTTACTGCGGCGAAACTCACGGGCATGTCATCGGTGTTCTGCCCTGACGGAAAAAGAGCGATGCCGGCCGGGCGCCTGTCCGCGCTGGTGACGGTGCTGCTCATTTTCGTTCATGGGGGCTGCGGCACGGCGCAATCACCTGCCGTTCCGGCCGCCGCCGTGACTGACCGGGCAAATGGCTTGGAGAGGGCCGTGGACCTCGATGTTTCCGTCACGTCGTCAACGGCGATGCAAACCCCATTGCCCGGCAACGGGGAAGCGGCACCTCTGCGCGGAGATCCGTCGCCGCTGGAGCAGGTTGTGCGCCTTCCTGGATTCGAGGTACGCGAGACGCGTTTGACCGATTTCGGTATGTCGATTCGGACAAACGCGGAAGTCGCGAAAGGCGGTAAAATCCGGTGGATGCGCGTGGGCCAGGTGGTGACGGGATCGGCCGCGCACAAGGCCCGGCTGGCACCCGATAATCGTATTCTTTCGATCAATGGGAAGTCCGTGGCCGAATTGGCGCGGACTGCGATGCTCGACACCTTTTTCGCGCGATCACGCGAAGATCGCGTGACCTTAGTCGTCCTCGACGGCCGCGCCTATCCGCGAGTGGTAGTCCTCGCCGCGAATGCGCGAGGCCTGGCCCGGTGAGGCGCGCTCGAACGCGGAGACAGCCTGGAGGGGAGACGCGGTGGGGACGCCTCGCGGCGTCCCCCGGTTTGCGGGTCAGATCGCGAGGGCGAAGGCCCGCGTGTCAGAGCTGTCGTAAGCCTGGATGCGAGAGAAGCCGTTCGTCGCTTTGGCCGAGACGTAGACCGATGCGGCGTAGGCGGCGTTCGTGCAGGGCCCAAGGAGGGACGCGATGGGGAAGGCGTGGCTGAACTCATACCCAGCCCGAGCGTAGGGCGGAGCTCCGGCCAGCGTGTCTTCCAGGTCGCCGCTTACCCCGGGAGCGGCCACCGGGATATTGCCGCGGATCACACCGAAGGAGAACAGGGCGCGTTCGTGTTTCTGTTCGGCGGTGAAGCCGAGCGTCACATTCGGATTGCTCGCCGGATTGTACCGCAGAAAACCGCAGTCGTCGACCACGGCCGATCCTGCGATTTCAGGGGGACGTACGACGGCGCGGGTGACGTTGTTGTCGATGACGAGCTTGAACACGAAGGCAGCCGCATCCAAGTCGGCGGCCGTCGCCTCGCGAGCGAGCATCGTGACGCCGTCAGCGGCGGTTCCGGTGGGAACGATGAAACGGAATGTGGCGGCGGAAGGAGCGACGAGGCCGCCAGCGGAGTTGAAGACCTCGATTTTGATTTCGTAAACCCCGCTCTTGTCGGTCGCACCCGGCAGCCCGGTGGTGTTGGGGGCAACCGCGATCGTGTCCAGGAACGCAGCGTAGATGTCCCCAAACGGATTGTCGGCGAGCCAATAGGTGATCGTGCCGGCCGGATCCGTCGCATCGGGCGGCGGAGGCGTTTGCGGTTTAAATGCGTACAGGTTATCCGAGGCGCCGACCGTATCGGGCCCCAGCTTGAGCGCGGGGAAAGTCGGAGTTTGGCCGGGACGTTCCTTCGCGTAATACCGATAAACGACGGCGTTCATCTCGTTCCAGTCGCCAGCCGGTGTCGGGCCGACGGCGGCCTTTCGATAGGACCAGCGATAATATTTGGCGTTGTTATTGGGGATGTTGAAGGAGTTCGCCTGGCGGAAGGCCAGGGCGCCGCCGAACGGAGCGTTGTCGATCGAGCCGTAGTCGGTCTTGCCATCGGTGCGCACCCAGCCCGCCGGTGCGGGCGGGGCTCCCGCGGGGGAACCCCAGATCGGGGTGGCGCCGACCGCGATCGGCATGACCCAGGACCCGACGCCGGCGGGCGGAACAACCGGATCTTCAACCAGGCAGGGAACCGCCGATGGATCGGTGACGACAATCGTGATCTCGCTCCCGCAGGGATAGTTCCAATGCGTATGGCACCGAATGGACGGGCGGTAGATCCACTCCCACGTCGCGCCATGCAGTTGTTCGACCTTGAAGTAAAGATCGGGATGGTCGCCGAAACATGAATACCAAATGGTCGTTTCGAAACGACCGTCCTCGTCGACTTCGACCACGCGCAGGCAATCCAGCGCGTAGCGATAGAACGGTTCGAGGTAAATCAGATCGCACAGCCATGGACGAATCAACGCGGCGTTTTCGAGCAGCGCCTGCTTCACCGAGGACGAAGCTGAGACCTTCAAGGCCGATGCGACTTCTTCCGGAAGCGCGCGCGACAACGCAGAGTCGGGAGCACCGGCGCGATTCACGCGCCGGGCGGACAGCAGGCGCACGGGTTCGCGTCGATCCGCGAAGGGAACGGGGTCCGGGCCCGGGCGAGGTCCGGGGAAGGGCGAGGGCCACGGTTCGATCAGATCGGGAATCGGATCGGGGAGCGGTTTGGGATTCAGCAAGTCGTCCCGAATCCGCCAGATAATGTCGTCGGGCAGGCGCGGGATGATGAAACGCCAGCGATCGACCTCACAGATATGCACGCGCGAATGGCAAATCGGAAGATCGCGCGTGGTGCCGTCAGGAAGACGCACCCGCTTGACCACCCGCCCCCGCACGGTGCAGCGACAAAGCGGCCAACGCAGGTATATCTCGGGCCCGATCACCATCTCGTGCTCCAGGCGGGGTTTGACCAGCAGTTCGAACGCCCCGACTTTGCGCAAAGCCGGCAGGTCGATCGAGCGTTTCGCGTCGAGCGCGGGACCGGCCACGAGCCGCAGCATGCTGCCCGAGGCGTTTTCGGGCAGCGGAAGTTGTGCGACGCCGTCTTTGACGGGGGCGCTGCCCAGCAGTTCACCGCTGGGGAGGAAGGCGTGGACGAGGACTCCAGCGGGCGCCTTGGACTCTTCGGTTTCGCGAAAGCTGACTTTGACGGTGAGCGACGATTTTTTTGAATTCATAACGAGCAGGTTGAGCGCGGACAGATCTCGGCGGGAATCGTAAGCTGGATTTGTTGGAAGGCGCGTCCCGCAATTAGCGCGTCTTGCCCGTATGAATACGAAAAGAATGAGCCCGCGTTACGGGCGCTGACCTGGAATGTTCGAGCGCCGAGCCCGCGCAACCAGCCACAGCGCGGAAACCGCGTCAGCGCACGTGTCGATCGCGCAACCCTGCGGCCGAAGTGTTTTTCGTCCTTTGTTTGGCGCGGTCTTTTGCGTGAAGGGCAGCAAGATGCATTTTCCTTCATCAATAATTCGCGAGGGTAGTTGCCTACCTTTTGTTTGTGAAAAGAACATAAAGGGTGAACAGAAGGCTCATGGGCAGTTGCCCATGGGGTGTTTTCGGGGTCTACCGTTGCCAACATGCCGCTCGACCGCTCGGTGCGCACTCTGCCGCTCAACCGTTTCTCTGCGAGGAAAGGGGGGGCGGCAGCCCTGGCTTTCGCGGTTCTTGTCTGCGGTCTGGCCGGGCTCAAAGGCCAGGTGACGCGCGTGGCCAACACGACCCTTGCGATGCCTCAGAATCCACAAACGTTGGGGTATTTGATGGAAGACGCATTCGGCGCGAACTCCACCTTTGCGTCGCCGGTGGCGATGGCCACGCCGCCCGGTGAAACGAATCGACTGTTTGTGGTCGAGAAGGCGGGACGAATTTACGGGATCGACGATTTGGCGAATCCCGGCACGCGAAGGGTGTTGCTCGATATCCGCACGACGGTGAATGCGGGCGGCGAAGGCGGGCTGTTGGGGATCGCGTTTCACCCCGATTTCGCGACGAACCGCTTTTTCTACGTATTCTACACGCTCACTACCACGACGACCGCCGGGACGGGATTGCACGATCGCGTTTCTCGCTTCACCGCTCCCGCGGTCGATCCAAGCAATCCGACCCGGACGGATGTGGTGAATGCGGCGACCGAAGTGCCTCTTTTTACCCAGTTCGACGAAGCGAATAACCACAACGCGGGCGATCTTCATTTCGGCCCCGACGGATACTTGTATGTGGCCCTCGGCGATGAAGGCGGCGGCGGGGACCAGTATCAGAACAGCCAGCGGATCAACCGCGATTTTTTCGCCGGCCTCCTTCGCATCGACGTCGATTTGTTGCCGGGAAATCTCGTCCCCAATCCTCATCCCGCAATCAATCCGGGCACCTACCGCGTGCCGGCCGACAATCCCTTCGTCGGCGCCACGTCTTTCAATGGCAGCGCGGTCGACCCGGCAACGGTACGCACCGAATTTTGGGCGGTAGGCCTGCGCAATCCGTGGAGATTCAGTTTCGATCGGCCAACCGGGCGCCTTTTTCTGGCAGACGTGGGGCAGGGGGCGCGGGAAGAAGTCAATTTGATCACGCGCGGCGGCAACTACGGTTGGAACTATCGTGAAGGAATGATCTCGGCGCGGTCCAATCCGCCGGCGGCGGCGGTGTTTCTCAATCCGATTTACGACTACCCCCGTGCGGATGGCTATTCAATTTCGGGCGGGCTCGTCTACCGCGGATCGCGATTGTCCCAGTTGTTGGGCGCGTATGTGTTTGGAGACTACGGGTCGGGTGCGATTTGGGCGATGTTTTTTCCGCCGGGAGATCCGGTGCGGGTGGAGCGTTTGAATCCGTCTTCACCCGAGTCCGGTCCGGTTGCGTTCGGGGTCGATCCTCGCAACGGCGATATTCTGATTGCCTGCATCAACAACGGGCGACTCCGGCGTCTGGTGTACAACGGGACCCCGACGGGCTCGCCTTTGCCGTCGACCTTGACCGCGACGGGGGCATTCTCCGACCTCGCGACCCTTACGCCTAACGCCGGCATCGTACCGTTCGAGCCAAACGTGTCGTTTTGGTCCGATCATGCCCGGAAGAGCCGCTGGTTCAGCGTACCGAACGCGGGCGACCAGATCACGTTTTCCGCGGATGGGAACTGGACGTTTCCGGCCGGGACTGTGTGGGTAAAGCATTTCGATCTCGAGTTAACGCGCGGCAGTCCCGGAACGGCCCGCCGAATTGAAACCCGGCTGCTGGTGAAGAACGCGGGTGGGGTTTATGGAGTCACTTACCGCTGGAACGATCAACAGACCGAAGCGAATCTCGTGGCGGAAGTCGGCGAAGAGCGCGATTACACGATCAACGACAACGGCACGATTCGGAGCCAGCGGTGGCGTTTTCCATCGCGCTCTGAGTGTATCCAGTGCCACACCGCCGTGGCCGGACACGCGCTCAGTTTTAATACGGCTCAACTCAACAAGACTTATGCCTATCCCGGCGGATCTGGAAATCAGCTTACGGTGCTCGCGAACGCCGGCTACTTCAACGCGGCCGTGCCGGCGCCGGCGACCCTGCGTGCGCTGGTCCCGGCCGCGGACGCGTCGGCCAGCCTGGAAACGCGCGTGCGGTCTTACCTTTCCGCGAATTGTGTCCAGTGCCACCAACCCGGTGGAGCGACGCTGGGAAACTGGGATGCCCGCTACTCGACCCCGACGGCGAGCGCCAATCTGATCAACGGCGCGTTGGTGGACACCGGCGGAAACGCGGCCAACCGCGTGATCGTGCCCGGCTCGACTGCGCAATCCATGTTGTTGAACCGAATCAATATTCGTGGGGCGCGCCAGATGCCTCCGTTGGGCAGCAATGAAGTCGACGTGGCCGGCGTGAACCTCGTGACGGCCTGGATCAACGAACTCGGTGCGCCCGCCATTACCACCCAGCCTCCCGCCTCTCAGACGGCGGGGGCCGGCAGCACCGTGACTTTCAGCGTGGTCGTGAACGGGGGCTCTCCCACCTATCAGTGGCGGCGCAACGGGACGAACCTCTTGAACGGAGGGAACGTGTCAGGAGCGACGGGACCCACGTTGACCCTCACGAATGTGACGTCGGCAGACGGCGGCACCTACAGCGTGGTTGTGACCAACTCGTCCGGATCGATCACCAGCAACAATTCAACCCTGACGGTGAATGCCGCCCCACCGACTTTCGCACCGACCATCACGAGCCAGCCGGCGTCGCAGACCGTGCCGCTCGGGGCGAGCGTGACGTTCAGCGTGCTCGCGTCAGGAACGGCGCCGTTCACCTATCAATGGCGTTTTAACGGGACAGCCATCGCGGGTGCGACCGCGGCCTCGTATGTTGTGACGAACGCCCAAAGCAGCAGCACGGGGGATTATTCGGTAACCGTGACGAACGCCGCGGGGTTTGCGACGAGCAACAACGCTGCCCTGACGCTCAACAACAGCTCGGTCTACTACGTCGGCATTA
>CAZJLP010000005.1:0-146782 GCA_964546955.1 uncultured Opitutaceae bacterium | reverse complement strand
GCGGCCGCCCCCCGCCACGCGGGGCTGGTCAGGATCAATCGGAGTACTCGGCGGCGCTTCCGTCCCCATTTTCGACCAGGACTCCGGTGACACGGACGCGGCCATGCAGCGAAGCGAATTTTTCATCGTCCAATAGCCGGGCGATATGGTCGAAGGTAAGGCGCGCGAGGAGCGCAGCGGACGGGTCGCCGTCAACCACGATAATTCGTCGATAGCCCTGTTTGTATTCGGCCAGGCGCGGATCCGACCTGCTCACGCACGTGCTTCCGGAGAAACGGTCGAGATAGTAATTGATCGCCGAATCCAGGTCCTGGAAAGCAGTGTCCAGCGCGGCATCGCACAAGCGCTCGGTTTCAAACGTCACCAGGACCGTGCGATCACGGCTGTCCGCAACAGAGAATTCGCGGGAGTACTCAGTGACGGACGGCAAAAGCGCCGCGGGCCGAAATGTGCTTTTCTCGAGCTCAAAAACTTTGCGGATTCGATAGGGCATGGCGGCGATGGGTTGAGGGATTTTCTGCACTCAGGATACTCCGGCGGTCCATGTGCCGCTCCGCACGAGTTGGCGGAGATTCCCCGTCTTTTGCCATCTGTTCACTCAGCGTCGGGGCGAACCTTGCGACGCTTGAGGTGTTTCAGCAAAGCAAAGCCAAAACCTGTGCAGCCGGACAAAATTGCCGGGAAGAGAAGCGTGTCGTAACCGTAGCGGTGGAAAGCGAGACCTCCGGCAAAGCCTCCGGCGAGGAACCCTGCGAGCAGAACTCCGTAAAGACGAAAACGGCGCCATTCCACCGGCTGGCGGCGCATGAACAGCCCGAGGGCGATTCCCAAATCCGTCACCATGCCTGTGACATGGGTCGTTCGGATCACGGCGCCGCTGTAGCTGGTCGCCATGGCATTTTGCAGACCGCAGGCCATGGCCGCTAGATAATCCCCCAGCCGTAAATCCTCGCGCAGGAAAGTGACGGCGGCAAACAGTAAACATGACTCAATCGCGAGTGCGACGCCATACCTTCTTCCCGCCTGCAGAGTACTCTGGCGAACGATCAATCCGCTCACGAATGCCCCGAGGAAAAACGAAAAGAAGACCGCCGCAGTGTGCACGAGCATTCCCGGGTCGTTCTCGGCCAAAGAGGTGCCCACCGTAGTGAGGGTGCCCGACATGTGACTCAAGGCCTGTCGATGGACGCTCAACATCCCGACTGCGTTGATGCAGGCGGCGATTGCCGATAGCTCGAATCCTCCCACCGAAATGCAGATAGGTATGGGTTTTCTCAGCACACGCCACTCCTCCGGAGGGCGACGAACGAATACCCGCCGCAGTGCTCGATGGTCGAAGTCAGGCCGACACACGTATTCACGTCGAGGAGGTTGATTGTCTCCGCAGAAAACGCGACGCAAGACATTCGATCATATCCGGAGCGTGAAACTATAAGCACGAATGGCACGCGACATAAGCACGGTCCGGCTGCGATCGCGTGGTGACACATCGAACCGCGCAATATCCGCGTGCCATTTAACAACAGGCGCGGAGCGGTCAGCGTGTGCGCCGGTTAGTATCTCTGCGCATGAATGCCACTCTCTCTTCGAACGCTGATAGCCGCGCAACGGCGGTTGCAGCCAGCACGAAACCGAACCCGATCGTGGAAGCTTGGGTCGCCAAGATGGCGTCTCTCTGCAAACCCGACCGCATCGTCTGGTGTGACGGATCCGAATCGGAGAAGCAACAGCTGACCGACGAAGCCCTGCGCCGCGGCATACTCCTTAAACTCAATCAAGAGAAACTGCCGGGCTGCTACTATCATCGGTCCGACCCGGACGATGTCGCGCGCGTCGAGGAATTCACTTTCGTCTGCACTGAGACCAAGGACGAAGCGGGTCCGACCAACAATTGGGCCGCCCCGGCAGAGATGTACAAGAAGCTGTACGGACTCGCCGATGGAGCAATGAAAGGGCGTACGATGTACGTCATCCCCTATTTGATGGGGCCTCTGGGTTCGCCTTTGACCAAGGTCGGAGTCGAATTGACCGATTCGATTTATGTGGTCCTGAGCATGCGTATCATGGCCCGAATGGGAGAAATCGCGTGGCAGCAGCTTGGAGCTTCCGATGACTTCAATCGCGGCCTGCACTGCATGCTCGATATCAAGAAGGAGCGGCGATTCATCGCCCATTTCCCCCAGGACAACGCGATCATCTCCGTCGGGTCGAACTACGGGGGCAATGTGTTGCTCGGCAAGAAGTGTCTGGCTCTCCGGCTTGGATCCTGGATCGGCCGCAAAGAAGGCTGGATGGCGGAGCACATGTTGATTCTTGGGGTGGAATCCCCCTTGGGGGAGCGGACCTTCGTCGCCGCAGCGTTCCCCAGTGCCTGCGGAAAAACCAATTTCGCAATGCTGGTTCCCCCAGCCGAGTTCAAGGGTTGGAAGATCTGGACCGTGGGAGACGACATCGCGTGGATGAAACCGGGGCCCGACGGCCGATTATACGCGATCAACCCGGAAGCCGGTTACTTCGGCGTCGCACCCGGCACGAATCACCAAACGAACTCCAATGCGATGAAAACCATCTCGCGCGACACGATTTATACCAATGTCGCGCTGCTTCCCGACGGCGACGTGTGGTGGGAAGGAAAGGACGGCCCACCGCCGGCGCAATGCCTCGACTGGCGCGGAAACACCTGGACACCTTCTTCCAAGGACAAAGCGGCCCATCCGAACAGCCGCTTCGCCGCGCCGATGCACAACAATCCCATGCTTTGCCCGGACGCTGACGACCCGCAGGGTGTACCCATCAGCGCAATCGTCTTCGGAGGGCGGCGGGCGTCCACGATGCCCCTCGTGTTTCAGGCCTTCAACTGGATCCACGGGGTCTTTGTCGGCGCGACCATGGGATCTGAAATGACGGCGGCGGCTGCGGGCGGCGTTGGACAGGTCCGCCGCGATCCCATGGCCATGTTGCCTTTCGTGGGCTACAACATGGGAGACTACTTCGGGCATTGGCTGAAAATGCGCAAACTGATCAAACGCCCGCCGAAGATTTTTCATGTGAACTGGTTTCGCAAAGACGCCGACGGCCGATTCCTGTGGCCTGGCTTCGGCGACAACATGCGCGTGTTGAAGTGGATCGTCGACCGGTGCCAGGGCGTGGTCGGCGCCGAAGAAACGCCGCTGGGATGGATGCCGTGGACAAAGGACCTGAATATTCAGGGCATGTCCGGATACGCAGTGAAGGACCTGGAGCGGGCTTTGTCGGTGGACGTCGAGGAATGGAAAAACGAAATCCTGCTGCAGGACGCGCTTTTCGTCCGTCTCTATAACGATCTTCCCAAAGAGCTGCTGTTCCAAAAGGAGCTTCTCATCGCGCGCTTATGACGAATCACGTCGGCCTCGGGTCTTCCACCCGAGGCCGCGGCTTGGTCGCTCAATCCGGTCCCTTCCGACATGAGAATCTCCATTTTTGATGCGAATCCGCTCGAGCGCGGCTTTTTCGAGCAAGCCAACTGCCAGAACGCCCATGAGCTTGTTTTTGTAGCCGCTCCGTTGACCAGGGACTCCGTAGCCCTGGCCAAAAATTCTTTGGCCGTTTGCGCGCTTTCGAGCGATCGGCTGGACAAAGACTTACTGGCGGATCTTCATGCCCTCGGCGTCAAGACGATCGTACTGCCTGCAGAAAGTGTCCAATTCATCGATCTAACGGCAGCCGCCATCCTCGAAATCGAGGTCCAATGGGTGCCGCGCACCTCCCCGCGCGGCATCGCGGAATACACCCTGGCCCTGATTCTGATGCTCAGTCGACATGTCCACCTTGCAGCGGACACCGAAGGCGCAGCAGGCGATGGTCCCGATCCACTGCCGGGGTTTGAACTGGGACGGCGTACGGTGGGGTTGATCGGACTCGGTCCCGTGGGAGGGTGGGTCGCCCGCATTCTGCGCGGGTTCGGGTGCGCCGTTCTCGCCTACGAACCTCATGCAAAGACACCCGTGCACGATGGAGCCATCCGGCTGACAACGCTCGAAGAGCTCTATTGCTCCTCCGATATCATTTCTTTGCACTGTCCCCTCACCTCTTACACCCGCCGGATGATCGACAGCTCGGCGATATCGCTCTGCAAGAGAGGAGTCATGCTGATCAACACGGCAAGCCCTGCCCTACTGGATGTGCCCGCGGTGGTGAGCGGCTTGAAACGGGGCTGGCTCAGCGCCGTCGGGATCGACATCGACGACGAGGAAGCCGATCGGAAGCTCGAGACTTCGCTCGCGCCCGTGCTCAAGGGTGCATTGCGTCCTTTCGCAAACGCGGTCGTAACGACCCGTCAGGGCGCGTGCACGAGGGATGCGTTGACTGCTTTTTCCGAGGGGGCCTTGGAAATGGCGTCCGGAAGCCGAAACCATGTCGGCCAATTAGTAAGTCGCGTAGCGTAAGTGCGCGCCGCCGCGATGAAGGCGCAGCCAATGCACAGCAATGAGCAAATTCTGCGAAGTCCAAACATCTCGAATTCGATAAGGTAATACCATGCCCGGTGTACTTTCTCCGTCCTCTGCGAAACTCAGCTTTCCCGAACTTTCCGCCGCGGAAGCGGCCGCGCTTATCTGTCACGGGGAGACGGTTGGTTTCAGCGGTTTTACCCCCGCAGGGACGCCGAAGGCCATTCCGCTCGAACTCGCGAAGCGGGCCATCGCGGAACACGTAGCCGGGCGTCCCTTTAAAATCGGCGTGGTGACGGGCGCGTCGACCGGGCCCTCGCTCGACGGTGCGCTGGCGAAGGCCAACGCGATCTCGTTTAGAACGCCCTATCAGTCCGACGCGGAACTGCGGAAGCAAATCAATGCGGGAGAAACCCAATTTTTCGACATGCACCTGAGCATGGTCCCGCAGAACGTGCGCTATGGCTTCCTGGGCAAATTTTCCTGGGCCATTATCGAAGCCTGCGACGTGACGCCGTCGGGGCAGATCGTTTTGACCTCCGCGGTGGGTGTTGCCCCGACGTTCTGCAACGTCGCCGACCGGATCTTGATCGAACTGAACCGTCGTCATCCCTCCGAGTTGCGCGGATTTCACGATATCTATGAGCCGAACGATCCGCCCTACCGCAGAGAAATTCGAGTATTCAATCCCGCCGACCGAGCGGGGCTCCCCTATATTCAGGTCGACCCCTCGAAGATCGCCGGCATCGTGCACACTGACCTGCCTGACGAATCGCTGACGTTCGAACCCGCAAATGCGATCACGACCCGCATCGGGCAAAACGTGGCCGAGTTCCTGGCGGGGGAGTTGAAGCGCGGAGCCATCCCTGCCGAATTTCTTCCGGTGCAATCGGGGGTCGGGGACATTGCCAACGCGGTCCTGGGTGCGATGGGAACGCACCCGGGAATCCCGCGCTTCGATATGTTCACCGAGGTGATCCAGGATTCCGTGATCGGCCTCATGCAGAAGGACGAGATCAAGTTCGCGAGCGGAGTCTCCCTGACCGTGAGCGCGCCCGTGTTACACTCCATTTATTCCGACCTGCGCGCCTATCGCTCGCGATTGCTCCTCCGTCCCCAGGAGATCTCCAATCACCCCGAGGTCGTGCGGCGACTAGGTATTATATCGATCAATACAGCCATTGAAGCCGACTTGTTCGGAAACATCAACAGCACGCATATTCTTGGCCGGAACCTCATGAACGGCATCGGGGGCTCGGGAGACTTCACCCGCAACGCGTTCCTGTCCATTTTCACCTGCCCTTCCACCGCCCGCGACGGGAAAATCAGCACGATCGTGCCGTTGGTAAGCCATATGGATCATAGCGAGCACTCCGTTCAGGTGATCGCGACCGAGCACGGGGTCGCGGACCTGCGCGGAAAAGATCCCTATCAACGCGCCCGTCTCATCATCGAACGCTGCGCTCATCCGGATTTCCGCCCGGATTTGTTGCACTACTTCGCGCTCGCGAAAGGCGGGCACACTCCGCAAACCCTCGCCAACGCCTTCGCCATGCACCAGCAGCTTCTCAACACCGGCAACATGCGCGGAACCAAGTGGCAGAACGGCTCGACCTGATCCGGGCTTCCGGTCGCATGCGCGACGGCGATTCGATGAATCAGGAAGGCCTCCATGACACATCGACTACAATTGCCACCGTCGCCGGACGCCCCCGTTTCCGAACCGTCGCCCTTTCAGCTCTGCGGAAAAGGATGCCAGTTCTTCCATCCCCTGCCCTTGTATGAATGGGACGGCTGGGGGATTTGCGTCAATCGGCGCTCTCTACGGTCGGGAGCGCCGGTGTCCGACAAGCTCGAGTGCCGGTTGTTTTCTCCTCCTCCTTCTCCGAACGAAACCGCAACAAAAAAACTTCGAGACGGTGCTCGCTGAAACCAACGCTTCGCTTACCCGTTAAACCATGGACTGGATTGTAGCTCTTTTTCGGGACGACTCGGTCGCCCACGCGGTCCTGATTCTCAGCCTCGTGATCGCCGTGGGCCTGGGCCTGGGCAGCATCCGCGTGTTCGGAATAAGCCTAGGGGTGGCCGGCGTGCTCTTTTCCGGCTTGGTTTTCGGCCACTTCGGCCTGACGATCAATCACCAGGTCCTTGAATTCGCGCGAGAATTCGGGCTTATCCTCTTTGTTTTCACGATCGGCCTTCAGGTCGGTCCTGGTTTCTTCGCTTCCCTCAAGCGACAAGGCTTGTCGATGAATATCATGGCCGCCGCGACGGTGCTCAGCGGCGCGGGCATCGCGCTCGCCATCCACGCGTTCGCAGCGGTTCAGCTTCCCGCGGCGGTCGGCCTTTTTTCAGGCGCGACCACCAACACCCCTAGCCTTGCGGCCGCGGGGCAGGCATTGCGCCAACTGCCCGACCTCTCAGCCGAGACGCTCAAGCTGCCCAGCGTGGCCTACGCCGTCTCCTACCCCTTTGGGATCATCGGTGTCATCCTGACCATGGTGCTGATACGAAAGGTTTTTCGGGTGGACGTGGAGAAGGAGCGCCAAGCCTTGCTCGACGCTCAGAAAAGCAATCGCCAGGAAATCAGGACCCTCACCCTGCAGGTACAGAATCCAAACCTTGCCGGCGTCCCAATCTCGCGAATTCCGGGGCTGGCGGAATCGAAGGCGGTTATCTCACGAATTTCCCGCGCAGGCGATGTGGATATCGCTCACCCCGACACTCCGTTGAAGGTGGGAGACGTTCTTCAGGTCGTCGCGCCCGAAAGCGGTCTTGAAACATTGCGCTTGGTCATCGGTCAGCCCGCCGACATCGATCTGCGTGAAGCGCCGAGCAATCTCACTGCGCGCCGCGTGATCGTCACGAAGCGTGAGCTCTTGGGGAAACGGGTCGACGAACTGCGGCTGCGCGATCATTTCGGCGTCAACGTGACGCGCGTGGCGAGAAGCGACCAGGAGTTCACGCCTACCCGCGACTTGCAACTTCAGTTTGGTGACACTCTGACCCTGGTCGGGAGCGAGAAGGGCGTGAACGAAGCCACCAAGGCAGTCGGCAATTCTTTCAAGGCCCTCAATCATCCCTACATCGTCCCGATCTTCATCGGCATCGCCCTCGGCGTCCTTTTCGGCAGTTTGCCGATTGCGGTGCCGGGACTGCCCGCGCCGGTGAAGCTCGGGCTCGCCGGCGGGCCGCTGCTGGTCGCCATCTTTTTGAGCCGGCTGGGGCACTTCGGGCCGCTGATCTGGTACATGCCGATCAACGCGAATTACATGCTCAGGGAAATTGGCATTGCCCTGTTCCTCAGCTGCGTGGGGCTGCATTCCGGCGATTCGTTCGTCGAAATCATCCAGCACGGAGACGGCCTTCGCTGGATGATGCTGGCGATGCTGATAACCGTCATACCCATTCTGGTCATAGGCATCATCGCACGCGCCGTCGTGAAGCTCAACTACATCACCTTGTGCGGCATGCTCGCAGGCAGCATGACGGACCCGCCCGCGCTGGCTTTTGCCAATGCGGTGACGGGGTCCGAAGGCCCCGCCATCGCTTACGTCACCGTCTACCCTCTTGTGATGATCCTGCGCGTGTTCTCAGCCCAGATGATCGTGCTGCTATTCATGACGTAGGAGACCCATGCTTAAGTGGCTTCTGGGCTCTGCGATTGGGGGGTTCGGGTTGCCGAGCATCGACGGTCGAATCCGCCGCCTCTTGTCGGGACAGTCAGCCTGCGCAACCGAGACCACTCACGGCCCCCCGGGGGCGGGTCCGCCCTACCGGTTTCATTGTCCAGCACTACCTTCTCCGTTGCTGCCAACCTAGAATAGACTCGAAACCGCGCGCTTCCAGCGTGCTCCCTACGCTTCCGGCATGTCGAAGCGGAAGACCATCATTTGCTGCATCCGGGTGTTAACGGCTTTGCCTTCTCTTTTACCGGGCTTGAATTTCCATTTTATAACGGTGGCAAGCGCTAGCTCGTTGAAATCCGGTTGATCAGACGAGACCACAATCGGCGAGATCACTTCGCCTCGCGTATTCACAATGAATCGCACGTTCACTTTTGCATCGGTTCCCAGCCTCTTGAGACGGTCCGGGATGACCGGGGCAGGTTGAAACATGGCCTCGGGAATGCGGTCCAGCTGCGACAGATCGAAAAGGTTCTTCATCCCCTTCCCAAAATCGCCGCTCCCGTAACGGATTGTCTTCGGAATGTTGACCAGGTCCGCGCCTTCCATCTTCGCCCGAGGCACGAGCGAGGCGTAATCGATCTCCTGGCGGAAGGCGTCCTGCAAATCGACACTCGTTGGAAGGTCGGGCAAAGTCGGAACGAAGGCGGCGGTTTCTTCCTGCTTCTCTCCGGGTTCCTCGACGACCTCATCGTCGTTATCGATTTTAGGAATTTCCAGGGTAAGCTCCACGGTCGCGGGTTGCGCGGCCACGACCTTCGGCCGCGGCTTTTCGTTGAAAGCCAACAATACGACCGCATGGGCTGAACCTGCGACCAAGAGCGCCATCCAAGGGATACGATAGCGCGGCAAGGCAGGTGTATAGTGCCAGTCTGCTCGGGCCAATTCCTCCCTTGTGAGCGTGCGCCGTGGACTTGCCGCTCGCTTTGCGCCAGCGCTCCTTTCTTTCGGAAAAAGTTGGGCGGTGGACCCGAAGGGATAGTCGAGGTCGGGCAAGTTGAAGTTCATAATCGATTCTACGCGCGAGCCCTGCAATCGGCTCCGCACACGTTGCGAATGGCTGTGCGATTATTGCGGTCGACGGCGGTAACCGGCAGCGCGAAGCCATCACAGCAATTAATGCGCAGGCCCCGCCAAATCCCGCGCAGCCGGTTTTCCCGGCGAAAGGTAGACTCGTTCTGCACATGAACGGCCAAATTTTTTACCTATCCCATGCAAACTGACCTAGGCGACACGCTTTCCATGGCCGTAGTGCCTCTCACGCTGTGCATCAGCCTGGCCCTTGCCTTCAGCTTCGTTCTTTTTTTCATGCTAGAGCGATCGCGCAAGCGCTTCAGCAGCACGGAACAAGACTCCCTTCTGCCTCTTGGCGAGGAAATCAGCCGTTCCGCTTCAACCGACGTGGTTAACCGCGCCACCGCTTCTTCGTCGCCGACGAGCTCCCTCCATGCCTGAGCGGAAAGTCTCAATCGAGTTCAACGACGCGATCGTCCGGCAATTCCTGATTGCCGCGGTGGTATGGGGGGCCGTCGGCATGCTCGCGGGCGTGCTGGTCGCTTCCCAGCTCAACTACTGGCGTCTCAACTTCAATCTGCCCTGGCTGACGTTCGGCCGGCTCCGGCCGCTCCACACCAACGCGGTGATCTTTGCGTTTGTCGGCAACATGATGTTTGCCGGCATCTACTATTCGACGCAGCGGCTGGTGAAGGCGCGGCTCGCCTCGGATTTCCTGTCGTCCGTGCACTTTTGGGGCTGGCAGGCCATCATCGTGGCGGCCGCCATCACCTTGCCCCTCGGATTCAGTCGAGGCAAAGAGTACGCCGAGCTCATCTGGCCGATCAACGTCGCCGTCGCTGCGATCTGGGTGGTGTTCGGCGCGAACTTCTTTTGGACCCTCGCCCGTCGGCACGAAAAGAGCCTGTACGTGGCAATCTGGTTCTACATCGCGACCATTGTGACCGTCGCGCTGCTCTACATTGTCAATCACCTCTCGATCCCGACGAGCTTCCTGCACAGCTACCCCGTGTTCGGCGGCGTGCAGGACGCGCTCGTCCAATGGTGGTATGGGCACAACGCGGTCGCGTTCTTTCTCACGACGCCGATTCTGGGCATCATGTACTACTTCGTTCCGAAAGCGGCGGAACGCCCCGTCTACAGCTATCGGCTGTCGGTCATTCATTTCTGGTCCCTCGTCTTCGTGTACATTTGGGCTGGTCCGCACCATCTGCTGAATACCTCGCTGCCCAACTGGCTTCAAATGCTCGGGATGACGTTTTCTTTGATGCTGTGGGCTCCGTCGTGGGGCGGCATGCTCAATGGTCTGCTCACCCTGCGCGGTGCCTGGCACAAGCTGCGCACCGATCCCGTGCTCAAGTTTTTCGCGGCCGCCGTCACTTTCTACGGGATGGCTACCTTCGAAGGACCTTTGCTCTCGATCAAGTCCGTCAACGCGCTCGGTCACTACACCGACTGGATCATCGGCCACGTTCACGCGGGCGCGCTGGGCTGGAACGGTTTCATGGCTGCGGGCATGATTTATTGGCTCCTCCCGCGACTCTGGAACAAACCTCTGCACAGCACGCCCCTCGCCAACCTTCACTTCTGGCTGGGGACCGTGGGCATCCTTCTTTACGTGGGCGCGATGTGGACGAGCGGAATCACGCAGGGTCTCATGCTGAACGCCACGTCCGAAGGTGGCACGGTGCTAACCTACCCGAATTTTATAGAAACCCTCACGACCATCCGCCCCATGATGCTGATGCGGGTGGTGGGCGGTGGATTGTACCTCGCGGGCTGGTTTTTGCTGGCCTACAACGCGTGGCGAACCGTCCGCGGAGCCGAACGCCTCAATGGGTCAATCGAAGTATTCGTCGAAAACCCTCGCCTGGAGGACCGGCTCGGATTGCGCGGTACATTCCTAAATCCTCCCGTTATATTCTCGACGCTCGGCATTCTGTTCGCGTGCACTTGGCTTTTCAGCCGCAACGCATTCCTGCTCGTCGGGTTTTTCGGCACCGGCCTTTGCGTGGTTCTCGCCTACTCTCACTACGAGGCAAAAAGCCGGAATTGGGGAGTGTGGTACGACAAACTGCTGGTCAACTCCTTCCCCTTCACCGTTCTCACTTTTCTTGCCGTACTGGTCGGAGGCCTCATTCAGATTGTTCCGACCGTCTTGGTGAACAAGGCCGCCAACGTGGAGGACAAACTTCAGGTTCCTTATACGCCGTTGGAACTGGCCGGCCGCGACATCTACGTCCGTGAAGGCTGCTACAATTGCCATTCGCAGATGATCCGCACCCTCGTACCGGACGTGCTGCGGTACGGCGAATATTCGCGCCTGGGCGAGTCGATCTACGACTTCCCCTACCAATGGGGTTCCAAACGCACCGGCCCGGATCTCGCTCGCATTGGAGGAAAATACAATCACGCCTGGCACTTCGATCACATGATGGATCCGCGAACCGTGTCGCCCGACTCGAATATGCCCAATTACCCGTGGCTCTTCGACCGAGGAACCGATGTGGGCTCGCTGCCTGGAAAACTCGCCGTACAACGGACTCTCGGCGTTCCCTACCCTGCTCGAAGTCCCGCCGCGATCTTCGCCCAGGTGGATGAGCAGGCCAAAGCGATCTCGGCTGACCTCAAGGCGCAGGGGCGATACGCCGAGTCGAACAAGGAGATCGTCGCACTCATTGCCTACCTCCAGAAGCTCGGCCAGTCGGAAAATCCAAAACGGGCCGAATCGGCGAAGCGCTAGCAAAAAGGACGCCATGTTTCGCCGAATCATTCTCGACAATTGGATCATGATCTTCCCGTTGGCGGCGTTCATCACCGCGGCAAGCGTGTATGTGACGTTCACCTACCGCGCCCTGCGCATGCGTCGGTCGCAGATCGATCATTTCGCCAACCTGCCTTTCAGCGACAGCCATGACGACACCTCCTCCCAATAACGGTCCGCACGAAGACCCGATCAGGCCGCACACGTTCGACGGCATCCAGGAGTACGACAAACGCTTGCCGAATTGGTGGCTGAACACACTGTATGCGACCATTGCTTTTGCGGTCGTATACTGGATGCAGTACGCCCACTCCACACTGGTCCCAACCGATGGGGAGAAGGTCGCAGCGGCGCTGGCGCGCATCGAGGCAGCGAGGTTGTCCTCGGCCTCCTCCTTCGACGACGCGACGTTGTGGCGGATGAGCCGAAATCCCAACGTGGTGACGGCGGGACGCGCCACGTACCAAACCCTTTGCGTGAGTTGCCACGGCGAACGTCTCACAGGGGGTGTCGGTGCGAATCTCGTCGATCGGACGTGGGTGCACGGCGGACGGCCCACCGCCGTTCTTGCGACCGCCATGAAGGGCGTCCCGGCCAAAGGCATGCCCGCCTGGGAACCGATGTTGGGCGGGAAAAAAGTCAGCGAGGTCGTGGCCTACATTCTGAGCTACCACGACCAAAACGAGCCGGAAATGACGTCGGTCATTGCGGGCCAGACAATCGACCCGCGGGGAACGAACTAACCTGCTAGATTTGTGTCACGCCTTGAAAAGACTCCAAACACTGCGCCGACCGAACAACCCTCAGCGGGTTTTCGGCCGCCTGCACGTTTGCGTGGACGGGAAAGGCCGACTCTGGACTCCGTTACCACGATCCGCAGCGATGGCTCGCGGCGATTTCTTCATCCCGCCGACGCGAAAGGCCGCTTTACCACCGCGCGGCGCATCACTGGGTACGGGCTGATTGCCCTCTATTTCGCGCTGCCATGGATCACGGTCGGAGGTTATCCGGCCCTCTTTCTCGACGTCGGCCGGAGACGATTTCACCTCTTTGGCTGGACTCTCGCGACTCAGGATTTGTGGCTGATGTTCTTCCTGATCACCGGAGTGGGCTTCGGTCTCTTTTTCGTGACTGCCCTCTTTGGCCGAGTGTGGTGCGGCTGGGCGTGCCCGCAAACGGTTTTTCTCGAACATGTTTTTCGACGCGTCGAGCGGTGGCTTGAAGGCGACGCCCCCCAACGCCAAGCCCTCGACCAAGGTCCCTGGACACTCGACAAGATCGCGCGCCGAACAGTGAAACAGGCGCTTTTCGTCGCCCTTTCGGCGGCCGTCGCGCACCTCATGCTGGCCTATTTCGTGTCGGTGCCGGAACTTTGGTCCATGGTCCGGGCGGCCCCCGGTGAACACTGGGGATCGTTCCTCTTCGTTTTCCTGTTTACGGCAGTTCTCTATTTCAATTTTGCCTGGTTCCGGGAGCAGCTTTGTGTCGTCCTCTGTCCATACGGCCGGCTGCAATCGGCCCTCATCGACGACCATTCTCTCGTGATCGGTTATGATGCCGACCGAGGCGAACCGCGCGGAAAACTTGGCAGCCCGGGCGCCGGCTCCTGTCTCGATTGCAACCGATGCGTACAAGTTTGCCCGGTCGGCATCGACATCCGGCAGGGACTTCAGATCGAATGTATCGGTTGTTCCGCCTGTATCGATGCGTGCGATACGGTAATGGACAAAGTGGACCGGCGACGCGGGCTGATCCGCTACGATTCGCACCAAGGCTTGTCTGGACAGAAAACCCGTTGGTGGCGCGCTCGGACGAAAGTGTATGCTGCACTGCTCATGATCGGCGCGGGGGTGACGGTTTGGGGACTTTCCACCATCAATCCCGCAAACGTGAGCCTGGCTCGCATGCGCGGCGCGCCCTACTTCGTTGACGCCGCAGGCGTGCGCAATCAGTTCCTGATCCGCCTGGTGAACAAGCGCGCGGAGCCGGTTACATTCAAGGTCACCGTTCAGGCGGGATCTCCGGCCGCGCGCACCTCCATATCCGAGGCGCCGTTTGTCCTGGCGGGCCTCGGCGAGGAAGTTCGGCCTATTGTCGTTCAGGTCGATCGGAAGAGCTACCGCGGCGGCTTCCCGTTGAAGATCGTCGTCGTGGACACGGACGAAACGTTTCGCGTCGAACGCACGGTCAAGTTTCTCGGCCCCGATCCCAGACTTTACATAGAACGCGGGTTCCCATGAAAACCCAGTCCCGAAACACGGTGTTGTGGTGTGCGGCCGCCGCATTCGCGGTCCTCTTCGCCGCGTGGACGACGCTGTTCGTTCTCGCCGCCCAAAACAAAGTACCAACGGTGCCCGTGGCACCGAGGAGCATAGGGTGATGGAATTCGGCAGCATCAATTCCTCTGGCGCGGCGTTCGTTGCGGGTCTGGTCACCAGTCTCCACTGCGTGGGAATGTGCGGCCCCCTCTCCTGCTGGCTGGTGCCGTCCCGCAAGCAGGAGGATGCGACCACGATCCTGACCGTCTACCAGGGGGCCCGGCTTCTGAGTTACGCGTTGCTGGGCGCGGTCGCCGGCGGGCTCGGCGAGATTCCTCTGGCTTTGCTGGGGGAAAGCTGGCTGCGCTTCGCCCCCTGGGCACTCGTACTCTTCTTCTTGGCGGTTGCGCTGCGACTCGACAAACGAGTGCCGCGTCCGATGTGGGTAGCCCGCGCCAATCTCAAACTCAACGGGGCCTTGCGCGGCCGGTCGCGATTGTCCGTCGCGGCCCTGCTCGGATTGGCAACCCCTCTTTTGCCGTGCGCTCCGCTGTACTTCCTCGTCGCCGTCACATCCTTCAGCGGCTCACTCTTCCGCGGTGTGGAGTTCATGCTCGCGTTCGGAATTGGAACGCTCCCTTTGCTCTGGTTTACCCAGGCCAATTTCAGCTGGCTAAAAAGCCGGCTGAGCCCCGCCGCACTGGATCGCCTCCGCATCGGCATAGCCCTCCTGGCCGCGGCCGTCATTTCGTGGCGGCTGCGCGGCACGGTCGGACTTCAGGGGCCCGAGGCCGCAGCCTGGGTGTGTTTTTAACCGCGAATGGATGCCAATGGACGCGAATAGAACACAGGGGGGTCTAGGAACGCTATTCGGCGAAACGTGCCGAGGTCTTTCGGCATTCGAACGATGAGTACCGTCGTTGAAACCGCCACCCGTGGAAGCCGGCGAAATGCACAGCAGGCAAAACGTCAGTTTCTTTGCAAACACTGCGGGACGCCGTCTCCGTTGGAAGACTTTTGCTGCTCGGGCTGCGCCTACGTTTATCGGCTGCTGCACGAGCAGGGTTTCGATGCCTATTATCGCCTCAAAGACAAGATCACTCCGCCCGCCGATACCGCTCTCCTTCCCGCGCGCGATTATAGCTGGTTGATCGCAGCGCAAGCTGAGGCCGAACGGGTCGCGGCCGGCCGGACTCCCGAGTTATACCTGGACGTTCAAGGTGTATCCTGCGCCGGCTGTGTGTGGTTGATCGAACGCCTCTTCACCAAACAGCGAGGCGCGGGACAGATCGACGTCAACGCCCAGACCGGGCAGCTTCGCCTCGCCTGGGTTTCCGGGGAATTTTGCGCCGCAACTTTCGCTCGGACGTTGCAGTCTTTCAACTATCTGGTCGCGCCCGCCTCCGCCCAGCGGTCCGCTCATCCGGAGAGTCGCGAACTGGTAAAACGAATCGGTCTTTGCACGGCCTTCGCGATGAACGTGATGCTGTTCACGCTTCCGACCTACTTCGGAATGGAGCCAACCGCGGAACATGCGCGTCTGTTTTCGACGCTTTCGATGGGCTTCGCGACGCTGAGCCTCCTCGCGGGAGGGGCCTACTTTCTGAATCGGGCGCTGCGCAGTCTCTTCACCGGAGTGATGAACATCGATTTGCCGATCGCAATCGGCATTGTCGGAGCGTACGCGGGTTCGCTCTTCGGCTGGCTGTCGGAAGTCGAATCGTTTGTCTATTTCGATTTCGTCTCCGCGTTCATCCTCCTGATGCTCGTCGGTCGATGGGCGCAGGTGGCGGCCGTCGAAAGGAATCAGCGCCGGCTGCTGGCCCAGCAGCCCGCTCCTTCTTCGATCCGCGTGTGGGACGAGCAGGGCAATGTGATGGAGCGTCGGCCGGAGTCCCTGCAAGCGCGAGAAATGTTCGCTGTCGCCGCCGGCCAGACCGTACCGGCAGAGGCGCTGCTGTTGAGCGGCGCCGCCACGTTCAGCCTCGCCTGGATCAATGGCGAAGCTGAGCCGAGAACGTTTAGAGCAGGGCAGATCGTGCCCGCGGGAGCCATCAATATCACGCGCGGCGATCTTCGCCTGCAGTCGACTCAACCGTGGAGCCATTCTCTCCTCGCCCAACTCTTGCGTCCCGCAAACCGCGCGAAATACCGGCATCGTTTCATCGAACGCGTCATATCCGGATACCTGGTCGGCATCATTGTCGTCGCGACGCTGACCGGCCTCGGATGGTGGCTACGCACTCATGACGCATTGCGCACCTGGTCCGTCGTTACCGCGGTCCTGGTGGTTTCCTGCCCCTGTGCGATCGGACTGGCATTTCCACTGGCTGACGAAATCGCTACCGTTCTGTTGCGAAAACGCGGTGTTTTCGTGCGAACGGAAGACCTGTGGCCGCGCCTTTCAAAAGTACGGCAGATTGCGTTCGACAAGACCGGCACGCTCACCTTGGAAACACCGTGCCTTGCGAGTCCACAAAACATCCTCGGACTATCCGGCACCGTCCGCTCAGCCCTGTTCGCCCTCGTCTGCGACAATCCACACCCGATTGGGAGATGTCTCCACGAGCAGTTGCTCGCCGGTTCAAATCCCGACCCAATGCCGGGGGAACTCGAGGAGGAAATCGGACAGGGCGTTGTCCTCAAGACCGCGACTTCGACCTGGAAACTGGGCCGCCCAGAGTGGGCGCTCGGCGGCAAAGCCGATGCTTCAAGAGATCCCACGTCGGCCCCCGACACGCTGCTTACGTGCGATAACGTGGAAATTGCCCGGTTCAGCTTCACCGAAGAGCCGAGAGCCGACGCCTATGACGAGGTGGTGAGCCTGCAGGAACGTAATTTCACCGTGGCGATCCTCAGCGGGGACCGTCGTGAGAAGGTCGCGGCTTTGGCACGCAAACTCGGTCTGGCTGACACTTCGGCCCACGGCGAGTTGAGGCCGTGCGACAAGGCGGCGTGGGTCGGAGCGAACGGTCCCGATACCACATTGATGCTCGGCGATGGCGCCAACGATAGCCTCGCCTTTGACCAGGCCCTGTGCCGCGGGACCCCCGTCGTTCACCGCGGAATCTTGGAGCAGAAAGCCGACTTCTACTACCTCGGTCACGGCATAGCCGGGATACGCGTCCTGTTCGAGGTGAACGACGCCCGGCGCCGCACCCACGCCTGGCTCCTCGGTTTTTCAGTCACCTACAACAGTCTGGCCGTCAGTCTGGCCGTGGCGGGCCAGATGAGTCCCCTGCTGGCGGCGATCCTCATGCCGATCAGCTCACTCCTCACGCTCGCCATCGTGGGTCGTGGAATGCGGCGCGCCGGAGGCGCGCGGTAGTGAGTTGAGTTTTGGGTGAAGCGCACTTCCAATCCTATCTGCCCTGCCGTCACACTCCCCCTCTCGAATTCCTCGCTTTACTCGCTACACACTCCAAAACCCCCTGTGCCAAATTTCGATTATAACGCTCTAAGCAAGGAAGAACTGATCGCGCGTCTACAGGCTGCCGAGAACGATCGCACGGTGCCCGAAAGGACCGCGGCTGCGCTTTCGCACGACGCCTCCGAACGGAAGCGGACGGAGCAGGAGTTGCTCGCCGCGATGAAGGAACTCAGGGACGTGAAAGCGGCGCTGGACGAACATTCCATTGTCGCGATCACGGACGCCGCCGGCCGGATCACCTACGTCAACGACAAGTTCTGCGCGATCTCGAAGTACTCCCGCGAGGAATTGATCGGCCAGGATCATCGCATCATCAATTCTCGCTATCATCCGAAGGAGTTTTTCAAAGATCTTTGGGGCACCATCGCTCATGGAAAAGTATGGCACGGCGAGCTGCGCAACCGAGCGAAGGACGGCACCCTCTATTGGGTGGACACCACGATCTACCCCTTCCTCAACGAAGCGGGGAAGCCCGTTCAGTACGTGGCGATTCGAACCGATATCACGCAACGCAAGGCGGACGAAGCGACCTTGAAACAGTTCGCTGACGACCTCGCGGAAAAAAACAAGGAGCTTGAAACCATCGTCTACACGGTTTCCCACGATCTGCGTTCGCCGCTCGTGAACGTGCAGGGGTTCAGCCGCCAGTTGAACCGGGCCTGCGACAAGATTCGGGCTGTGACGACCGGGCAAACGGGCGGAGGAGCGCTGCCCCTGGAACTGCAGCAACCCCTGGAGGTGGCCATTCCGCAGGCCCTTCATTTCATCAATGCGGGGGTGACCAAGATGGATCTGTTGCTGAATGGCCTATTGCGATACTCCCGCTACGGGCGGGTATCGCTCAACATCGTCCCGCTGGATATGCAACGCCTGGTAGGTGACGCGATCGCCTCGATCAAGTTTCAGCTGGACGAAGCGAAGTGCGAGGTTCGCGTCGAAACGCTGCCGCAGTGCTGGGGTGATCCCGTGCAAACAAATCAAGTGTTCGCCAACCTGCTTGACAATGCGCTCAAATACCGATCCCCGATTCGGCCTCTGAAGGTCCTGATTTCAGGGCGAGTGGACGAGACTCATGCAATCTATAGCGTCGCTGACAACGGCATCGGCATCGCGCCGCAGCACCAGGCGAAAGTCTTCGAAATCTTCCATCGGCTCGATCCGGAGCAGACCACGGGGGAAGGCCTTGGATTGACGATCGCCCAGCGGGTGCTTGAACGGCAGAAGGGGAAAATTTGGGTTGAGAGCAAAGGAGAAGGCTCCACGTTTTTCGTCTCCCTTCCCCAATCTGGCGCGCAAGCATCTTCCATCGCATGAACAATGCCCCGGTTACAATTGTGATTGTCGACGACGACGACGGTCATGCCATTCTCATCCGAGAGAATCTATCTTCCGCCGGTCTCAACAACCCGGTCGAACACTTTCGCGACGGACAAGCCGCCCTGGACTTTTTCTTCAACCGGCAGAAACGAACTGCGGGCACAGATGGAAAAAGGTATCTTATCCTTCTGGACATCCGAATGCCGAAAGTGGACGGCATTGAGGTGCTTCGGCGCATCAAAGCGGATCCCGAGCTAAAGGTCCTGCCGATCATCATGCTGACCACGACCGACGATGCCCGAGAGGTAGCGCGATGCCATCAGCTCGGCTGCAGCGTCTATATTCAGAAACCGGTGGACTACGATCGCTTCGCGGAGGCGATCCGTCGCTTGGGATTGTTCGTCACCTTGATGCAGGTTCCGAGCGTCACCGACCGATAACGAACGCGATGCCCCCCGCGCCGCCATTTCCAAAGATCCTGATCGTCGATGACGACGAAGGCATCACCATGTTGATGGCCGATACGCTGCGGGTCGAAGGCTACGACGTGGCGACGGTGGGTTCCGGGAGCGCTGCCCTAAAGTGGCTGGAGGAACGGCGGCCCGACTTGATGTTGCTCGACTTGAAGCTGCGCGATGTGGGGGGCCCAGCGCTCGTGGAACAGCTCGCCCGTGGAGACGCATCGGTGCCTTTTCTCGTCGTCACCGGCCAGGGGGATGAGAAGGCCGCCGTGCAAGTGATGAAACAGGGAGCCTTGGACTATGTCATGAAAGACACCGGTCTGCTCGATCTCCTGCCGACGGTCGTGAGGGGAGCACTGCGGACGGTCGAACAGAACCGGGCGCTCTTGGCAGCGCAATCAGAACAGAAGCGATTGGAGCAGGCGGTGCTCGAGGCGGCGGAACATGAACGGCACCTCATTGGAGCAGACTTGCACGATGGACTTGGGCAGCAGTTGACCGCGCTCGAATTCATGTGCACGGCCTTGAAGAGCGACGCAGGCGCGGCGACCTCCGATCTCGCCCAACGGTTGGACCAAATGGGGCGCATGCTCCGGGAAGCCATCAGCCAAACCCGGTACCTTGCGCGCGGCCTCGTTCCCGTGGGGAGCGATCCGGACGCGCTCCGCAACAGCATTGCCGAGCTGGTCGACCGCACCAACATGCTGGGCCGGGCCAAATGCCACTTCAACTGCCCTCAAGCGATCGAGTTGACCAACGCAGCAACCGCCGGGCACCTCTACCGCATCGCCCAGGAGGGGATCAACAACGCTTTGAAACACGCCGACGCGACCAACATCACTGTCGCGCTCACCCGCTCCTCGTCCGGTCTGCAACTCGACGTCTGTGACAACGGGAAGGGTCTGCCCAAGTCCTTTGACTCCGGTCTCGGTTTGCGAGTCATGCGTTATCGAGCAAACATGATAGGCGCTGAATTCGAAGTGGCATCGCGGAAAAACGAAGGCACGACGATTTCCTGTTTGCTGCCGTCAAAGTCGTGAAATCGCCCGCCAAAAAAAATCTCCCGGCCTCTCCTGCTCCCTCCCCGGCGACCTCTTCCGCCGCGGACAACCGCAAGCGGGTCCTCATCGTCGACGACCACCCTTTCATGCGCGACGGCCTTGCTCAGCTGATCAACAAGCAGCCGGATTTAATGGTGTGTGGCGAAGCCGGAAATCCGCAGGACGCGTTCGGACTGATGGCGAAGACGAAACCGGAGCTTGTGCTCACCGACATGACCATGCCCGGTCGGAGCGGATTGGAGTTCATCAAGGATTTAAACGCGTCCGATCAGAACTTGCCCATTCTCGTGATCTCGATGCACGACGAGATCGTGTACGCAGAGCGGGTGTTGCGAGCCGGGGCGCGCGGCTACATCATGAAGGAGGCGGGAGGAGAAAACCTTCTGGCCGCGATTCGTCAGATTTTGCGGGGAGACGTCTACGTCAGCCCCCGAATGTCAGCCCGCATCCTCGACAGCATGTCCGGAAAAAAACCGCGCGGGTCGACCTCTCCGATCGAAAAGCTGAGCGATCGCGAGTTCGAGATCTTCCGTCTGATCGGTCGAGGCAAGAACACCAAGGACATTGCGACACAACTCGGACTCAGCCCGAAGACAGTCGATGTTCACCGCAGCAACATCAAGGAAAAGCTCCAACTGGAGGATCTCACGGCCTTGATCAGGGAAGCGGTGCGCTGGGTCGAAACGCAGGACGTGGGGCGATCCCCTTAATGAACGCGGCACACCGCCGCATCGAATAGGTTTACGCCGCGACCGGCGCCGCGTGATGAATTCGATCGCGGTAGTCAGAAGGCGACTCGCCGGTCACCCGGCGAAAAGCGCGGTTAAACTGCGATAGCGATTGAAACCCTGCTTCAAACGCGGCTTCACTCACTCGTTTGTGCGGGTTGAGCAGCAGTTGTTTGACGTTTTCGACGCGCAAGCGAGAGACATAGTCGGTGAAATTCATGCCAGTGGCCTTTCTGAACGTCTTGCAGAAATAAAACGGGCTCATGTGAACGGCGGCGGCCACCTCGGGCAGGGATAGTTCCTCGGACTTGTGAGCCGCGATATAGGCCCGGGCTTTCGTCACGGCGGGTGACTCAGCCGCTGCTTCTTGAAGCATAACCTGATTGCTGACGCTGGAGAGATGCTCGGCGAATATCGTGAGAAGCCGCAGGATGGACGTATACTGACTTTGCGTGATCACGGTGCCGGCAAAATACGCCTTTTCCATCTCAGTCATATCCAGTTCGTACCCCCATTCGGTTAGCAGCTGGGCAACCCGCGTGAAGCGGGCGCGTGACGGTTTACGGAGGAACACCTGGCCGGTCTGCAAGAATGCCACGACCTTTTCCCCTGCCCTGATCGGCACGGCGGACTCGCTCATTCCGGCAAAACATTCCCCCGTGCTGGCCCGGCATTGCGATTCGTCCTCGATCTTCTGCTGGAGCTGCAGGCAGGCGGCGCACGTTTTGTTGGTGGCGGCCATGAGCGCGCAAAAGGAGTTGCTCTTCTTCGAACCGTGGAGAGGAGGTTGGAACGCGCCGGCGGCCCGGATGGCCAGCGGCAGACCCGTCACCGTCTCGAATGCCTGTTGGTAGCTGCGGAACATCTCCGATTTCTCGAGATGGGCGACGAGCTCTTTCGTCTGGCGAGTAGCTACGGTTTCGATGCCGGGGGAAGCTTGAAGGGTCTGCATGCCGAGACAGTACCCGTTTGCACGAGACGATGGAATTGGTGCCAAATCGCAATCGCCCTAAAGGAATTCCTTAGGGTACTAGGGGCTATCACTAAACTGAAATAGCAGGTGCACGTACCCCCTGATGCTTGTACACCGAGGTCAACATCGGCTATTCTCATCGCAAAGGCCTCCCTCGTGAAAACCGACGTAGAACGACCGCGTAGCAAGACAGGCATTGTCGATGCCCTGAAATCCTCGGCGTTGTACCGGGACTATGAGAAGGCATTCTCCGACGCGACGGGACTTCCCCTTACCCTGAGACCTTTCGAGACGCTCCAGCTTCATCTGGCCGATAGTCCAAAGACGAATTCCTTCTGTACGCTAATGGCGACCTCGAATCGCTCCTGCGCGGCATGTCTCCAGATGCAACAACGCATCGTTGAAGAGGCGCAGCTTGAGGCGAAGACACTGAATTGTTTCGCGGGGCTATGCGACACGGCGGTGCCGATCCGCGTGGGCGAAGATCTCATCGCGTTTCTCCAGACCGGCCAGGTGCTGCTTCATCGTCCCACGAAAGAAGAGCTCTCCCGCACCACTCGCCTGCTCTTGCAATGGGGTTCCGACGTGGATCTCAAACGGCTCGAAGAGGCGTACTTTCAAACCCGGGTGCTCTCGGTCGAACAATATGAATCGATGGTGCGGTTGCTGAGCATCTTCGCGCAGCACCTCTCCGCGCTCAGCAATCAACTCCTGACGCAGGAGCACAACAAGGAAGCACCCCCCGTGGCGCGGGCGCGCGCCTACATCGGCGACCACCTGACCGAAGAACTTTCTCTCGAGAGCGTCGCCAGGGTGGTCAACATGAGCGCCTTCTATTTTTGCAAGGTCTTCAAGAAGACAACCGGCCTCACCTTCACCGAATACATTGCCCGGCTTCGGATCGAAAAGGTGAAGAACCTCCTGCTGAATCCCCACGTTCGAATCAGCGAGGCCGCGTATGAGGTGGGGTTTCAGTCACTTTCCCAATTCAACCGCGTTTTCCGCAAAGTCACAGGGGAGTCGCCGAGCACCTATCGGCACCGCATGCATTTGGGCAAAATCTGAAGGGTGAGGCGCACGACCCTTGTCGTGCAGCCTGAGTTTCATCCGTTCTTGGCGGCTTCGATTTCGCGCAGTTCAGCCTTGAAGGGGCAGAAACTTGGCACCGCGGCGCTCGGATTGCTTCCGTTCGCCGAAGGAATTTCGATCTGACACACTTCACAGAAAGCATTCATTTCCTGATGGCCCAAGACATGCAGCGAAAAGAGGAGCTGGCTCTCTGACACGAGGATGTCGTGCTCGGAAAACTCTGGGCACGGCTTGAGCAATCGTATTGTCGCGACCAACGCGGATTCCGCCGCAAAGAAATACGTCAGCAATGGATTCAGTGCACAGCGACAGGATTTTCCGAGAGGAGGACCCGTCAACGGATGTTCCGCGAGCCACTCAGGGGTGGAGCGGCTGCGCGTCAGCGAAAACAATCGATCCAGAGTCTCGTCCATCATGTAGATCAGGGTATCCGGATGGCCTAACGGCGTATGCACTGGCGCTTGCCGGAGCACCGCCTCCCAGAGGTGTTTGATGACCGCCCGGCGCGCGCCCAGGGCGTCTAAGAAAGCGCGTTTCATAGTGGCCAAGTCTTAACACAAAAGCTTGCTCCCTGCGCCGCACCCCTTGGCGATTCGTATGCATATCTTGAGTGACGCTTCCTACCGCTATTCTCCAAGATATTGGTTCAGAAGCCCGAACAACGGATCGCGAGGTAGAGGCGGGCCTCTCCCTACCCTTTAATCCCTTTGGCCCGAGTTGGAGGCTCTTAATTAAGAACGTCGTGAAGCAGTGCAGGGCTTCTTCGATTGCTCTCTCTCGCAG
The DNA here is from genome assembly GCA_964546955.1 of uncultured Opitutaceae bacterium. Classification (GTDB taxonomy): domain Bacteria; phylum Verrucomicrobiota; class Verrucomicrobiia; order Opitutales; family Opitutaceae; genus CAZJLP01. The sequence goes on along the minus strand of CAZJLP010000005.1, from coordinate 122,791 downwards.
AGTGCCCTGGCGAGATACTGAAGAGTATCCTTTAGGCTTCTGGGTTGCGCATTTCGCGTCGGGACAACTTCCACCGCGCACGGCGCCTTTTCCAAAACGCCTTCGACGGTCGGCCCGAAGGCGATTTCGGAGCGCGGTTCGTAACCGTGCGAGCCCATGACGATGAAGGCCGGTTGAAGCCTTTTGGCCGCGTCTAGAATCGTTGTAACCGCGCCACCCCGCACAGCACAGTTCGAGACGGCTACGCTTGCTCGTCGTACGGTGACAGTGAATTGGTTCAAGCGGCGTCTCGCCCGCCGTTGCTCGCATTGGGGTGTCTGGTTGTGAAACGTCGGAAAACTGCGAAAATCCGCGTCAGAGTTGATCGCATGCAACAGCACGAGATCCGCCTGGCAATCCCTGGCCCGCGTTACGGCGTGTTCCAGAACTGCAGGGGTGCCGTCCGAAAAATCGATTGGAACGAGAATCGTGCTCATGATCGTAGCATAGTCGAAACGCCGGGCATTTTTCACCGCAGGGATTGTCACATCGTGCGCACTTCTTGAGGTGGCTTCGGGCAAGAATGGGCCATTACTCGCCAAAACATGCGCAGCCCGCCGCAAGGCGGTCAGTTATACTTCGTGCGCACTCCAACCCCCCTCTTATCTCACTATGAAACGCGACGAACCCATCCTGAGTTTTTCAGACGAACAAAGGCTCCTCGAACGCAAGAATCAGTTCTTCCTCGACCTCGCCAAGCAGGGCAAGGGAATCGCTCCTGGGCGCGTGGACGCCCCTCCCTCGGCAACGAACCGCACGGCGGGGCGGAAGGCACGAAAGGCACAAGCATAGACGCCACGTCAGACCGACGCGCCCAACTCCTGCCGATCCCGGCAATCGCGGAGCTCAAGGCCAGTCTCGATTTTCAGTCATGAACCCCAAGATTCTAGTCACCGGACACGTCCTCAGCGATAGCGCGCTGGAAGACATCAATCACAAATTGGAGAAATTGCTGCGGCACAACCGGCATATTGTCCGGATCCGACTGGATCTCCAAGATACCGGTCTCCACGCGGGCGAGAAGTACTACACCGCGAAAGCGGTCGTTGAGTTGCGCGGCCCCGACCTTGTCGTCTCCAAAAGCACGGACAATCTGTACAGGTCGGTTACACTCGTGGTGGAAAAACTGAATCGCATGTTGTCGGAACGGACGCATCGCAGCGAAGAAAAGCGCCGCCATCCCCATCCGGTCGAAATTCCCGCTAGCCTGCCGAAAACGGAAGCCTAGGCCTTTCCGATTCACCGGATCGTTGGTCGTGAGCCCGAATCTTTTTTCGCCAGTCCACACCGCGACTCGCCCCCCCTGGCACCTTATGGAAAGAGGCGCTCCTTCGACCACCCGTCGGCGGTCTTGCGGTACAAGAAACGATCGTGATGACGAAAGGGCTTTTCGATCCAAAACTCGATGGTAGTCGGTTTCAGCCTGAATCCCGACCAGTGCGACGGACGTGGCACGGGGCCGGTTCCGAAGCGTATCGCCGCGGAAGCCACGGCTGTCTCCAGACTCAGCGCGTGAGGCATCACTGTCGACTGATGTGAGACCCATGCCCCCAATTGGCTGAGCCGGGGCCGAGAGGCAAAATAGGCGTCTGCCTCCTGCAGGGGCACCGGTTCGACCCCTCCATGGATGCGCACTTGTTTGCTCAATGGCGCCCAATGGAAACAAAGCTCTGCCTGGGGATTCTCCGCCAAGTCCTTGGCTTTAGGGCTCGAGAGGTTGGTATAAAATACAAAACCTTGCTCATCGAACCCTTTCAGCAGGACCATGCGTACGGAGGGTCGGCCCTCTCTGCTCGAGGTAGCGAGCGACATCACCGAGGCATCGGCCACCTGCGAGTGGCGTTGAGCCATCCCATACCATTCTCGGAAGAGCGGAAGGGGATTGTCCATCGGGTCAGCGCTCGTACTCCGCCCAGCTCGTGTCCGTTTCGTGGATGCGCACGCGTACCACTCTGATCGGGTGTCCTCCCGCGCAAATGGGATCCCGGGCTAAGGCAGCCAAGGTTTCGTCAAAAAGGGTCTTGGCCATCAGTTCGCTTGTCGGATCGGCATCCTTGAACGGAACGATCCGCGGGTAGGCTTGGCTATAAAAGGCGTAATGCGTGTCCGCGGTATTGATACACATTGCGTGATCGAGCCGGTCGACGAAACCCTGCACCAGCTCTTTCAATCGTTTGAAATCGCAAACCATATCGTTGCAGTCGAGGCCTGGCGATTCGAGTACGATCTCGATTCGGCGGCTATGTCCGTGGGGAAACCGACACTTGCCCGAGTGCTTTGAGAGCAAGTGCCCATTCTCGACGGTAAAAGTCTTGCAGATCCTGAAAGGCATGGACGAGGTCAAATGGTACGGGAGAATGTTTTGGGGCCTGCTCCGAGATACGCGTCAAAACGCATGGCAATGATCCGAACCAGCAGTCGACCAATGGGAGTGATGGTGAAGCCTCCCTTAAAGCGTTCGACTAGACCATCGGCCTCCAAAGAATTGAGAGATTCGATCTCGTTCGCGAAGCACCGTTCGAAGTCAATCTGCAGCCGACTCGAGAGGGCTGCATACGACACCTGCCCGTCACACATGATGCGCCGGATGATCTCCCGGCGAATCAAATCCTCTTCCGAGACAAGCAGAGCACGTTCGGTTGGCAGCGAGCCTCCGCGGATGGCCCGGCTGTAGTCCGCCAGGCCCTTGTGATTCTGTCGGTACGAGTACCGCGTTTGGGAGATGGCGGACATGCCGAAAGCGTACAATGACGCTTCCGAGCACGTGGTGTAGCCCTGGAAATTTCGATGCAAGGTTCCATTGCGCTGGGCAATCGCCAGTTCGTCGTCCGCCTTGGCGAAGTGATCCATGCCGATGCAGCAGTACCCCGCCTGCGTGAGTTTCGCCACGGAAAGCGCCAGCATCGCCAATTTCTCGTCCGGAGACGGGAGCCCGCCCTGCTGATCGAAGATTCGTTGCGCCGGCTTGATGGTCGGGATATGCGCATAGCTGAAAACCGCGAGGCGGTCCGGTTTCAACGCCAACACCTGGTCCAACGTTTCCTCGAACGACGCGGGGGTCTGTTGCGGCAGCCCGTAAATCAGATCGAGGTTGATCGATCGAAAGCCGGCATCGCGAAGCTGGCACACCGCATTTTCCGTCATCTCGCGAGGCTGAACCCGATGTACTGCGCGTTGGACCTTGCGGTTGAAATCCTGAACTCCCAGAGAGGCGCGATTGCAACCCATGGAGCGAAACGCCGCTACATGTTCGGGAGTGAGATGGCGGGGATCGATCTCGACCGAAAACTCGGTCGCATCCGAGAACCGAAAACGTGTCTGCAGCATCGCGGCCAAACGCAAGAGCTCCTCGGCGCTAAGGAAAGTGGGAGTTCCTCCTCCGAAGTGGGCCTGGACCACCGGGCGTTCGCAGTTGATCTCGCCGGCTGCGAGCGACATTTCACGCTCGACGTCATCCAGGTAGGACGCGGTCACCCGATGGTTTCGCGTGATGACCGTCGTACATCCGCAGAACCAGCAACGTTGTTCGCAAAACGGCAGATGCACGTACAGAGACAAGGGCGACGCCGAGTTCGCATTGTCGCTCCTCAGCTCTTCAGCCAGGACCTCCTGATCCCAGTCGGTGCGAAATTGCGGCGCGGTCGGATACGAGGTGTAGCGTGGACCCGACACGTTGTATTTGCCGAGCAGGCTCTCCAACCGCGAGGCGGTCGGAGCGTTTTGGTCATTAAGCGAAATCATTATGGTCGCAGTTGCAGAGTTCTCAGGTAGTTGGTGCGCTCGAAGGCCTCCGGGTTCGGGCAGTACTTGAGGCTGAGGCATCCCTGAAAACGCTCGATCGAAGAGTAATCCTGCTCGTCCATGAACTCGCGGAGTTCGCGCACAAGGACGCCGAGATAGTCGGGTCCGTTCTTCAGCAGAGCCGAGACGGTCTGTACCGCGGTCGCTCCGGTCATGATTGCCTTGACCACGTCTGAGTAGGTGTGCACTCCCCCGCTCACGACAATCGGCAACTTGATTCGTTTGGTGAGCATCGCGGTCCAGCGCAACCGGAGCAGCAATTCGGACGAATCCGACAACTCCAAAGCAGGCCTGGTTTCCAACTGCTCGATGTCGATCTCCGGTTGACTGAACCGGCTGAAGAGGACCACCGAGTTCACGCCCAAGCCGCGCAGCTGTTCGACCACATGCGGAAGCGACGAATAAAAGGGCGAAAGTTTCACGGCGATGGGGATCTGAACCGTGTCCCGCACCTCCCGCACGATCTCGAAAAGCCGATGCTCGACCTCCAGCCCGCTACAATCGGGCTCCGATGGCAGAAAATATACATTCAGCTCGAGCGCTCGCGCGCCCGCCTGCTCCAGCAGCCGCGAGTACTCGATCCAGCTTCCAGGATGCGCGCCGTTCAGCGACGCAATGACGGGGACATGCACCGCCTCTTTGACTCGCCGGAGCTGCTCCAGGTATTCCTGCGGGCCGAGAGGGAAAGCGCTGGGACGGGGAAAAAACGAGACGGCCTCGGAAAAGCGCGGATCGAGAACCCGACAAGGCGGCAGATGCGCCACCGTTTCCTGGACGATCTGCTCCTCGAACAACGAATGCATGACGATGGCTGCTGCGCCGGCATCCTCTAACCGCCGAACTTGATCGAGGTTGGTAGAGAAAGGCGATGCTCCCGGGATAATCGGGTTTGCCAGTTTCAATCCCATATAATTTACCGCCAGGTTCATGGTGATTGTCGGTTGAGAGTTGAGGTCAGAAAGCCTCCCTGGGAGCGGTCGTGAAGGGCGGGCAGTCCTTCCGATCGAGCTCGTTGCCGGAGTTTTGGATGCTCAAAGTCACGCTTTGGATGGTAGCTTATGGGCCTTCCACGGGCTGCGCATGGATTGGCGAGTGCTATGCAAATCTTGGGGCGCGCCGGAGCGGGAGGTTCTGGCGTTGCGAGTTCTAGGCTGGGCGCTTCGCAGAATCATCGACTAGCACACGAGAACGATGCCGCCGCTGTACGGGCGCGTGAGACAAAGCAATTCTCACGCAGCATTGGGCAAGGGGCGCGTAGCCGGAATATCGCGTCCAGCTTAACCTGATCCGTCGCGCCAATTCCACGGCACGGCGCTTCCCAATGAAAGCCTTCGTGTATTTGTCACTGATTCCAGAGGCCCTCATTGCCTCTCATTTGCCGCCGGAGCAATTCGGACACTACTTTGCAGTCGGACCGCAGAACCGCTCCCGGGGCCAGGCCATTTTCTTCAAGGTGACCGATTCCTATGCGACCGCACAACTGCTCGCGCTGCGGATCGATCCCTCGCTCAACCGATCCAACCCCGCCGAGCCTCGCCGATCGCTGTATTTGAGCGTTTACCGGGTGCTGGAACAAACTCCGGTTGAAGCGCTTGAAACGCTTCATCTCGCGACCATCGACGGACGAGTGCTGACACTTCCACACCGGCCGCATCCCGCCGAGGATGGCGCTCGGTTTCATCTCTACCAGGAGCTTTGCCCGGCCACGCCCCGGATTGTCAGCCTGCTCGATCCGCTCACTCTCGCTCGCCACATCACCGATTCCAGCCAACGGGTTTCCTTGCCGGCCGTGGTGTTCGCGGACTTGCGCCTGGATGGGTTAAGCCGGGATCCTGACGATCGGGAAGTCGACAACCTGCCGTACGGCAATTTGGAGCACCTGCGCGATTGCCTCCGGGAGTTGCGGACAAAGCCAAACAAAACGGCAAAGACAGTGATCCGCGATCTGCAACACCACTTGCTCTTCCGCACACTGCATCGCGGATTCTACGTCGCGGCCCAAGGCGGCGACTCGTTCCGGTACTTCCCGATGCCGAGCCGGGACGAGTTGGAAACGCTTCACGCCAAATGGTGGAAGTCGGCGAATACCTGATCGATCCCTGCCACGTTTTATGTCCCTCGTCCCCTCCAAGTCTTTTCGCCGCCGTCTGCCGCGAATGTACCTATGGTGCCTTGCCGCATTTTTCCCGGCGGCATTCTATGCGCAATCGCATCTGGGGGCGGTCCCGGGCGCGCCGCCAGCCCGAGGCTTCGAGTACTTCAAACTTTTCAACGATCCCAAGTATACCGCCCTCGAGATTACGGCTCTTCTCGTGGTTCTCGGAGTCGCCATCGCCGGGCTCCTCTACGCCTGGATGCTTGCCCTGCAGATAAAACGCGCGGACTCCGGCACGCACCGAATGCAGGCGGTGGCGTCCGCCGTCCGGGAAGGAGCAAACGCGTATATGTCGGCGCAGTTTCGGAAAATCGGTCCATTGATCATCCTGATCACCGTCATCCTCTTCTTCACGACCCAAGGCCACGACTCGGCCTTCCAGTTCGGCCGCGCGGGAGCCTTTCTCCTTGGGTCGCTCTTCAGTTGGACCGTTGGCTTTGTCGGCATGAGGCTCGCGACGACCGGGAATCTGCGCGTGGCGGCCGCCGCGACCCGGTCTTATGGCGAGGCGATGCAACTTGGCTATCGCACGGGAACCGTGACGGGCATGTTGACCGACGGCTTGGGACTGCTCGGCGGAACCGTCATTTTTTTGGCGTATGGAGAACAAGCCTACGAAGCCCTGCTTGGATTTGGCTTTGGCGGCACATTGCTAGCGCTGTTCATGCGCGTGGGTGGCGGCATTTACACGAAGGCCGCCGACGTGGGCGCGGACCTCGTGGGAAAAATCGAGAGAAATATCCCCGAAGACGATCCGCGCAATGCCGCCACCATTGCGGACAATGTCGGTGACAATGTTGGCGATTGCGCCGGCATGGCCGCCGATATCTTCGAGAGCTACGAAGTCACTATCGTCGCCGCCATGATCCTCGGCCTGGCGAGTTTCGGCCATATCGGCGTCATCTTTCCTCTGCTGGTTCGCGGCATCGGGGTGCTCGGATCGATCATCAGCACGTACACCGTCAAGGCCGGGGCAAAGGACACTTCGGACACCGCCCTTCGCAGCGTCCACAATGGCTTCTGGATCGGCTCGGCCATTTCTGTCCTCGGCTTCTTCATCCTCGGCGCGTTCTATCTTCGCTTCGATTCCACCTACCTTGCCGCAAATCCGATGGCCAAGGCTGGTTTCCCCGGAGGGGATCCTTCCTCGTTGCCTTGGTGGGCTACGTTCGGATTGCCCAACACAGATATGCGGCCTGTCCTCACCTGCCTGATCGGCGTCGTCTTGGCGATCGCGCTCAACAAGGTGACCAGCTATTTCACCCATACCTCCCATGCTCCAGTGCGGGGCCTGGCCAAAAGCTGCCAGACAGGGCATGCGACCAACATCATTCAAGGTTTCGCCGTCGGTTACGAAAGCACCGTTGCCTCCGTCTTCGTGATCGCGGTGGCTATCTTCCTCTCGTACCTGTGCTATCTCGGCACGCCGCCGCTCTTCGTTGCCTACGGAGTCGCAATGACCGGCATCGGCATGCTGACTCTCACAGGGAACACCATTTCGATGGATGTTTTCGGCCCCGTGGCCGACAACGCAAACGGGATCGGCGAGATGGGTTATGAGGCGGAAGAAATGGAGCGCCGCGAAAAGGGAAGCTATCGGCGCGCACGGCAGATCCTGGCTGACCTCGACGCGGTGGGAAACACGACCAAGGCCGAAACGAAAGGGATTGCGATCGGCTCGGCCGTCATCGCGGCGGTATCCTTGTTCGCAAGCTTCATCGCGGTAATCGCCGTCGGCAGCGAGGACAAAATCAGCGAAATGACGTCCGCGCAATACCTGGCCGAGGCGGGAAAACTGACGGTCGCCCACCCGATCGTTTTCATTGGGTTTCTTCTCGGCGGCGCGGTGCCCTTCCTCTTTAGCTCGATGTTGATTCGCGCGGTGGGCCGCGCCGCGTTCCTGATCGTCAAAGAGTGCAGAGCGCAATTCCGCGACCAGGAGATCTGGAGCGGTGCAAAGAAGCCGGACTACGGCCGCGTGGTCGGCATCTGCACCGCCACCGCTCAGCAGGAGTTGATCGGTCCGGGATTCTTGGCCATTTTGACGCCGATTCTGGTCGGCTTTTTACTCGGCACCCAGGCGCTCGGAGGATTCCTCGCCGGCACGATTCTTTCCGGACAATTGCTCGCGGTTTTTATGGCGAACGCTGGCGGAGCGTGGGACAACGCGAAAAAATTGATCGAGGACGGACACTACGGCGGCAAAGGTTCCGAAGCACACAAGGCGGCCGTCACCGGAGATACGGTCGGCGACCCACTGAAAGACACGGCCGGGCCGGCCATCAATCCGCTGATCAAAGTGATGAACATGGTCAGTCTCCTTACGCTCGGCATCGTGATTGACCACAATCTCCTCGATCCGCGTTCGACCGGGGGACCCGCAATCGGAATTGTCGTCACCCTCATTTGCGCGGGCGCAGTCGGTTGGGCCCTTTGGCAAAGCAAACGGGAAACACCTGAAATGAAACAAATGGACCAAGAACTTAATTAAGACCCGTGCAAATCACACCCCTTTATGAAACGCCTACCGCCCAATCACCTGGTTCGTCCCCTTTCGTCCGCGGACGACCAACGTCTGCTCGACTTTTTTCACTCCCACACGCCCGATACCGTGTACCTCCGCTATGGATATCCGTTGAACGACATGACGCATGAACACGCCGCCCAACTCGTGGGCGTCGATCAGGTGCGAAACATTGCCCTCGGCGTATTCGAGCGCGTCGGGTCCGACGAGGTTCTTCACGCCATTGGACGCTACTATACGGAAGTCGACAACGTCACCGCCGAACTCGGCATCGTAGTGCGCGAATCGAAGCGCCGATTGGGTTTTGCCAAACGTCTTCTGTTTGAATTGGCCAGTATCGCGCAATCGAAGGGCATAACGACCATCCGGGCCTACGTTCTACATGACAACTTCGCAATGCGGGATCTGGCGGCACGTTTTGCACAGCGCTTCACCTTCGTAGTGGGGACGGGAGCGGTGAACTACTACATGCGAGTAGATGCAATTCTCGAAGAAGATCGCCGTCGCCCAGCCGAAGACTGCGTCGAATCGGCAGGCCACGCCGGACTTCGCTAGCCGCGACCGCGCTCCCCGGCAATTTACGCCCATTCAATGGCAACGGGCGCGCAGCCGCCGACCGGCCTTGCGTATAGGATTGCACCATGAAAACCATCCTTGTTCCGCTCGACTTCTCGCCCATATCCGAAAAGACCGCGGCGGCCGCGCTCGCCCTAGTCCAAGACATACACGTCAACGTGGTTTTCCTCCATGTGCGAAACGTCGTCGCCCCCGCCGAGAGCAAGGAGTCAGAAGTTGCCGACGCGTATGCCGAGGCACGAATGCGTGGTATCGTCAGGAAAGCGCGTGACCAAGGCATCATCGCGAACGCGAGGGTCTCGCGCGGCGCAGCGGTGGACCAAATCTTGAAGGAAGCCAAAGCGACCGGCGCCGATCTGATCGTCATGGGTTCCCACCACTATGACGCCATCAATGGGGCCACGGTGGGGGAAACGTTCAAACAGGTGCTGAAGAATGCCCACTGCCCGCTTGTTCTCGTCCCGTATGACTCCGGTAACGAACCGCGCCGTGGATCGCTCCGTGAAACCGAATCCGCCGCTATCTGAGGCCATTGGCATCCTGCAAACTCACTCATGAACACATTCCTTGTTCCCATCGATTTTTCGGACGTCACTGAAAAGACGATCCGGACAGCCATCTCGCTGGCAAAGGATCGGAATGCGAAGTTGATCTTTCTCTACATCGTCTATCCGACCCCCTCCATCGATGGTTTGCGTTCGACCTCAGCGGAGGTTGGCAAGGCGCTAACGGAGAAAGAGGAGCGGGCACGGCTACTGCTGCGAGCCGTGACGCTGATGGCGAAGGACAATGGAATCGCGGCCGAATACCAGATGGGACGCGGCTCGGTTGCCTTACAAATCGTGCACTACGCGGGAGAGTTCGACACCGACTTGATCGTCATGGGATCCCACGGACATTCCGCGATGTACGACTTCATCGTCGGATCGACCACGAACGCCGTGCTAAAAGCCTCTCCCTGCGCAGTGACCATCGTCCCGGCAGACAAGGAGGCGATTCGCAAGAGACGCAGAAACTTCCTTCATGTTGAGACGTTGGTGGACTAAACTCTCGTTTCTCGATTCGCCCGTTTCGATTCACCCCGTTGATCTTCTCGAAGCAGCGATTGCATCACGTCCGCTGCCGAATAGCTTTTGGCGCCAGCCTGCAGCAGATCGGCGCAGTGCGCGACGTCACCACCCGCGGTCACTAACGGCAACTCAATCAGGCCACCCTGACGGCGTTGCCCCAGCCCGATCGTACCCAGGAGTCCATTGCAGAGGCACTTTCTGCCGACTGTTTGAGCCAGTAATCCTCCCTTGGAAAGAAAATCGTCTATTGGCTCTCCAGCACAGCGATATCCAATGCTTCCGTCTTTTCGCTCCCAGGGTTCTCTAAGGTAGCCCAAGTCGCAAATCCGCGGCCTTTTCTCATACGCCGTCTTGTCGGAGAGCGTGCCATCCAACTGTAGAACTTTGAACGGAAACCCCGTCGCCGATGCTAACGGATCAGTGAAGACAATCGCCTTTCCCTCGAGAATTTTTTCGAGTGCACTCTGTTTCACGCCCGCCGAGAGCCCCGACTCCTCGCAGAAAGCGAAGGCCGTGCCCACCTGGATGCCACGCGCTCCAAGACGACGCGCGTCGTTCAGTTTGCCTGGGCGTCCAAACGAGCCGGCAAGCCAAAACGGTTTCCCGAGCGCGCGGATCGTTTCAAGGTCTGGCACATCACGAATTCCATACACCGGTTCCCCCCTTTCGCTCAGTTGAGCGGCTCCCCGCGGTGGAGCGTTGTGCCCCCCCGCGCTGGAACTTTCGACCACAAAACCGTCTATCTCGCCGTTGGACTTTCGCAACAGCGATGTAGCCAGTGTCGCCGACGAAACGATGGCCAGGAAATGCGGCCGTTTTAACGGAGGCGGGCTTTTTTTGAGGAACTCCTCCGGGTCGAACGAAGCAAAATAGCTTTTCTGCGAAATTGCTCCACTGACATCCACCCGAAGCGTCATACCGTCGCCTCGCGCAAGTCCATCCAACACGCCGGGGATGGTTCGAGGTATGCCGGCGCCCATCAACACGTAATCGACGCCTGCGAGCATTGCGCCATAGAGTGATGGAAGTGTGGCGAGCTGGATCTTTTCCAGTAGATTGATGCCAACTTTACCCTGATGGCCTCGCTTGGCTAAAAAGACCTCAACGAAATTCGCCGCGACAGTCACTTCTTCGAGCGCGCGATTGGGCACGAGGGTTGGCATCGCTGCCAGCTTGTAGGGGCGGTTTTTGGGGATGCCTCCCGGCACGAAATACTCCTCGAGTATCCGCGCCGACACGCCTGAGACGGGAAAATGTTCGAGCGCCTGACGCATACTCGCGTCCGGATCTCCGTCTTGAAGCCGGCGGACTAAGACGGCAGCAAGGAGACTTCCTGACACCACGCCGAGCTGTCCAAGTTGGGCGACGGCGCGTGCGAGCCGCCAGTTCGATACGGCGACGCCCATGCCGCCCTGAATGATTTCGGGATGTGACATAATCAGAAGCATCCGACCGCACTCGCCGCCAACAAGCAGCGCTAGTCCGATCCGATAGGTTTGGATGCCACCGTGACGCTGCTTTTGCGCTTCGGGCAAAGGAAGCTCGATTACTGCGCAGATTTTGTCATTTTCGCACGAGTACCGCCCGAGCCGATCTCGAAGGGAATCGCCGGCAGGACGCCGACGCTATTGCGCTGTTGACGTGGCGCGTTTCCGCCTTTCGCGCCGGCAGACGACAGCCGGTCGGAGTACGCAACCACGATCAGGTTGCCTTGCAGGCCCGGCTGCGCTTTCGCTGAATCGCAAGCAAAGACAATGACCGGCTTGCCCTGCCTGTACTCAATGCCCTTGAGCGAAACGCCCTCCGGGGGATCGCTCAGTTCAAAGCGCAGGCCTGCCTCGCTTCGACGCGCAGCGTTGTCCAAGGGCAAATAGGCCAGGCCTCCCGGCGGCAGCTGCAAACGGCCGGACTGAGCGACGCGCAAGGGCAGTCCGCGTCCGGCGACGTTAATGATCCATTCGCTCGCTTCGACCAAATGGTGATACGCGAAGGCCTGCATCACATCATCCGCTGGAAGAACCCGCCGAACGATCTTCTTCCCCTCCACCACTGCGGTCCCCTCCATTGCGAGCCGGACGATTCCTTCGGTCTGCGGACCAGCCCGCAATGTGAGCCGAATGCGATCTGCGTTTCGAGGTAATCGCGCTCCCGCGAGTTCTAAACCGGACGCTCCGTCAACATCCGTCAGGCGCAGGTCGATCTCGCCGGCAAATCCATCTCGGCGTATGGCATGCACAACGACCGTCGTGCTCGTCCCCGCAGGGAGATTGAGCGTGGAGGGAACCACCCGCAGTTGAAAGTCTGGAGCGGGACGACGGATCTGCAGACGGTATCCATACTCAGATCCTCCTCGACTTTGCGCATCGGAAAGAAGCACGACATATGTTCCGTCTGAAGGGAGACTGGCAATCAACTGGGAGTCGGCCTGGTGAGGCAGCCATCCCTGCGATCTGTCTTCAGTATCGTCCACAACCGCAATGCGGTTTCCGGCGGGACCCACGATCTCCAACACCGAATCCAGCGGAGATCCCAGGCGGCGCGCATAGGTTTCCACGACAATTCTCTCGCCCTGCCTTCCGTCGAAACGGATCGCATCGCGGTCGAAGGGAGTATCGATGCAGCCGTTCACCGCGACGGGAAGAGTTGCCGGCTGCGCATTTTCGCTGGATCCATTGGACTCCTTCTCAGCGATGCTGGGATAGGCATCGACGAGAAATCGAAGTCGCTTCGTATTTTCGGCTGCACCCACGATCGGCAATTCAAAGAGCCCCGGACTCCGGCCGCTAGCGTCGAAGTCATACCCGGTCTTGGGCAGGTTCACTCCAGCAACTTCGAGATGAACACGCTCTCCCACCCCGACTCCCAGCGGCCACAGGTGGCTCACAAATGGGAGTTCGCCGACGGAAATTCGATAAACGAAATCTTCCCGACCTCGATAGAGGGCATCTTTGATTTCCAGAAGATAGTCGCCGTCTTCCGGGATCGTCGTGTTAAGCATCGGATCCGGATCGAAATCGCCGTCGTCGGAATAGCCTAATTCCCTGCCCTTCGAATCAAACAAAGCCAAGGTAGCTTGAAACCAGCCGGGCACTGCATCCGCCAGATACGGGTTCAGTCCTCTTGCTTTGGCCTCAATAACGATGTGCTGCCCTTTCTTGGCGTGAAACACCCAACGGTCTGCCTCCCCAGGCAAGATCTGACCGTTGAGGCTACACGGAAGAGCCGCCACTGACGACACGGTTGGCCGCGGAGCCTGCGGCAGAACCCCCCGCGCATGTGACGACGAACCGGTCTGAGTGGTGGCTATGACGGGCGCGTCGGTGCGCTCGGGTAATTCTCCCACGAAAAAACCGATCGGATTGGAAAGACCGGCAGATGTGAGCAAGCGCAGTTCCCGCCGCCCCGCTTTCGCATTCGGATGGACAACGACCTCCATGTTCACCGTCTCAGCCAGAGCCGGATTGGCAGGTCGACTTGGACGTGCGGCCAGTTTCTCCCTTATTTCGGCGAGCTGAGTCCGCTCCGCTGGCGTGAGTCCGCCTTTGTCCTCGGGCTTGTTACCGTCGCGTTTCTCCTGCAATTTCTGCAATTTATCGCGAAGCGCGTTGATTTCCTTTTGCAATAAAGGACGGTCGTAGTCGATGACAGCTCCGGTAACGCCATCGCCCGATACGATCAGTCGAGTCGCGCCTCCTAGATTTTGCCCGCCAACCGCGACTTTGACGCTCGTCCCACGCTGCGCGCCCGCGGGATAGACGAATCCGAGGCGCGGTGTGGAACGCGATGGCTGCGCTCGAATCGAACTCACAGGCGCTGCAAAGCTGGCAACGATCCCGAATAGAACCCACAGACGACATTTCGTGTGCATGGCAGGAGGTCAGACAAGGTCGGCAAGTACCCCACGGCCCGGTTCCTGGCCGCTTTCAACGCCGATTACGCGTACGTCAGCGGCTTCGGGGTGCGGGAGTTTGGCTTCGGGGGAAATACCGAGCCGTTCATATACGGCCCCGATCAGTTGACTGGGATGCACAGGTCGGTCGATGACCTCCTCGCCGCGGCGATCGGTTGCGCCCACGACCCGGCCTCCTTTGAACCCTCCACCCGCGACGAGCGTCGTATAGGCTTTTCCCCAGTGACCGCGGCCTCCATTCCACGGTGCCTCCCACAGGACTTTCGGGGTGCGTCCAAACTCGCCGCCCGCCCAGACAATCGTGCTCTCCAGCAACCCTCTGGCCGCGAGATCCGCCAGCAGCGTGGCCAGCCCTCGGTCGAACTCGGGCAGCTTGCGCCGCATCGCTTGGAAATGCTGCTTGTGCGTATCCCATCCTTTGTAGTTGATGGTCACATACGGTACCCCGCGCTCCACCAGTCGGCGCGCCATCAGACACGACTGGCCGAAGGTGGTCCGCCCATAGCGATCGCGCACCTCGTTACTTTCCTGGGAAAGATCGAAGACCCGGCCGGCGTCCCCAAGAATCATCTCGTAAGCCTCGGCTTCGCACTGACCCAGGGCCGCCAGGCTCGGGTCTCCTGCGCGGTTCGCGTGTTCCAGAGAATTGAGCCGATGCAGCAATTCCCGCCGTGCGTTTTGACGTTCGTCGGAAATTCCCGGGGCCACGACGCCTTCGACCATGAACCGTGTCGCGTTCGGGTCTCCTCCGGTGGCGAACGGCTTGTAGCGCGAACCAAGAAACCCGGCTTCGGAAAATCGACCCTGCAATTCCGTCAGCACGACGTAAGGAGGAAGCAGTCCCTTGTATCCGCCATCGTAGCCTTTGAAGAGCGAAACGACCGAGCCGACTCCCGGGAACACATCTCGACCGCCGGCAGGTCGGCCCGTTTGCACGGTGTACGACGCGGTCTCGTGAGCATTTACGCCGTGAGTCATTCCGCGAATGAGGGAATACTTGTCAGCCTGTTTGGCCAGAAGCGGCAAGAGCTCGCCGACCTGCAGCCCCGCAACATTCGTCGGGAGCACGCCTCGCAACGGTCCGCAGTAGTCGGCGCCAGCGTCCGGCTTTGGATCGAACGTGTCCAGATGGCTTGGACCGCCCCACAACCATATCTGGATCACCGACCTTGCCGGAGCGTTTGGGACCACGGCTGGAGCAGCAATCGCGGAGGAAAAAGGTCTATCGCCGAGCAGGAGACTGGCGGTACCGAGTAGGCCCAGGCGAAGCGCCTCGCGCCGTGACACCGGCGCTCCCCGAAAACCGAGAAGGCTAAGCTCGGCTTCGAGATTCCAAAGCCGGGGGTCGTCGCTGTGGTGAAGGATCATAAGATGGAATGTTGAGCACCTAGTGGCGGTAGAGAAATTCGGCGCTGTTGATCAATGCCCACGCGATGTCCACCATCGCGGTTCGGCGGCGAGCAGAATTTGCCGCGACATACGACTCGACGATGCGTCGTTCGGCCGGCGTCGGGTAGCGCGACAGGATGGTAAGATAAAGCGTTTCCGTTGCTTCGCGCAGATTGACGGAGGCGCGGAACAGCGGCTGCAACCCCTCTCCCTGCTCGAGCTTGCGCTGGATATGGCTGGAGTTAAGCAGGTGTAACCGCTGCGACGCCGTGATCCGATTGTTTCGCTCTCCCTCCCTTCCCGTGTCGCGGGAGGGACGACCAAACGTCTCGAGGAATGAACTCGTGATGCTCGCGTCGGGAAGAGCAATCGCTCGTACCGTGGGTGGCACGAAGGTAAACGGCTCTGGAATGGCGCTGGTATACCGCTCCGTGGTACCGGTCACTTGATTCAGCGCATCAATCAAAACTTCCGCATCCAACCGGCGGGCCTGATAGAAAGCAAAATTGGCGCCGGCCTCAGGGTGATCGCTGCGGCGGAGGGAGGACCGTTGATAGGTCTGGGAGGCGAGAATGCTTCGGAACAGCTCCTTCAGGTCATAATGTTCAGCGATCAGCTCCGCCTCCAGATAGGCGAGAAGGGCGGCGTTGGACGGCGGATTACCCGGGTGGAAATCATCCGGCTCGTGGACGACTCCGCGACCCAGCAGCCACGCCCACAGGCGATTTGCAATCGCTTTGGCAAACCAAGGATTTTTTGAACCAATCAGCCAACGGGCGAAGGCCTCCCGAGGATCCTGATCGGCACTGAGTTCGATCCGGGTGTCGTCCGGCAGACTCAGAACGCCATCGGCGGGCTTTGCTCGATTCCAATAAACAATCTCCTCCTTCCATTCTCCCGTTGTCTTTGAGCCAACCTGAGAGAAAACCCGCGCGAATCGATCCAGGCGCTCCGCGGACCAGCGCTCCGTTCTTGTCCCCATGAACGTGAGAGCGACGGCGCCGGCCACGCCGGTCGGCTCGCGGTTCTGCATCGCACGGTAAAAATTCGCCGGCCCTACGCGAAAGTTACTCCCATTGGCGGTCAATAGCTCGTAGGCAAAGCGATCGTAGCGGAGATTATCGCGGATCGCCGTCCATACCCAGCGATAGTATGCCTGGGCGGCGTTTGGCCAAAGGTTGATCGGGAACTCCGCCTTGATTCTCAGCAGATCGCTCCACTTCATCGCCCAATAGTCCGCGAACTCGGGTCGCTGGAGCAGTCGATCGATCAACACCCGGCGTTTCTCGAAGCTCTGGTCGGATAGGAATTCGCGTGTTTCCCGCACCGTGGGGAGTGTGCCGATAACATCCAGGAACACTCGCCTCACAAACACCGCGTCCGAACAAAGGGGCGCGGGTTCGATGTCCAGTTCGCGCAACCGCGCGTCGACAATTTGATCGATGACATGAGAGGCAGAAATCGCAGAGCCCGCCTCGTAAAGAGAAGCGCCGCTCATATCCGGCCCGTTCGCCGTCGCGCATCTTGCTTCCCGGGAGAGAAACGCCGCCGGCAAAAGAGCCAACCACGGGATTAGCCACCGGCACAAATCGCCGACGAGGGTGATTCCACTCTGCGGAGCTGAGGGACAATTTCGGTGCATGGAGTTTTCGGCTGCGGCTGCCTGCACAGGCCTCCGTCAGAGCAGGTGACGCTGTAGTTGTGTCCGGGCTACACTGCTTCGCCTATAATACCCGGCCTAATCGAAGCCATTTCACGATGTTGTAACGGCCGATTTCGCGCGCCTCGGCTGTAGTCAAGTAACTCAGCCAACGATGGAACGTCTTCCCTGCATGAGCTTCAATCAGGTCGGTCTTGAGTCGCTTGGAACAAGAACTTCGCAGATAACGCTCCGGTGTCCGGAATTTGTGATCACCGAACGGCCGCGGCCGGGTGAACCACTCAGCGCGGTCTTTCAGCGCGTAGCCCAGCAGCTGCAAGCCCGGGAAGCCGTGCTTTTGAGCGTCATGATCTATGGCTCGCTCAGCGCTCGAGCCGAGATCGACGCCGCCCTGGAGACTGCTTTGGGCAAAGCGGATTGGCCTGTAACCTGGATCGAGGGCGCAAGCTGCGGCCGTCTACCCATCGCTGGACTGCAAGTCTTTGCGGTAACGGGCCGTCCCGTGACCCGAATTCCGCTGGGGGGATCCATCGCGGCATCGGTCTACGAGGATGGCGGAGCGCGACATTGTCTCGTGGGCGGAATTGGTCCGACCGCGCTGTCCCTGCGTCCTGGCGCCCAGACCCAGCAGACGTTCGCGAACCTCGAATGGGTGCTGGGTATCGCCGGGTTCTCCGTCGGGGACGTCATCCGGACTTGGTTCTACAACGAAGACATCCTCAACTGGTACGATACCTTCAACCACGTACGATCGGAATATTACGCCGGCGTGAAGTGGCGCAACGGATCGATTCCCGCCAGCACCGCGATTGGGGCACGTAACCCCTCTGAAAGTGCCCTGATCCTCGCTGCTCGCGCTCTCCGGCCCCTTGACGGCCGGGCACATGCGCAGGAAGTCGCTTCTCCCCTCCAGTGCCCCGCGCCGGCTTATGGCAGTTCGTTCAGCCGCGCGATGGAAATCGATTGTGGGCTCTGGCGTCAGCTTCTCGTCTCCGGAACGGCTAGCATCGCACCGGACGGCAAAACCGCCTGGCCGGGAGACGTCAGCAGGCAGATCGACCGAACGATGGCCGTAATCGGAGCGATCTTGGATTCTCGCGGAATGACGTTCGACGATGTGACGCGCGCGACCGCTTACGTCAAAGAGCCTCGCTTCAAAGCCTATTTCGACGCGTGGTGTTCGATGCACGATTTGGGGCATCTTCCTGTCATTTCCATGCACAACGCTGTCTGCCGTGACGACCTTCTGTTTGAACTTGAGGTTGACGCGTGCGTCAGCCGCTGCGGAAGCCATCTGATCGCGGACGCGCTGCTCGATCGACAATAGTCGCGCTGGATTCGCCAAGACATGCGGCGAATAGCCGGCTGTCTTGCGTGCATAATCGACGCAAAGAAAGGTATCTCATGCCCGTCATCAAACTCCATCTAGAGCAGGAAGAATATGCTCCTATTGTTCGTGCGGCCGAAAGACTTCATGTCAGTCCCGAAGACATCGTTTACGCGGGACTCCACCGAATGATGCTCACTCGAGCAGATCCGCTGGCTTGGGCAGAAGTCGCCGACCTTCGCCTCGGTCGCAAAGACAACCTCCCGCGTTGGGCCGACTCGGCCCGCTCAGTGCACGCTTACGAAGGAAAGCACGACGATTACTCGGAGCCGGCAGATTAGGCGTGTACGGGAATGTGGCAACGAAGGCAAAGGGGAGCCCGCCGTCCCTGGCGGGCTGTTGGGGCGCTGGTCTGCTCGCAACATCGCTATCGAACCAATCCCGCACGTGCGGGATTCCACCCTTGCACTGTACCGGCTGCGCTCTCAGCGCAGCCGGCACCAGCCGATACGGCAGGCACCGTCTCCGACGTCTTCACCCAACAGGGGTTTATCGCCGCTGGTAACAGGCACGTTCACACGAAGCGCAGTCGACGGAACTCACCAGGCGATCGTCGTCCCCGACCGGTGACATGGTCTTGTTGCACCAGCAGTGACCCGGTTGCGGGCCCGATTCGCCAGTCTCGTCGGCGTCAGATCCCTCGAAGCCGGCGAGGTACATCCTTTTCGTCCGAAAATAGCGGCAGGTCTCGGTTGTCATGATGCGTTTGAGTTGAGCCGTTCTTCACTCCTGGCGGGATCGACCAAGCCCTTCAGGGCCCGGACCACCAGCACCCGCGCAATCGGCACCTTATAGCCGTTGCCCGAGTAGGCCGACGCGTCGCGAAGCATCGCTTCCGCCGCATTCGCCGCGAGTTCCTCGGTCAGGACTTTTCCGTCCAACATCTCGTTCGCCGCTTCAACCTGCCAGGGAATCGGCGCGACGCAGCCAAGCACGATTCGCACCCGCGAGAGAACCCCCGAACTAAAGGAGGCGGACGCAGCGCAGCTGACGAGCGCCCAGTCGAAATCGCTCTTCTCGGCCATCTGGAGGTAAATGCTGCGACCATTGCTCGTCTCCGGTATTTCCACCCGAAGAATCAGGTCGCCGGGACGAAGAGAATTGTGCGCCGTCGGAATTCGCATGGCATTCGCATACAACTGTGCCATGGAGAGCCTCTCGACCTTCGTGCCCCGTTGCACCACCGCCTGCGCGTCGAGCGCGGCAAACGCGATGGCGAGATTCGACACAAGTGGGCTGATGCACATGCAGCGCGTGAACAACGAATGGTACTTGTTCTCGCCGCCGCGGGCGAAACAGGTTGTGCCTCCCTTTTTACGGCACTCAACGTCGCGATGACGGTAATACCAGCAGCGGGAGTGCTGCGCCAGGTTGCCGCCCACCGTGGCCACGTTGCGGATCTGTGGAGAGCCAACGTCGGCCGCGGCTTGCGTGATCGCGGGGAACTGTTTGCGCAAACCGGCATGTTCCGCCACCGCGGTCAGTGTGGCGTTCGCGCCGATCGTCCACCCGTTGGGCCCCCTTGCAATCTGCTGGGTGCTCGGCAAAGCCTTCACGTTCACCAGCATCGCCGGCTGGGCGAGTCCTTCTTTCAATTCGCCCAGAAGATCGATGCCTCCGGCCAAATATCGACTCTTGGCCCCGCCCAGCTTTACGGCGGCTTCTGGCGTTTGGGGCGTTACGTAGGAGAAAGCATTCATGCCACCGCCTCACTTTCCACTCCCGACCACGGAGAGGGCGACACGCCGGCGCTGCCGCCTCGTTTCGGAATCTTGCCCAGGAGCGACAGCACATGGTCCGGAGTGATCGGCAGCCGGGTCACTCGGACGCCAATCGCATTCGACACGGCGTTGGCAATGGCGGACGCGGTTGGGATCGTTACGGGCTCGCCGACGCCGATCACCCCTCGCTCCGGCATGTCCAATAGAACCACCTCGATTTCGGGCATATCCGCCGGTCCGGGAATCTTGTAGGTTTCGAAATTCGCGTTCAAGACCACCCCGGTCGCACGATCCATTACGCGCTGCTCATAAAGCGCGTAACCGATCCCCATGACAATGCCGCCGTTGACCTGGCTCTGGCAGGTGAGCTTGTTGACCACGAGACCGCAGTCCTGCACGCAGAGAATCTTCCGAAGTTTCACGAAGCCCGTTTCGGTGTCGACCTCGACTTCCACGAACTGCACGCCGCCGGTGCCCGATGACGACAGACCTTGCTGCCATTGACCGGCCGCCACCAATGGCGTCGCCCCGATCGTGGCACACGCTTCGTTCCATCGAACGCCAAGCGGCTCTTCGATGCCGCTCAGTTTCTTCAGTTCGATCAACGCGTTCTCACAGGCATTGTGAACCGCGGGACACACGTTCGGTGTCGTGGTGCTGCCTCCGCTTACCCCCGAGGGGGGAAAGCGAGTATCCCCCACTCGCGCGGTGACTCGCTCCAGGGAAAGCTGCAGCATTTCCGCGGCGACGAGCTGCACCACCGTGCGCGATCCGGTGCCGAGATCCTGGGTGCCGCAGCGCACCTCGACTGTCCCGTCGGAGTTTATTTGAACCTCAGCCTGTGTGCGGCGCCCCCCGCCGCCCCACATCGCACCCGCGCAGCCAACGCCGACCTTGATCGCACCTGGGGAGCTTCCCGGCGGCCGATACTTCTGCTTCCATCCGAATTTCTCCGCCCCGATCTCGTACTCGCGCCGCCGGATTTCAAAGGGATCGTTTTTCAAGCGCAGTTCGACCGGATCCATCCCGAGTTTCACCGCCAGCGCGTCCATGATCGATTCCATGCCAAACGATGCCGGCGGATGCGCCGGGGCTCGCATCGCGCGCGCGGAGCCTGCGTGGATCGAAACGTTGGCCTGCTTCACCCGCACATTGGGGACGGGATAAATGTAGGGCGCCGGAATGTTGGCCGAACTGCTGCCGGCGGCGTTCGATGCACTCGCCACGAAGCCAGGCGTGCCGTGCGAATCGAGCTCGAAGGCCAGGAGTTTACCGGAGCTGTCCGCGCCGAGCTTGATCGTTTGGTGCGATGACGCCCGGTTCCCGACCGAGAGGGCTTCCTCGGCACGGTTCAGCATCAACCGAACCGGGGCTCCGGCTTCCTGCGACAACCGCACGCAAAGCGCGCCTTCCACGCCGAGACCGACCTTTCCGCCGAATCCGCCCCCCATATAGTCGCACCTCACGCGAATTTTGTTCTGGGCCGTTTTCAACAGGTCCGCGAGTCCGTCCCTCACGCTGAACACGCCCTGGGTGGAAGACCACGCAACCACTTCGTCTTCTCCCCAGACGATGGCGTTTCCATGGGGCTCGAGACAGTTGTGAATCAAGACTGGCGTCGAAAACGTGCCTTCCACCACCGCGGCTGCAGCCGCGAACGCGGCATCCACCTCCCCGGTTTCGCGGGGCTTCGAAGGCGTCAGATTCGGCGCTTCGTCGAAAACGCGCGGTGCATCCGGTTTCATCGCATCGTCTTCATCGACGACAAATTTGAGCGGGGTCGCTTCGACCTTGATCAAGCGGAGAGCCTGTTCAACCACGTGACGGTTGACGCCCGCTACGGCAGCCAATTCTTCGCCATAGAACCGCACCTGTCGCGGAACATCCCGCGATAGGAGGGCGGCCTTGATTCCAGGCAGCGCTCGGGCGCTGCTCAGGTCGATGGCCGTGATTTTAGCGCTCGCCCAGGGCGAGCGGAGAATCGCGCCGTACAGCATGCCGGGCAACCGGACGTCCGCTGTGTACTTCGCGGCCCCCGTCACCTTCGGGATGGCGTCCACGCGCGGCGTGGACTTGCCCAGATATTTCGTCTCTTTAGGCCAGGCCATGATGGATTCGAATGAGGGTTGCGTCTCCTTTCACGGGAGCTCCGGCCGCTTTCAGCGCGGCCTGAAAAATGCGAGGATACGAACCGCACCGACACAGATGCCCCGAACAGGCCTTCCTCACCTCGGCCTCAGTCGGGTATGGCGTCTTCTTCATCAACGCCGTCAGGCTCATCACGAACCCCGGCGTGCAGAAGCCGCATTGGAGCCCGTCGCATTCGACGATCGCCTTCTGCAAGGGGGTCAAAGCGGGCTTTGAAATTCCCTCCACCGTTGTGATCTCCCGTCCCTGCGCCTCAATCGCGAGCATCATGCAGGCATAGACCGGCACCCCGTCCACCAGAACGGTGCAGGCCCCGCAGGTGGCACGCTCGCAGACCTCCTTCGGACCGGTATATCCCGCGTGCTCCCGAATCGCCTCAAGGAGTGTGACCCGCGGCTCGAAGTGAAACGTCTTTTTGTGTCCGTTGATCGACAGCGTCACTGGCAGTGCCGAGGGTCCTTGCTGCCTTTCTGCATTCACCGCCTCAAGCTCCTGCGCAAAGGCGTTCGTTTGCAGCGTGACCGCCGAAACTGCGGTGACACCAAAACGGCGGATGAACTGCCGTCGGGAGACTCCCGACGTGTTGTCTTCCGCGCGCGAGTCGCCCGGTTGAGAGGGTTTCATGATAGTACAATGCGGGCGAGCGCGACGCCGCCCCGTGGGCTGTTGATCTGGTCTGTGATGGACGCGGGCCGTCCTGAGACGCCCGGAATGTTATACAGCCGCTTCCGCCGTTTCACCGGTCCGGATGCGGACCACTGTCTCTAAAGGAAGAACAAAGATTTTTCCGTCGCCGATTTTCCCGGATCTCGCCGCCGTCGCGATCGTATCCACCGCCTTCTCCGCCAGTTCGTCGGGCAGGGCGATTTCAAGTTTTACCTTCGGCAGGAAATCCACCGTGTACTCGCTTCCCCGGTAGATTTCGGTGTGTCCCTTCTGCCGGCCGAAACCCTTCACCTCGGTGACGGTCATTCCATCGATCCCCACATCGATCAACGCCGTCTTAACGGCGTCGAGCATGAAGGGCTTGATCATGGCAACGATGAGTTTCATGGAAACAGATGGGGGTTGGAGTTCTCGAGGAGCTTGGATCAGTACCGATACTGCACTTTTCCGTAAATCATGTGGCCGTCATAGTCGTTGCGACCCACATAGGTGCCGTCCCGGTTGGTCACAAAACCGTACTTAACGGTGTAGATCAGGTTTGCGGTGTGACGCCTGACCCAGGTCAAGTAGGCCGCCTGCTGCCGCTGATCAGCGCCGAATGGCAGGGAGGTCGCAGAGTTGTCGATGAAGTTGTCGGCCCGGTAAAAAGTATAGTCCAAGTAGACGTCCGTCACCTTGCCGATCGCGTACCCGGCCCCGAGCGCTCCGTTGATATAATTGTTGTCCCCCTGCTGAACGAACGCGTAGGCGGGAGTCTTGAGCTGATCCCAGGTCACGTTGATATTGCCGGACACGTAAAGTCGGGCCGTCGGGTTCCAGGTGGCGTTCTGGCTGACGATGTGCGTATTCAGCTCGGAGCTCTCGGCTTTGGCCAAGCCCGCCTCCACGCTCGTGATCGTCGAGGTCTGGTAGTCATACCGCGTCACGAAGCTGAGCAGCGGCCGTGGACGCCACGACATCCGGAAGTTGAAATCGTGGGTTTCGAAATCCTGGTCCGTGATGTACGCAGGGTAACGGTCAGCGGAGCCCGCCGGAGTCGAATCTCGCGTCGCGTCATAGTCGTTCACCTTCACCTTGTAGTAATACTGCCCGGCGAACGTGAGACCCGGCTTTGCATACCAGTTGGCGCTGAGCGTGTACTTCTGTCCGATCCGCTCGTACTCCGAGTCGCGATCGATGGTAAACGCGCCGGTTTCAACCAGCAGTCGGTCTTCCTGCACCTCGCCCATCCCCTGGTTCCATTCACCTTCGGCGCTCAGCACCCAGTTGTTTCGTGTATAGCGGACCTCAATTGCCTCCGTAAATTCGTCCCAGCTCTTGCTATGCTCACCGTCCACCTCCTCCACGATGGGAGAAAGATTGGTCGCGACGTTCGTTTCCTCGAACATCGAAATCGTGTCCTGCCGGAGATCCTCAAACTTCACGCTTGGGCGGATCGTCCAGTTTTTCGCCGGGACATAGACCACGTTCAAGTTTGCGACGTACTGTTTGTACTGAGCACCTCCGTGCAATTGGTAGTAGCCTTCGTCGCGCGCCTGCCGGCTAGCGTAGGTCGGATCGTAGACCGGATCGCGACCGGCCCCGTAGATACGGCTGCCCATGAGATTGGTGTCGAGAGTAGTCACGAGTCCACCCGCGGTCACACGCACTTCCTCCTTCAACTTGCGTTCATAAAAGCCGTGCGCGGCAAATATATCCGTAGTCGTCTGATCCTTCGTGGTGACCGAGCGATCCGCGGACTCGAACGGGCGGCGCCGGGTGAAACGTTTATTGTCGAGTTCGGAGTATTCGTACCGGCCGCCGACGGCCCAGGATTGGACGTCGGTTTCTTTGCTCACATCGAGAGTGAAAAGATGCCGCACTTCGTCGAGGTCGTACAGCGTCGGCACGATATTGCGCGTGCCATACGGCGCGCCAACCAGGTTGGTGTCACCCCAGTGGGTCGAGCCCTTGCTCCCCTTGCGGGTTTGGCGCTCGTAACGGAATTTAACCAAGGGCCTTTCGACATCAACCGTGCCGAACTCGAACCACAGTTTGCCTCGATCGACGGAAAGATCCTCCGGGTACAGCTTGAAGACCGTGCCAGTCGGCCGGAAAAAACCGCCGGAGCCGTCGTAGAACACCCGGAATTGTTCGTAGCCGGTCGTGAGATAAAACTTCTCCTCCTTGTCCCAACGAAACTTGAGCCCGTAATCACCTTCCCCGTACATCAACCGTCCCTCGAGCTTGAAGACGTTGTCCTTGAATTCTCGCGTATAGCGATAGTCTTCGATGCCACCGAAGCCATCCTTGCTATGCTGCGTGTGCTGTTGAAACGCGGCGCCGTCGCCGCTGACCCAAGCCGCGCCGCCGCCCACGGCGATCGTGGACTCGGTCGTGCTTTTGTCAGCCGCTTCGGTTTGGACCGGAACAAGCGCGGTGGTTACGAGGAACGCCACCCAGATGGCACAGCAGCGTGAGCTTTGCATAGTCGGATGAGTTGAAGGGTTGGCTTGGATTAGAACCGGAGTGAGGAGTTGACGTGCGATCCGTGCACTGCTTCGTGGCAGCCGGCTGTCCAGCAGGTGCCGCGTTGCACGAAAGCGGCATGGTCGCGGCCGCCGATCAGCAGCTGGCCGGAGACAGTCTGTTGCTGATAGTGGCATTGCAGGCAGAGCGTCTGATTGCGCGCTTTGAGCATCTTGTCGTTCACCGAGCCGTGCGCGGAATGGCAGGTCATGCAGCCCTCGCGCATCGCCTCGTGTTCGAAGACGTACGGCCCGCTCTGTGCTGAGTGACATTTAAGGCAGGTATCGTTGAGGGCGGCCAGGTTGGTCTTTCCACCCATGACAGCATCGCCTTTGTGCGGATCGTGGCAGTCCGAGCACGACATCTTGCCGTGAGCGATCGGGTGAGCCGAGGGGAGTTGGAACTCACCCCGTTTGTCCATGTGACACTGGTAGCAAGTCTCAGGCGAGAGTTGAGGGTTGAGAATCGTTCCGGCCCCGCCGCCCGTTTTTGAGTGCACGCTGCCCGGGCCGTGGCAGGTCTCGCACCCGACGTTCTTTGCATTGTCGCCCGGCGCCATCAACTTCGCGTGAGTCGCGTCGTGGAAGCCGGACGTGATGTTTTCGTGGCACTGCTGGCAGTCCTTGGACCCGACGAATGTGGCGTTCGCGGCCCCAGGGATATGTGGCGGCGCGAACATCGTTCGATCCACCATCATGCAGGAAACGAGCAGCAAGCCCCAGCAGGCTACGCCTCCGAAGATGAGGTAATTTTTGATCGAGCGAAGGCGGTTGATCATGGCAGTCCGGTTTCGAGTTGGTGGTTCACTTTGAAGTCCGAGATTCCTGATAGCGCGGTGTCAGTATGCACAAATTGCGCTCACTTGGCTGCGCATGCGTTGCTAAGTCCTGCGCAAGGATTGCGCGCACAACGTCCTTTTGGATTCTGTCTTCCGAGCGGTTGGCTCAACGCTCTGCCGCGCGAGCAAGTCGGAAAATCCGGGCGTGTCTTCCCTCTCCACGGCTAAGAGCGACTGGCGGCAGGTACGTGGGATTCCTCGCGCCATTTCGCCCTCCGGCTACTTTTGAATCCCTCCGTTGTGGCAATCGGCACACGTGAGCTCAGCGTCCAGCTCGCCTTCAGGGTGCGCGAACGGCAGTCCCTTCGCGGACAGTGTCTGCAGGTCCCCGCCCTTGCCCTGCGCGAGGATCGTATGGCAGGACGCACAATCGCTCGACCGGACCGCCTGCCCCTGGGCGGTCTTGTGTTTGTCGTCGTGACAGCGGAAACAGCCCGGCCAGTCCTTGTGGCCGATATTGTTGGGGTACACCCTCCAGTCCGCCTTGCGATCGGGAAAGATGGAGACCGCAAACACGCGCTGAACGTGAGCGATGGCGGCAGTGACATCGGCCGTGAGCGCCGGGTCTGTGTACTTGGAGCGGATGAAGTCGGCAATTTTTTGCGGCGCGTCCGCGCCACTCACGATCTCCTTCTGCGTCATGGCCTGGACAGCCACCCGCTTGATGTTCGGCAGCTTCAGCGAAAGCTCGCCGGAGGCCATGGCCTTCTCGATGGCGTCATTGGCAGTGGGAAACGAGTGCGCGGGACGGTTATGACAATCCATGCAGTCCATCACGCGGATTTTGTCCGACGGCGGTTCGCCCTTGAATGCTTCGGTGCGAAACACCCGGCTCGTGCCGTCTTTCAGATTGGTGACACGCGTCCAGGGAATATCCTGACGTTTGTCGTCGGTCGCGTAGTACTCGACCTTCTCGCTTTCGTTCACGTGCCAGTGAATGCCGCCGGGGGGAGCGCCCGCGGAACTCTTGTTCACGTGCATGAGCATGCGTACGGTGTACGACGTGTTTTTTTTGTCGGAGAGAAAGTGCTCGTAGTTCATCTCCACGTTGCCGTGAAACTTCTCGGGCCAATGACATTTCTCGCAAATATCCTGGGCGGGGCGGAGATTCTTGAGCGGCGTCTCGATCGGTCGTTTGTAGTTGTTCAACGTATACGCGATGAGCTGGTGCGTTCCGTTGATCTTGGCTTTCACGAACCATTCGGCACCGGAACCTATATGGCACTGGACGCAGTCCACCCGCGCGTGGGAGCCGCGCTGGTAAGTGACAAACTCCGGGTCCATCGCGTCGTGGCAGACCTGCCCGCAGAACTGCGTGGATTCGGAGTAGTGATACGTCTGATAGCTCCCGAACGCACTGAGGAGAAGAAAGCAGACGGCTCCGGCCCCGAAGAGAAGCACGCGCCTGCGTTGTTTGGGGTTGGAGAAATCGAGCCGCCATTTGTCGGGCTTCGTGGCAGCGTGCTTGACCGCCCAGCGGCGCTGCGCCCAAGCTCCGAACAGCATCACTCCGAGCCCGGAAATCAAAAACCCCGGAGCGACAATGTACGTGAAGATGCCGAGGTACGGGTTGGAATCGCCCTGCGTGAAATCCATCCACACGAGGAGCGCGAAGGAAAACAGCGCCCCGACGGCAACGACCGCGCCAATCGCGGTGATCCAGTTGTTGAAATGCGATCGCCGTCGAGAGGGCTTCTCACCAGGCGGCACCGCGGCGGGTTCGGACGTCATCGCTGGTGAAAAGGGTTAGCGGGCCGCGCTCAGGCGTCCCGAGAGGAAATAATTGTCACGCCTTGAATTTCCGAATGTACGCAACCAGCTCCTTCATTTCCGCCTCCGAAAGCTCCGCTTTGTAGGCCTTCATCTTCTCCTTGCCGGCTTTGTCGAAAATGCCCTCGGCAGTCGCCTTGTACATCTCGTCGTCCTTCAATTCGGCCTGCACTTTAGCATCCGTGTAGTCGCGAAGGTTCAGTTTTTTTCCCACCTTCGTTTGCCCCTTGCCATCGGCGCCGTGACATTTGGCGCAATGATTCTCCCAGTTCTCGGCAGCGGGAGCGGCGCCCAATGGGGCCAAACTCGTGAGGAAAGTCGCAAGCACCACGGTGGAGATGACAGATCTGGTTTTCATGATTTCTTGGGGGGAATTATCGGTTGGCACAGTGTCTTTTTTGACCCGGCTAAGTTTTACCCGGCTTCGAGGAATCGCGCTCCGCAAAACTTGCCGGCCGCTGGTCGTTTATTGGCTGCCTGGTTTACGCCGGTGATCGGGGTTGGACAAAAAACGCGCAGCCATGACTATCCTTGTCTGATAATTGTCCCTCATGCGTACCCTTTCCTTTCGGATGGATTCAGTCAGGCGGCCCGTTCCGCTTCTTCTAACCGTCTTCTGCAGTACCGTGCTGGGCACTTCTTGTCGAGAACAACAGGTCATCAGCTATCGCACGCCCAAGGAGAATGCGCCTACCCTTGCTCTGACCGACGCGAGTACAGCGGGAACCGCGACCGCTTCACCCGCCGATATGGCCAACACCGCGGTCCGGACAGCCGAAGGTTCGGGCCTGACTTGGAATGCTCCTGCTGAATGGAAATCGAAGCCCAGTTCTCCGATGCGGAAGGGCAGCTATACGATTCCTGGCCTACCCGGGGCCGACGCCGAACTCTCGATCACCGCCTTCCCGGGAGACGTGGGCGGGGAACTCGCGAACGTAAACCGGTGGCGAAACCAGTTGCAGCTACCGCCCGTTGGGGAGGCTGAATTGACAAAAGTCCTCGTTCGATTTGAAGCCAATGCCCTGAAATTCGCCGTGGTCGATATCGTGGCGGCAGGCAACAAACCGAATGGCATTCTCGGCGCCAGCGTACCGAATGGCAATTCGACCTGGTTTTTCAAAATGACGGGACCGACCGACCTGCTCGCACGCGAAAAGCCCCGCTTCCTGGAGTTCCTAAAGACCGTCAAGGCGCCCTGACCATGCGAACGATCTTGTCAGATGTCCGCGACATCCTGGTGTCGCTCAAACTCACGGTGGTACTGATCGCGTTGTCGATCATCCTGATTCTCGTCGCCACGCTCGATCAGGTCCATCTCGGGATCTGGGCCGTCCAGGAGAAGTATTTCCGGACGTTCATCGTTTTTTGGGACTTCAACGGCGTCGCTGTCCCCATCTTCCCCGGTGGATATTTCGTTGGCGGGCTTCTTTTGTTGAATCTCATCGCAGCGCACATTTTTCGTTTCAAAGCGACGTGGCGCAAGTCCGGCATCCTGCTCGTCCATTTTGGGATCATCTTGCTCCTCGTCGGCGAACTGCTGACCGGGTTATTGCAGGATGAGTTTTTCCTGCGTTTGGACCAGGGGCAGACGAAAAACTATTCCGAAAGCCATCGGGACAACGAGCTGGCGATCATCGACCTCACTGACCCCGGCCACGACGAAGTGGTCTCGATTCCACAATCCATGCTGGCCCAGGGAAAACCGGTCCAGCACCCGAAGCTTCCATTTCGGGTCATTCCCAAGAGCTATTTCCCGAATTCTTCCTTGCGAAGCCGAGTCGATGCCGCCGCCGAGGCCTCGCAAGGCGTGGGCACCGACCTGGTCGCGACTCGTCTGCCGATCACGTACAAGACGAACGAAAACAACATGCCGTCCGCCCTCGTTGAACTCGTCGGCACCGACGGTTCGATCGGTACGTGGCTGGTCTCCGCGTTGCTCGCGGGACCTCAGCGCTTCGAGCATGGTGGGCGCGTTTGGACAATCGCCCTGCGTGCGCGCCGTCACTATACTCCCTTTTCGCTGACTCTGCTCAAATTCAGCCACGATCGCTACGCCGGCACGGAAATACCGAAGAACTTTTCGAGTCGTGTGCGTCTCACCACCCCAAACGGAAGCGATGACCGCGAGGTATTGATCTACATGAACAATCCCCTGCGCTACGCCGGACTGACGTTTTATCAGGCAGGTTTCGACAACAACGACCGCACCACGGTCCTTCAGGTCGTGCGCAATCCGTCCTGGCTTCTGCCCTACGCGGCCTGCACGGCCATGACCATCGGCCTGCTCTTTCAATTCGGCCTTCACCTGGCCGGCTCCTTCGGTCGACGGAGCACGGCACGACGAGCGGCACCGGCCAAGCCAGTCCAACACAGCCGCATCCCAATCGTCGCGGCCGCCGCGAGTCTCGCGCTGGTGGTCGGCACCTTCGTTCCCCCCAAGAACAAAACCGCGTTCGACCTGCGCTCCTTCGGCCACGTGCCCGTGCTTGTCAATGGACGCATCAAACCCGTCGATACGGTTGCGCGCACTTCCCTTCTCGTTTTGCAAGGAAGGCAACGCGTGGCGAACTCGGAGGGCCGCGCCTTGACTCCGGCCGAATGGCTTCTGGATGTCTCGTTCCGGCCTGAACTCGCCGACCGTTATCAAACGTTCGAAATCGTCCACCCCGATGTCCTTTCGCTTCTCAATCTGGAGACCGGGGCCGGCGCGGGCGGAAAGCGCTTTTCCTTCCAACAGCTAGCCCCGGGATTGCGCGAGCTGGACCGCCAAGCGCGGCTCGCCGATGCCGTTGAGGCTCCGGTCCGAACACCGTTCCAGAAAGCAATCGTACAATTGCGAAACAACCTGATTCTGTATCAACGGTTGCAGTCCAGCCTTGTCGCCCCCGAGGTGGACACCTTCCTCGGAGCCTGGGAAAAACTCCGCGTTGCGCGGACCACGGATCGCACTGCGCAGCCCAGTCCCGAACTCAGCCTATTGCTCAGTTTGATGGAACGGGGTCCCTATCTTCTGGCCGTGCCCCCGCCTGCTGGCTCGCCCCAGCCCGATGCGTGGATTTCGACCGCGGCCTGGCTTCGCGCTGCGATCGCGAATCAGGGAGAATTGCCTTTCTTCTTCTTCGGGAACCTGGCGAAAGCGTGGCGGGAGCAAAATCACGGAGAATTCAACCGACTCATTCAAGCGCACCATTCGAGCCTGGCGGACCGATACGGCGCGCACGTCACCAAGAACCGGGTCGAGACAGTCTTCAACGCGGCGCAACCCTTCTATACGAGCACCTTGATCTACGTCGCGGCTTTCCTTCTGGCCGTACTCTCCTGGCTGAAGTGGCCGGAAACGCTCTCGCGTAGCGCATTCGCCTTGGTCGCTCTCGCATTCGCGCTCACCACCGCGGGGATTGTCACGCGGATGTGGCTGGAGGATCGACCGCCCGTCAC
This sequence comes from uncultured Opitutaceae bacterium, assembly GCA_964546955.1. Classification (GTDB taxonomy): domain Bacteria; phylum Verrucomicrobiota; class Verrucomicrobiia; order Opitutales; family Opitutaceae; genus CAZJLP01. The sequence continues at coordinate 91,191 of CAZJLP010000005.1, read as the reverse complement.
CAATCTGTATTCCTCCGCCTTGTTTGTCGGTTGGGGCGCGGTCGGATTGTGCCTGGTCATCGAGCGCATCTACCGAAACGCGGTCGCCAGCGTCGCGGCCGGGTTGATCGGGTTTTCGACCTTGCTGATCGCCCACCACCTCTCTCTCGGCGGGGACACCTTGGAAATGATGCGAGCGGTCCTGGATTCGAACTTCTGGTTAGCCACCCACGTTGTCGTGATCACGCTCGGATACGCCGCCACGTTCCTCGCGGGGTTTCTGGCGCTGATCTACGTGCTTCGAGGCGTGTTTACTCGGTCTCTCGATCGACCCACGGCCGATTCCCTGAATCGGATGGTCTACGGCATCGTCTGTTTCGCGACACTCTTCAGCTTGGTCGGAACCGTGCTCGGGGGCATCTGGGCCGACCAATCCTGGGGGCGTTTCTGGGGCTGGGACCCAAAGGAAAACGGTGCGTTGATCATCGTTCTTTGGAACGCCCTCATCCTGCATGCTCGCTGGGGCGGCATGATCAAAGACCGCGGCCTCATGTCGCTCGCCATCTTCGGCAACATCGTGACCGCCTGGAGCTGGTTCGGCGTAAATATGCTGGGAGTCGGTCTCCACAGCTACGGTTTCATGGACGCCGCGTTCTGGTGGCTCGTCGCCTTTTTCACCAGCCAGCTTGCCCTCATTGGCCTAGCGGCAATCCCCGCCGGCAAATGGAGAAGCCACATTCCCCTAGGAGAGAAAGAAACAAACCGCCGCCTCGAAAGTACCGTTTCGGTGTAGCCAAGACCCAGTCCGTTCTAAACCCGAAATAGCCGCGGACGGCGAAAACAATGGCCGCAGTTGAGCGTGCAGCTCGGTCCCCTACCGCTGCACAACGGTTCGATCTCGAACGAATTCCTGCGCGGCCGCCGCCAATCGCTCGCCCGAAGCGATACAGTTCGCGAGGGAAATCCCATCGCGGCAGTTTCCGCCGATGAACAGACCGGAAGTCGCCGTCTCGACGCGGGAGATCGTGTCGCTAAATTTCCCATATCCGATTTCGTACTGGGGAATGGCCTTGGGCCACCGGCAAATCCGCGCATAAACCGGCCCGCCCCGCACACCGACCAATCGGGTGAGCTCACTCTTCACTATGGCGATCAGTTCCTTGTCGTCGCGCAAAGCCAGGTGGGGCTGACGCATTCCCCCGACGAAGGTGGTAAGGGCAGCGTGGCCGTCGGGAGCCCGCCCTTCGAACATCGAACTCGAGAAGAGAGTCCCGAGGATGTGACCGCGTTCCACCTCCGGCACGAGCAGGCCGAAGCCGTCCAGCGGATGACCGATGTCTTCGCGCCGGAAACCGAGAAACACGGAAGCAACGGGGGGATGCTCAATTTCGCGCAGCGAGGCCAGGCCGTCGCTTTGCGGGACGTTCTCAAAGTGCAGCTTGCTCAGTCCGGTCGCCGGCAGCGCGCAGACCACGGCGCGAAATTTCCGCCGTTGCGGCACACCGCCGACGGCATAATCGAGTTCCCACTCGCGTTCGAGGCGGCGCACGGCGGTGACAAAAGCTCCCAGGGTGACGGACCCGTTTAGTCGCGCAGCGATTGCGTTTGGAATTTCCTGCAATCCCTCTGGAAACGAAAAAATCCTCCCCTTTGGCCCTCCGCTTGTATTTCGCCGCTTCATCGCACCGCGGATCAGCGAACCATGTTCTCGCTCGATTGCGTGCAGCTTCGGAAAAGCATATCGAACGGAAAGCCTCGCGGGATCTCCCGCGTAAACACCGCCCACAAACGGGTTGATCGCATAGTCAAGAAATTCGCGTCCCAGGCGGCGCAAGACGAAGTCCCTCACACTCTCATCGGCGTCAGCGGGGCCCTGCTTGCGAAAAGGCTCCGCTAAGATGCCGAGTTTGGCGCGGTACGAGAACAGCGGCGTTCGCACGAAGCCGAGGGGCGACGCTGGCATCGGCACGAGTTTTCCCTGCTGAACGATATAACGCTTCTTCGCCGAAACGGACGCGTACACACGCCGCTTCGCGAGCCCCAGTCCATCGATAAACGCAGCGACTTCCGGTGCCCCCTCCAACAGCGAATTCGGCCCGGTTTCCTGTAGCCAGCCCTGCGTCCGAATAGATCCGATCGCGCCGCCCACCCGGTCGGCCGCCTCCAGCACGACCACCTGCTGGCCGAGGCGCTGCAGACAAAGCGCGGCAGTCAGCCCAGTGAGGCCTCCTCCGATGATCGCGATAGCTTGGTCGGCATGATCGATTCCCATGATTAGAATCCTAGCATCGGGGGCAGCACGACACTCACCACCGATTGGCAAGATCTGCGCAATCCTTGTCGTCACCTCCAACCGAGCGCCGTTGCCGGCTGATGGCCAATGCCGATGAACGAGGATATGCCACGCAGTGGAGACCGAACACGACCTGCTTCGTGGAGCGGTCCAAATCGGGGCCCGGTCGCGTGGGTTCATCCGAGGCGTCAGACCGAGCTGTGGCGGTTGGCGTCATTAGCAAGCGTCACCGGTGTCTCTCGCTCGCGCATCCCGCCAAGAAATGCGCTGGAACTCCCAAAATACGATAAGAGCCGGTGCGGCTAATCTGATTTAATGGTGCCATGCATTCGGCGCGTTTAATCAGCCCTTCCTGCGAAGGCGCCACTCGGACCGCGAGACTAGTTGCTCGGTAACCTCGCCTTATGTTGCCTCCTCCCTCAGCTCACCGCGCCGAAATCGAACATCTCGTTCGGCGCGCTGTGTACGCGAAACTTGGGCGGGCGCTACCCCGACGGGCGCAAGCGCCGAACCCGCTTCTCGTAAACGTCAGCGCCCGACATTGTCATCTTACGCCCACTGCGGTTGAGACCCTCTTTGGGAAGGGTCGTGCGCTGACTCCCATGAAATGGCTCTACCAGAGGGAGCAATTCGCCGCCGAGGAGACTGTCACCCTCATCGGTCCACGCAGTCGCGTCATCTCCAATCTCCGGATCCTCGGTCCTTGCCGCGATCTAAACCAGGTGGAGCTCTCGCTGACCGATGCCATCGCGCTCGGATTCCAGATCCCGGTAAGGAACTCGGGCAACATCGCGGAAACGCCAGGATGCATGCTGATGGGGCCGGCCGGCTTTCTCGAGCTCGAGCATGGTGTCATCCGCGCGGCGCCGCACGTCCACATGAGTCCGGCGGACGCAGCCTTTTACGCAGTCAAGGCGGGAGATTTCCTGCGGCTCAGCGTGGGTGGCACGTGTGCCACCACCTTCGATCGCGTGCTCGTTCGCATCCACGACGATTTCCGTCTCGAGGTACACATCGATACCGACGAAGGCAACGCCTGCGCACTCGCCCCGCACACCCCCGTGGAGCTTCTCAAGTAATTTCACCTTTAACCCACAACCGTCAATTAGCACCCACTCATGAACGACTCCATCGGCATGGTAGAAACCAGAGGCTACGTCGGATCCGTCGAAGCCAGCGACGCCATGGTCAAGGCCGCGGCCGTATCCCTCGTCCGCCAAATTCAAATAGGCGGCGGCCTCGTCACCGTCGTCGTCAAAGGCGATGTCGGCAGCGTCAAGGCTGCGGTCGATGCCGGCGCCGCCGCCGCAAAACGTGTGGGCGAGCTCGTCTGTTCGCACGTCATTCCCCGTCCTCACGCCGACCTGCTCAAGCAAGTCGGCCTGGCCTAAGTTTTTCTAAAGCCCTCAACCTTTTTTCCAAATGGCTCAATCAGCACTCGGCATCATTGAAACCAAGGGATTTTGCACCCTCATGGAAGCGGCAGACGCCGCGCTCAAAGCAGCGAATGTCACCATGACCGGTTACGAATCGATCGGCAGCGGGTATGTCTCCGCGTTCTTCCGAGGCGACGTCGCCGCGGTCAAGGCCGCCATCGAAGCCGGCGCGGAGTCAGCGCGTCAGGTTGGCGAAATCATCTCCGTTCAGGTCATACCCCGCCCCCACGACGAGCTATCGGGCCTGGGCAAATGGGCGGTGAGCCCGGCCTAATTTCAATTTCCGTTCTCCTGTCGCGCAAGCGCTCAATTGGAAGCGACGCGAGCGCGACAGTCAGAACGGTCTTTTTCCACCGTTCCTTATGAACATCCTGGTCGCCAATCTCGGCTCCACTTCTTTCAAGTACCGCTTGTTCCGGCTCGGGGAGCGCGACGAGCGACTTCTGGCTGAAGGCAAATACGAGAACATCACCGACTACGGCGGCTCCATCGACGACTGTCTTGCCTCTCTCTGCGCGAAGGGCCACTTGGACAATCCGGAGGACCTCGACGGGGTCGGTTTCAAGACGGTGCTGGGCGAACACTTGACGGGGTGTGTTTCGGCCGATGAGAACGTCGAAGCGGCGCTGCTGGAGGCTTCCGATCTCGCTCCCGCCCACAATCCTGCCTACGCGGCCGGCATCCGCCGTTTTCGCGAGAAAATGCCCAGCACGCCACGCGTCGCCCTGTTTGAAACCGCGTTCTATCAATGGATGCCGGACTATGCCCGTCGTTACGCCGTTCCGGACAGCTGGCATGCAGCCGGTGTCCGACGCTACGGTTTCCACGGCGCAAGTCACAAGTACGTCGCGGAGAGATCGGCCGAGCTGCTGGGTCGCTCCGACGTCGCCGACATTGTCCGCTCTCTCTACCGCGACGGTCCGCGCACCGTTCCCGGGGCGCCGGTCCGGGTGATTTCCTGCCATCTCGGCGGATCGAGTTCCATCACCGCCATTCAGGACGGCATCGCCGTGGCCTCGAGCATGGGTTTGAGCCCGCAATCGGGCGTTCCACAAAATAATCGCGTGGGAGATCTCGACGCGACCGCGGCGGCGTTCGTGCACAAGCGATTAAAACTTTCCTGGGCCGACATCGAACGTCAGCTCAATGGCGAAAGCGGCCTCCTGGGACTTTCCGGAGTCGACAACGATATTCGGAATATCCGCTGCGACGCCCTCGTCTTTACCGGCGGCATTGGAGAAAACAACCCCTGGCTGCGTGAGATGGTCTGCGCCGGTTTGGGTGAATTCGGACTCTGGCTCGATCCTGATTTGAACAACTCCGCTTCCGGCGAAGGAGAGGTGTCCTGCCTCGATTCCCGCACGCGATGCTTCGTCATCCCGGCCAACGAGGAACTCGTCGTCGCTCGTGAAACTTTCCGCTTTCTCTCCGCCGGCGGCCGGCATGTCCACACGAACGCACGCGAGCTCACAAGTCAGCACGGCTGACACAACCACTCGATACCAAAAACGCTAACGCAAAACTTTCCTTCCATGTCCCAAGCTATTGGCCTTCTCGAAACCCGCGGTCTCACCGCTCTCGTCACCGGCACCGACGCCATGCTGAAATCAGCTAACGTCACTCTTGCCGGGCCGATGAAACAAGTCGGCAACGCACTGGTGACGGCGGTCGTCCTGGGCGATGTCGCAGCCGTCAAAGCCGCCACCGATGCCGGCGCCCAAGCCGCGCGCGCGGTGGGCGATGTGGTGTCTGTTCAGGTCATTCCCCGCCCCCACGACGACGTCGCGACGGTTCTGCCAAAGGCGGCCCCCACGCCTGCGAAAAAATAAGCGCTTCCTAATCTCTGCCCCGCTCACCGGAAATCCGATCATTTCCGCAACGCGCCCGTGCGCCTTTTCCCTCTATGTTCCTCGCCCGCGTAATCGGTTCGGTCGTCGCCACCAAGAAGGATGCCGCGATGACCGGCCGCAAACTTCTCCTGGTGCGTCCGCTTCTCGTCGACGAAGCTCAGCCGTCTCGGTTCCGGCCCGGTGTAAACACAATCGTTGCATTGGACACGCTGGGGGCTGGCCCAGGGGAACTCGTGCTGCTGTGCCAGGGCAGCTCCGCCCGCCAGGCCGAAGGAATGAGCAAGGTGCCGGTCGACGCGGTCGTGATCGGGATCGTGGACACGGTGGATTCGCTCGAGCAACGCATCTATCCAGAGACTGCCAAATCATGACCTCAACACTTCAATTCGACGAGACAGGTTTGCGCGCCATCGTGGACGAAGTCCTTCGCGGTCTTGGCCGCGCGCCTGTACCCACGCCGGCGGGCCCAGCGCCAAAACAAAAGCCAGTCTCGATCCAGCGTTCAACTCCGACCTACGGTGTTTTTGAAGATGCCGCTTCTGCATGTGCGGCGGCCGCTGACGGGTTCCACCAGCTGCGCGCGAGCGGGCTGGCCGGGCGCCAAAAGGTCATCGAAATCGTCAAAGAGCTCTGCACCACCCATGCCGCTTCGTGGGGTAAACTCGAATTCGAGGAGACCAAAATTGGGCGACTGGATCACAAGATCGAAAAACTGCAGATCGTGAAGCACGTACCCGGGCTGGAATGGTTGCGCCCTTACGGCTTGTCGGGAGACCACGGCATCACGCTCGAGGAATATACTCCTTTCGGAGTCGTCGGGGCAATTACGCCCGTTACGCACTCCGTGCCGACCCTGTCCGGCAACGTCATCAATATCGTGGCGGCGGGAAACGCGGTCGTCTTCAATCCTCACCCCTCAGGCGCGCGCTGCGCGGCGGTGGCGGTGCGGGCGTTCAACGAGGCCATCCACGCTGTCCTCGGCATTCAAAACCTGATCTGCACGATCGAAAAACCGACCCTCGCATCGTTCGACGCGATCGCGAAGTCCGACTATGTGCGTTTGCTCTGCGTGACCGGCGGCCCAGCCGTGGTGCAAGCCGCGATGAAATCCGGCAAGCGCGCGATTTGCGCGGGGCCGGGAAATCCGCCGGTCGTGGTCGACGGCACTCGCTGCGTCAAACGCGCCGCAGCCGACATCGTCCGCGGGGCGGCCTACGACAACAACCTCTTATGCATTGGGGAAAAACAGGTCTTCGTCCTCGACACCGTCGCGGACAAATTCATCGCCGCATTGGCGGAAGCGGGCGGCTCGTCTCTCTCTTCCGGTCAATTGGACAAACTGACCTCGGCCGCATTCACCGAAAGCAAAGACGCCGGCGGCTGCAGTCACCCGGTGCTGAATCGTGACCTGGTCGGCCGCGATGCCAGCGTTCTGGCGCGCATCGCGGGTGCGACTGCGCCAGCGTCGGCTCAGGTGCTTTTCGCGGAGACAGACGCGGACCACCCGTTCGTCCTGGAGGAGCAAATGATGCCCATGCTGCCCATCGTACGCGTTGCCTCGTTCGACGAGGCGGTCGCCGGCGCAGTCCGCTCCGAACACGGCTACAAGCACTCTGCCATCATCCATTCGCTCGACGTCGAGCACTTGACGCAAATGGCCCGCGCTCTCGATACGACGCTATTGGTGAAAAATGGTCCAAGCGTGGCAGGCCTGGGTCTCGGCGGCGAAGGTTACCTCAGCTACTCGATCGCCACCACCACCGGCGAAGGGATTACTACGCCCAAGACGTTCACACGCACCCGCCGCTGCGTGATGGTGGACAACCTTCGGATCTACTGAGGAGAAAGTCTCTCATGCAACTCGCGCGTGTAGACGGAACGGTGATTTCGACCCTTCACCATCGCAGTCTGAATGGCTTTCGAACCGTCGTGTGCCAGCCCATCGATGAAAACGGGCGCGACGAGGGCAGCCCCGTCGTCGCCGTGGATGCGCTCGGCGCCGCGATTCACCAGCGTGTCGTGTACTCCACCGATGGATCAGCAGCGCGCCACCTCGTGAACGATCCCCACTCGCCGTTGCGCATCTTCATCGTGGCCCTGGTCGATCCAGCGCGAAGCTGAACCCATTCCCATGCGCCTTGGTACTGTCATAGGCAGAGTCACATTGAATCAACAGCAAGCCGCCCTGCGAGGAGGCCGCTTCCTCTTGGTGCAGCCGCTCGATCGCAGCCAGCTCGAAGGTCGCGAATCGCTTCCCATCGCCCGCGGCAACACCGTCGTGGTCTACGACGCCCTCGGCGCCGGCGCCGGACAGATCATCGGGTTCGTCGAGGGTGCCGAAGCCACCTCCCCTTTCCCGGAACCGATCCCGATCGACGCCTACAACACGATGCTGGTGGACCGCTTTTTCTATTTTCCTCCCACCTGACACTTCCATGCGCAAGCTCATTACGGCCAAGGAACTCGAATCGCTTCTCCGGAGTGGGGCTGCGCCATTGCCTGACGAGGTTATCCTGACTCCCTCCGCTCGTGATATGCTGCTGAGTCATACGGGCAGTTCGGTCTCTCAGAATCGCACCGCCGCGGTCGTTTCATCGACGCTACCCCCGATCCAAACGCCGGCCCCGGCCGCAGCCCGCGCGTCTGAATCCCGTGCGATGGCCGGTCGGTCAACCGAGCCTGCCGTGCCTGACTACGAATTCAAATGGCAGCCGGGTGGAGATCCGACCACACCAGCCGAACTTCAGCGCTTTTTCGTCTCGGAACCGGTCGAAGAACTCAAACGACGCATCTGCGACATCGGGCGACGGCTTTGGGTCAAAGACTACACCGATGGCAACGGCGGAAATATTACCGTGCGCGTCGGCGACAACTTGGTGCTCTGCACGCCGACTTTGATCTGCAAAGGGTTCATGAATCCCGAGGACATCTGCCTCATCGACCTCGACGGAAAACAGCTGGCCGGGAGCCGCAAACGCACCAGCGAAGCCATGACTCATCTTGGCATCATGAAACGTCAGCCCGCGACCAAGGCCTGCGTGCACGCGCACCCGCCGCACGCGACCGCGTTTGCGATTGCCAACGTCTCCGTGCCCTCCTGCCTCATTCCCGAAGCCGAAGTCTTTCTGGGAAAGATCGGCATAGCCAAATATCAAACTCCCGGAACTCCGGAGAACGCCGACGAAGTCGGCCGAGTCGGCGCCGAGCATCAAGCCGTGTTGATGCAAAACCATGGAGTGATCGTCTGGGGCAAGGACGTCGAGGACGCGTACTGGAAGATGGAAAACATCGACGCCTACTGCCGCACGATCGCGATCGCGGCCGGACTGGGTGGCGGACTGCACCGCTTTGGCACCGACAAGCTCAAGGAACTCATCGACCTCCGGCAACGACTTGGAATGCCCGACCCGCGAGCAAGCTTGAAGGAATGCGAGCTCTGCGACGCGGACGAATTCCGTCCCACCACCATCACCGGTTCTTGCACCGTACCGGCGCTTTCTCCGGCCGCGAAACCCGACGAGGCAGGAGATCCCGAAGTGGAGGCTCTGGTGCAAGAGCTGACATCGCGGATCGTCGCCCAGTTGTCACCAAAACCCGCGGGCGGCTGAAACGTCGGACGAAGCCTCTCTTCCCTTTATGAAAATCACCATTGTCGGCGGCGGCGGCCGCGTCGGATCGAACGCCGCGTTTGCGTTGCAGTGCGCTGGCGTTGTTTCTGAAATCCAACTGCTGGATGCCAACCACGAGCTGGCCGAAGGCGAGGCGCTCGATCTCCTCCACGGCACGTCCTCGGCGGCCGATCAACGGATCTACGCCGGCGATTACGCCCGCGCGAAGGATAGCGATATGTTTGTCATTACGGCAGGCCTCCGGCGCAAGCCGGACGAGTCTCGGCTCGACCTCATCAATCGTAATGTCACCCTTTTCCGACAAATCCTCGCCAGCATCAACCAAGCGGGGTTCCGGAAGGACGCCATCGTTTTTGTCGTTTCAAATCCGGTGGACATTCTGACCCAGCTTGCCGTTGCCACCCTTGGACTGCCCTGGCAGCAGGTGATTGGCCTCGGTACGATGTTGGATACCGCACGCTTTCGCTCGCTCCTCGCCCTGGAGCTGAAACAAGCGCCCACCCAGGTAAAAGCGCTGATCATCGGAGAACATGGCGACACCATGGTGCCTGTTTGGTCGACCGCCACAGTCGCCGGCGCCTCCATGAGCAAACTACCCGGTTTCAATGCGAGCTTCCAAACGCAGATCTTCGAACGCACCAAAGGCTCCGGCGCCGAAGTCATCCGACGCAAAGGAGGGGCCGGCTGGGCCGTCGGCCTCACAATGGCCGAAACAATTCATGCCATCGCGCTCGACAAACGGCAGGTGCTGCCCGTGTCGACCCTTCAACACGGCAAATACGGCTTGCGGAATGTCAGCTTGAGCGTGCCCACGGTGATCGGCCGTTCCGGGGCGATCGAGCAGGTCGAAGTGGAGCTATGGCCGAAGGAACTGCAGGCTCTCCAGGTCTCCGCCAAGGCGTTGCAGGACACCTACGCCAAAGTCGCACTCTAGGGCGTGTGGCGACGCGGCGCCCCATGCCCCCGCGCCGCGGTCGCCTCATCCATGCCGATTATCGTCGAATGCAATAAAAAGTCCGATCAGTGCGCCCACCAATGCAGCAACTCCGGCTGTGGTTCGAAGCAAACTGTCCGAGGGGTCCATCAACGGATATCCGAGACCGAGGCCAAGCACCGTCACCATCATCACCGCCGCGGATGCCCCGACCGACAAACCCGCGAGCCCTTTGAGGATTTCGCGCCTCCTTGGCCTTGGTCCTTTGTTCGACGTGCTTTTTGTTGCTCGTCGTCCGACTCGAAATTCCTGCAACCACTGCGTAGCTTTCATAGGACCTTCTTTCTAGTTGCCGCTAGGATACACCGGGCAGGCCGGCCAGGCTTCGCATTTCTTGGCGGATGCCACGCGTTCGTTGAGCCATCGCGAGCCGACGAGGGACCGGCAGCAGAAGGCGCCGAACCGGATCCTCGGCCCTCTTTGTCGTTCGCCACTCGCACGCCAGACAAGGAACGCCTACCCTTGGCCAAGGCATGCGCAGCAACGCGCTTCTATTTTCGGCATACTGACACCGATGGCGCAACGAACAGCCTTGTGCGGCCGCATGAAAACAAACCCTTTCGAGACGATCGTCTTCATGACAGGCGAAGGTGCCGCGGCACCTGCTTTCGCGTCTCGCATCGTCGCGGTGTCATCGCCCAACGGGTTGTTCAGGTCCAGCCGTATCGACCACCGCCGCGCCCCAACGAACGCTTGCCCTGACCGCGGCCAGGGCAAGCGAAGGGGAGCCAAACCATGAAAGACAATTCGCGTGCCCTCACATCGAGCTTCCTCCACCTCCGGACAAAACTTCCTTTGCGGCCCACACGAACGCTGCGCGTGATATCCTGGCTCTTCGTCGCGACTTTCCTCCTGTCGGGTGTGGGTTTCGTTTTCTTCCCCAAATGGACTGCGTCTACCTACCCGGTCGCAGGCGCCGCTGGCCTACTTCTACCGCTCTTCGGCTTGTCCCTCGTGGCTCTGCTCTCTGAGGACCGATTGCTCTCGGCCGACCGGGACGGGGCGACGACCCCCTCCGGGCCGGAACTTTCGTAGAATAAAACCGAGCCTGCGGCCCTCATGTACTTCGACCAGACGCTTCTCGGCGGCGACGCTGTTTCACGGGTCGAAGACTGGACGATCCATCGGCACAGGTCCGCTTCGTCGACCAACGACCTCGCCCGCCAGCTTCCCGTCTGGCATGCGGTCATCGCCGACGAGGAGACGCACGGAAGAAGCCGCGGCGATCGTGGTTGGATTTCGAATCCCGGCGGACTCTGGCTGTCAATCGTTCTTCCGACTCCCGCCGAACAAAGGGACTGGCGGTTGCTGGAACTTGGCGCGGCTTGGACCGTGGCTGACACACTCACTGTTGTCGGCACGCCCGGCATTCGCGTCCGGTGGCCCAACGATATCATGTCAGGGTGCCGCAAGCTCGGAGGAATCGTGATCGAACGTCCCCGCCCTTGTGCGGCGGTAGTCGGACTCCGCCTCAATGTCTTCAATCGGCCGTGCGAAGTTGATCCCTCCTTGAGCCAAACTGCCATGGCGCTGAGTGAAATCGTGCAAGGCATACCGTCCGTCGACCACGTCGCCCGATTTATGCTTCGCGCCTTCCAGCATTTTTATCGCCGGATCGAAAGAAAGGGTTTTGCACCGCTAATCGAAGAGATCAATACGCGTTGGATCACTCATCGCCTGGTTCAAGTGACCTTACGTGACCGAGCGCAAACATTCCTGGCCAAAATCCAATCCATCGACCGTGACGGGCGACTTTGGGTCGCGACTCTTTCCGGAAACCTCCGGATCATCGATGCTCAGGAAGTCAGCCGGTTGCGAGAGGTCTGACCTTGGGGGAAGATACGCACAACCGTGCACGCATTTACGGCGGCGTAGAAAATCTCCCGTGCAACCTGAGTATTCGTCGCCTGATTACAAACAAAGAAGGTGATTTGTGAGAAATAGGCGACCGCAGCATTGACCGCACGCCGGCTCGACGGAAAACTAGCGGCGGCATGAGGATGAGGCGCATTAAGATAACCGCGATCGTTGGCCTGGCCGCCATGGTCGGACTCGCCCTCGGTACGACGGGATACACCTTCATCTACGCCAAAGGATATTCCTACCTCGTCAACGATCCGGCCGCTTGCGCGAACTGCCACGCGATGTCGGATCACTACGCCGGCTGGATCAAATCAAGCCACCGTTCGGTCGCCACCTGCAACGATTGCCATACTCCGCATGCTTTGGTGCCAAAATACCTCGTGAAAGCGGAGAATGGCTTCTGGCACTCGCTGTATTTCACGACCGGCGCTTACCCTGACAACATTCGGGCGCGCAACATCAGCAAGCGCGTCACCGAGAATGCCTGTCGCAAATGCCACGAAGATATCACCGCCGCCATTTCCCATCCCCATCACGGTAAGCAGGACATGTCCTGCGTACGGTGCCACAATCAAGTTGGACATGCTCGATAGCCATGGACTCCGAAGCCTCCCCTCCTCCCAAGAAAACGAAGCGCGAGTTCAGCCTGAAGATCATCGCCGTCATCCTCCTCGCCGCATTTGCCGCGGTCGCCAGCGTTGCCTTGCTGGTGAACATCCTCGAGCGAAAGCAGGAGGCGAAGAACCCTTTCTTTCGCGTGGTCGAACTGACGGACGACACGGTCGATCCAACGATCTGGGGAAAGAACTTCCCGCAGCAATACGACGACTATCTGCGCACCACCGATCAGATTCGCACCCGCTATGGCGGCAGTGAAGCCGTGCCGAGGACTCCGACTCAGGCAGACCCTCGATCCATCGTCGCCCAGTCGCGCCTCGAGGAAGATCCGCGATTGAAGACCATCTGGGCAGGCTATGCCTTTTCAAAGGATTTCCGAGAAGAACGGGGACACGCCTTCATGCTGGAGGACCAAACCTACACGGAGAGGCAACACGCTACCCGCCAGCCCGGCACCTGTCTTCACTGTCACGCCTCGGTCTACGTCCCGTACAAGAAAGCCGGCGACGGCGATCTAATGAAGGGCTTCGAGAAGATGAACGCTCTCTCTTTTGCCGAAGCACGTAAACAGGTTGAGCATCCCGTTTCCTGCATCGATTGCCACGATCCCACCACCATGCAACTGCGGATCACGCGTCCCGGTTTCATGGAGGGGATTCGCGCTCTGAAGGCCTCCGAAGGCGTCAAGGACTACGACGTCAACAAATCCGCCTCTCGACAGGAAATGCGCTCCTACGTGTGCGCCCAATGCCACGTAGAGTATCACTTCAAAGGCGAACAGAAACGCTTGGTCTATCCGTGGGGCAAGGGCATCAAGGTCGAGCAGATCCTCGCCTACTACGACGAAGCGAAATTCAAGGACTGGACGCACGCCGACGCGGGTTCGCCCATGCTCAAGGCGCAACATCCCGAGTTTGAGATGTGGAGCCAAGGCATCCACGCGCGCTCCGGCGTGAGCTGCGCCGACTGCCACATGCCCTACAAGCGCACCGGCGCGCACAAAATCAGCGACCACCACATCCGCAGCCCCCTCCTCAACATCAACCGCGCCTGCCAGACCTGCCACCACTGGCCGGAGGAGGAAATGAAGAAGCGCGTCGAACTGAACCAGGAGCGCGTCTACAAGCTCCGCAACATGGCCATGGACGCCGTAGTCGAACTCATCGGTGAACTGAAGGCCGCCAAACAAAAAGGCCGCCCCGACGCCGACCTCGCCAAAGCCCAGGACTTCCACCGCAAGGCCCAGTTCTACCTCGACTTCGTCGAGGCCGAGAACTCCACCGGCTTCCACGCCGCCCACGAAGCCGAACGCATCCTGGCTGAGTCTATAAACTTTGCCCGCCTAGGACAGCTGGAGCTGCGCGGGAAACCGGCGCCCTAATGCATGCGCCTTAGGCACCGCCCCCTCGGGTGCCGGTGGCGTGAATTCATTGCCAGTCGCGGAGCGATAAGCGAGGTAGCTCAAACGGGGGGATTTTTCTGAGTGAACTTGGTGCGCTCGATTCCAATCGTCGGGTTGGTGTTGAGATAGGGCTCAAACGCCTTCCAAGCCAATTGCCGTGCGCGGTTATATCGCTCAGCGAAACAATACTCGTTCGGCCAGGGCTCAACTAACCCCAACGCCTTCGCAAACGCTGCGATGCCGTCCAGCACGCGGTGAAGCGAAATAATCGCCACCTTCGCTTTCACCGGCATGTCCTCGTCCTTCACATTCGGAAGCGCCATCACCACATACCCGTTCTCCAACGCGGTCCCGCCTGTATCATGCAACACAGATTGCGCAGAAGAATGTTTGATCTGACAGAGCCAAACGTAGTGCGCATACAGCGCCCGCCATTGATTTTCATAGTCCTTGCCCTTCGCGATGCCTTCAGCCGTCACCACCATTTTGGCCATTTCCGTGATTTTCCACGGAATTTTGCCGTCGGGTTGCTGCAGCATCCTGTCGATGTTCGCCTTGCTGATCGTCAAGCAAGTCGCCGCCAGCGAGCTTTCATACAAGGACGCGGCAATCGAAGCCGCCTGCGAGGTGTAGCCGAGGCAGAGCATTAGCCAGACACCTCTCAGGTCATTCAACATTCGTTTGTGAAATAGAGCGACCATCCTAACATCCACCGCCGGCGTCCGTCCGGCCCGCAAGACGGGTACAATAACGCCAGCTTCGTAAGCATCCCGGAACGGCTGTTCATACGCCACCATCTTAACAGCGATCCGGCCCTGTGCCATGAATTCGAACCCCGACAAGCAATCCCAAGCGCCGTCAGCAGCGGATGAAGAGCTGGTAGTTCCCGGTGAAGACATGAGCGCCTTCTACTTTGTGCCAACCACAATCACCGGTTAGACGCACCGTCCCCGCGAAAAATGAACTCCGCGTGGGGATAGGTGATGTACTCTTTCGCGCCGCAGCAGCCCTTGAATTTATGCCCGCTGCCACATTGGCAAGGTTCGTTGCGCCCTTGCCGAGCAATCTTCTCGTCCCTTTTCCGTCGCTCGGAAACTTGGACTCGCATGAAGTCGGACACCTTGAAGTTTTTGGCCATCAGGTGGTCAGCTAGCCAATCGATGGCTGGAAACTCGTAGTCCGAGCCTTTCAATTTCATTATGCACCGCTTATCCTCCGGATTCTCGGTCATGGCGACGTGATCGAAATGTTTTATTTCTCGGACGATGCCGTAGGCCATTTTGCCTCGGTAGAGTTCGCCGCGTCGATGTACACAATCCAGAGAGTCGATGTCTTGACCGCAAATGCTGCATTCCACTCGCCCGGCGATGCAACCGATACTCGCAAACATCTTATAAGGGTAGACGTTTTCCAGTTGCCAAAGTTGGTCTTCAAAGCGCGCCACGTCGATCCGTGACACTCGTTTCATAAGCCTAATGGAATCCAAGCAATCCTGTAGCGCTATCCAGGACGGCTCGTAATTCCTTTTCGTTACGCGTTCCCAGAAGATCGCGTATTCCGAGAGGAAACGAGCAAGAAAGCCCAGCACAGCCAAATCATTAAGTGTGTCTTCGTCTTCGATCGATGTATCCGCCTGCCACTCCTCGACGATCGCTCGCGCCTCGTCAGCCGCTGCCAAGCTGCGATCGAAGTCGAGCGCATCGACTGCCCCAAGGCAACTGCTGATTTGTGTCTGCAAGGTGGCAAAAAGCGCCTTGCCGCCGTCACTATTCATCGCCGTTCATAAATTCATTCGGATCGAGCTTCTTCATCGCCGCTTTCAGTTGCTCCGCGTCTCCTTCGAACTTGAACTTCTTATAGACACCAGCCTTCCGGTCCCGGTAAACCGCCTCAACATGGGCCGTCGTCCTTTCTCCTTTCAAATTGCCTTTGGCTCGATCGGAAAGGTAGTTGGCCACGAGGCCGAGAAACACAGGCAAGGCCACGTTCATTCCCAGCCAAACCATAGGCAGCCAAATATCATTATTGCGCAGCATGACCCGGGCCTGTGGTTCTTTGGGTAGATGGATGTCGACGTCCTTGGTCGTCGCCCTCAACCATTTCGCGAAATCGCCCCCATCGGAATGTAGCGATAAGGTGCCCTCAGAACCGTAGGGTTTTGGCATGAGCGCGATTCCTGTCGGATAGGTTTCTGCTAGGCGGTCAACACTCGCCGTTTCTTCCAAACTTACAGCTTCTACAATGGCTTTAGGCATTGCTGTATTTCAGCTGCAAATCTGCCTGACGTCCACCCCCTTTGAGCAGGGCGCCGAGCCTACTCTCGCGCTGCTTTCTCGCGGTCGCGGCTGACAGGAGGTCAGTCATTTCCATTTCGTTTTGTTTCCGCGGCAGTTCTTGTCTACGGATACCGTCATGCCCAAAATCAATCAGATCGAGGGAGTACATGTTGGCCGGCTGGATCCCAACCAGTTCGCGAAGCTCCTCCGTATCCTGCTCGACAGCGAAGCGCTTCAGCGCGGCCTAGTTCAACACGGCATCCATGTCCCATCGAAGATCACGGTTGCGGACGATGGCGAGGATGGTCGCTGGGATGCACCGGCCAGTCCCGTCACGACTGAAATCCCCAATTCATACACGGTCTATCAGATCAAAGCGGAAGACGTTTCCCCAGCCGAATGGCCCGACGAAGTATTGGTAGCGCAACCGAAAACCAAGGCGAAAGGAAAGCAGAAGCCTGCCTCGAAGCAGAGGAAGGCCAAACCCGCCATCCTCCAAGCTCTCGCGAAGAAAGGATGTTACTGTGTCTTCTGCAGCGAGCGCTTGAACCTCAAACAAATCAACGCGCGGAAGGAGAAAATTTGGAAGGCGCTCGAAGCGAGCGACAAAAGGTTTAAAAAATTTAACATCCACTTTCTGGAAGGCGACATGATCGCCAAATGGGTGAACCGTCACGCTGCAGCGACCGCTTTCGTGATCAATGCGCAGGACCTCGCGTCGAAACACACGCTGCGCGGCTGGTCGGCATGGAGCAAGGACCCCGCTATGAGCGCGACCGAGTTTCAAACCAACCCGTATCTCGAACAGCACCTGGCCAATCTTCGGACACAGCTTGTCCACCCCCGACAAATCGTCCGCGTCTTCGGCCCATCCGGCGTCGGTAAGACACGATTCGTCTATGAAGCACTTCGGCCGACCAAGGACGAAAATGGCGTGGTCGATTCCCTGCTCGCCGACAGCGTCGTCTATTTCGATCTGAGCGAAAACGAAGACGACAAGATTGATGCGATACGGCTGATTGCCGAAGCCTCCGCCGAAGGGATCCTGGTCGTAGACAACTGTTCGCCTACGGTTCACGGTAAGCTCGCCGACTACGCTCAGTATCCAACAGCAAAATACACTTTGCTGACGGTCGACTATGAAAAGCAAAAGATTTCGAGCGGCTCCGGAACGATCGAACTCCAACCGTCGAAGATGATCGACGTCGTCCCCAAGATCCTACGCAAACGGGCCGAATTTTCAAAGTACACCGACACCCAGATCGAAGCGATTGCGCGATTCTGCGAAGGGTATCCGCAGATCGCCGTTCTTATGGCGACCCTAAAGGCTGCGCCGACGGAAGGCCAGCTGCGCGAGAAAAATGAACTGCTCGATAAGCTAATTTGGGGCCGGCAGTCTCCCGATCAATCGGCGCTGCAGGTTCTGCGAGCGCTGGCGGCCTTCGCCAGCCTCGGAGTCGAAGGTGAAGTAGCCGGACAACTCACCTTCGTAAGAGACAAACTTTGCAGCCTCTCAACAGACCTTCAGCTCCGACAGAAGGTTAACCAGTTCATACAGCTTCGAATCATCCAGCCGGCTGGAAAATACTGGATCGTAGCGCCGCGTCCCTTAGCGGTCGCGCTTGCAGCGAGTTGGTGGGAATCGGCCTCTAAAGATGACATTTACCGACTACTACCGGAGCTTGAACAGCTGAAGCTGCTCGCTCCGATGTGCGAACAGCTGCGGCTGCTGAGTTTCTCCAATCCGCTGAACAACTTGGTGCGTGAAATGTGTGGGCCCGGCGGCCCTTTTGCACGTGCGGAATTGATGTTTTCGACGGCGGGTTCGCAGCTCTTCCGCTCCCTGGCTGAAATTAACCCTGAATCCGCCATCGAGGCCCTGGACAATTTGATCGGAACGGCCTCTCGGGTCGAGCTTCTGAAGGTCAGCGGCAACGTACGCCGCAATTTTGTCCTCGCTCTAGAAAAGCTCTGCTGGCCGGCCAATCTTTTCCCGAAAGCCGCCGCGCTTCTGCTGAAACTTGCTGCGGCTGAAAACGAGACATGGACCAACAACGCCACCGGGTACTTCAAACAGCTCTTCCACGTCTATCTATCGGGAACTCAGCAACCCGGACTGGCGCGATTGGCGGTCATTGAGGACGCTCTCGCCAGCGGTGATGAAAAGACCCGCCTCGTTTGTGTCCACGCCCTCGGGGAGGTTCTCTACACCGGCACCTTCACGCGCATGGGCGGTGTTGAAGTGCGCGGGTCCGAACTGCCGCAGGAGGATTGGCGGCCGACAACTTACAAGGAAATTGGGGACTATCACGAAGCTGCCTATCGGATGCTTCTCACTCTTTCACGCGAAGCGGGCCCAGTAGGCGTCGCCGCACAGAAGCTGGCGGGACAGCGAATTCGTGTTATTGCTTGGACTCCCGTCTTTGAACACCTGGAGGCAGATATTTTCAACCGCGCGGCAGAAATGCGCGGCTACTGGCCGGAGGCGCACTCATCGGTCCAGGTTGCCCTCGAGCATGATCTAAAAGAGGCGTCACCCCGGCGCACGCAACTGACAAAGCTGGTCGAAGCCCTCAATCCCACCGACCTTGCGCATCGCATCGCACAGTTTGTTTCTCAGGCCGGCTACAACCCTGTGAAGACTTCGGACGGTACGTTTAAAGACCTCGCCGCAAAGCGGGCAATCGAGTTGGGGGCCGAGGTGGGCGTAGAATGGCAACAGCACACGGATACGATCTTTACCGTGGCGCAAGGGCGGCACGACAAAGGCCATCAATTTGGAGAGGGGTTGGCGAGGTCTGTTCGCGATCCGAAAGCTTTTCTGCAGGCATTGCTTGCTCGCATGAAAGCAATCAAGCCGGAGGACCAGAGTGTCGGCCTCCTCATGGGATTTCTCGCCGCCCTCGGAAATGCAGGCCTCAACGACAGTACGCTTGAGGCAATTCTGCATGAGCCGGCTCTTACCCAGCACTATTTCTCGATCGCTCGCGTCAGAGGACTCACGGAAGAGAACGTCGCGGCCATCATTGGCCTTGTAAGGAAAAGCCAGTTGCCTCCGGAGATACTGACTGACCTTTCCTACGGTCGCGCCGTCGACGAGCTTCCCGCCAATGTGCTGACGGGAATTCTCGTGCCCTTGGCGACGGACATGCCTGCCGCCATCGGTCCAGTCTACCGCGTTCTGTCGATGTATGCGTTCAACGACAAACAACGGTGGACCGAACTCAAATCGACCATCCGTCAACTCATGCTACTGGAGGACTTCGTTGCGCAGCTTTCCGACGATGACGAGCACCATTGGGAATGCCACGTTGGGGAGTTCTTCAAGGACACGAACCGCGATCCGGAATTGGCTAAGGGATTGGTGGCGCAAATCATCAAGGGAGAGGAAGGCCAAGGCGAAAGTCACAACCTTGATTCCACGAGGAAGCGCATCCTCACGACCATCTTTGTGAATCATACTGCGGAGGTCTGGCCACTCCTCGGTGAGGCGCTGCTTCGGGAGCATGGCTACCGGATCGCGGGAATGCTTTCAGCTGACAGCCATTTTGGAATGCCCGGAAACACCGTGGAGGAAGTCTTCAGTTGTCCTTTTTGGGCGCTGGATGGCGACGTTGTTCTCCCATGGCTCTCCGCACACCCCGAGCCAGTCGGGCTTCTATTTCAGAATGTTGCGCTGTTCGTTACCGAGAAGAATAATACCTTGCAATGGCATCCGTTGATTCTGCGGATGCTGAGGGAAGTCTATACGCCAGAGCATGAATCGGAGGTCGGTTCGAACCTTTGGTCCTTTGGCTCGACGGGGTCGCGAGCTTCCTACGTCCAACGGCGAATTAAACTGCTCGAATCGCTACACCGGGAGAAAAAGGTGTCTTTGCGGACCTTGGTGGATCATTGGACCCGGTATTTTCAGGAGGATTTGAAAAGTGAGCGGGAACGGGACGCCGAGCACGCCGCCGGGATCTGGAGCTACTGATGCGTCGGATGGATTGTAGGCTCGCGAATTAAGGTAGCGCGCGCGACTTTCACCAGAGCGAGACTCTACATCCTCCGTACCGACCGGCATGCGCTCGCTAGTCCGACTGCGGCCCAGAGCGTCGATACTCCGGCCATCCACCATCCCATGTGGCTGGTCAGTGTGGTGAGCCAGGTCGCGCCGCCGGGGACAGTGAGTGGAACTTGCTCCAGCGAAAACAGGACGCCGACGCGGAAGGCGTCGAGCGGGTTCAGCAGGAGTGCGATCACCCACGCTCCGGGGTTCTGCTCTACCCACGTTGTCTGCGCCGCGGCGTACGTCAGCAGGCCATATCCGATGAGGAGAAACACCCAGAGCAGCAATCCTCCGATCAGTCCGCGCACGCGGTCTGTCGTCGCGAATCCGACTGCCAGGCCGAGGGCGAGCACCACTCCGGCGACCGCCAGCGCATAGGCGCCCAGGGACAGCACCACCGGAAGCAACGACGGCACCGCAATGGCCACGGGTGAAAGCCCGATTCCGATTCCCACGGTGAATGAGACCGCGAGGGCCAGCCATTTTCCCCAGACCAACATTTCTCGCGGGAAGGGCTGACTGAGCAACAAGGCCTGCTCTTCGGCCTCACCGTGCGCCGACGAAACCGCCGTCAAGATCGCGAAAAGCGGCATCAGGTAGAGCATCGACTGCAGGAGCACGTACGGAATCGATGCCGCGTGGCGGGTGAAGAATACGGCTCCGAGTCCCGCTGCCAGAGCCAGCGCACAGAACACCAGCAGAAACCGGTTGCGCCAGAGTGTCGTCATCTCGCGCTGAAAAATCGCGAGCCCGGCCTCCCAGGGCGCAGGGGGCGCGAGGCGCGATGAGGTCGGCAGGCCTGAGGCAGGAATGGGAAGAGTCGTCATGGTCAGATTGCGTTCGCGATGGCTCTGATGATGTCGCTGAAGCCGGACTCGGCGGCCGCGGTGGACGGACTGCTTGTTCCTTTCGCCTCGATGCGCGCGCCACCGATCGTCGCATTCTCGCAACGGAGCTCGCGATCCGCCTGCTGCCATTCGCCAACGTAGTGCGTGGTGAGGAGCACGGTCTTTCCGCGATCCGCTTCTGCCCGGAGAACATCCTGCAGCCACTCGCGCCACTCCGGATCGAGGCTGATGCCGGGCTCGTCGAGCAGGAGAATCGGCGCATCAGGCAAGAGCAGCACCGCAATGCCGATGCGCTGCACCATACCGCCGGAAAGCTCCTTGATCGGTGCGTCGATTCGATCCGCCAGCCCCACGGAGCCGATCAAGGCGTCGACTTTCACGTCGCGCGCGCCCCGGAGGCGCGCATAAAATTTGACGATCTGCCGCGGGGTCAGCGCCGGGTGAAACGAGACGGTTTGCGGGAGGTAGGAAAGATGCGCGAGCGCCGCGGTGCGCTGGCGGAAGAGGTCCACGTCGCACAAACGGACGCTTCCTTCGTCAGGGCGGACCAGCCCGGCGATGATCTTGAGCGACGTCGACTTGCCGGCGCCATTCGGCCCAGTCAGCAGGGTCACTTCCCCCGCGCGCGCTTCGAACGAAGCGCGTTCCAGTACCGTGGTGCGGCCATAGCGTTTGGAGATGCCTTCAAAGGTGATCACGGCGTCAGGGAGGTTGTGGCCATGGGAGGCAGGCCGGGTTGCATGAGGGGTTTGCGATCGGTGACGTGGTCGACCTCCGGGAGCGGTGCGCGCTTGAGCGCGTACTCGAGCGTCGAGAGCGCGGGACTGCCCGACAGGTAGGCGATCCAGGGGAACTCACGCCGGCGGTCACCGAGGAGATCGATCTCGTGGTGCGGCAGTTCGCTCACGCCGTTTCGGTCGAGATCGACGCGCGCCGCGGCACTCCAGTAATTGCCGCGTCCATTTTCGTCGAAGCGATTTCCCATGTTGCGACCGCCCGCGAGATCGACCTGGTGCAGGTTCGACTCGAAGGAATTTCCCGCCACGACGTTGTCATAGCAGCTGGGATGCATCCGGAGGCCGATGTAGTTCTGCACGATCCGGTTTCCGGTGGTCCGGTTGAGATTCCCGTTCTGCAGAAAGAGGCCCGCGCTGTTGCGTTCGACCGTATTGTCCGTGATGCAACAAAAGTCCGCCGAGAGAAAAAGGATCCCGTAGCCGCGGTGCCCCACGTGGTCGCGAAAGGTGTTCTGTTCCAGCACGACTTCCCGAGAGTACATCACCGCGGCGCCACCCACGTTTCTTTCGAACGAATTCGCATAGAAGCGGTTTCGGTCGGAATACATGTAGTGCAGGCCGTAGCGCACTTCCGCGATGTCGTTGCCGCTTACGGTCGAGTCATTCACGAACGAAAAATAGATGCCGTCCCGCGTCTGACGAATACGGTTGCCGACGATGCGGTGTCCGCGGCTGTTCCAGAGATGCAGGCCGTTGCCGCGCCTGTTCTGGTCCAGGTCGATCTCGCAATTCTCCCCGCTCACCGTCTCGCCACCAGGAGTTCCCGCGGGCGCGGGCAGCACGGGGCGTGCGATGGGCGAGCCGTCCACGTCATTGCCTTCCAGCAGGACCTCGTTGGCCTGGCGGATGTAGATCCCATGCAGGCTGTCTTCGATCCGGTTTCGGCGAAGCACGGCGCGGTCGCCCGTGACGTGGATGCCCGCGTGATCCTTCTGCAGATCGAGGCCCGAGCGCCGGACGGTGAAGCCTTCCACCGTGACGTCTGGCGCACGCACCTTGATGACGTGGTCCCAGCCGTCTCCCAGGACAACAGGGCTCCCCTTCCCGATCAGTCGGATCGGCCGGTCAACGGTCAGCGGACCGGCATGCGTTCCGCCTTCGACCACGATGGTTTGCCCCGGCTGAGCCGCCGCGATCCTTTCCTGCAGCGTCGCGCCGAAAAGGCCCGGGACAGCCAGACCGCAGCCGAGGCGGAGAGCGACGAGTGGGGCGCTCAGACGATAGAGCCGGGTGTCCATGTTTCCTTTCGGGAGAACCAGATCGCAAGCAGCAGGCAGACGAAGAACGCAAGCAGGCAGTAGGAGGCTTCCTGCGGGTAGCTGTGCTCGGTGAAGTTGGCCAGCTTGTTGCTCCCGATGATGGGGGGCGTGAACGGTTCGATCTTGATCGGCGCCTTCGGGTCCAGCTGGTGGCCGTACGTGTAGAGCCGGTAATAAAATGTCCCCAGCGAGAACAGGCCGAAGTAAGTAAACAGGGAGAGCACATCGATCAGGCTGCTCATCAGGCCCAGCACCGCCGAACGCAGGCTCAGCAGGATGAACAGGCCGAGGGCGAACGGGATCCACCTCATCTCTACGAAGTCGGCCTCCGCGATCGGTTTCATGCCGATGTAGTGATTGAGCAGGTTGATCTCGTGGATGTCGTGCCCGCGGTTCCCGCCCACGAGCTTGTGCGAATAGATCTCCATCGTCAGTCCCTCCGGGTACTGCACCGCCACCAGGCGAATCTGCCAGAGCGGCCAGAAAAAGGAAGCGGCCACACAGAGCGCTCCCAGCACCAGGAACAGCCGGGACTTCCCATTCAGCGGCGTGAAGAGGAAGCGGTATTCTCGTTGGAGGAAGCGTGTCATGACGGGTTGGGGGGAAGGGCCGCCCCTGTTTCGGGCAGGGGCGGCCGGTCATTGCACTAGCGCACTAACACAGTCGCTCTTATGGCTTGCTGGACATGGCGACCGTCGCCGGTTTCACGACGAGATTTCCCTGCATCTCCTGGTGGAGGGCCGAGCAGAAGTTCGTGCAATAGAAGGGAAACACCCCTGCCTTCGTCAGCTTGATCCGGGCGGTCTTGGTTTCGCCGGGATCGATGACGATGTTCAAGTTGTGTTCCGCGATGGCGAAGCCGTGGATCATGTCGCTCACCTGCTCGATGTTGGTCAGGTGCACGATCAGTTCGTCGCCGACCTCGGCTTCGATCTTCTCGGGGATGAAGCGGCTGCGGACGCCGATCATGGAAACGGTCACGGTCTTGCCTTCCCGCTTGGAGCCGGCCTTGGCCATTTCCCACACGGCGTCCGGATTCTTGTTCTCGTCCTTCGGGTACACCTCGATGCTCTTGATGACGTCGGCCTTCACGAGCTGCGCGAAATGCGGCTCCGGCTCGGTGAACGCTTCCGCCACCATGACCATCTTCGGTCCGCTGATGTCGATCAGCTGGCTGGATTCAGGCTGGGCCGGGCCGACGCTGAGGTGGCGGCCTTTGGACAGCTTGTTCATCGCGACCAGGTACGTGCCGTACGGCTTGTCCGTGTCGCTCGCGCCAGCCACGAGGTGGCCGATGTTGAAGTGCACATCGATCTTATCGACGACGATCTTATCGAGCTTCTTTCGCTCCTCGTCCGTCCACGGCGGCAGCTTCCACTTGGCCACGGTCGATTCCACATAGAGCGACGTGTAGGCGTAGCCACGGCCGTCGTACTGCGTATGCAGGGGGCCGAGGCCGACCGGCACTTCGCCCTCCATCACGGCATCGTACCGCAGGATCGGGAAGCCGGCATTCTCGCCGGTGAAGTTCTTTGTCTCGATGGCCGTCTTGATCTTGCTCATGTTGTAGACGGTCGCGGTGGGCTGCAGCTTGCCGCCGGCGACGATCCACTGGCCGGTCGGGTCAACGTCCATGCCGTGCGGCGATTTTCCGATTGGCAGCAGGAAGACCGAGCCGGTTACGTCCGCGGCCTTGAGCACGCGAACACCGTCCATCATTTCGCCCTTGCCAGCGGCGGCGGCCGCCGCGACGGCTTTCCAATTGAGGGCCACGCCGAGGTCCTTGTCGCCCTGAGTGGAATTCACTTCCAACACGTCCCCCGCCATTTCGCTGTTGTACGAAGTGAAGAAGACCCAGCCGCTACTCGGTCCCTTTCCGGTGGACGCCAGATCGAAATTAAACGGAGGCATGAGCACCTGCCAGGCGACCTTCATCTCGCCGCTCTTCGGGTCGACGGAAATGGCCGAGATCACACCGTTGTACTCCTTAGCGTAGTCCTTCGGATCGGCGACGCGTCCCTTGGGCAGCGGAATCGAGAACCGGGACGAGACGAATAGGTATTCCGTGTTCTCCGTGACGAACGAGGAGGCGTGACTGCCCGAGCAGTTCGGGATCGGGCCGAGGATCTGCTTGGTCTTGAAGTCGCGCAGATCGATCCGCGCGACACGGTTGTTGGCATTGTCATTCACGAACAGCCAGCGGCCGTCGTACTTGCTCGAGCTCTGCGACAACGCCGGATGGTGAACGTCGCCCCAGGTGAATCCGCCGAGCATGTGCTTGGACTCCTCGTCGAAGCCGTAGCCCGTCGCCGGATACGGCGCGAAGACCGGGATGGTCGAGATGTGCCGCATGGACGGCACGCCGGCGACGTACACCTGACCTGAATGACCGCCCGAGTAGAATAGATAGTAGTCGTCCAGTTTTCCCGGCGCTACGAAAGATTGTTCTGCCAGGCTTTGATTCTTGGCCGAAGCGTTACGAGTCGAGGCCGCATTGCGATTGCAGCCTGCGATGATTGCTCCGGCGATGGCTACGGATCCAAGAAGGAGCGTGATCTTGGTCGTGAGGGAACGATTTTTCATGGGTGGCAGGTTATTCGACGAGCTTGATGGTCGCCTTCATGCCCAGGGGGGCGTGGGGATCGCACACATACGTGTAGTCTCCCAGCGGGTACTTGTCGTCAAAAGTGATGTCGGCGGACTGTCCGGGAATCTGGAGAAAGGCGCCGATCAGCTTGCCCTTGTTTTCCAGGATGAGCTTCGCCCCATCGGGCATCGGTTGGTTGAGAAAACTCACGTTGTGCGGCGCCCCGTCGATCAGCTTCCAGCGCACGGTATCGCCTCGGCGAACGGTGATCTCTTTAGGCTCGAAGAAAAAGCCGGTAGCCGTTCCGCGCATCTTCACCTCCACGATGTTGCCCGTTGGAGCTGCGGATTGCGCGGAAGCAGCCGCTTCCGCGGTCGAAGTCGAGACCGAGCGCGAATCGCCACACCCGGTGAGATAAAGAACCGCCGCGGGAGCAAGACCCAGGGCGAGGAGAACGCGTAGAGGTTTCATGACGCCGCGAGGTTAGCCGAGACCCCGTCTCAATTCCTTGACGGGGATCAAGGGATTGCGCGTTAGGCTCGAAACGGCTCGAACGGGGCGAGGCGTCTCGCCGAGCCGTCAAAGCGGGAGCCACCACCCCATGCTTCGCGTGCGTATGCCGTCCGGCGCTGCGAGAAGAACTTTCTGGCTACATCTACCGCACACGACGGCGAGTCGAGACGCCGGGCCCTACCCTCAGGCCTCGATCCTTCCTTGGACCGGCAACTCCACATTTCCTTGCCTTGGATCAAGGTCAGCCCGCGTTTCCGCAGCTACACTGCTCACGTATGAAAGCTATCAAGTCCTGGATCGCGATCGCGGGCGTCGTACTCGGCACGGCCGGTGTGGCCGGCTACCGGTATCTCGCGACCCTCTCAACTTCGACCCCGAGCGTGGCCAAAGCGAACGAACGGGTTTTTGCCGTCGAAGGATTTCTTCGAGAATTCGACGACGCAGATGGCACCCTGGTCATCGAGCATGAAGCCATACCCGGATTCATGCCGGCCATGACAATGCCATTTTACCTCGAGAAACCGGGTCGTCCGAAAGGTTTCGCCGTCAATGACGCGCTGGCCTTCGACTTTGTCGTCGGCGAGGACAAGTCCTACATTCGCAATCTTCGGAAGATCCCGGCGCGGCAGGTCACAATCCCGGTGAGCACTACGGCTGCCGAGTCCACGGAATTGCGAGGCATCAAACGTCTCGCCGAAGGCGATGCTGTTCCACCGTTCACCCTCTATGACCAAACGGGCGCGGCCGTCACGCTCGACGCCTTTCGCGGAAAGTCGCTCCTGGTCACCTTTATCTTTACCCGCTGTCCGGTGCCGGACTTCTGCCCGCTCCTGAGCAAAAACTTCAGTGCGCTCAACAAAAGGCTGCAGGAAGGTCCGGGCGAGATTCGGGAGCTCACCCAGCTCATGAGCATCAGCTTCGACCCCGAGTTCGATACCCCCGAGATGCTCACATTGTACGGGTCGGCGTTCGCGAGCGAATTTACGACGTGGCGATTCGCCTCAGGCACGAAAGAGCAGATGGATCGGCTGACGGCTCAGTTTTCCGTCTACACTCGCAAGGAGAGCGGAACGATATCGCACGGCCTTTGTACTGCCCTGATCGACGGCAATGGAACGATCGTCAAAATCTGGCGAGGCAATGGCTGGTCAGTGGACGAAGTGCTGACCGCGATTCACTCCACCACCCTCCCGAAAGCCGCATCGATCGCGGCCATGAACAAGACTTCCTCCCTCCCACTCCCATGAAAGAGAAACCGCTACTCAACAGTCCCGAAGCGATAAGAATCGCATTGCCCACTGAAACCACCTTTGCCCCGAAAGGCATCGTCAGCCGCACGCTATTCGCGACGTCGTCGGCTCGGGTCACGCTTTTCGCTTTCGACGATGGCCAGGAGCTCACCGATCACTCCACTCCGAGACATGCTTTGGTCCACGTCTTGAGCGGAGAATGCGACTTCAAAGTCTGGGGAAAGAACTATGATCTTAAAACAGGCGAACTTCTTTCGTTGCCGCCGGGCGCGTCTCACTCGGTTCGTGCTCGCGGTCGCTTCTCCATGTTGCTCACTCTCTCCGAGGCAGAGCCGCTCGCATCATGAGCACGACCCGTTATCGCCCTCTCGATGTTCGGCCGCTTTTCAAGCAGGGAGGAGAGCCCTTCGCCGCCATTCGACGCGAAGTCGACAGCCTTAAACCTGCCGAGGGCCTCAAGTTGAGCTCACCTTTTCTGCCGTCGCCTTTGATCGAGTTGCTGAAAAACGAGGGTTTTTCTGCTCGCCCCGAGAGGTTGTCGGATGGAACGTGGGAAACTTATTTCACCCGAGAATCAACGTGATCTCGGCGCGCCAAGCGATGCGCAGATAATCGCAAGAAAAGCGCCGGATTATTGATCGGCGTCAAGGTTCCACGGGACCATTGCTGATATCGTACCTCAGTTCGTGGGTTCGCCGTGCAGCGAACCGCCGCACACTCAACCCATACGTTCCATCCACTCCGTCATGCCCACTCAAATGGCCTCCATTCCCGTCGATAAGATCTTCGATGTCGTCAGCATACCCTGCTCGGTCAAGCACGCCCTGATTCTACAGCGCTGGGAGAAGCTTCCGCTTGGAGATTTCTTCATCCTGAAAAACGATCACGACCCTATTCCGCTTCGCTATCAGTTTCAGGCGGAGTACCCCAATCAGTTCGAATGGACCTACCTCGAGAAAGGTCCGTCGCTTTTTGCGGTCAAAATAACCCGCGTGAAGGCTGCGTAACCCTAGCGACTTGCCCCGTGAGCACGATCCTCTCCCCAAGCCGTTCCGTCATCAAACGCGACGGACAGTCTACGCAGTTCGATGTCGAACGAGTCGTGCGCTCCGTGTCGCTCGCGCTCTTTTCGGCACGTCATGGCGACATCGACAATCCCCTGCGCCATTCGAAAGACCAGCGTTATGGCCTCTGCGAGGACGACTACGCTCGCGCCCGGGCGATCGCGCAATCGGTGGAATGGGCAAGCGAACTGTTTTACCAAAAACGCACCACCCCGACGTCAGACGAGCTCCAGGACCTGACCGAAAAGATGCTTGCGGCGGAAGGGGAATTCGCCGCAGCCAAAGCGTACATCCTCTATCGTGCACGAAAGAGCGATGCACGGTTGAACCGCTACCCGGTGAACGGTCTTCAAGACTACGTGTTTATCTCTCGTTACGCGCGCTACGAACCGGATAAAGGGCGCCGGGAAACCTGGGAAGAAGCCGTCGAACGCGTTGCGGCCATGCATCGACAACGTTACGCGGCGCTCGGTAATACGGAGGTTGGCCCTCTGATTGACGAGGCTTTCGAGGCAGTCCGGCGCAAGGAAGTGCTTCCCTCGATGCGCTCGCTCCAGTTTGGCGGACCGGCGGTCTTCGCGCACGAAGCCCGTTTGTTCAATTGTTCGTTCACTCATATCAACCGCTTGAGGTCGTTTCAGGAGACGTTTTACCTGCTGATGGTCGGATGCGGCGTCGGTTTTTCGGTTCAGAAATGCCACGTCAACCAGCTCCCTCCGCTGGCGCAGCGCCCCCAGGATGATGATTTGCCCGTGGTCCATCACCATATCGGCGACACCATCGAGGGCTGGTGCGATGCGTTGGGGGCGTTGATCGATGTCTACGCCAACGGACGCGCGATCGAATTTGACTACTCGGCCGTCCGGGACCGGGGCACGCCTCTGCGAACCTCCGGAGGCAAAGCCCCCGGTCATCAACCCCTCAAACGCGCGTTGCAAGCGGTCGAAAGCATCCTCGCCCAATCGGCGGGACGGCGGCTCGAGCCGATCGAGGCTTATGACATCATCATGCACATCGCCGGAGCAGTCCTCGCGGGCGGCGTCCGCCGCTCTGCGACGATCGCGTTGTTTTCGGCCGACGACGAGAAGATGATGCAGGCAAAGACGGGCGATTGGTTTAAGCACAACCCCCAGCGCTCCGCGTCGAACAACTCCGCCGTGCTCCTGCGAAGCCAAACGACCAAGGAGCAGTTTCTAAGGCTTTTCGAATGCCAGAAACAATATGGCGAACCCGGCTTTTTCTTCACCGATCACGAGGACTACGGCGCAAATCCTTGCGTTGAGATCGGACTGCATCCCGTCTTCCAAGTTGTGAGCCGCTCGGACATCGCTTTGCTCCAGGAGCGCGGCGTCACAAGCGACGATCTTGGCCGCCCGTTGCGCATCGGCTCCCGGCTTCACGGTTTTCAGATGTGCAATCTGTCCACGATCAACGGCGCCAAGGTGAAGTCGCCCGAAGACTTTTTTCGCGCGGCACGCCACGCCTCGATTTTAGGAACTCTGCAGGCGGGCTATACGCACGTCCCATACCTCGGGCCCGTCACCCAGCTCATCAATGAACGGGAAGCGTTGCTCGGAGTGTCGATTTGCGGGATAATGGATTGTCCGAAGATTCTGCTGGACCCTTGCACGCTGCAGAAAGGCGCCACGATCGTGGGGGAGACAAATGTCTCACTCGCCTCGCGCCTGGGAATCAAGCCCGCGGCGCGCACCACCTGCGTCAAGCCGGAGGGCACCACGTCCCTCCTTCTCGAAACCGGTTCAGGCATTCATTTCCGGCACGCTCGTCGCTATTTCCGACGCGTTCAGGCGAATCGTCTCGATCCGGTTTATCAGCTCTTCAAGCGATTCAATCCTCACTTGTGTGAACCGTCGGCCTACGGCAAACGCACCGACGATGTGATCACCTTTGCGGTCGAGGCACCGCCTGAGGCACTGCTTCGGGATGAGGTGGGCGCGGTGCGATTCCTCGAGCTTGTCCGACTCGTTCAAGAGAATTGGGTGATTCCGGGAACGAATCACGCCGCTTACTCCCCCGGTCTCGCTCACAATGTATCGAACACCGTTTCTGTACAGGAGAACGAATGGCCCGATGTGGCGGAATTCATCTGGGAGAACCGTTCGCGGTTCACCGGCGTGGCATTGCTCCAGGCCACGGGAGACAAGACCTACATTCAAGCGCCTTTGGAGGCCGTCCAGACTGCCGCGGATGTTCAACGGTGGAACCTTCTTTCCTACACCCCCGTGCCCTACGTCGACCTCGCGGAAAAAACCGATGAAACAAAGCTGGCGCAGGTCGTCGCTTGCGCAGGCGGCCAGTGCGAACTGTCGGTGTGAATCCCGTATGAGTGCCTCCTCCGACCTGATCCTCGACTTGCGCGGGTTGGCGCCGCCCGAGCCGATGGTTCGGATCTTGGAGGCGCTTGCGTCGGCTCCTGGAGGTTTAACGATCGAAGCCCGCCTGGAACGACGTCCTCTGTTTCTGCTGGAGGAGCTCGATCGACGTGGGCAGGCGCATGACTGTAGGCCCCTGCCCGACGGAACCTGGCGCCTTCGTCTGGTCGCAAAGCGATAACTACAAGGGCATGAATCCTGTCCCCGCAGTCAGACCGTCCGCCTCGCAGATCTGGGTAACCCTGCCATTCTTTGCCTTCGGCATGTTCGCGCTCCTCGGCGGTCTGCGACGACTCTGCGTCAATCCCGAGGTTCTTCTTGGCCACCCTTATCGTCTACCGGTCATCGGCTTTTCTCACTGCGTGGGGTTGGGCTTCCTTTTCTCCATGGTCGCCGGCGCGTGTTACCAGCTTGTGCCCGTTGTGACCGGCAATCCCCTATTCTGCCGCAAATCGCCTTACGTTCATCTCGCCCTGCATTGCCTAGGCATGCCGCTTTTGGTGCACGGCATGCTCCGGGCAGATCGGGTGACCATGGCGGCCGGCGCGGGCTGCGTTGTCGGCGGGATCGCGATCTTCCTCCTCAACATCATCGCCACAGTCGTGCGTCCGTTCCGAGCCACACCCACCTCCGCAGGCTTGCTGGCAGCTTTGGGTTTCCTGTGCATCGGCATCAGCCTGGCGGCCTGGATGGTGGCATCGCGCTTCGGTGGGGTCGCTTTGCCGAATCCCCTGATGATCGTCGGCGTTCACGCCTACATCATGGTCTTTGGCTTTTTCGTCTCCCTTTTGATGGCCGTGACATTCGCGCTGTTGCCGATGTTCCTGCTGAGCCCGAGCCCTCACCCCGGGCGATCCTCGATCGCGTTATCACTGCATGCCACCGGCCTCACCCTTGGGTCAATCGGTTCGTTTTTCGCACCGCTTCTCGGGGTCGCAGGCGCTATCATCGCGGCAGCCGGAATCGGGTTCTTCTGCCGCGAGGCGTGGGGCTGCGTGGCCGCGCGGGCTCGACCGATGGATGCCGGCCTGAAGCTATTCGCCATCAGCCTTGGCTTCCTTCCTTTGGCCGCCGTTGTTGTCATCGCCAGGGTCGCCTTGCCCCAGGACCACTCCCTCGCGGCAATCGGGCGCCTCGATGTCGTCGCGTTCATCACGGTCGTCTTTGGTGCACTCGGAGGAACCCTCTTGGGGATGGGCGGAAAAATCGCGCCTTTCCTGATCTGGCAAAAGCGGTACGCACCGGCCATTGGCGACCATCAAGTACCGAAGCTCTCGGACCTCTCGCCCCGCTGGCTATTTCAGGTGACCGCTTGCCTCTATCCGTGCGCGGCCTTCGCCCTCATTTCCGGGAGTGCTCTCAATACGGCGCTCCTTGTGCGCACGGGCGGAGGTCTGGCCGCCATTGCATGGCTCTTTTTTGTACTCCACCTCGGCGCGACAGCCAGGCATCTGCTGCGTCCTCGGCTGACCAAGCGGCCACGGCCCCAAACGGATCTGCGCCCTGACCCTCCTCTGGTCCTCCCTTCGACATGAGTGCATCCGCTCCCGCCGACTCGGCCTCCCTCCTGGACCGCCTTCGTTCCCTCGAAGACCCGGAGATCGGCCTCAACATCGTCGACCTGGGAATGGTCTACTCGATCAGCTGTGACGGCGCGGGCATCGTGTCACTCGACCTTATTCCGACGACACCCCACTGCCCGATGAAGGATCAGCTGGTCGCGGGTGCCCGCTCTTTGTTGGGAGCTCTTCCGGGAGTGAATCAAGTGATGGTCAGTATCGTGCTTAGTCCACCATGGACGCCCGATCGCATTACGCCGGCTGGCAGGAAGTACCTGGGGGGAACGGCCTGACGCGGCCCGTACCCATCCATTGCCATGTACCGGCAAGTCGCCATGCTTCTTGCATGCCAGAATCGGTTGCCCAATTAGCCCAGGCAGGTCTCTCGGAAACGCTTCGGACCTGCCAACTCTTTAGTGGCCTGCCTATGGCGGACATCCAAACGATCGCGGCGTTCGCGCAGCTCGTGAGGGTGGACAAGAATGGATACCTCTTTCGCGAAGGAGATCCGTCTCGTGGGTTCTATGTCGTGCAGACTGGCGCGATAAATATTCACCGCGTGAACGCAGCAGGAAAGGAACAGGTGATTCACGTTTTTCGCCCGGGCGAGACCTTTGCCGAGGCGACGCTCGCCACCGCGACTGGCTACCCTGCGGACGCAAGGGCAGTGGAGAGCTCATCTGTCCTCCTTATTCCGAAACGGGAGTTCCTGGATCTTCTCGGCAAACGACCTGACCTTGCGCTCAGAATGCTCGCTTCGATGAGCACACACCTCCGTGTTTTGGTGGGGCTTGTGGAGGACCTTCAGCTCAAAGACGTGGAAACGCGGCTGTCGAACTGGCTGCTACACCGTTGTCCAAGCACGAAAGGGAAGAACGTGACCACACTGCAAACCACCAAACGCGTGCTCGCGGCCGAGATGAGCACGACGAGCGAAACGCTGTCCCGGACGTTTGCGAAGTTTCGGGAAGCGGGCTGGATCAAGGTCGAAGGAAAACAGATCACTTTGCTCGATCGCAGCGGCCTGGAGACCCTATTGCGAAAGAACTTGGGAGCCTAGGGTAAGAAAAGACCTTGGATCGGCCAAAAACCGCCGATAACTGGACAACCGATGCGCAGCGACACGCTGCCTCTGTGCTAAGCTATGCGCAGTACAACAACGCTTCGGTAAATCTATGAACAACGATCCAAAGTTCCAACCCACGGAAAGCGAAATCGCCGAACGAGCCCTTCAACTTTACAAAGCGGGCGGCTGCGTGGAAGGTCGCGCTCTTGACCACTGGCTTGACGCTGAACGCCAGCTTCGCGCGGAAAAGTCCGTCAGCCAAGGCCCCCTGAAGGAATCGGCCGCTCCTCCCTCCGTCCGGAAACGCAAAGCCCGAAGCTAACCGTCGCCCAGGACAGGCGAGCGTTCCTATGGGCGGTCTTCTCGTGCCTGTTTCCTTTAGCCCAGCAATCGCGGTGACGGCGGGCCTACCCGATCTACCCGATCAGCCCCCTGTATCCTGAATCCAAATAGAACTGCGCTACTGCAGATCCTGCATTAACGGCCTTTATAGGAGCCTGCGGTCGCGCGGTTATTTGCTCAAATCGAACGCAGCCCACGATCGGCTCGCGGCGCAAAAAATTCGACGACCCCGATCGACAACAACCATGCTGCGCCGTCCAATAAAAACACGATTCACACGTGTGATTCCCATTTTTACCTCCACCCTCCTGGGCGGACGTCCCCGCATTTTGGTCCGTCATATCATCCACTCTACCGCAAAGGGCCGGTGAGTTCTCCTCGTAATCAACCCTCTTCTGCGCATTTCTTGCGCAGCACGCTAATGAGGGACAGGCCGCCTTCCACACCCCATAGCCTCCATAGAACAGCAACTCCGCCGGAGAGGACGGGCCAAAGCCAAGGCTGAAAAAATTCCCGTACGGCCACATTTACGGTAAAATCCCCTATGGTTCTTTAAAGAAGCTCGTCGGCTGTATTAACGCTTTTAATTGGCGCCCCCGGCCGGCTAACCGCACGATTTAGGGGATGAGTAAATCGCCTTCCTCTGCTGGTACGCCACGTGATCTCTCGCCGACGGGCATTGCCGGATTGGACGACATTCTTCGAGGCGGTTTTCCCGCGAATCGGCTTTATCTGCTGCGCGGAGAACCAGGTAGCGGCAAGACGACATTGGCGCTGCAGTACCTGCTGACGGGCGCCGCCCAAGGCGAATCGACGCTGTATATCACGCTTTCCGAGACACGCGATGAAGTGCAGAGTGTGGCCCAATCGCATGGCTGGAACTTGGACAAGGTCGCCATCTTCGAATTGTCGGCTTTGGAGGAGCAACTCGCTCAAGAGAGCCAGAATACAATTTTTCAGCCCTCGGAAATTGAACTCAACAAGACCACGGAAACGCTTTTCAATGAGATCGAGCGGGTTGCTCCCAGCCGGCTGGTCCTGGACTCCCTTTCCGAGCTTCGCCTGCTCTCCGAGTCCGCCTTTCGCTACCGGCGACAGATGCTTGCTTTCAAACAGTATCTCGCGGGCAAAAAAATCACGGTCTTGATGCTGGATGACCACGCAGGGGAGAGTGCGGACGTGCACGTGCAGAGCATCGCCCATGGGGTCGTCTCGCTCGAGCAATTGGAGTCCGACTACGGCGCCCAGCGTCGCCGCGTCCGCATCAACAAGCTTCGCGGGGTCAATTTCTCGGGTGGCTATCACGACGCCATCATCGAGCCCGGCGGCCTGAAAGTCTTTCCACGTCTTGTGGCCGCCGAGCACGGAACGGAATTCGAGACAACAAAGCTGGAGAGCGGCGTGCCGGCGCTCGACGCCTTGATTGGCGGCGGCCTGGAACGGGGCACGAGTACGCTCGTTTTGGGCCCGGCTGGCACCGGAAAATCCAGTATCGCGATGCAGTTCGTCTCTGCGGCGGCCGCTCGACGCCAGCGCTGCTTCGTCTATCTTTTCGAGGAAAATCGCCGCATTTTCGTGGAGCGGGGACGTGCGACCGGCGTGCCTGTCGACGAAATGGTGGCGTCCGGTTTTCTCGTTCTTCAGCAAATCGATCCAGCGGAGATGGCACCCGGACAATTTGTCCACCAAGTGCAGCAACACGTGCAGAAAGACGGCGCCCGAGTGGTGGTGATCGACAGCGTGAACGGCTATTTGCAAGCGATGCCGAATGCAAAATTCCTGACCATTCAGCTTCACGAGCTCCTGTCGTTTCTAAATCACCACGGAGTGGTCACGCTCATGACGGTCGCTCAGCATGGATTGGTCGGCCAAATGAATGCGCCGATCGATATCACGTACCTGGCGGATTCAGTGATTCTGCTGCGATACTTCGAGCAGGCTGGAGGGATACGGAAAGCCGTCTCGGTGATCAAGAAACGCATTGGCTCCCACGAAAACACGATTCGTGAGCTGCAAGTCGATCAGGGCGGAGTCAAGGTAGGCGAGCGCCTGCAGGAGTTTCACGGGGTTCTGACCGGAACGCCTTCGTTCCAGGGGAGACCTTCGCAAATGCTGCCCGAGGACTCAGGGGATGCCAATGGATGAGCGGATTTTGATTCTCACGCCGTTCGGCGGCGATGCGGCGAATCTTTCGTCGGTTTTGAAGGCGGCAAACATGACACCGGTCGCGTGCCATAACCTGGCTGGTCTGGTAGCAGAGCTCGGGCGGGGATGCGGCACGGCCGTTTTGACCGAGGAAGCCTTGAACGACAGTGGTCACATCGAACTTTCACGTTGGCTGACCAACCAGGACCCTTGGTCCGACGTTCCCATCATTCTCATCATGGACGGTGGAACACGACCGATGGCGGAAGTAGAAGCGGTCCGGCTCATTGGCTCGCGCGCGAATGTGACGATCATCGATCGACCTCTTCGACGTTCAGCCCTGCTCTCGGCGATCAAATCCGCCCTTAAAGCGCGGAGACGGCAGTATGAAGTGCGAAATCTGCTCGCGGAGCGCGAACAGCTACTCTCGACGCTCGAGCAGCGGGTCTTCGAACGGACTGCCACGCTGAGACAACTCAATACCGAGTTGGAATCGTTCTCCTACAGTGTCTCGCACGACCTCCGATCTCCATTACGTTCACTTCAGGCGTATGCCGAGATCCTGTGCCATGACTTCAAGGAAAGCCTGCCGGAAGAAGCCCGGCATTATCTTGACCGCATCGCTCGCAGCGTGGAGCGAATGGATCGATTGACGCAGGATGTTCTTTCGCTGTCTCGTCTATCGAAAAGTGACATCGTATTGGGTGTCCATGACCTTGGCCCGTTTCTCACGGAATTGATCGAGGAGTACCCTACCCTGTCGGCCGCAAAGGACCAAGTGCAACTCAGGCTGCCGCTCGGCGAAGTCGTCGCCCACGGCCCTTCTCTGACGCAGTGCTTTTCCAACCTCCTGCACAACGCGATCAAATTTGTTCCCGCCGATCGGGTCCCGCGGATCCGCATTTATAGCGAAACCTACGCGGATCGGCGTGTCGTGTACGTCGAAGACAACGGCATTGGCATCGATCCGCGCCATCACTCGCGGATCTTTGGAATATTCGAACGCGTGGGACCCGTCGACGTCGCGGGCACCGGCATCGGCTTGGCGATAGCGAAAAAAGCCGTCGAGCGCATGGGCGGAACAATCGGGGTGGACTCCAGCCCGGGCAATGGTGCGCGCTTCTGGGTCGACCTCCAGGCTGTCCCTGCGGCCGAACGGGTCGACCGTGCTCCCGCTGCGTCGGCCGCCCTGCCACGAGAGAACGAGATTTCGCAGAAGAGTTAGACTGTCTCTGAACGTTGGTTTCCCGCCACTGCTCCTACTTGGAGTCCACGTGCGTCTTGGGTGCTTCCAGGGAGGCGTTCGCCGGTCCATTTAGAACTTTGCCGTAACAGTCGAACCGAGAGCCATGTGCTGGACAGTCCCAGGTTTTCTCCGCGTCGTTCCAGCTGAGGATGGCGCCGAGATGGGGGCACACCGCGGAACATTCGTGAAACTGTCCGGCAATATCGCGGTAAATGGCGAGTTTCTTCAATCCGTGGCGAACGATCGCGCCCGTACCCGGCGTGAGAAACTCTTCCTTTTCGATATCGCCTGCGGTCAACCAGTCGAAATACTGCGCCGCCATGTTTGCGTTTTGCTTCGCGTATTCGCCGGAGGAACTGAGTGTCACGCGGGACGGGCTGTAAAGTTTTTCCCAGGGATTATTCCAACCGAGGATCAAGTCCGTGAGGAGCAAGCCGGCGATGGTCCCATGCGTCATTCCGTTGCCCGAATCGCCCGTTGCCACGTACACGTTGGCGTCGTCCACGGGATTGCGTCCAATGAACGCGAGCGCGTCGACCGGTTCCATCACCTGGCCCGACCACCGATATGCAATCTGAGTTATCTGGGGGAAACGCTGCCGTGTCCATGCCTCGAGAGCGGCGTAACGCTTCTCAGGCTCATCTTCTTGCCCCGTCTTGTGATCTTCGCCTCCCACGATCAGGAGGTCGAAGGCGCGGCCGGCCGAGTCCTGCAGACCCGCTTGCACGCGTACATAGTGATAGGGGTCTTCCGTATCCCAGTAGAGCGCTTTTTGGACCGAGCCGGGCGGCACGACGGCTCCGATCACGTAGGTGCGATAAGCGGCTTGTTTTGTGTGGATCACCAATCGGTCTATGACCGGAGTATTGGTGGCGACCACGACTGCACTGCAGAAAACCTTGTGACCGGCGGTCGTGGCGACGTGGGCGCCCTCCCCGCCTTTCACCGTCTCCACGTGCGTGTGAGTGAAGATGCGTCCGCCGTGGCGCACGATGGCGGTCGCCAAGGCTGCCAGATACTTCAGGGGGTGAAACTGTGCCTGGTTCGGAAAGCGCAGCGCCCTGCCTGCGTCAAAATCGGCAAGGGGAGTCCTCGCCACCAATTCGGTTTGCGTGAGACCTGCTCGGTGAGTTGCGGCGAGTTCACGATCCAAGAGGTCGGGAGCCTCTCCAGGCGAGTTAAAGAGGTAGCCGTCGAGGCGCTCGAAACCGCAGTCGATTTCTTCCTCGCGCACGATCCGCTCGATCGTGTCGATCGCAGCAGCGTGGCTTTCCGCGGCCAATCGCGCGCCCTCATTGCCATGCATCCGCTCCAGTTCGAAATAACGATCGTCCAGCGCCGTTACGAGGTGAGCGGTGGTGCGCTCGGTTTCGCCCGACACAATTTCGCCATCTTCCAACACCACCACTTGACGCCCTGCGCGGGACAGTAAGTACGCCGTGCTGAGCCCTGCTATTCCTGCGCCGACCACGACAACGTCGGTCGACGTGTCGCTCGCCAAGCTCGAATATTCCGGGCGGTTGGCGGTCGCCATCCAGACTGAACGCGATTTGCCTGCATGTTTCATGACGTTCCTTTCGTGATTTAAAGAAGTTTACTCCAAGGCTGCTTGCTACGGTATAGGGCGGCTGCCTGCTCGTTATTTAGGTGACCTGACCTGAGAGTCCGAACAGACAGCCGGACTTCGGCCGAACACCGCTCGGGTAACAAAGGGCTTGGATGCTCGAAAAGACCGCAAGGTTACACGCCGGTGCAGCGCACGCACCCGAAGAAAACCATCCCACGCCTGCGTTGACGTCCTAATGCGGGAAATTGTCGGCGGCAGCCAACCAGAACGGTCCCACCGCCAGTGCGCTCTTCGCTGCTCTCTGGCCGCAGGGGTTCAAACCACCGCGCCTACGCGGGGGCGCATTCTCCCGAGCAGAATCCCGCCCGGTATCCGCCGGGACGCCCCTACGGTTATTCAACCGGCTCCACTATTAGCCGGCGGAGCCAGAAGAGCTCGGAACAGGGGCGGTTCGGTGTCACAGTGACGTCCTGCACGCCCTTCGCGGGCACCGAAACGATACCGATCGGATGGCGGAAAAACGCGATGGGCTGATGGCGATGATACTCCCCCGTGGGCAACGTCAGAAAGTGAAGTGCGTCACGGCCCAGCCGCACCGTGCCCTCCTGTCCCTTCGATGCAGGCTGGCACGCGTACTCCAACACCAGGCGATAATCGCCCGGTTCGACGAATCGGACGGAAAACACCGCCTTGTCATCCGGCCCCGTCCAACCGGTCACACAGGTATCATGTTTCCAATTACCGAAATACTGGCTGGAGGTCTGGCTCGTGAGCTTCGCTCCTCCGCTGACTCGGGCGAGCGCAGCGTTGAGATTGAAGGCACGAAACTGGCGAGAGACCATGGCGGGAAGCGCCCAGTTTTCCGCGATCGAACCTTCATGTCGGATCTCCACGACAAGGGCCGCAGCCACCCGCAAACCAGCGGGGAGCTGAATCGTGAGATCTTCTCCCTCTTGGCGAAATGCAAGCCGGCCGCTCTCTCCCAGGAAACCAGCCGAGGTCACCTTGGCGGTCACGCCGGGTACCTGCAATTTCCCGTCGGTCGGCGCCTCGAAAACGTGCAGGAAAAGACGTCCCGGTTTGGCCGTAACGTGGCCCCACGGTTGATCCGGGACGGGGGACGCCGTTGTACCGTAAATGCTCTCGCCGTTCTGCCGGAGCCAGGTTCCGACCTGCCGCAGATAATCCACTGACTTGTCCGGCAGGCGCCCTTGACCATCCGGGCCCACATTCAAGAGCAGATTCCCTCCGCGTGCCGCCGTCGCGGCGAGGAGACGAAGGATTTCGCGCGGCGTCTTGAAGTTCTGGTCCGCGTGCGCGTAGCCCCAGGAATCGTTATGCGTAAACAGCGCTTCCCAAGGTCCGCGGATAATCCCCGGAGGGAGCTCGCTGTCCCCGAAATCGCGAAAGTCGCCTAGCCCGCGTCCCACGCGGCTGCTAACGAGGCAGCTGGGCTGAAGCTTCCGGACCTCCATCATAAAGGAAACCGTTTCTTCCCGGGTCAGCCCTCCCGGCATGTCAAACCAGACGAGGCCCAGCGGCCCATAGTTGGAGAGCAATTCCTTGATCTGGGGAATGGATTTTTCCGCATAGTAGCGCTTCACGTCCTTTTTGCTCTCGTCAAAGTCCCAGCGATTGCCGCCGCCATTGGGCTCGTGCCAGTCGAGAAACTGCGAGTAGTAGAACCCGAATTTGATCGCTTCGCGGCCACACGCCTCCGCGAGGGCCTTCATTGGATCTTTCCCATACGGCGATGCGTCCACGATATTGAAAGGTGATGCCTTGGAAGCGAACATCGCGAAGCCTTCGTGGTGTTTGGCAGTGACGACCATGTAGCGCATGCCCGCTTCGCGCGCGAACCGGGCCCACTCCTGCGCGTTGAACTCCGTGGGATTGAACTCCCGCGCAATTTCCGCGTATTCCGCCGCCGGGATTTTCGCTCGGTTCATGAGCCATTCAGCAGAGCCAAAATGGCGCTGGCCTTTCCATTCGTTGCCCAGCCGGGAATACAAGCCCCAATGGATGAAGAGGCCGAACTTCGCCTCCTCGAACCACTTCGTATCCGGCCGTCCGAGCCGCGAATCGATCTCGGCTTTGTCCGACCACTGATCGGGCATGGCGGGCTCAGCCGCTCGCGCGGACAAAAGAAGCGACAGAGCAAGGACGAAGGCGAGAGGGCATTTCATAAGGTGAACGGAGAGCAAGGGCACTTTTTTATTCCGCGTCTTTGGCGTCGTTTTGCAATCACGGCGTTGATTCGCCCTCAAACAACGGCGCGACCATGACGTTCGTCTTTCGCCGCCAACACGAGACAGCGTTCGTTGGCCTCGCCTAGCCCGTGCCTGCCCTCTTCGCGTCGATGTTGGGGTTTGCGCCGCGGGCAACCCCCGTTGCCCGCGGCGCTGTCAACACCTCACCTGGATCGGATAAGCCGCCGCGGT
The DNA here is from genome assembly GCA_964546955.1 of uncultured Opitutaceae bacterium. GTDB lineage: Bacteria > Verrucomicrobiota > Verrucomicrobiia > Opitutales > Opitutaceae > CAZJLP01. The sequence goes on along the minus strand of CAZJLP010000005.1, from coordinate 49,723 downwards.
CCCCGGCGGCTCTGGCTTACTGTCCGGTGAAGACAAACCGGTCGGCCGACAGCGTGTAGCTGCTGGAGGCGGAATTCTTGCCCGTCACGGTCAGACGGATCTTATGCGTGCCGGCGGTGGCGAACGTCACGGTGCCAAACGTCCGATTCGGATAAGACGCGCTCGACGCATACTGGTCCACGGTCCCACCAATCTGCACGCCATCCACCTTCAGATTGAGGATGCCTCGATTGTTGTTCGTCTTGTAGGCCATCGCCAGACTGTAGGTTCCCGCTGGGATGCTAGGCGTCGTGAATTCGACCCAGCTGCCAGTCCCGGTGGAGTTCAGTGTGACGCGCGCGCCAGCGCTGGCGGCCGAGTCCGAATCCGTCGTGGCGGAGGTGCCGCTTGTGGTGCGGGGGGCGCTTTCCGCTTCGAAGCCAACCACGGTCCCTGGTTCCGAGAAAGTATACGTCGCGGTCGACACCGTGCTGTCCGGGGAGCCGCTCTTGAAAGCGATCGCCTTGAGCGTTGTGACCGCAGAAATCGTCACAGGGCCGGTGTACGGCGTGCCGGTCGTGCTCGTGGGCGTGCTCCCATCGGTCGTGTAACGGATCGAAGCTCCACTGGTGACGGTGCTTATCGTCACAGACTGCGGGCTGCTGTAATTGCCGCTTCCAGGACTGAAGGTTGGCGCCGCGACCGCGGGATTAGGGGTCGTCGTGCCGAAATTCGCCTGGACGTTGCTGTGCTCGACGTAGTTGTCGCCGAGATTCATGCTATTGGTCTGCTTCCGATAGAGACCCCACTTCGGCCGGTAGTCCGCCGCACCAACCCAGTAATTCGGGCCGCCCGACTGTCCCTGAAAAGCATCACCGTTGACCGAGGCTTGGGCGAGGCCGCTCGTCGTGCTAATTTTGATACGCAGCTTGACCGTCTGGAAGCTGTTGACCGCGTAATTCCACGTGCGGGGCGTCGTGTCGTTCGACTGCGAGTGGTTCTGGAAACGGGCCACCCCATTGATGTCGGCCTTGATGTTGGACATCACGGAGTTCGTGTCGGTCGTTTTCAGCTGAAAAATGTGGCAGAATTGTCCCGAAGCGGCCCAGTTGGGCGACGTCCGCCACGTGGTGGAGTATTCCACGGTGTCGCCGACTTTCTGGTGCGGCCCGAGGCCTTTCACCTCGGCGCGGCCACGATCCTCCAAGGTGGTCGCGCGATCGCCGTCCCACCACTGACCTTTGCGAAAGCGAAGCTCGAAACGAAATACGCCGCCGCCGCGGTCGGTGATGTTCACATAGGAATCGCCCGTCGCGAAGCTGTCAGACGGGACGAGGTAACGGACGGTCGGTTCTTCGATGCCTTCGAAACTGCTGAGGGTCACGGCGGTGGCGCCGAAGACGGGGGTGTAGGCAAGAAGTCCCAGGGCGCAAAGGCCGGAGGAGAGGAGAAGAGATTTCATTAGGGTAGTTTTGATACGTAGGTCAGAGACAAAAACAGGATCAACGCGTGAGCAGGGTGGCTCCGCGGATTCTGACGGCGCGCCGAACAGGCGCTTTAGCCGGCAGAGCGAAAGGACGGGCTGCGTCGCAGTAAAGGGTGAGGTAAGTGGTGAAAGGAGAGGAACCGAGGGCGCGCTCACCAGCCGCCGCACACGGCAGGAAACAAGAGGAGTATTGACGACAACCAGAGGGAGTGTTGGCCGCCACGCCCCGTCATGCTGCGACTCGTGTCCGCATTGGCAAGGTGGCCTTTGCTTAAATCGTTATACGTCGATCGGCTTTCCGTTTCTACGGCCGTCGTTAAAGATTGAATACTGAATGCACCGCCTCTTCCAGCGCGGTGGCTGCTCCGAACACGGATCTCGCGAGGAGTTCAAAGGAAGTAAAGGATCGGCTGCTTCCTCGGCTTTTTGTCCCAACGCGTTGTTCGAAATTGAGGCCGGAGCCATAAAACTCCACTGGGCAGCTTCGTCATCTTCTACGAGCTGGATCGGCGGATTTCAGGTCCGAATGGCAATCCGCCTTCAACCACGGATCGCAGAATGGACACGCACAGAACACTTGACCGGCCTGGCCATTGATGTGATCGGTCGTGCAACGTCTTTGCTCGGCCGGTCAATTGGGCTGCGTTGCTTAATGATCTAGACAGGGGCCTCGTTGACGCTGCGAAAAAAGGACACGTGATGGAAACGTGCCGCCTCGTGGGAAGGCCGTTCGAAACTCATCGCGTTTCAATGGCGGCACGAATGACCCCCCACGCCTTCCTTTAATCCTCAGTATCCCACTACTCCTATGACTACCCGCGTCTCGCGACTTAAACTCGCGGCCGTATTCGGCTCGCTCTTCTTTCTTCACACCCTCAGCGCGCAGGTTCTGCGCACGGTCAATGTTTCCTCCAGTTCGCAGCTGGCCGCGGCGGTGGCTGACGCTCGCGCCGGCGACGACATCGTTCTGGCGAACGGTTCTTATTCAGCGTTTCGCCTCACGGCGGACGGCACCGCCTCCAACCCCATTGCTATCCGCGCGGCCAATCGCGGTCAGGCCACGATCAATTCCGGCGTGATCGAACTCAGCGGCACCTCTTACGTGAGACTTGAAGGGCTGACCATCACGACATCGGGCGGATCGCGCACAACCGATGGCGAGACCTACAAGATGGCCGTGTTGCTTCAGGGCACGGACCACTGCCGCATCACTCGCTGTACGTTTCGGCTGAGCGGCCAGTCCACCGACACCCACTGGGTGCTTCTCGGTGGCAGAGGCGACGCCAATCGCGTCGACCGATGCGAGTTCGGACCAAATAGCGTGGAGGGCCACTACGTCTGGCCGCGCGGCCAGCGTTCAATCCCGGGTGTGACCCCACCGTCCGACCGGACCTCCTGGGCCGAAGGCAACGGGCCCATCAATCCAAACCTTCCGCTTAACACGCGAATCGACCACAACTACTTTCACGACCAGGCGGATGGCGCGTCGGAAGTCATCGTGCTCGGGGGGCTGGGCGTGACAGGCGATTACCAGAACTATGGCTCGATCGTGGAGGACAACCTCTTTGTGAACTGCGACGGCGATCCGGAATTCATCTCGGTCAAGAGCTCCGGCAATTTCGTTCGCTACAATACTGTTCGCACGTCCAAAGGCATGATTTCCCTTCGCGCCGGCAACCGCACCGTCGTCCACAACAACATCATGCTGCAGGGCGGAAAATCCGGCGCGGGCGGAATCAAGATCTACGAAAAGGATCACACCCTCTTCAACAACTACATCGACAACGCCTCCGAGTACCCGATTCTGGTCGGCCGCGGCACTTCCTACACCTCCGGTTTTTCCCACGCGCAAGTCTTTCGCGCGCGCATCGTCAACAACACCGTCGTCAACCTGAACAACCGCCCCGTCATCATGGGCCATGGTGGCACCGCGGGAATGCGCCCCACCGACATCACGTTTGCGAACAACCTGATTCAGGGCTCTGCTGGCACGCTGTACCAGCAGAACGAAACCCCGGCCGGAAACTCGGTGTTTTCGAGCAATCTCGCGTCAGGGGGATCGGCCCGCACGGGATTCATCATCGCGAACCCGCAGCTCACGACGGTGGACGGCCTGCGCAAGCTCAGTTCGTCCAGTCCCGCGATCAACGCCGCGAATGAGTCCCTCGCACCCGTCGTCATCGAGGACCAGGATGGCCAGGCCCGCGCGGACCTCGACATCGGCGCCGATGAATTCTCCTCCGCTCCGATCACGCTGCGCCCCCTGACCACGGCGGATGTCGGCCCCAACGCACCCGGCGACGAACCCACCCCGAGCAAGGTTGCCACACCGACGCCGGCTCCCGCCCCCGGCACCTATCCCTCCTGCCAATCTGTCGCGTTGTCCACCGCCACGCCGGGCGCCTCGCTGCGTTACACGTTGGATGGTTCCACGCCTCGCCGTGACTTCGGCACCGTGTACACAGGGCCCATCGCGATCTGCAGCACCACCACGTTGAAGGCGATCGCCTACAGCGATGGGCTCCTCGACAGCGACGTGTTCACCGGGGTTTATACGATCGGCACGGTCCCGCCCACGTTGAATTTCGAGGCTGAATCGCTGGCCCGCACCACGAGCGGCACGTCGGCGACCAATGACAGCGATGCCAATGCAAGCGGCGGTTCGCGCGTGACACTCAACTCGACCGGGACCGGCAGCTGGGTCCAGTTCACCCTTCCCAACATTCCGGCCGGCACGTACAGCATCCGAATGGCGTACAAGACGAACAACAACCGGGGCCGCGCGACGTTCCTTCTCGATGGCGCCCCGTTCGGACCGACGCTCGATCAATACGCCTCGCCGGCGACCTATCCGACGGCGACTCTGGGGACGGTGACGTTCGCCACCTCCGGCAACCATACGATCCGCCTCACCGTCGCCAGCAAGAACTCGGCCTCGAGCAGCTACACGCTGTCAGCGGACAAGTTCACTCTGGTCGGGCAGTGACGGGAAACTCTTCGCGCAACCTGCAGGGGCATGGTCGATGCAGCCCTTGCAGGTTCGGACTTCAGTTCGACGCTTACCGTCTCGTACGCGGATGATCCGCGCGCAACCGAGCGCCGGAAATACGGGCGAACGCTTGTTACGCCACGCGCGTCAGTGTTACCTGACAGAAATGTCAGCCGCGGTCGTTTGCGCAGGGTATTCGAACCAGGTTCGGTAGCCCATGGTAGCCGTTTGTCGACCGGAGTCCTGAGACACTGGGATGGATCGGGACGTTTCGGTTCGGGACGATCGGATACCGCTTCTCATGCTTCGTAAGGCAAATGATCTCAGGCACTGCGGCATCGTTACCCGTGACGGAATGGCCGGAGAAATTGAGGACTTTTATTTCGACGATGTCGGCTGGAAGATCCGCTACTTTGTTATCACCACGCACGTATGGGGCACTCGTCAATTGTTGCTGGTGCCGCCTGCCTCGATGCATGAGAAGGACGCGGAACCGCGACATTTTGCCGCTGACCTGAGCAGTGCTGAGGTACTCGCCTCCCCGATGGCGGAAGCCGACCCTCCCGTGTATGTGCAACGTGAAACCCAGAGGGAGCGAGCGGAAACATTGCTGCCTCTTTTCGGAGTGGAGTTCACCCGAAGCCTCACCGAGGCGGAGCGCGATTTTTATGCGGCGGAAGCCGCGATCCGTGCCGGACGAAGTGGGGAATACCGTTCGCTCCCGGACCCTCATCTGCGGAGCATAAACCATGTCTTGGGCTATCGTGCGGCGGCGACCGACGGCGTTGCCGGGCGCATCACCGAATTTCTTCTGGACAGCCGCACCTGGAACATCGCGTACGCCGTCGTTGAGCCTTTTCCGATCGGGAGTGGCCGCCAAGTGCTCATTGGTCCGGAATGCTTGGCCCGTATCAGCTGGCGAGACGGCCTTGTGTTCTTGGCGCTTTCGCGCGACGCGGTCGCGTCCGCCCCTCAGTATGACCCCGCGCGTCCGCTCACGCTGGATTACGCCGAACGAATCCATGAAGCCTATGTTGCCAAGGGGAAATCAAGGGCCAGCGCATGACCTTTCGCACGGATGGCGGACCGCAAATCGTTCTCGCATGACGTCCGCCATCGATTTGCGGCGGGCCTGACAAACTGACAGAAATGTCAGGCGAAATGCGCCGGGCTGGCGCGAACCATTTCCGCGCGAGCACTACTCTTTGGTGAGGCCTCAGGCCTTGTCCCAAAGATGCCCCATCCTCTTTTGGTTATCGCCAGCGCGATCAAGCACAGCCGCTTCGGAAAGCCCCTCATGAAGGCCCTGCGGCTTTGCTATGTGCGGACCCTCGCGGTTCCGCGCCGCATCGGCTGGGTGAGACGACGTCTTCGGCTGCCCACGAATCGCATCGTCGATCCGCGGAGCGCGGTCCATTCGGGGCTGAAGACCATTATTGCCGGGCGCGATCCAAGTTACCGGCGGCTGGTGCCTCACTTCGCAGGCAATGACGACTTCGCTCGGTTCTTCTATTCGCGTACCACGGAAGCGGCGCATGACGATTTTGTGACGGTGTTGCCCAAGGGCAAATGCTGGGGTTATCGCTACGGCGCCGTTTTTACCTCGCAAGACGAGTTCATGCCGGTGTTCTCCCGCGATCCGTGGGGTCCTTCGCTGCACGGAGTCTGGGCGAAAGCCGGCTTGCCTCGTACGGAACGCCTGAGAGGCAGGGCGCTCTACTTGGTGACACCGGAGGCAGCCGACAACTATCACCATTGGCTCATAGATCTCCTGCCGCGGTGCGATGCCGTGGAGAAATCCGGATATGCGCTGGGCTCATTCGACCGTGTCATCCTTAACTTCAAAGGTCATCCGTATCAGTGGGAGACCCTCGACACGATCGGCATACCTCGAGAGCGCATCGTTCCCGCCGACCCTCGAACGGTTTTCGAAGCCGACGAATTGATTGTGCCGTCGCTGAAAGCGTCAAACGAACAGATTCCCGCGCCGCACCTTTCCTATCTTCGCAAGACTTTCTTACCGCCGGTCCTCAGGCGGGGCGGCCGTCGCATTTTCCTGAGCCGCAAGGACGCGGCGCAACGCCGCATCACCAACGAAGACGAAGTCTTCGAACTTTTCGCAAACCGTGGGTTCGAACGGATAACCCTGAGCCGCACGTCGGTCGCAGCGCAGGCGGAGTTGTTTTCGGAATGCGAAGCCCTTGCGGGACCGAGCGGAGCCGCCTTTGCCAATCTCGTGTTCGCGCGTCCGGGAGCACTCGTAGTCGAGCTCGCTTCCCCCGACTGGCTGACTCCCTTCCACTGGATGATCTCCAGCCGGCTGGGGTTGAATCATTGGATCGTGGGAAACAAAGGATCCGTGCGCGAGCAGCCCGAGATAGGATGCCGCAGCTCGCACCAATGGATGGATTGCACCCGCCTTGCACGGGACCTCGACCGCTGTTTCGCCGATACAAACCTCGACGTCGTGAAATGCGTTTCGAGCGCGCAGGCCGAGGCCACCGAACTCGCTGGAATGGGCGTGTCGCCCATCGCGGCGGATTCATCCGATTCGGCTCTCCTGCAACCGCGGCGCGAGGGCGCGGCTTCCTGAGCGCAACGCGGCGGGAACTCGCATGCGCGAGTCCCCGCCGCGAACCGAACGCAGCTTAACAGAACAACTCTGGCGCCTGCATTCTGACGCCGCCGCACCATTGAACAAGCCGCGCGGCTGAGACTGACAGAAATGTCAGTTTGGTGGAATCGCGCGCACCGTGGGTATCGCTTTTTGTGACCGGGGAGCGTGACTTCCGCCCCGATCTAAACATACTCGGGCCAGCAAGCAGAAAGCGGCATTTCCATTGTAGCTGCCCCCTAGAGCGTTACTCCTCCCCATGCACCCGACTCCCGAAACGACCGCATCGGTTCACACACCCGGGCAGAAAACCCAAATTCTCGTTGTGGAAGACGAGGAGAAAATGCGGCAAAGCGTTGCCGAAGGCCTGTCCATGGAAGGATGCGACGTCAGCACAGCCGCGGATGGAGCCGAAGCCCTGTCATTGCTCGAAAAGCGATCGTTCCATCTCATTGTCCTCGATTGGATGCTACCGCGAAAGAACGGGCTGGAGGTGCTGCAGAATTTGCGGTCGCGGGGCGATCTCACGCCCGTGCTGATGTTGACAGTGCGCGACCTGGTGGCGGACCGAGTGATGGGGCTTGAGACCGGAGCCGACGATTACCTGTCCAAGCCATTCGCGTTCGCCGAGCTCGTGGCCCGCGCTCGTGTTTTGCTGAGACGTCCTTTGCTCAATGGAGGACACGTCCTGCGCTGCGAGGAGCTCCAGCTGGATACGCGGGCGCGCGTCGCACGTCGAGACGGCGTGGAAATACCGCTGACCCCGCGTGAAGTGGACATACTGGAATACCTGCTGCGGAACCAAGGCCAGGTGATAACCCGGGAAATGCTCGAACGCGACGTGTGGAAGCAAACGCGCCGCTTCACCTCCCTGAACAATGTGATCGACGTTCAGATCATGCGACTGCGCCGAAAGGTCGATGGCGCATACCCGGTTCGATTGATCCACACCTTGCGCGGAGTCGGCTACCGCCTCGGCAGCCCCAACGGATGAAGCGCTGGTTTCAAAGGCGGACACTGCGTTTTCGCCTGGCAGCTTGGTACTCCATCGGCGGCACGCTGCTGCTCGCGGCCTTCAGCGCGACGATCTATGCTTACGTCAGCTACCGCATGGCACGACCGCTCGATCATGCGCTTCGAAAAGACCTGGCCGCGGTCAAACGAAGCCTGTCGGTTTCGCCCCAAGGGACCGTCTTATGGAATGGAGCGGAGTTCCCGGCCGGCGTGCAATGGCCGGCCACAAATCCGTGGTTCGAATTATGGGATGAGGACGGACAGCTCGTGAGGCGCTACTGGCCTTTTGTCGACAGCCGGCTGGAGCACCTTCCCCTCGCGCCGGCAAGAGGCCGTGAAACCATCTCGGTTTTCCATGTCGCGCCGGATCTTCGCCTCAGGGTTCTCTCCGTTCCGCTGGAGATCGAAGGACCCGCGGCTGGCTGGATGATCCGCGTGTTGTCCGTTCACGAACCTGCTTTAAGCGCGTTGCGTGAACTCCTGATCATCATCGCGACCGCGCTCCCTGTCGTGGTGGTTCTCCTGGTCTTGGGCGGCTACGCACTTACCCATCGATGGCTGAAGCCGCTGGATTCGATCGTGAGAGAGGCTAATCGGATCACCGCGAGCGATCTCAGCCGCCGCCTGCCGGTGGCAAATCCGGACGATGAGTTGGGACGGCTCGCTCAGGTGTTCAACACCACGCTCGCGCGCCTGGAGGATTCGTTTGTCGCCCTCGATCGATTCGTTGCCGACGCGTCGCATGAACTTTTGACGCCGCTCACGACCCTACGCAGTGTGGGCGAAGTCGGACTCCGCGGCAATCGAGGGGTCGACGAATACCGCGATATGATCGGCAGCATGCTTGAAGAGGCTCAACGCCTGCAATTGCTCGTCGAAAAGCTTCTTCAGTTAGCGCGCGCCGAAGGCGGATCCAAAATGCTCGAACTGGCTCCAGTCCGCCTCGACCATGTCGCCCAACAATGTGCGGAGGACGCCACGGTGCTTGCGGAAGACAAAGAGCAACGAATCGTCATCGATAGCGTGGAAGCAGAGGCGGTGACCGATTCCCTGCTTTTAAGACAGGCTCTGCAGAATCTCGTCGACAATGCGATCAAGTACAGCCCCACGGGAGCGACAATCCGCATTGCCGTCCGGACGAATCCGACCAACTGCGAGATCACGGTTGCCGACGACGGTCCGGGCATACCTGAGGCCCAACGCGCTCGACTGATGGACCGATTTTACCGGGCGGACAAGGCCCGCAACCGCGAAGCGGGGGGATTCGGCCTCGGACTCGCGATCACCAAGGCCTACATGAGGGTCCTGGGCGGAACGGTCAGTTACGCTCCCGCTCAGCCGCGGGGCTGCGTATTCTGCCTTACGGTGCCGAAGAACCCGCCACTCGTGCACGAGGCGCAGGGGTCTCGGAGAAATCCGCCGTCCCGTGCGCCTTTTCCTGGCTCATGGCCAGTTGCGCCGAAACGTTGAAATCGTCGATCTTCGCCGATTGGCTGCCCGCTGTGCCGGTCAGGGACCACGAGAGCCCAAAATGGCGCAGCCCGTCGAGAACCCCATCGGCGTAACATTTGGCCGAAACGAACTTTGGTGCCTTGACCAACGAGGCAAAAAGTTGCGGCTGGGCATTCTCGACGACGATACGCCTGACATCTGGAATCAGGAACATGCTCGCATCATTGGCGGAGTCTCCCGCCACCAACACGCGGTCGGTGACGATTTTTTTTCGAATGCAGAGCCACTGCAAAGCGCTGCCTTTGTTTGTGCCCGCCGGAATGACGTCGAGATACCGGTCGCCAGTATAAACTAATTCCGCTTTCAATCCTTCCAGTCGGAGTTTTTCGGCGAGGTCGCGTCGCTGGCCATCGCTCACCCGATCGCAAATCCAACTCGATTGAAACGGATGGATGGCGTCTCTCCCCTGGCGAACGATACCCGGCGTCTGCTGCACAATCCTTTCCACGGCGGAAATGCTCCATCCTTCGCCGAAAAGACGTCGAAAATCGCCCTCCGCAGCCAAGTCCAAACGATCGTGGAGCTCCGTTCCGAGTGAGCCAATAATCACATCGGAGACCGGCAGAAACCCGCTCTCGATCAATGCCTGGACATTCAGAAGGCTGCGTCCTGTGTTGTAGACCAGCAACGGCCTTGGCTGTTCGGGCAGGCATTTCCAAGCGCGAGTAAATCGCGCCGCGGCCTCCGGATTGCCCAAGAGAGTGCCATCGAGGTCTGTGCAAAAAAGTGCGATCTGCCCTGTGGATTTATCGGTCACGATCGACTAGTCTCCATCGTTCCAGGGTTCGTCCCACTCGGTGTCCTCGAGTGAAAGAGCCGGCGTCTCTCTGAAATGCACAAAAGCGAGCAACTGTTGAGCGGCTCCGGTCCACGTGAAAAGACTGCGGGCCTTGTGCGCGCCCATGCGGGACAGTCGTACTTTCAACCGTGAATGCCGAAATATCTTGGCCATGGTAATCCCGAGATCCTCGCGATCGAAAGGATCGGCGAAGAGGGCATGCCGTCCGAACGATAGCGCGCGATAGAGGCCTCCGTGTACCGTCACGACGGTGGGTGTTCCCGAAGCCATAGCTTCGATCGCGGTCATTCCAAAGGGCTCGTACCGACTGCTCAGAACGAACATGTCGGCCGCGCGATAGTAATCGGCGAGATCTTTTTCCGGGACGAAATTCGAAAAACGGACGCGGTCGGAATAGCCCGTAGTCTCGGCGAGCATGCGAAGTTCAGACAGCATCCGGAGTTCCCGCACGTTCATATCGCGACCGCCCACCGCAAGGTGCAGAACGGCCTCGGGTTCACGAGCTGCGGTCAGGGCAAAAGCTTCGATCAATAGATCGTAACCTTTGTTTCGGGCCAATCGGCCGAGAGCGAGGACAACCTTGCCGCTGAATCCAAGCCTCTTCCGTATCGCCTGACGAGATGGATCGCTCACGGGGAAAAAGCGGCTGTCGTCGTACCCCGGTGGGAGCATGCGAATCTTCTCGCTAGGCACGTCGTAGTCGTCCGCGATCAGATCGTATTGTTGCGGGGTCGTCGCGACGACCAGGCTGCATTCGCCGTAGAGTCGGCGCTCCTCCGCGATCCGCCGAGTGAAATTGTACTGCGCTTCGAACGCCGCGCGTCCCTCCGGATAGTCCCGCTCCATCTGTCGTTTTTTCCAGATCCCGAGCGAATGAGGCGTATGAATATGAGGAGTTCCAAGTGTCGCACAAAGAAGATCGGCCGCGACACCGGCGTCCCAATAGTGGCTATTCACAAATTCATAAACCAGGGAATTTTGAGCAATCAGCTCGAGAGCGGCCGTAGCCCATTCGGCAGCATGCGCCCAAAGATCTTCCTTGCGGATAAACTCGAGGCCACCGCACGGAACACGTATCACCCTCACTCGTGAGTTGATCGGTTCAATGCCGGTTTGCTCCTCGAAACGTCGAGTCCAGATATCCACTTCGAAGCCGAGTTCCGCGAGTTTCTTCGAGAGTTCGATGACATACACCACCTGGCCTCCGGTGTCGGCCGCCCCGAGGGAGGGCGAAGCTCCCACAAAACCATGAGTGGAAATCATGGCGATACGGGGCAGCGGACTGTCAGGATTCAAATAAGCGCGATCGATCATGCGTAGAGGGGGATCGGCGATGATTCGCCTGTTAAACCGGACCTTCCTCGCAACGAGACGACCACGCCTCAGACGGGAAAGCTGGACTGCGTTCATCAAACGCACCCACCCCCTACCGCACGACTGTATCCGTCTTACATTTTTGTCAGGCGGTCGGCCCCGCCGCCGCTGGGGTGCTCACCGTTTACGTCAGCCCAAAGACCGTTCTGAATGGCGCCGCTGAGCCGCGGGCGCAGCGGCCATTTGCCGGTGTGCTAACGGGCGATATCCGTCACCTCGAACCATGCATCCACCGGTTTCCCTCCCTTTGTCCCGGGGGTAAATCGCGCTTTCTCATACGCTTCGCTGGCGGGGCCAACCATGTCGGGATTAGTGAAAGTCGCGATGATCATTTCCGTAACTCTTCCCTCTTTGGTCACGATGAAGCGAAGGCTGATCTGGTCGCCTTTTTTCACGACGGATGGATACTTGACTCTCATCTTTCTCTTGAGCTCGGGCGATTTGTCCAGCTGAGCCGACGTGTAGACGACGGGCGGCGGTGCGGTCTGCGCACCACTTGGCAAAGCGACGGCAAATGCGAGGCTAAGAGCGAGCAGACTTGTGGCCTGACGCGACAAGCGGGATCTGCGGAGGGAATTCATGGGATCGAAGTGGAGAGGTTGAAAACGTCTGTCTGGTGAAAAAGATCGAGCCAAGCACGTGCGCCGCCTCTTTTATGTCGAGAGGTCCGCACAACGATAGTAGTGATCAATTTCCACAAGGTATCCCGGGCTCGGGATGGAGAGTTCTATCTCTGGCGTGCGGTCCAAGATCGATCGGTTGTGCCGCGAAAGCATGGACTCCTCTTCCCAGTTCACGGCCGCAATTGCGCCTCGCGGCAGCACTACGCACCGGCCACGCAACCAGCGTCCGGTGTCCACTACGATGTACCGGATCGACCAAGACGAGCAATCGATCAAGAAATCGGACACATAGCCAAATAGGCCGTCAGGCGTGTGAAGCTGGTACCCGAGCACATCGTTCGCGCTGCGAAAAGCGCTTTGGCCAGAAACCATCGCCCTCAACTCTGCGAAGGATGGTATTCCTCCTCCGAGCGGAGACACTCCATTGAAATCCGAGGATGAAACGCCCTGGGCCGGCATCCTCCTTCGCGATCGATTTAGCTGCTGAAAAACGTTGAGGCGCACTTCGTGCGGGTGCGAAACCGAAACATCGGTATCCACCTCGGGAAGCTTCTGCACTTCCTCGATTGAGAGATCGACTGGAAGAGCATCGGCCAGCCAGCCTTCGCCGGCGATCGCACTCGATGGAAGCAACACGCGTCTCCCAATAAGCCAGTTTCCGATATCGACGACTAAGTAAGGGACCGTCCACGTCCTGTCTTCGAAATAAAGATCGAAAACGCCGCCGACCGTACCGTCGCGTGCGCGCAGGGTGTCTTCTTTGATGACTTTGACATTCCACATCATAGGACAGCCGTTGCCTCTCACTGGCCGCCTGCCACACCATGCGGAGCGGCCGGGAGCCGCAATCCCTGCCGGCTGACAATTTGGTCAGACGGAGGATCGCTGGAGACCTATTCGCGTGCAAAAATCCGCCCGGCAACGAGAAGAACGCCCTTTTGGGGTGACGGCGGCCAGCAGGGGTGGACTCGATTGAACCCGGCTATCCCTCTTCGCCTCCCGATGGATTGAGGCTTCCTTCGGGGAGCCGCTGGCGAACATGCGCCTTCAGGAGGATTGAAAATACGGTCGCGCTTTCGGCCTCGTCATTGCAAACGGCGTCCGCTCCTGCCTGCTCAACCAAGGGGGCCTGGTTCGAGTACCGAACTCTCGCGAGGATTTTCAACTGGGGATTAAGCGCGCGGGCGGCCGTCACGATGCTTACGGCTGCAACGACGTCAGGAATGGTGACGATCAAACACGCCGCGGACTTGACCTGAGCTTCAGTTAAAATTTCCGCGCGTGCTGCATCGCCGTAGAGTGCGCGCATCTTTTCGGCCTGTATTGCCACGACGGTGTCGATATTCATGTCGATGACGAGCGGATCCAAGCCCATGTCGCGCGCTCGCCGCTGCACAAGTTGACCAACGGGCCCATACCCCACGATGATCGCATGGGGTCCCACTGTTTCGGAATGCGACGTGGTGACGGCGGAATTGGCGCTTTTCCCGAGTACCCGACTTCTCTCGTCGAACCACCGGCGCAGCCGTGGTGAACCCTGAACCCACTTTTCAAGCGCCAGGAATCTCCCAAAAAGCCAAGGGTTCAAACTGATCGAAAGGATCGCACTGCCCACCAGGGCGTGCTGACCCGCTTCCGGCAGAATTTTCAGAGTCCGAGCCGCTTCTGCCACGATGAACGAAAACTCGCCGATCTGCGAAAGCCCACCTGCAACTGTCATTGCGGTTTTCAACGAGTGGCGGCGCCAAAGGACGATCAGGATGGCGATGGCCGGCTTCACCAGAATGATCACGCCGAGCAGTCCCAGCACCAGCCACGGTTCGCGGAAAACTTCGCGCCAGTCGAAAAGCATGCCCACGGAGACGAAAAACAACACCGCGAAGGCATCGCGCATCGGAAGCGCATCCGCCGCCGCCTGATGGCTCACCTTCGATTGGCTTACGACCATTCCGGCCAAGAATGCACCGAGAGCCATCGAGGCCCCAAAAGCCAAATACCCGATGGTCGCCACGGCCATCGCGATCACGAGCACGGTCAAGGTGAAGAGCTCGCGCGAACGGAGACGCGAAACGCGAAGGAGCAGCCAAGGAACAAACCGAACTCCCGCCACGGCCATGATTGCACCGAGCACCGCGAGCTTGGTCACGGCGATGCCCGCCGATGAGAGTATCTGCAGGGGGGAGGAAGCGCCATCGATCGCCAAGGCGGGCAAGAGCACGAGGACGATCACTGTAAAGATGTCCTCAACGACGAGCCAGCCCACCGCCACCCTGCCCTCCGTCGTCTCAACGAGTCCATGGTCCATCAGGACCCGAAGAAGGACAACCGTGCTCGCGACTGAAATCGCAATGCCGAGGACCAAGCCGGCGTTCCAGGTCCAACCTGCAGCAGTGGTCACCGCCAACCCGCAGACGGTTGCAGCCACGCTCTGACCGATTGCGCCCGGGACCGCGATCGAACGCACGGCCACCAACTCGTGAAGGTGAAAGTGCAACCCCACGCCGAACATCAGAAGAATTACCCCTATCTCGGCCAATTGCTTGGCCAAGTGCACGTCCCCGACAAATCCCGGGGTAAACGGGCCGATTGCGATGCCGGCCAGCAAGTAGCCGACAATGGGAGACATGCCCAATCGCTTGGCGATTAGTCCGCAAATCAATGCCGCCGTAAGGCCGAAGGAAATCGTCGTGATAAGCGATATGTCGTGCATGATGTCTCGGCGAACTGAGCAGACCAACCCGTCCCAATCGATTGCCGACTTGAGGGATTGAACCGACGCCGGCCTCGACCAAACGGATCAATCGATGCATGGCGAGCCCGCAGCACATTCTATGAACAAATTCTCAGCGGCTTGGAGACCCGGGCGTGATCACAACCGCGGAAAACGATCCAAGCCAAGCGGCGGACTCCGGTCGCTCCGGCGGGAGATTTTTGTCGCCGCCTGCAGGAGTTTGCGCAACAAAAGCCAGTGATGGACAAACTCCGAAAACCAGCGCCGGAAATCGCCCTCGCCGTGATCGTATTGTGCGTGGTGCTCGCGTCGGTTTACAGTGAATACCTGTTTGGCCCTCGCCTTTTTTTATTCAGAGACATCGGAAGCGATACGGTCACGTACTTCTGGCCCCACTTTACCGAACTTTCGCGCAACCTTCACGAGGGAGGGCTGACCCGCTGGTCGTTCTATCAAGGTCTGGGTCAAAATTTATTTGGGTATCACGGGGATCTTTTGAATTTCCTCCTCTATGCGTGCCCCACGCAGTCGATTCCCTTCAATGTTGTGTACCTCGAGTTGGGCAAGTCGCTGCTTTGCGGATTGATCGTCTGGTCGCTGATGAAAGAGTATGGCTGGCCCCAATTGATCCGCCTCACCGGAAGCGTCCTGTTCGTTTGTTCGTCCCAGTTGATCGTCTCCGGGACCTTGTACATCCACTCGACTGAAACGCTCTACACCCTCCTGGCCGTCTATGGGACCGAGCTTTTTCTCCGGCGTGGCAACTGCTTTGTCGTGCCGCTCGCAGGCGGGTTGGTGACGGCAGTCATACCGTTTTATATATTTCACGTATCGGTCATCTCGGCCGCTTACGCGCTTGCGCGCTACGCAGTCCTCCACGGACGGTTGATGCCGCTGAGGCCATTTGCATGTCTCGCCGCGCTGTTTGCGGTCGGGTTCGGCCTCTCAGCCGTATTCTCGTTCGAGGGACTTGCGCTCGCGACGGAGAGTGCGCGGATGAGCGGAGGAGAATCGTCCACGCGGCAACTTTTGAGCCAACCGATCTTTGGCTTGGTTGACCTCAAACAATTGGGAACCGTGTTTTTCCGAGCCCTTGGCCACGATCTGCTCGGAAACGGCGTCCAGTTCACGGGTTGGAGCAACTACCTGGAAGCTCCATCGATCTACGTCGGATTGCTGCCGCTGATTTTAATTCCCCAGCTCTATGTCGGGGCGAATCCGGTCAAACGAGTCGTTCTGTCCCTCATCATCGCAGCCGTCGGGATCATCGTGATCGTTCCTTTTGCGCGCTATGCGTACTGGTTGTTCCTGGCCGACTATTACCGCGCCCTGTCGATCCATCTGGCGCTCACGATCCTTCTGCTGGGGGCTGCCGCGCTGTACAGAATCTCCAGTCGAGGCGTCTTCAACCGACCCCTGTTGTGGGCAACGATCGCAATCCCGGCCATTATCCTCGCCAGCCCACTGGGAAACCATGCCGTGCCCTTTCACCGCTGGGCCGCGTTGCTGCTTCTCATAACGTACGGTCTGATCCTTCACTTCGGAGTGGGGAGCGACCGGCGGCGCACGATCTTCCTCCTCTGTGCGCTCGCCATGGCAGAAGCAGCTGTCCTCTCGCATTGTTGCTTGAAAGACCGCTGGTCTTTGGAACGCGAGGACGTGGCGGGAACCGAGGGGTTTAACGACGGGACGGCCGAGGCGGTGGCTTCTGCACGAACTCGAATTCAGGACTTCTTCCGCGTTTACAAGTACTACTCTTCGGCTCCTGTCTTCCATCACAGCTTCAATGAGGCAAAGTTGCAGAACTACTTCGGCTTATCGAGCTACCTCTCCTTCAATCAGAAAAACTATCACCGCTTTCTCACCGAGCTGGATATCGAGCAGCCCAGTCAAGATGGAGCCCGGAGGTGGCTGCACATTCCCTTCAATCGCTTGTTCATTCACGCCCTGGTCGGCGCGAGGATTGTATTGACGAAGGCGCCTGCACCCGCGCTTGAAGCAGCTGGCCATCGCGAGGTCGGCCGCGTGGGAAACGTGCATATTTATGAAAATCCGCACGCGCTTCCGCTGGCCGTCGTCTACGATGCCTGTCTCGCGGTGGATGAATTCCGAAAGCTTCGTACGTCCGAGAAAGAAAGAGCGATTTTCAGAGCCTGCATTGTCGAGTCGCCGGATGTGACCGAAGTCGCGGGCCGCCTGCGAACACTGGACCCTTTGCCGGTCGGATCCGCCCTGATCGCCGAGCTCGCTCGCGAACGGAGATCGGAGCCGTTCACTCTCCAGTCCTTCGAGCAAAATAGAATCGTGGGGCAAGTCACGGTGCCGGCACATCGGATGTTGGTTTTTTCGATCCCGTTCGATCGGGGATGGAAGGCAAAACTCAACGGGCAGGCGGTTGACCTGCGCGTCGTCAATTGCGGCTTTACCGGCCTGCAAATTCCCGCCGGGAGCCATTCGATCGAACTCTCTTATCGCCCTCCTCTTTTGACCTACGGTATCGGCGTTTCCGCGCTCAGCGCGCTCGTGCTAGCCGGTCTGGTTGTCGCAAGAGGAACAGCGAAACGACGCGGGCCTACACCGCAGAGCTCGTGATGCTTTCGATGACGCGTTGTTGGTCGCTGTCCGAAAGTTCGAAATAAAAGGGCAGGCGCAGCAGGCGATCCGAGACGTGCTCTGTCACGGGGCATTGCCCATCCCGCCCGCCAAAGCGGCGACCCACCTCGGAGAGGTGGAGCGGAGCGTAATGAAATACTGCCAGGATGCCCCGCGCGCGGAGGTGCGCGATCAAGGCCTGCCTTTTTTCGAGCGACGGCAGCAGGAGATAAAACATGTGGAATGGCTGTTCGCAGTGTTCCGGCACGAAGGGCATTCCGACTTGATTTCGCCTCGCCCAGTCCTCCAATTCGTTCCGATAGGTCGTCCAAATGCGGCAGCGCCGCGCCTGGATCGCCTCGCGCGCCTCGAGTTGCGCATAGAGGTACGCCGCGAGAAGGTCCGAAGGCAGGTAACTCGACCCGAGGTCCACCCAGGTGTACTTGTCGACCATCCCCCGGAAATAACGCGCGCGATTGGTGCCTTTCTCCCGGATAATTTCCGCGCGTTCCAACAGCTCCGGTTTGTTCACGAGCAAGGCGCCGCCTTCGCCGCACGAAAAATTCTTGGTTTCGTGAAAACTTTGCGTCGCGAGTTCACCAAAGGTGCCGAGGGGCCGGCCCCGGTACCGGCCGAGAAATCCGTGGGCGTTGTCTTCAATGACCGCGATGTTGTTCTCGCGCGCGAGTTTGAGAATCGAGTCCATCTCGCAGCCCACGCCCGCGTAGTGAACCGGCACGATCGCGCGGGTGCGTGGAGTGATCAGGCCCGGGAGCTGCCTTTCGTCGAGGTTGAGCGTATCGGGCCGGATATCGGCAAAAATCAGGCGCGCCCCTCTCAACGCGAACGCGTTTGCGGTGGAGACGAAGGTGAACGAAGGCACGATGATCTCATCGCCCGGTTGAGGATCGATCAACAGCGCAGCCATCTCGAGCGCATGCGTGCAGGAAGTGGTGAGCATGGCCCGGCAGCCCGGCACAATCTGCTCGATCAGTTGGTTGCACCGCTTGGTATACTTGCCGTCTCCCGAAATGTGCCCGCTCGCGACCGAGTCGGCTAAGTAGGTGATCTCGTTGCCGGTGAGAAACGGCTTGTTGAAAGGAATGTCCAGCGGGGGAAGCGGCGACATGGGGATCATAGCCAATGGTGGAACCAATACTCGGTTTTGCAGGTGCGAAAGCCTTCCTTTTGGTAAAGGCGTTGGGCCGCGATATTGGCTCCATTGGTCACGACCTTCACTCGGCGAAGGCCCTGCGTGTAAAACCAGTTCCGAGCCGCCGATACAAGCCGCGCACCGTAGCCGCGGCCCCGGCAGCGCCGATCGACGCCAAACAAGCCGAGTTCCCCCTCGTCGTTGCTCAACCGATGGCACGAGGCAAATCCGGCGGGTCTCCCTTCGGTGTCTGCGACCAACAGCACGGCGTCCGCTCGCCCTTCCACGTTCCTTTGAATCCACGTTTCGTATAACCGATCCGAGAGAGGAGAAAGCACGGGGTCGCGCGAAAACCGCGTGTGCGGATAAGCGCCGTGCGTGAAGGCTTTCAGCTGCGGCACGTCCGCAGCGGACGCGAGCCGCGCGTCTGCGCCGGAAACCGTCCGGTCCACCGCGCAGTCGAGCGTCACCCGCACATCAACGAGGTTAAACCCATGTCGAGCGGCGCGGGCCAGCCCGAGCGCGTCATCCGGCTGCGCGAGGAAATAGAGACATTCGATCTGATTTTCGGCACACCAGGGAAGCAGCGCGTCCCACTCCTCGTCTGAAGGTCGCTCTCCGCCCACGCGCGCAATTCGACGACCGAAAAAAACGGAATCCCACTCGAGCAAAATCGCGAGCTCTCTCATTTTGGGGTGGCTTCTCGCACCGCATAGGTGGGCCGATCCATTGTACGAAAATGTATCCGGGCGATGTACTCACCGATGATTCCCAGCGAAAACAGCTGCACGCCTGAAAAAATGGCGATCACGGATGCGAGGAAAGGAAACCCGGCCACGGTCGTGCCGTGGAGAAGATACCGGCCAAGCACGTAGATCAACAGAACTCCGCCGAAGATGCTGAAGGCGAGTCCGGAAATGCTGGCGATCCGGAGGGGCAGGCTGCTGAATCCCGTTATCATGTTTAGGGCATGGCGGAGCAATTTCCGGAGGGTGTAGTTAGAATCTCCGTACTGACGAGGGCGATGCGGGACTCCGACCGCGGCAAAACGCGTCGTCGTCCACGAGAGCAAAACGTCGATCGACACGTATGGGCCTTGATAGTCGGCGAAACCTTCGCGCAACTTCGTGCGGAAAACGCGAAAGGCGCTCACCTGCCGGGCAACCGAGACGCCCATGCTGCTCTGCAAGGCGATCTTCGTGCACTGCGAGGCGAGGTTGCGCCAAATGCTGTGCTGCTCCTGCAACGGTGGACCGTAAACGACATCGTAGCCCTCCTTAAGCTTGCCGAGGAGCACGGCAATATCCTGAGCCCGGTGCTGCAAATCGTCGTCCACGGTCGCAATGAATTCGTAACGCGCAGCCCGAATCCCGCAAAGGAGCGCGTTGTGCTGGCCGTAGTTGCGCATGAGCGAAATGCCGCGCACCCAGGGATACTGGCGGCTTAGCTCCTCCACCACGACCCAGCTGTTGTCCGGACTGCCGTCGTTGACGAAAATCACTTCCAACGATTCCGCCAGCTCTTTGCTCTCGGCCTCGATTTCGCGGATCAATTCCGCAAGCGAGTCGGCGCTGCGATACACGGGCACTACAATGGATAGATTGACGGCGGAGGGAGAAGGATTCACCGGTGGCAAAGTACCGTTCGTTCAAACGATACAAAGCACGTTCTTGCAAAAAGCGGAAGAAAACGTTGGCGAAAAAGATGTTAACTCGGGCTACGGCATGCCGTTCGCTCCCCCGTCCGGCACCGGAGCCGTGCACGATCGCCGCGCCAGTCGACCCGAAATTAAAGACGAAGCGAGGCGCTGGCGCCCATTCCGAGGTCGGGGCTGGCATCGGAAAATCCCATGAGAACATAGCCATGAATCGTCCAACTCGGGTTGATGCGGCAGACACCGAAGAGAGTGGCCTCAATGGAATCCACCCCACCTTCAACCAGGCGGCTTCTCCAGTCGCCGACAAGACCCACCGAGTGCCCTTCTTTGAACGGAACCACCAGGCCAGCGGAGGCGAAAGCACCGTTTTTGAACGGATAGCGCGAGGTCCGACCCATCATCCGGTAACCGGCTGACGCGAAAGGAATGACGTAGGTTGCCGCACGATACGCGCCTACCTGGGCAAAATAATCAACCTTGCCCGTGCCGAGGTTTCTGCCGGTATCCGCCGTTGGCAGCTTGAGGCGTCCGGTGAGATCGGTGTAGAGATTGCCAAAGACGGGAGCAAAACGATACGTGGCACTCGCGGCGACATCACCCAATCCGGAGACTGAGTTTGACGCCCCAGGAGCTGCGACCGCGCCCGTGGCCGCGGGTAACAGCACAACCTCCGCCGGGCCTTCAATCGTGACATACGGCACGCTGCCGCGGAACGTCCATTGTTGGGTTTCGTACGTAACAATGGCTGGCGTTGAAAGAACCTGCGTATCTTCCGAGAGCCCGTACCGGCCGCGGCTGTAATCGAAACCGGTGCCGAGCGTCCACGGGCGCGGGGCCGGCGCGGAGAGCGCTCCATCGCCCGATAGAAGCATCGAAAGGAAAAGCCCAAGAACACGAATTTTCATGGGAGAGGGACAAGGAGGAGATGCTTGGCTAGGGAAAGAAGCTCGGCGGCGAAGAACGCCGCCGAGCGCGACCCGCTACGAACGCGGGCTCTTCGTTTCGACTTGGGTATTTCCCTGGGCCATCGCTTCGGCCTCCGCGGCGGCGGTGGCGTAAGCTTCGTAATCGGACGCGAGTTTCGCCTGCGCTTCCGCCCACGTCTCATCCTTGGCTTTGCGCGCCTCCTTGAGGCTGGCTTTGACCGCTTTTTCCTTGGCGCGGACGTCGTTCCACGCCGCGTCGAATTTATCGCGAGCCGCGCCTTCGAGACGCCGCCCGGTCTGCCGAAGCTCGTTCAACTTTCGCACGCCGGCCTCGATCCGTGCATCCACTTCGGTGAAGACGTGATCGCGCGTGGCCCGCGTGGCCGCGCGAACCTGGGACAGCGTCTCCGCCGAGTTCAACGAAGCCGACACGCCAACCTGGGTTGCGTTTGACATGGATACGTTGCGCGAACGTGCGTCGACGGCCGCGGAGACATCGCTGCCGGCGGAAACGGCGGCGCCTTCCTGGAGCGGACGCCCCGCCTGCACGCCGGCCGAATGGTTGGCTGCCGCGTTGGCGGCACTGGAGGCGGCCCCGGTGGCGGCTTGGGCGCGCGCGGCGCTCTCCGCCCCCGCGGTCGCTGCCGCGGTGGGGACAGACGGTGCCGGCATCGGCTGGCGAATCGCGGGAGACGCCGCTTGGTTCGCAACGCCGCCGACGGCGCCGGGCAGCTGCGCCGACATCGGCGCAACGAAGACGAAGGAGATCGTGGCGAACGTTGCAGCCTGTTTGAGGGAGGTTTTCATATGGGTCCTTTGGTTGAAGTTTCCTGACCTGCCGTTAGAGCCGCCGTCGCCCGCCGGGTTCACCCTTCACCCCCTCGAACCTGTTTAACCCGTTACTCTAAAATGATAACAGTTTTTATATACCCCACCTTTCTGCACACAGAGCCTAAACAATTCGGGCAAAAAACGGGGGCCAGATAGCAGTTATTTTGCACTTTGCACCGATTATGGACGCTTGCCGGGTAACAACCTCAGCTACGGGGAGGGGCGCCTCCACTCTCGCCGGTTTTTTACGGGCCGACTGAAGTGCGCGATTGCAAATTCCTTCTCGCCTCTTCTGATTCGTACTGTCCTAGGCGGTTTTCGGTCTTGTTCGTTTTTTGTTTCCCCACCTGGCGGGGTGTCTGCGTAACTTGTAGATCCTCGGCAGCTTAAACAAGAACTTACTCTCCGAACCGTACACTCTGTACTCAAGAAATCCGCGCCGGAGCCGATTATGACTTGGGCGCATTCTGTCCCGTCCGTTTACACCTCTGACTATCTACCATGATTCGCGTCGTTCTCGTTGAAGACCAATTGATGTTCCGTTCCTCGCTCAGCGTGTTGCTGCAGACGAAGATGAACGCGACCGTGATCGGGGAATACAGCTCAGGGTACGCCTTTCTCGAAGCCCAGGCCAGCCTGGGGCAAATCGACCTGATACTTTTGGATATTCAGCTTCCGGGGGACGACGGCATCACGCTCAGCGGCCGTTTCGCTCAACTTCTGCCCGACACGAAAATCATCCTCCTCTCCGCGGTGCGCGAAGAGTACCTTCTGCACAAAGCGCTGCAGTCCGGCGCCGATGGCTACGTCCACAAGGATGATTCGCCCGACGCTCTCGCAGGCGCGATCCAAACGGTCATGGCCGGCGGATGTTATTTCGGCTATACCGTGCAGCAATTGAGGCGGCAGATGGGGGTGGACCCCGACTGCTTTACCAAAGTTCTTTCGACGAAGGAGCAAGAGGTGCTCGAACTGCTTGGCCAGGGTCTCACGAACGAAGAAGCGGCGCCGATGCTGGCCCTCAGCCCCGAGACCGTTCAGACCCATCGCCGCAACATCATGAGGAAGCTCGGACTGCACAATGCGATGCAGCTCCAGGCTTACGCCTTGAAGCACGGCTTCACGACGGTCTCTGAGCTTCGCTGAGGCGCTGTTGGCGCCGCTTGAGCGAGCTGCGCAACGCGCGGACGACGGCTTCGACTTCTTCCGCGCAGATTTCGCGCAGCTTTTCCACTTCCGCGGGGCTGCCCGGTTTGCGCAGCAGATCTTCAAAGAGCCGGAGCTGCTCGCTGAGATTCTGCGCTTCGATCAACAGCGTCGCGCTGACCAGTTTGTGCGTGGCGTTGGCGGCTTGAACGGGATTCGACCCGATCATCTGCGCGATGCCGTCCCAATCGCTCTTCAGCTTCTTGGTGAAGTCCGGCAGAATGAATTCGAGCGGCCCGAGCCGGCCGAGCTGCTCCAGCGAGATCGCGGCCGTCGGCGCTTCGCGGTCGAAGGACAGACGCGACACGCGGTCCGTGCCCCACCCCTTCAACGCCGCCTCCAGTTTTTCCAACGTGATGGGCTTCGAGATGAAGCCCGCCATGCCGGCGCGCAGACACTCCTCTTGCTTTTCCTTCGTCGAATAGGCCGTGATCGCAAAGACAGGCGGCTTCGGTTCCTCGCTGATTTCCAGGATCTGTTTCGTCAGGGTGCCGCCATCGGTGTCCGGCAGCATCCAATCCGTCAGGATCAGGTCATAGCCGTTTTGCTCGGCCAATTGAAGCGCCGTCTTACCGTCGCCCGCCCAGTCCACGGCGTAGCCCATCTTCGTCAGAATACCGCCGAGGACGAGCCGATTGTAGTCTTCGTCCTCGATCGCAAGGGCGCGCGCCCCGAGCTTCTTTGGCACCGCCTCTGCCGCGACGTGGGTCGCCGCCTCCACTTTGTCGAACGGCATCGTGAGTTGAAACACGGTGATGCCTCCGGAGCTGCTGGCGCCCACGCTGCCGCCCATCGCCTCGGCGAATTTTTTGCAGATCGACAGGCCGAGACCGTTGCCGCCAATGCGGCGAATTTTGGCGTATTCGCCGCGCTGAAACCGCTCGAAAAGCTTGGAAAGTTCCTCGGGGGGAATATCGGGACCGCTGTTTTTGACCGCTATTGTGACGCGGCAGCGCGATTCGCCTTCATCCAGCACGAAGACATCCACCGTGGCGCGCTGAGGCTGGCCATACTTAAGCGCGTTCGACAGATAGTTGGTCAGAATCTGCGCGAGTTTTCCCTGATCGCCACGGACGGTGGGCCGTGCGCCAGCCCACGTCGACAATTCGAGACGCTCGCCGGTCACATCGACTGCGGAGATGGTGGAATTGACCGCCTCAGCCAGATCGAACGTGTCGAGATGCAGGGTGACTTCGCCCGCCTCGATTTTCGAAAAATCCAGCACGTCATCGACGGTCGTCCGCAACTGCTCGGCGCAGCGGTGCAAGGTCGTCAGCAAATACTTTTCGCGCGCCCCCATGTTCGATTCCTGGAGCATCTTCACGATGCCCACCACGCCGTTCATGGGATTGCGAATCTCGTGGCTCATGGCTGCGAGGAACTCCGATTTGGCGGCATTCGCCCGGGCCAGTTCGTGGGTTCGAACCTGAATTTTCTCCTCGAGCTGGCGGTTCTTCCACTCGATGTGCCGGGTGCGGAACTTCACCGCCCCGTAGAACGCGATGGTCGCGATCAAAGCGAAGGAGGTAATACCCATCTGCGACGCATACCAAGGGGGAGGAATCGCGAACTTTAGAGTCCTTGTGCGTCCAATCTCCCCGAGGTGAATCGAGCGAAGCTCCAGGGTGTAGTTTCCAGGCCGGAGATTCGCTAGGATTCGAGGCTTTCCTTTTTCTCCCGGAGTCCACTCTTCCTGCAATGGCAACAGGCGCGATTCCCACACGGGCGGCGCTTCGGCACCGAAGAAACGATTTCGCACGAAGACGGAAATCTCATCTTCGTGCGATTCGAACTCCAATTGCCGTAGATCTCCGGAGGCGGAACGCGACGTTTTGCTTTTTGTCCCGCGAATTCTCAACTGTTGGACTTCAGGGGCGGCTGCGTCCGCTTTGCGGAGCGCGGCGATCTTCAGTTGAAGCACTCCTGCATCGCCGCCGATAAAGAGATGCTCTCCTGCCCGGTGGATCGCATTGATCCGTTTGAAGTTGCTCAATCCCGGAATACTCTTGCGGTCCCAAGTCCTACCGCCGTTCACCTCGACAATTTGGCCGACCGTAAGTTCGTCGTTCACCAGGGCCCAAGCCCAGCCGGGGCCATCGGGATCGCTGCTCGCCTGTGCGCCACTTAAACCCAGGGTTTTGTCGACCATCCTATCTCCAATAAACCAGCCTCCCTTCTCGACGATCACTACCGGCTGATTTTGGTGCAGCCCGAGGTGCGTCGCCTGTCGGCCTGGCCTTTCGCGCTTGGCCTTTTCGAGTGCCGCATCGTAAACGATGACTCCCCCACCATGCATTCCTACCCATATATTACCTTCGGCGTCTTCGACTAGTCGGGTGATATTCTCTCTGAATTCTTTTTCGATCTGCTCACCGGTGTTCACATCCCTACGCACTACGGTTCGCCCCCCGACACCATAAACGTATTGAGGGTACTTTCTGCCTGCTACCAGCATCCAAACTTGGTTGGGAAGCTCTAGCCACGGCGTGACACCGTCCAGTGGGGGCAACTTGTAGACCTGGCCAAATCGCGTGCCGACAAGCTGGTCTCCCACACGGGTCAGCTCCAGGCCCGGCAACTCGAACAACACCTCTCTTTTTTCTGAGGTCAGTCGAAAAGTACTTTGTGCTGTGCTGACGTCTAGCCTCTTGGCATCGCCCAAGATCGACAACACGGTAGCGCCGAAAGGAATAAACGAAGCGGCGTCAATATCGTGGATGAAGCTCAGGCCCTCGTCTGTGCCCACCCAGACACCGCGGGTCCGGCTGCGCGCGATCGCAACGCACTTCGAGGAGACGAGGCCTTCCGACTTGGAAACCCGCATGCGATTCCCATCGCGATCAACGATAAATACACCGCCATAGAACGTCCCGATATAAGTCACCCCATTCGAGTGCTCCATGCAGTAAAACCCCGCTTTCTGTAACTCCGGATCGGTGACAAGCACCCGCTCGGAGGGTGAATCCAGCTTCTTCTCGACCCAGGTGTCCGCACTTCTCGGAAAAATCCACTTGTTGTCGCTCTCGATAAAAAGCCCAGGACGGCGGGCTTGTACGGTGTCATCCGCCGTTGGATACGGCTCCAGGTCCGGTTTGTCACCGTCGCGTAGCAGCCACAACTGTGTTCCTTCCGATAGTCGTTGCTGCACGAGAATCCCCCTGGAGGTCTGCTGTGCCATAAGCCGTCGCGTTGAATCTCCCGGTAGGTCCCAAATAAGCGGCTCTCCCCCGGCGACCGGAAGCGCGATCACCCGGTCGGCGGTCACGAACACGGTCTGCTTTTCCAGGGCAAAAGTATGGAGGACCAAGTTGATGCTCTCCAGCGGTATTCGACCGATCTGACTGTGATAGCGCAGCACACCCTGCGGGTCCGGCTCGAAATAGCCAACTTCGTTAATGCCCCCTACCCAGATGCGATTGCCCCTTTTCGCGATACTGCGGATCTGCCGGCTATTCTCGATAGCAGCCTGTGTCCACTTTGCGCCATCGAAGACCAGAAGTTTATCCGCCCCGGCATATAACGTCCCATTTTCGTCTTCGTGCAGGCACCAAATCGAACCAGACGCCCCGATTGCCTCCGATGGGAAGTTGATCACGAGAGGTCTCGATGTTGCCAGAACAGGAATGCCGAGCAACCGACCAGAAAACATGCACAACAGCACCAGTATATGCAGTTTCATTGCGTTAAGCATGCGTGACTTACCCATTTAAAGGTAGTGTTCCACTCAAACCTGGGTAAAAGGGGGAATACCCCAATCTCCCCGGAGAAAGTACCCTAGTAGCCGTTATGAAAAACTTCACTCGTCTACTCTTCGCGCTACTTATTGTCGGCACTTCCGCTTTCGCGGCGCCTCTCCAACGTACTGATGGCGACGATGAGCCATTTCCGGATCGTAGCGCATCGTTGAAAGTTGCTGATGGCGACGATGAACCCTTCCCGGATCGTAGTTCCCGGTAGTAAGTCTCTGGACAACTCCCCATGTTGAATCTGGCGGCGATCAAATATCGGAATGTTCTCGCTGAATTTGGCGGGCCCATCACCAAAATTTGCTGCGCGCCATTCTCAATCTATGGCAGAGAAAGCGTTCAAGCCAACGCATTTCTTACACCAGGATTGATTCCTCGAAAGCCGGCCCTCGAGATGTATGGCAACGCCGACGGAAGCGGCTTGAACGAGTCGCCTACGGTCGCCCGGTATATGGCGATCTCCGAGGCTTTAGAACGATGGGCCTTCCACACCGATTATAGCGCGATAGAGAAAAAACGATACGGCTTTGACGCCGACCGGTCGTCAAATGGCATGGCCGCCTTCCCAGGCATGCTAAAGACCCAGGCCCGCTCGCGCGCCCGCCTGGAAGCTCTCGAACGTTTTGCCGTAATCTCCTGGTGGGATGGTCGAATTGCAGCCAGCCCTGCAATGTCGCCGCTCCCCGGGATCAAAGTCCTCCGCCTCCACCACCCTGCCGATTTCGGCGAAGTGGCGGTCGTCTACCGAAAGTCGCGCTCCGGACATGTGAGTTACGGCCACGCCTCCGGCAAGTCGCTCACCGGCGCGATCGCACGCGCGATGGCGGAACTGGCCAGGAATGAATTTGTCGTCACCTATCACAAACTGCGAGGAGGCCGCGATAACGTCCGAGATTTCCTGGAACGCCGCTGTCTCTATTTCGCCAGTCCGGAAGGACACGAAGAGTTTTTGTCACGCGTTCAGGCCAAGCCCGGAAAACCTTCTCTCCCCTGGCAGCCCGTATTCGATGGCGAAATACCGGGTCCCTGGTCCCAATACGCGACCGTTTGGCGGACCGCCGTGCGGATGCCAACGGAGGATTTTCTCGATCGCCGGCTGAATTTTTTCTTTTGGTGACGCGTGGCGACATAGTCGCCGCATCACCTGCCTGGATCGAGTCGTTCCGCAGAGTGACCCGCGATCTGCGGATGCCCGAGCTACCGCGCGATTCCCCAATGAGGATAGAACGGGAAATAGACGACGATGGGTCGGCCCACCACGTCCTTTTCGGGCACATACCCCCACACACGCCCGTCGCTGCTGTTGGCCGAATTGTCGCCGAGCGCTAAAAAGCGATCGGCCGGCACCTCGTCAACGCGGCCCGGAGCGAGGCGCCCCTGGGCGAGGTACCCCCGATAATTGCCTTGGCGGCGAGCATTGCGTTCGAACGCTTCCGAGCCGGCGATGGGTTTTCCGTTTCGGAAGAGAACCGGTTCGCGCACCTCGATTTTATCTCCGGGCACTCCCACGAGACGCTTGATATAGTACTGGTCGGGCTGTCCGGGCATGTCCGGTATGTTCTTCGTCCGAAAAACAAAGCCCTGTCCCACCTTGGGTTCAAAAAAGTGATAGCTGACCCGATCCACAAAGAGCAGATCGCCCACCAGCACGTCGAACGAAAGGAACGCTTTGCCTCGCTCCGCCTGCTTATCGAGCGTAACCCAGGCAACGTCAGGATGAGGGCGCTCCGTTCCGGGCCGGTGCGCTCTCTCGCGAAACTGGTCGAGCGTCAGGCCGAGTCCTTCCGCTCCGACGGAGGGCAACGGGGCCGCCGCATCGAAATCGAAATCCGCGGGCACGCGCACTGTGACGGGGCGATTGTTCACCCGAAAAACATACTCGCGCAACGGCGCAGGGATGACGCCCCACTTTCGACCCTTCACCGTGTTGTAGTGGATCCGCCCCGAATAGGGGCTGACCGGCACCTGGATCGTGCCTGACTCGGGTGCGACCACTTCGTGATGCACCGCGCCGCGGGTCACAAAACGAAACGCCTTGCCCACCACGCCTGGAGCGTCGTCCGGGTTGGCGTAGACTTTCGCGGTGAGCCCATTGTAGCTGGGCCACATGGAATTGGTCGGAATCTTGAACGGCTGAATGAAATAGGTCCGAATCCCCAGGACCACGATCGCCGCGACCAGGAAAAACTCCACGTACTCCTGCAGGGTGGATTTGGGATAGATTTTGCCGCCGATCCGCCGCAGGACCCCCTCGAGCGATTCGATGCCGAGCTTGAGCTTGCTGGCATCGGCTCGGCTCTTGAGCAATGCGCGCAGGGACTCCATCTGCTGCTGCAAAGCAGCGCGATCCGCGTCCTTCAATTCATCGCGGCGGTAGTGATAAACCTTTTCACCCAATTCCAACCAGTTGCGCGCCGTTCCACGCATTTGCTTTTCGACGGAGGTAAATAAACCGATCACAGGGATTCCGCGGTTGGATTAAAGGATCGTGGCAGAGTGGACAGGAAAGAAACGGCGATGCTGCCGAATCCGGCAACTCGATCCAGCCTTCAATTGTTCTTCAAGACTTGAATGAAAGCGTCCGGCGGGATGGAAACACGGCCAATTTGCTTCATCTTCTTCTTACCTTCCTTCTGCTTGTCGAGCAACTTGCGCTTGCGTGAAATGTCGCCGCCGTAACATTTCGCCGTCACGTCCTTTCTCATTTCCCGGACGTTGTCGCGCGCGATGATTTTGCCCCCAATGGCGGCCTGGATGGCGACTTTGAACATTTGAGGCGGGATGATAGCGGCCAGCTTCTCGCACAATTCCCCGCCCTTCCCCGCCGCTTTGTCGCGGTGCACGATGCTCGCGAAAGCATCGACCGGATCGCCGTTCACCAGAATGTCCATCTTGACGAGATCCGAGGTGCGGTATTCGCCGAGCTCGTAGTCCATCGACCCGTAGCCGTGCGTCACGCTTTTTAGACGATCGTTGAAATCGACGAGGATCTCATTCAGCGGGAGCACGCAACGAAGCATGACGCGATTGGCGTCGAGCGTATCCGTGTGTTCGCAGACTCCCCGCTTTTCCATCACGATCGAAAGGAGGTCTCCCATCGACTCATTGGGAATGTGAATGGACGCGCTGATCGTGGGTTCCTTGATGTACTCGATCGTGCCGGGATCCGGCAAATTGATGGGATTATCCACCTCGATCTCGGGCCCGCCCTGCGTCTTCACTTTGTAGACGACGCTCGGGTAGGTGGAGATAATCTCCACGTCGTGCTCGCGGCGGATCCGCTCCTGGATGATCTCCATGTGGAGCAGCCCGAGGAAACCGCAGCGGAAGCCGAAACCCAGCGCCACCGAGCTTTCGGATGAATAGACGAAAGCGGAATCGTTGAGACGAAGGCGGCCCAGCGCCGCTTTAAGTTTTTCGTAGTCGGAGGACTCGAGTGGATACAGTCCGCAGAACACCATCGGCCGGACTTCCTTGTACCCGGGCAGCATCTCCGTCGCCGGTTTGTGCCCCAACGTGATCGTGTCTCCCGTTTTGATTTCCGACGTGTCCTTGATATTCGAGACAATGTAGCCGACGTCGCCCGCGGTGAGAATGCCGGTCTTCTCCATTTTGGGAGTAAACACGCCGACTTCCTTCACTTCGGTTTTCTGGCCCGTGCTCATCAACATCATCGTATCTCCGGCCTTGATCGCTCCGGAAAAAACGCGGGTGTACGCGATGACGCCGCGATACGAGTCGTAAAGGGAATCGAAGACCAGCGCGCGAGTGTGAGGATGGTCGCGCCAACGCGGCGAGGGGATCCTGTGCACCACCGCCTCCAGGATGTCCTGAATGCCGATGCCCGACTTGCCGCTCGCGAGAATGGCTTCGTCATGCGAAATCGTCAGGATGTCCTCCATCTGCCTCAGGCAGAGTTCCAGATTGGCGCTGGGAAGGTCGATCTTGTTGATGACGGGGATTACCTTGAGCTGCTGCGCGAAGGCCAGATGGGCGTTCGCCACCGTTTGGGCTTCGACGCCTTGAGCCGCGTCGATCAAAAGAATCGCTCCTTCGCACGCAGCGAGGCTTCGGGACACTTCATACGAGAAATCCACATGCCCCGGCGTGTCCATCAGGTTGAGTTTGAAGACCCTGCCGTCCTTGGCCGTGTACTTCATCGTCACGGGATGGCTCTTGATCGTGATGCCCCGCTCCTTCTCCAGGTCCATCGAATCCAGATGCTGCTCGGTCAAGATCCGCTGCTCGACGGTGTTGGTGTATTGCAACAGGCGGTCGGAAAGCGTGGTTTTGCCGTGGTCGACGTGCGCGATAATGCAGAAATTGCGTGTGAGAAGTTCTTCCATGCGGTGATCGCGCGCGCCTCAACGACGACGCGGTCAAAAGGTTAAAGGGTCGAAGGTGCCGGCTTAGCCGGAGGGTTTCAAGCGGCTAAATCGGAAAACTCCGACAAGCTCTTCACCGGCCAGTCTTTATTCGTCCGGCGCGCCAATCCCGCAAGCACCCCACCAGGCCCGAGTTCTAGAAATTCCGACGCTCCCGCAGCCACGGCGTTGCGCATGCAGTCCTCCCAGAGAACCGACGAAACGACCTGCTTCACCAAAGCCGCCCTGATTTCTTCGGGTTTCTCCACGACCTCGCCGGTCGTGTTCGTGAAAACCGTCATGCGGGGTGCGGCAAAAGCCACCGATGCCAAGTAGGTCGCGAAGGCGGCCCGCGCCGGCTCCATCAGGCGGCTGTGGTAGGCGCCTGCCACATTCAGCGCCATGACTTTCTTCATGCCGCGCGACTTCGCCGCGGCCACCGCGGCATCGATCTTCGTCTTTTCTCCCGAAACAATGATCTGTCCCGGGCAATTGAAATTCGCCGCTTCGATCTGGAATTCCGCGCAGAGCTGCGCGACGACGGTCCGGTCTTCGCCCATGACGGCAGCCATGCCGCCTGTCGTTTGTTCGCAAGCTTGCTGCATGAGCCGCCCGCGTTCCGCGACCACCCTCAGCCCGGTCGCAAAGTCGAATACGCCGGCCGCCGTCAGAGCAGTCACTTCGCCCAGACTGAGGCCGAGCGCCATTTTCGCGTCTGGCGCCTTACCCTGTTCTTTTAGCGCGGCGAGCAGCGCCAATCCATGCACGAATAGAGCCGGCTGACAGACTTTTGTTTGGGTCAACTCGGCTTCAGGACCTTCAAACGACACTTTCGCCAGATCCCACCCGAGCACTTGCCGAGCGTCGTCGTACAACGCACGCGCTGCCGCCGAGTTCTCGTACAGCGATTTCCCCATCCCTACTTTCTGTGCGCCTTGTCCTGCAAATAGAAGTGCGAGTGCCATAAATAAAACCGACACTCGTAAGGACGGGCGGCGGGGAAACCAAGCTTGAAGTAGCGAGTAGCGCGCATTCGGAACCTCCCATCGCTGGCGCGTTGGCACGTCCCAAGTTTGCCCCTTAGCAGGCTGCAGGGGTGGGTCTTCTACTCGCTACTGCCTTGCTACTTTTTTCACTTTTTCCCCGCCAGTTCCGCCGCAGGCGGCGGCAGACCACCCGGCACATGGAGGTCGTTGACTTCGCGGTCGATTTCTTCCGCGCGCTTGAGGCCGTGCGCGCTCGAATGTCCCGTGAACTTGACGCACAACTTGTCCACCAGGAGATAAAAGATCGGCACCACGAACAGGGTAAGGAAGGTCGCGATGGCCAGACCGCCCACCACCACGATGCCCATCGGATTGCGGGTTTCCGCGCCGGCACCGCTCGCGAAAGCGATCGGGGCCGCGCCGAGCACGGTGGCGATCGACGTCATGATGATCGGACGGAAACGCAGCGTCGCCGCACCGAAGACGGCGTCGAAGGCATTCTTGCCCTGCACTTGGAGCTGATTCGCAAACTCGACCACGAGAATGCCGTTCTTCGCGACCAAACCGATGAGCATGATCAGGCCGAAACGGGAGAAGAGATTATCGGTCATGGCCGTACCCCAGTAACGTGTACAGTAGAGCACGAGAATTCCGCCGGCCAGCGCGAGCATGACGCCGGTGAAGATGGTGATCGGGTGCACCCAGGATTCGAACTGCGCTGCCAAGATCAGGAAGGTGAAGAGCAGCGCCAGACCGAAAAGCATGTACGTCTCGCTACCGCTCTCGACGAATTCGCGGGTTTCACCATCCCAGGCGAACGCATAGCCCGGCGGCAACAACGGCTGGACGTTGTCTTGGAGAAATGTGACGCCATCGCCGATCGTTTTGCCCGCTGCAAGCTGCGCCGACACCGTGACGGACCGCATGCGGTTGAAATGGGGGTAGTTCTCAGGCACCACTCCTTCGGAGTAACTGACAAGGTTGCTCAGTTGAACGAGGTTTCCGTCGGTGGCCCGAACGTAGAGTTTCGCGAGATCGTGCGGCGAGCTTCGCTCGGCGTCTTCCACTTGCACCAGCACGTAGTACTGCTGATTGCCGCGCTGAAACTGCGTCACGCGGCGCCCGCCGAGAAGGCTCTCCAGCGTGGACGCAATCGCCGAGACGGGCACGCGAAGGTCTGCCGCCCGCGCCCGGTCGATTCGCACATCAAGTTGCGGCTTCGTAGGCGAGGGGTCCACGCGCGGAAGCGCGAAAACCGGGCTTTGCCTCATCTTCGTGAGCATCTGGGCGCCAATGTCCTGGAGTTTATCAAAATCGCTGCCGAGCAGCACCATCTCGACGCCTCCCGCGCCGGACCTGCGACTGCCCAGCGGCCGCACCGCGCTGCCAAAGGCCTGGCCGCCGGTGATCTGGCGCAGTTTTCCGCGGAGATCGGCCAGCACGTCTTGCGTCTTCGCTTCGCGCTGTTCCCAAGGCTTGAGCGTGGCAAAAACAAACGCCCGGGAGCCGTCGCCCGTGCGATGGAAGGTGCGGTCGATGATGTCCGTCTTGCCGTCCTTGTCTTTTAGCCCGAGAATCATCTGCTCCATCTCGGACGAATAACTCTTCATGTACGCCGGTGTGGAACCCACGGGCGGGATGAAATTCGCGATGAAAAGACCGCGATCCTCGGTGGGAGTGAGTTCGCGCTGAAGTTTGGTGTAGAGGTAGAATCCGCCGACCGAAAAGAGCAGCGCCAGCCCGAGAACGATAAAGGGCGCGCGAAACGCGGCGCGCAGGATTCTCTCGTACAGATTGTTGAGCCAGACAAAAAACGGCTCCGTCTTCTCGTAGAGCCAGCCGTGTCTTACCTTACCCGCGACAATCTTGGTCTTCAGCATCCGCGAGCAAAGCATCGGCGTCAGCGTCAGGGCGACGAATGCGGACACCAGCACCGCCACGGCCAGCGTGATCCCGAACTCATAAAAGAGACGTCCGGTCTGTCCGGATTGAAACGCGACCGGCAAGAATACCGCGGCCAACGTGAGCGTCGTCGCGATGACTGCAAATGCGACTTCGCGGGCTCCGTGCACCGCCGCATGCACCGGCCGCTCCCCTTCTTCGATTCGGCGGTAAATATTCTCGAGCATCACGATCGCGTCGTCGACCACGAGGCCCACTCCGAGCACGAGCGCGAGCAAGGTCAGCACATTGATCGAGAAACCGAGCGCGCTCATCACGGCGAACGATCCGATGATCGACACGGGAATCGCCAAAAGTGGAATGAACGTCGCGCGCCAATCCCGCAGGAAAAGAAAGATCATCAAGATGACCAGCAGGCAGGCTTCCCAGAGCGTCTTGTAGACTTCCTTGACCGAGCGGTCGACAAACACGCTGGTGTCGTAACCGACGCCGACGTTGATGCCCTTCGGCAGGTCGGCCTGGATGGTCGGCAGGAGCGCTTTCACCGCGTTTGCCACGTCGAGCACATTGGACTGGGCTTGCCTCAGAATCTGAACGCCGACGTTGGGCCGTCCCTTGTAAAATGAATCGCCTCGGTAGTCCTCCGCGCCCAATTCGACCCGGCCGACGTCGGAGAACTTCACCTGGTAATTTCCGCGTGTCGCCAGGACCAGGTTCTCGTAGTCCGCTACCGCCGACATATTGCCCTGCAAACGCACCGGAAATTCGC
Source organism: uncultured Opitutaceae bacterium (assembly GCA_964546955.1). Taxonomy (GTDB): domain Bacteria; phylum Verrucomicrobiota; class Verrucomicrobiia; order Opitutales; family Opitutaceae; genus CAZJLP01. The sequence goes on along the minus strand of CAZJLP010000005.1, from coordinate 14,470 downwards.
GCGACGAAGACTCGATGCGTCCTCCCGGGATATCCACGTTCTGCTGGCGCAAAGCCGTTTCCACTTCCGCCACGGTCAGACCGTAGGCCGCGAGTCGCCCGCTATCGATCCAGAGCCGCATCGCATACCGCGGACCGCGAATATTCACCGCGCCCACGCCCGGAATGGTTTGCAGGCGCTGCAATGCCACACGCTCCACGATTTCCGTGATCTCCAGGCGGGTGTAGGTCTCCGAATTGAACGAGAGCGTGATGATCGGGCTGGAATCGGCTTCGGTCTTGGAGACCTGCACGTTCTCGATTTCGCGCGGCAGGCGGCCGCGCGCACGGGAGACGCGGTCGCGCACGTCGTTGGCGGCTTCGTCGATGTTTCGGTCGAGATTGAATTCGACGGAAATCGCCGAGTTTTCCTCGGAGGAGCGGGATCGAATCACGCGAATTCCGTCAATCGACGCCACTTCTTTCTCCAGTGGCTCCGTCACCTTCGTCTCAACCACTTCCGCGGACGCGCCTGGATAAGACGTCTCGATCGAGACGACCGGCGAATCGATGTTGGGGTACTCCCGAACAGGAAGCTTTCGGAAGGACAGCGCGCCCAGCAGCACGATGACGATGGACGCCACCAGACAGATCACCGGCCTCTTAATGGAAAGATCCGACAGAATCATGTCCCACCCCCGACCCTGAATTCCTCCCGCAACGGCCTCGGATCAAGTTTGGCCCCCTGGAATAGCACCAGCGAACCGACCCCTGAAGCGACGACAGATTGATTCTCAGCCACTTCGCCTTTGGTCGGCTGAACTTCCACCAAACCCCGGGAGCGAAGGCCCAGCTTCACTGGGACCAACTCGGCTACGCTGTCCTTGCCCGTTCCCATCACCAAAATGAGTTGCGGACCGGACGGCGTGTTCAGGATAGCGCCCTCCGGCGCCGTCAAAACCTGCGTGCGCACATCGAGGACCAAATCGACATTGGCGAACATGCCCGGCTTCAACTGCTCGGGAGGATTCGCCAGAAAGCCCTTCACCTCGCTCGAGCGCGTGCTGCGATCGATGACGGAGCTGACAAAATAGACTTCGCCTTCGATCTGTCCGCCTGAGCTGAGCGTCTTCGCGCTGACCGAGAATTTGCTCCCATGCTTGAGTTTGGCGAGGTAACGCTCCGGCACTTGGAAATCGATCTTTAGGCGGCTCAGGTCGTTGACGATCGTGATGACGCTTTGCGCACTGGCGTAGTCCCCCGGAGAAATCAGCCGCGAGCCGGTCACGCCGTCGAATGGCGCCTTCACTTCTGTTTTCTCGAGACGAACTTTTAGGAGAGACAACTCTGCGGTGCTCGCCGCGTATTCGGCCCGCGCGCGATCGAAGTCCGCCTGCGAGACCATCTTCGATTCAGCCAGGCTTTCGTTTCGCTTGAGATTCAATTCCGCCAGTTTGAAGCGCGCTTCCGTCGCGGCGTACTGGGCGCGAAGTTCGGAGTCGTCGATCTTCACCAAGAGCTGGTCCTTTTTGACGCGTTGCCCTTCCTCGAAGAAAACCTGGCGAACCTGCCCCGCTATCTCCGGTCGAATTTCAGCCGACTCGTTGGCGGCAAGCGAACCGATGACCGGCAGCACTTCAACCAGATCCCTGCGCACCAAGGGCGTGACTTCGACGGGCTGCCGCTGATTTTGCGGACTACCGCCGCCAGCTTTGGCGTTTTCCTTCGTTTTCGGGCCGCAACCGGCCAACAGAATGACGCTGACCACTGCGCTAAGGGTGATGCGAAATGCCGACATTGGGTGAGGGGAAGTAGGAAGGACGCAAAGCCTGTCAAAGAGTTGCGATGAAAGCAACCGGTGAACGCGATCTCGGCCGCGCCAAAAAGGAGGAGGCCTCTGCAATGCGAGGATCGAAGACCGGGCGGCCTCGTCGAGCGAGAAGCTTCGCCCTACCCTCAAATGCAGCGGTTATCGCGGACCGCCCTGGATGTACCTCAACCCAAAAGCTTCTGGTATCCTGCCGCGTCCAATAGAGCCCCAGCCGCCGCGGGGTCGGCCAATTTCAGCTTCAGCATCCAGCCCGAATCATAAGGCGACTGGTTGACGGTCTCGGGCTTGGCATCGAGCGCCGCGTTGGTCGCGAGCACCGTTCCGGCCACGGGGGCATAAAGGTCGGAAGCGGCTTTGACGGATTCAACGACGCCAAACGCCTCGCCCGCGTTCAATGAAGCTCCAATCTTGGGCAATTGCACGAAGGTGATGTCGCCCAGGCTGTTCTGGGCATAATCGGTGATACCGACGGTGGCAGTGCCGTCTCCGGCCAGTTTTAGCCATTCATGTGACTTCGCGTATTTCAGATCGGGAGGAACACTGCTCATGATGTTTTCTTTAGTTCGACAAAGGGGGGTTTGACCAGCTGCAATGCGATTTTCGTGCCGCGAATGTCCACACTGAGGGGCATTGCCGTCGAGGGTAAGTCCACGAGCGCCGAGCCGATCGCCTCGTTCAGGAGAGGTGAAAGGGTGCCGGACACGACAGAACCGACAGTGGCGCCGGATCCGTCAAGGACGGGAGCTCCCGCCCTCACGATGCGCCGGTCGCCGGTTTTGAAAAAGACGATGCGCTTGGCTCCGCCCTTTTGCTTTTCTTGCAGCAACGCCGCGCGCCCGATGAAGTCCGCCCCCTTGTCGAGTTTGACCGTCCAGCCCAGACCCGCGGCGAGAGGGGAAATATCCTGGGTGATTTCATGCCCATACAGCGGATACCCCGCCTCGAGGCGCAGGCTGTCTCGCGCACCCAAACCCGCCAGTTCAAGGCCGTGCGGTTTGCCCGCGTTCAGAAGAGCTTCCGCCAACGCGGGCGCGTCGCCTGCCGCGTGGTAAAGTTCAAATCCATCCTCGCCGGTGTACCCGGTCCGGCTGATCAAGCACTGTATGCCGGCCACGGTCCCTTCGGAGAAATGGTAATACTTGATCAGGTCCAGCTTCGCACCGGTGAGCGATTGGACAATCGCCGCCGCTTTGGGCCCCTGGATCGCAAGCAGCGCGTAGTCAGCGCAACGGTCCGCGATCTCGACGTCAAATTTCCCGGCCTGCTCCCTGATCCACTGCAGGTCCTTTTCGATATTTCCCGCATTGATGCAGAGAAAAAAATCCTCTTCCGCGCGTTTGTAGACGAGCAGGTCGTCCACCACCCCGCCGGTCGGATAACACATCGGCGAATACAGGACCCGCCCGGGAAACAGCTTGGCGACGTCGTTCGTGACCAGAAAATTGAGAAACGGGGCTGCATCCCGTCCGCGCACGTCGACCTCACCCATGTGACTGACATCGAAAAGGCCCGCCGTCCGCCGCACCGCTTTGTGCTCCTCGAGGATGCTCTTGTACTGGACAGGCATTTCCCACCCGGCGAAATCGACCAGGCGTCCTCCGTTGGCGACATGGAATCCGTAAAGCGGCGTGCGCTTCAGTTGACTCATGCCGCAACTAGGCGGAGCCGGCGCGGAGGGAGCAAGGAAGTTTTCACGGGGAGAGTTCTCGTCTCTTGTCGCTATCATGGGTCAAGGCGGCGCAACCCCGTAGCCGCGAGCGCCAGCGAGTGGACTCAGTGACTCATGGCTACGAGGGCCCCGCATATGCGTGACTGCTCACATCGCTCATTGGTCATACCGGCAATCCAATGAGTCAGTGCTTGTTGCTTAATGCTTATTGCTTATCGCTTATTCCTTAACCTCCGGGCCGGCCACGCACGACGACATGAATTTTCTCGCTGAAACCATCAATGGATACTGGGTGCATGACCTCGGCGAGTTTGTGCCCTTCCTGCAATTCTCCGAAAAAATCGGGGTCCGCTGGTACGGGCTGGCCTACGTTCTCGGCTTCGTCCTCGGCGCCTGGCTCCTTCGGCGGTATTCGCTTCGCGGTCGCTCAACCGTGCCGGCCGAACGTGTGCCAGACCTCATTATCGCCTTGGTGGTAGGCGTTTTTCTGGGAGGCCGTCTCGGCTATTTTCTGCTCTACGAGCCGCACAAGGTCGTGAGCGATCCGCTCAGCTTCTTCCGCGTATGGGACGGAGGCATGGCGAGCCATGGCGGTTTTGTGGGGGTCGCCGCCGCGGTGGCCTGGTTCGCCCGCTCGAACCGACTGAGTTTTCTCCATGTGAGCGACGTGGTGGTTTCCGCGGCCCCGGTGGGCCTGTTCCTTGGACGGATCGCCAATTTCATCAACGGCGAACTTTGGGGTAAGATCGCGACGGTGCCTTGGGCCGTGATCTTTCCTCGGAGCGAAGATTTTCCGCCGGCGCCGCGCCATCCCTCGCAACTCTACCAGGCGGTTTTGGAAGGCGCGCTGCTCTTCGCTTGGCTTCAGCTGCGCTTCTGGCGAAGCGATGTCGTAAGAGCACAGCCCGGACGCCTCGCTGGCGAATTCCTCGTCGGCTACGCGATCGCGCGCGTGATCGGCGAACTGTTCCGCGAGCCCGACCGCGGCGTATCGCTGCTCTTTGGGCTGAGCAGGGGGACCTTCTATTCGTTTTTCATATTCCTGACCGGCGCGATTCTTATTGTACTGGCTCGCCGGAGAAAAACACCGGACGCGTCATAAGTTGGTCGCTTCAGGGCGTGCCCAATGCACCGACGGTCACGCCATTCTGTTCCAGAACACGCCGCACCTCCTTGGCCAAACCGAGGGCATCCGCGGTGTCGCTGTGCAGGCACAGGGTGTCGGCAACCATCGGGATTTCCGACCCATCGACGCAATTCACCCGGCGATGCAAAACGATATCCAGTACCTGTCGCGCCACCGCGCGGGGATCGCTCAACACCGCGTCGCGGTCGGTTCGAGGCGACAGCGAACCGTCCGCCCGATACGCTCGATCGGCAAACGCTTCGGCAGCCACGGTCAATCCGGCCGCCTCGCCCGCCCGCAGAAGCTCACTTTTCGGCAACCCGACGAGCCTGAGCCGGGTATCGAAGGTGGCAACAGCTTCGGCGATCGCCCGCGCGGTGGCCGCGTCGCGTGCGGCGAGGTTGTAGAGCGCTCCGTGGGGCTTTACATGACTTATTTCAATCCCCTGCTCGTCGGCCACAGATTTCAAGGTGGCGAGCTGCTCCGCAACGAGGGCCTTTACCTCCGGCGCGGACAACCGAAACTCACGGCGTCCGAATTGCTCGCGGTCGCGATAGCCGGGGTGAGCCCCTACCGCTCTCCCAAGTTTTTTGGCGGCAACCATCGTAGCCTGCATCGTCTGGAGATCTCCCGCATGAGCCCCGCAGGCGATGTTCACCGAGGAGACCCACTGCATGAGTTCCTCGTCGAAGGCCCCACCCTCGCCCATGTCACAATTGAGGTCGACCCGCATGGTGGAACGTCCTCGTCAACCGCGCTGCTGCAAGTCCGCCAGTCCCTTTCGAAGCCGGGCGAGCGCACGCTCATTGTTAAGATAACGCTGTTCTGCCTCTTCCCCGGAAACCTCTCGAAACCGAACCGTATCTCCTGGTTTCAGCTGCGCCAGAACCGGCAGGTCCACCGAGATGACGTCGGCTATTTTTGGATAGCCGCCCAGGGTTTGGCGCTCGGCCATGAGGACAATGGGCTGCCCGTCAGGGGGCACCTGAATAGATCCGAACGCCACCGCTTCGGACGCCATCTCCCGCGTATCGGTCCTCACCAATGCCGGTCCGGCGAGCCGCAGCCCCATGCGGTCGGAGTTGCGCGTGAGGGTGAACGTTTCCGAAGTCAGCAACTCTCGGCTCGCCGCCGGAAACCAGTCCCATTGAGCGCCGCGCACAAAACGCACCGCCGGCGCGGCGGAATAATGCGGCAGCACATCGCTGCCAACGCGCCAGTGTTCCCAACGGAGATAGCTCACCGAGCTCGGCCGCCATTCCAACCTGTCACCCGCACGGAGCGCCCTCCCCTCCCATCCGCCCAGATGCGCCCGGACGTAAGTCGCACTGCTCTCGAGCACCGGCTTGACGTCGATCCCTCCCGCCACGGCCAAATAGGCGCGGCAGCCCGACGTCAGAGCGTCGAGGGAAAGGCGCTGGCCCGCCGAAACTCTGATCGGCTGCCAGGACGGTAAATCGCGCACGGATGCCCCGCCGACCGCGACGATCGCATCCGCTTCGAATTTCAGTTCCGGGCCGATCAGTGTGATTTCGAGCGCGGCGGCGTTTCCCTCGTTTCCCACGAGCCAGTTGGCGACGCGCAGAGCGAAGCGGTCCATCGCCCCGCCCGGGGACACCCCGAAGCGCTGATAGCCGGGACGACCCAGATCTTGGATCGTCGTGAAGAGACCCGGCTTCAGTACTTCCACCGCGCCGGCACGCAAGAGCGGACTCAATGTCTCCGTGCTCATCGCGACAAGCGCTCAAACTCATGCGGATCGATGGGCACGAAGCGAACGCGATCGCCCGCGCTTAGGAGCGAGGGTGGATTCTCCTCCGGCAGGAACAGAGCGAGCGGAGTACGCCCGATCAGATTCCACCCGCCCGGAGTCGGCAGCGGATAAACGCCCGTCTGCGCGCCGCCAATGCCAATACTTCCGGCGGGCACGGCCATGCGCGGAGTCGCGCGCCGCGGAGTGTGGAGGATTTCGGGCAGACCGCCCAGGTACGGGAAGCCGGGCGAAAATCCAACCGCGCGCACCTCGTAGACCGGTCCGCTGTGGATCCGAACGACTTCTTCCGGCGAAACTCCCGCACGGTGGGAGACAACGTTCATGTCGGGGGCGAAATCGGGCGCATAGCAGACGGGAATCTCCACCATCCGAAAGGGGCTCGGCGCGGTCGTTGCGATGTCATCGCCAAGCTGACGAATCCAGCCGCAGATCGTTTCTCGCGCGGATTTGTCCGCATCGCGTTCGACGCGGGCGGGATCGAAAAAAACGGTCACCGTCGCAAAGGACGGCACGATATCGAGGACTCCCCCGACCTTCTTCGCCTGCAGGCCGGCGGTCCAGGCCTGAACCCGCACCGCTGCCTCCGGGGCGTGTGGTTCGGTCACCGAGACAATCACTGCGGAATCACCGAGAGGAAAGATCGTCATCGTTCGGCGGTGCAGCAGTGCGGCCAGTCAGGCGCGCGGTTATTTTGGCGCGGGCGGCGGAGATGAAGGCGCCGTCACGCCGAGACCGTCCTCAATGTGACGAAAAAACGAATCGTAAAGAAGGGTGTCCCTCATTGGCGTCGACGAACCGGCTCCGGGACGTTTCGTAAAATCGTCCTCGCGGATCTCGTTGAAAAGCAGCGCGATTTCCGTGCCCTCGGGCACGGGAGTGAGCTTCAGATCGAGGGACAGCTGGCGCGGCCCGGTGACAGGGCCGCCCGAGGAAATCCGGTTCAGGGCTTCGAGATGTCCCTGGGCTGGGCCGCCGCGAACGAACTGAAAGCCGATTTTCGGCAGCGCCGCCTTGGCCGCCTCATAGGTCTTCCGCTGGTCCGCGGTCACCACGCGCTTCTGATAAGTGGCTCCCGTAAATTTCTCGCGCACGTTCTGCGGCATCGACCGCACGGATTCGCAGCCGCTGAAAAGCACCGGCGCAAGGAGACAAAGGGCAAGGTAGCGCATAGAGGAGCGGGCCTTAGTTCACAGCAAAGCCACCGAATGACAAGCCTAGCCGCCCAACGGCAGTATTTGAGATTTGAAATTTGAGGCATCGATCGACCGCGGCGATCGCTTGGTCCCAAATCTCCAATTTCAAATCTCAAATGCCGCCACCGGCGGCTAAGCGGGCTGCTGCTGTGAAATACAATGCAGCGTGCCGAGACCCCAGACCAGTTCCAGACAATCGATCGGGATTATTTCCCGGCCGGGAAAACAGCCGCCAAGAATTTCCGCCGCTTCAGCGTCCTTCTTCGGCTGGCGGAAGGCCGGCATCAGCACGGCGCCGTTGATGACGAGAAAATTGGCGTAGCTCGCCGGGAGCTGCTGGCCGTCGCAAAAGCACGGCTTTGGCATCGGCAATTCGACGATTTTAAACTTCTTGCCCTTCGGTGTGCGCAAGCGGTGCAGGCGCTCGAGGTTTTCGCGCAGAATCTTATGATTTTTGTCGCGGCGATTCGGCTCTACGACCGTCACAATTCCGTCGCGACTGAAAAACCGACTCAGGTCGTCGATGTGTCCGTCCGTATCGTCTCCGATAATACCGTCGCCCAACCACAGAATGGTGTGCACGCCCAGATACTCTCGGAGGTTTTCCTCGATCTGCTCCTTGGTCAGGGACGGATTGCGATTTTTGTGAAGGAGGCAGGCCTCGGTCGTGAGGAGCAAGCCGTCGCCATTCACATCGATTGAACCGCCTTCCAGGACCATCTTCTTCTCAAAGCGGCGAAGACCCAGTTTTTTCGCGATCTTGGGAGGGATCGTGTTGTCCTTGTCATAGGGCGGGTACTTTCCGCCCCAGGCGTTGTAGTCCCAGTCCGTGACAGCCACTTCTCCCGTTTCGTCATTCTTGACGAAGATCGGACCGTGATCGCGGCACCAGGAATCGTTGGTTGGATGGTTGTAGAGCGTCACCCGAGCAAGATCTGCGCCCGCCTTCTCGATCAAGGCGCGTGCGCGCGCCTGCAGCGGCTTCGCGATATTGATCCGTACCTCTTCGAAGCGGCTGATCGCCGCCACGATCTCCGCGAACTTCGCGGGTATCGGCCGAAAATATCCCGGCCAGGTCTTTTTATTATGAGGCCACGAGAGCCACACGGCGACCTGCGGTTCCCATTCCGCAGGCATGCGAAAACCTGCCGCCGCGGGCGTCAGGTTTTCGCGGTCTTGAGTTTTGAGCTGTGAATTGTGGGTTTCTGCAGGCACGGCAGCTATGTATCAAAGGTGGAGCGCGACCTCCGGGCGCGCTGGATCGGCGATCAAACCCGCCCGGAGGTCGGGTTTCACCTGTCAGTCGATGAACCGCTTGGTCAACTCGCCGTAGGCATCGATGCGGCGATCGCGCAGGAACGGCCAATGCGTGCGGGTGACGTCGACCTTGCCGAGTTCGATCGGGACCAGCAGCACTTCTTCTTTGTCCATGCTCGCTTTGGCGAGGAGCTGTCCGCTCGTGCCCGCGACAAAGCTTTGACCCCAGAATTCCAATCCGTCGCCGCCCGCGGGAGCTTCATGACCGATGCGATTGACCGCGGCCACGTAGCAGCCGTTGGCCACCGCATGGGAACGCTGAATGATTTCCCAGGCCCCGTGCTGGTTCGTGCCATACTCTTTCTTTTCCTTCGGATGCCAGCCGATGGCGGTCGGATAAAAGAGGATTTCAGCGCCCTGCAAAGCGGTAAGCCGCGCTCCTTCGGGGTACCATTGGTCCCAGCAAACCAGCACGCCGATCTTTCCATACTTCGTGTCCCACGCGCGAAAGCCGGTGTCGCCCGGGGTAAAATAAAATTTCTCGTAGAACAAGGGGTCATCGGGGATGTGCATCTTGCGATACACGCCGAGGAGTTTGCCGTCCGCATCGATCACCACGGCGGTGTTGTGATACAGGCCCGAGGCGCGTTTTTCGAAAAGCGACGCGATGATGACGGCCTTGTACTTTTTCGCGACCGCCTGAAACGCCTTCGTGCTCGGACCCGGAATAGCCTCGGCCAGATCGAAATACTTGTGGTCCTCTTCCTGACAAAAGTACTGCGAACGGAAAAGCTCCTGCGTGCAGATGATCTTCGCTCCTTGTTTTGCCGCGCGCTCCGCCAGCGTCAGCGCTTTTTTCAAATTCGCGGCGGGACTGCCCGTGCAGGCGTGTTGGAGAAGTCCGAGAGTGACGTTCATGATTCGAGCAAGACTAGTGCGTCAATTTCTGCAATGCAAAGAACGTGTGTGAAAAACGCGTTCCAATCGCACGATGGATTTCCACCTGGTTTTTTAACCGCGAATGGACGCCAATAAATGATCGCCTCGATGTGGGGCATCCCTTGACGACGCGCGCATGGGCGACAGCCCCTGTGTCCGCGGAGGCTCGATTCGCGTCCATTGGCGGTTAAAAATGGACGAGAATCCTTCGATCAATACACGACTTTATTCAGCGGGTATTCCACGATGCCTTCGGCGCCCAATGATTTGAGTTGGGGGATGATTTCGCGGACGACGCTTTCGTCGATGATGGTTTCAAGCGCCACCCAGTCCGGGGAACTCAGCGGTGAAATCGTGGGGTTTCGCAGCGAAGGGACGGCTTTGATGATCGCCTCGAGCGCAGACTTGGGAGCGTTGAGCTTCATCCCCACTTTGCTTTGAGCTTCGAGTGCACCGATCAATAGAAGGGCGATTGTTTCGATTTTCCGGCGCTTGGCGGGGTTCGCCCAGCTCGCTTTGTTCGCGATCAGCTTGGTGTTGGTCGTTAAAAGGGTGTCGACAATGCGCAGCTTGTTCGCGCGAAGAGAGCTGCCGGTCTCCGTGATATCGACGATGGCGTCGACCAAGTCCGGGACTTTGACTTCGGTTGCGCCCCAGGAGAACTCCACCTCGACCGGAACGTTTTTGGCCGCGAAATAGCGCTTCACCGTGTTGACCAACTCCGTCGCGACGCGCTTGCCCGCCAGCTGTTCGGGTTTGGTGATCGGCGAGGACTCCGGCACGCAAAGGACCCAGCGGGATTTCTGGATGGACGCCCGGCTGTAGACGAGATCGCAAACCTCGACCACGTCCGAGTTGTTCTCCAAGACCCAGTCATGGCCGGTGAGGCCGCAATCGAAAAACCCGTGCTCCACGTACCGGCTCACCTCCTGGGCGCGCACAAATCGTCCGTCGAGTTCGGCGTCGTCGATCGATGGTTTGTAGGACCGGGAACTCGTCGTAATTTTCCAGCCGGCCTTGGCAAAAAGGTTCTTGGTCGACTCCTCGAGACTGCCCTTCGGCAGGCCGAGCATCAGCAATGGCATGGGTGAAGACACGGTGGCACGCCACACACCGCCCCCCTGCCGTTCAAGTCAATTCTCCCGGTCGACGCCACCATCACGTTCGCCATGAAGATGAAGAATGTTTATTTACATATAGGTTTCCTTTGACAACCGCGCTTACATTTGTAAAAAAACCGGCCGCATCAACCTATGCGATCTGCACCCAAGCCCCTGATTTTGGTCGTGGAAGATGAGGAAGAACTGGCGAAACTGATCGCCATTCACCTCGAAGAAGCCGGGATGCAAACCCAAGTCTACAATAGATGTGCGCATGCCCTGAGGTTCCTGAAGCGCAATTTTGCCAACCTGCTTCTCCTCGACGTCAATCTGCCCGATCAGTCGGGCTTCCAGCTCTTCGATGAGCTTCGCAAGAGCGATATTACCATCCCCACCATTTTTGTGACCGGCAACTCCCTGGAGACGGCCAAGGTCAAGGGACTGGAGATGGGCGGCGACGACTACGTCACCAAGCCTTTCAGCTACCCCGAGCTGGTCGCCCGCATCCGAGCGGTACTTCGCCGGGCTGAATCCTCGGCCGACTTTAATGTCACCAAGAACGCCAAAGTAAGCGATGAGCCCTTTGAGTTTTGCGGGGCGAAGGTCACCCCGATCCGCCTGGAAATCGAGTTTCCCAACAACAGCATCACGAAGATCGGCCGCAAGGAACTGGGCATCTTGGCCTATCTGAACGAGCATCAAGGCGTGGTCATCACGCGCAAAGCGCTCATTCACTCTGTCTGGGGCATTCACGCCGACGTGAAAAGCCGCTCTCTCGACCAGTACATCGTCAAAGTGCGCGACCTCTTCAAGTCCAACGGCCTGAGCCTCGACGCTTTCCGTACGGTCCACAGCGTCGGGTACATCTTCGATCCGAAAGGCGTTTCAACGGAAGGTCGCAACGAAGATCCCGCAGCGGCGCCTGAAGCTTAAGGGAGCCTCTAAAAACGGATCGCAAGGTAGGGCGGGCCCCTGGACCGCCCGTCGAAGGAAGAAACGCCGCGTAAGACATGCGTTTTGACGCCGTCCAGCGCTGCACAGATGTGTGCCGTGCTACCTTGCCTGCACACGACGGCGAGTCCGGCGGGCTCGCCCTGGCTCTCAAACCGTTTTGAATGCCAGGACGACAGGCGGCGCTTCGTGCCCTCTCCTCGGCTTTCGTGCCCTCTGGGTGAGCCGACTGCCCGCTTCAAAATAGCTCCGGCTGGGCGTAGCGTTTTTGGGCGTCGTTGTGGCTCGACTTCATTTCGAGCTCCATCAGCAAACGGAAGAGTTCGGCCGGCTGGGGTTCGACCTTTTGCGCGGCGACTGTCGGCAGGCCGAGATTGAGCGTCGTCAGTTTCAGATTCTTCCTGAGATTCTCGGCGCCGTCGCGGACGGCCGCTTGAAAGCGATCGGGCTTTAGCTCCGCGGCGTGGGCAATAACGCCTTCGACCGAACCAAATTGCTGGAGCCATTTCACCGCGGTCTTCGGACCCACTCCGTCGAGCCCATGGATGTTATCCGAGGTATCGCCGACGAGGGCTAGGTAGTCGGCGATCTGCGAAGGCGGCACCCCAAATTTTTCGATCACACCGGGAGCGTCCAACAACCGCCAGCCGAGCTTCGGATTGGCGGTCGGCGGGGGCAGCAGAATTTTGATCTTCTCCTGGACAATCTGGGCAAAATCTTTGTCGGCGCTGACGATCAAGACATCGTGCCCCGCTTCCGCGAGCGCCTTGGCCTGCGACGCGAGCAAATCGTCGGACTCCACCCCCTCTTGCTCGATTCCGACGAAACCCATCGCACGCGTCAGCTGCTTCACAAAGGGCAGTTGTTTGATCAGCGATTCCGGCATCTCCGCGCGGTTCGCCTTGTAATCGGCGTGCAGCGCCAGACGGTCGTTTGATCCCCCCAAGTCGAAAAAAACCAACGTCGCGTCGGGGCGCTCCTGGTCGGCTAGTTTCCAGAGCGACTTCACCCAGCCGTGAAGACAGTTGGTCGGGAAACCGTCCGCGCGGGTCAGCTCCGGAATCGCGTAAAAGCACCGGTAAGCAAGATTGAAGCCGTCGATCAGAAGCCATTTCGCCATCCCTGAAGCGAAGACGCCCAGCGCCCCGGTGCAATTGTTTTAACCGCGAATGGACGCGAAGATCAAACCGCGTCCTCCCCAGTGGAGCCCGACCTCCGAGCGTTTGCACCCACTCGTGATTCGACACCGTCAAGAGGTGCCAAATCGTCCGGCTCTGGGCGGGTTCGCATCCATGCTCCGACATTCGCGTCCCTTCGCGATTAAAAATCGGTATTCCCATTGGGTAACATTCCGCTGAAAGTGGTTCTTTTGATGAGTTCCTATCCGTACAAGGTCGCGGTTCTGGTCTTCCTGGAAAATGCAGCGGGCGAGCATCTGCTTTTATTGCGAGCGAAGGCGCCCAACCTGGGCACCTGGAGCCCCATTGGCGGGAAACTGGAGATGACCCTCGGCGAGTCTCCTTTCGAATGCGCCGTGCGCGAGACCGCGGAGGAAACGGGACTCGTGATTTCCACGCCAGACCTGCACCTGTTCGGAATGATCGCCGAGAAGGCTTACGAAGGACAAAGCCATTGGCTTCTTTTTCTTTTCCGGTGCCGCAAACCCATCCCGAGCCTGCCGGCGGACATCAAGGAGGGCCGGTTCGGCTTCTTTACCCGCGAAGCGATCAACGCCCTCCCCCTCCCCGAGACCGACCGCACCGCGCTGTGGCCGATTTTCGACCGGTACAAAGATCGTTTTGTGTCCCTCCGAGCCGATTGCTCACCCGCCGGCCCGTTGAAGGTGGAAGTGGAAGAAGTCACGCCAGCTCCGGCGTGATTTCTTCGAGTTTAGAGTTTGGGGTTTGGAGTTTCTGGTTAGTACTGAAGCCGCTAGACGAGAGCGGTTAACTTAACTCCAAACCTCAAACTCCGAACCCCAAACTGCGGCGCGCGGCGCCGCGCAATTCACTTGATTTCTAGGTGATCTGACGAACACTTCACCGTTTGAACAATAACGTGATCTCACCTGTGAGTAAGACATCGACAGCCACGGCCGAAAAGAAACCAACCGCCGCCCCGGGCGCGCCCAAATCCGCGGCGGCGCAGGCGCCGATCAATGCCAAGCTGACCGCCCCGGAGAAGGTCGAATTTTTCCGCAAAATGATGCGGATACGCCGCTTCGAAGAACGAAGCCTCCAGGCCTACTTGGCCAAGAAGATCGGTGGATTTCTCCACCTTTACATCGGGCAGGAAGCCGTCGCGGTCGGTTGTTGTTCGTTGATGGGCAAGGACGATCACGTGATCACTGCCTACCGCGACCACGGCCATGCCATTGCGGTCGGGATGGACACGAAGCCTCTGATGGCCGAACTGTACGGCAAGGTCACGGGTTGCTCGAAAGGCAAAGGCGGTTCGATGCACTATTTTGATCCGTCCCGGAACTACTGGGGTGGCCATGGGATCGTCGGCGGGCAGGTTCCCCTCGGCACCGGGCTGGCCTATGGCCTGAAGTACAAAGGCCTGAAAGGTGCCGCCATGTCCTTTATGGCCGACGGCGCGGTCAATCAAGCCGCCGTGCACTAGCCCAACAAACACGCGGCGCTCTGCAAA
>CAZJLP010000004.1:146712-169666 GCA_964546955.1 uncultured Opitutaceae bacterium | reverse complement strand
AAGGGCGAGCTCGACTACGGGGACGGCCGCAAGGTCAAGGACGAGCACTACATGAATTTCAGCACGCGGAACTGCAACTATCCGCAGCCGAAATACTGCAAATGGTTTCTCTCTCAATACCGCCGGTGGGGCATGGTTTCCGGCGCGCCCGACTATGAGGGCATCACAAAGCGCGTCATGCGCACGGATATCTACGAGGAGGTCATGAAGGAAATCGGCGCCTCTCATGGCGGTCTCAACAACGATCCAGAAGCGCTCTTCGACGGCGTCACTTTCAATCCGGCCGATCCCGAAGCCTATGCCAAGAGCTTCGAGATGAAGACGCTTAAAGGCTAATATCCACGATGTCGGCTCCGCGCTCCACCCGGTCTCCCGCCCCGACGTTCTTTCGCGCTCTTTGCCATCCGGCTGTCTGGCGGCGGGGCGCGCCGATCGGCTTGGCCGTCGGTGTCATGCAGGTGGTGGTCAATCAAGGCGACCACTGGATTCACCACCAGATCGACGCGGCCGTCATTATTAAATCCATCCTCTCGCCCCTTCTCACACTCAGCGTTGCCTTGGCCTCGGCCGCGGCGACGCATCGCGAACTTCACCGTCTCCGCTCCTCATGAACCGATTCAAATTGGACTGGCTTCTCCTCCCCTTGCTCGGCGCCGTCATCATTCTTGGCGCCTGGCATCTTCTCGCGGGAAAAAAATACGTCGAGAAGGATGCTGACGGCAACGTCACTGTCGAAAAGCGGGTCGGGTTGATCCCGGCGCTCCCCAATGTCATCGAGACTTGGGATTCGAGCAAGGCCTACATTTTCGAGCCCTTCGCGAAGCGCGGGGAAATGGACCAGGGCATCCTCCGCTTCACTTGGTACTCTCTTATCCTGGTCGCCAAAGGGTATGCCGTAGCTCTGCTCGTGGGAGTGCCGCTCGGTTTCTGCCTCGGTCTCTCGCCGACCTTCGCCAAGATGTTCGATCCGATCATTCAGGTGCTGCGACCGGTTTCTCCCCTCGCCTGGCTGCCCCTCGGCTTCGTCCTATTCATGGAGGTTGGAAAGGAGACGGGTACGTTTGCCGCCCTCTTCACCATCGCGATGTGCGCGATGTGGCCTACCGTGCTGAACACCGCCGTGGGGGTGCGAGCGGTGCCGCAGGATTATCTCAATGTCGGGCGTGTCTTGAAGCTATCGCGGTTCAAGATGCTGACCAAGATCCTTATTCCTTCGACGCTGCCTTACATGTTCACCGGCTTTCGGCTCAGCCTCGGTATTGCTTGGCTGGCGATCGTTGCGGCCGAAATGCTCACCGGCCGGCCGGGCGCCGGCGGATTTCTGTGGCAGGAATACAATGCCAACATCTACGAGCACATCATCTTTTCGATCATCACCATCGGCATTGTCGGATTTATTCTAGACCGGCTGATGAGCGTGTTGGAGCGGAGATTCAAGGCGGCTGTCTAACCATGCCCTTTCTCGAACTTTCCAACGTCACCAAGGGTTATGGCACAGGGACGCCCGTCCTGACCAACGTGAATCTCGCGATCGAACGCGGCGAGTTCGTCGCGATCGTGGGCTACTCCGGCGCCGGCAAGACGACGCTGATTTCGCTCATCGCGGGCCTGCTCCGCCCCGATCGCGGATCGGTGAAGCTGAATGACCTCGAAATCACCGCTCCCGGCCCCGATCGAGGTATCGTTTTCCAAAACTACAGCCTGCTGCCGTGGCTGACCGTTTTCGAGAATGTCTCCCTGGCTGTGGCCCAGGTTTTCCCCAACTGGTCGGCCGAAAAAAAGCGCCTGCACGTCGAGAAGTACATCGACATGGTGAACCTTACGCCGGCCCGCGACAAGATTCCGCGGCAGCTCTCGGGCGGCATGCGCCAGCGTGTGTCCGTCGCACGTGCGCTGGCCATGGATCCGCAGATTCTGCTGCTCGACGAACCGTTGTCCGCCCTCGACGCGCTGACGCGCGCCACGCTCCAGGATGAAATCGAGCGTATCTGGGAATCGGATAAAAAGACCGTGGTCATGATCACGAACGACGTCGACGAAGGCTTGTTGCTCGCCGACCGGATCATTCCGCTGACTCCTGGACCCGGCGCGACCCTCGGCGACTCCATCGCGGTCACCCTAGACCGGCCTCGCAACCGCAAGGCCCTCAATCACGATCCCGAGTTCAAGCGTTTGCGGGCGCTCGTGACCAATCAATTGCTGGATTTCGGCGCCAAACGAAAAACCACGCTCAGCAAGAAGCTAATCCTCCCGGACATTCTGCCGGAAGATTTGGACCAGCCCCGCGTGCACCGCCGGCCGCTTCGGCCGAGCGAAATCAAACGCGAAAACATCACGGTTTCCTCCTGACGTTCGCCCGCGCCACCATGTCATCCTTCCTCGAAATCTCTCGTCTGGGCAAAGTCTACGATACCCCGAAAGGGCCCGCCGTCATTGTCGAAAATTTCGACCTCCGCGTGCGCAAGGGCGAATTCATCACCTTGATCGGACATTCCGGCTGCGGCAAATCGACCGTGTTGTCGATGATTGCAGGCCTGACGGATATCACTCACGGCGGCGTCATACTCGCGGGCAAGGAGGTCATCGGCGCCGGGCCGGACCGAGGCGTCGTCTTTCAGGCGCCGTGCCTTCTCCCCTGGCTGACCGCCTATGAAAACGTGATGCTCGGAGTGGAGCAGGTTTATTATACCGCCTCGCGCGAAGAACGAAGGCAGATTGCGGAGTACTACTTGAGCGTGGTCGGCCTGGGCGACGCGATGGACAAAAAACCATCCGAACTCTCGCAAGGCATGCGCCAGCGCTGCGGAATCGCGCGGGCCTTCGCTCTTTCGCCCAAGATGCTCCTTTTGGACGAGCCTTTCGGCATGCTCGATTCCCTCACGCGCTACGAGCTGCAGGAGGTCCTGCTCGATTTGTGGCAGAAAGACCAAAAGACGGCTCTGATGGTGACTCACGATGTGGATGAAGCGATCTTCCTCTCCGACCGCGTGGTCATGATGACGAACGGCCCGGCCGCCACGGTCGGAGACATTCTCGAAATCAAGTTTCCGCGTCCGCGCTCGCGCAAACAATTGCTCGAGGATCCGGAGTATTACCGGCTCCGTGAGCACCTCATCACCTTTCTCGAGGAGCGCTCGCATCATCGACCCGCCGGCTCCGCGGCTGGCGCACCGCCGCCCGGTCCAAAATCAACGCCGGCCGGGCGACTGCTCGCCCGTACCTAGTCCTTCCTTCAGCCTGATCCCGTCGCCGGGCAGCCCTCACGCAGCCCGCTTGGCCCTGCCATGCTCCGCGGCCCTGCAGTCTCTCCAACTTCTTACCACTACAAACGCCAATCGCTATGAAAGTCATCCGCCTAGCCGCCGCTTCCCTAATAGGGCTCCTGATGGGCTCTACCCTCCTCGCGCAATACGTGCCACCGCCGCCGTCGCGTCCCTTTCCGGGGTTCGTGAACGAACGCCTGCGCGCGTCCGATCCGTATATGAATGCTTGGGATATCGCGGTCAACGTTCGCCTGCGCACCGAAGACAAGGAAGATGCCGGATTCACCGACGCGGGCTCGAACTGGGATTTCTCTCAGCGCCCTCAGGATGACAACAATAACGTCTATCACCTGACTCGCGTGATGCCGCGTGTGAGCTATGCGAGCAAGTGGTACACCGCGATGATCGAAGGCCGATCCAGCTACAGCATCGCGGACGAACGCTTCAATGCCACCGCCCCCGGCAAAGGCCTGGCCGAACGCGACGGTCCGATGGACGTTCACCAGGCGTTTGTGTTTTTGGGCAATCACAAAGAATTCCCCATTTCCCTAAAACTGGGCCGCCAGGAACTCGTGTACGGCGACCAGCGTTTGCTTGGCCACCTCCGCTGGAACAACAACGCGCGCACGTTCGACGCCGCCAAAGTCCGGTGGCAGAATCCCCTCTTTGGCGTCGATTTCTTCACCGGCGGCCTCGTTTACAACGATCATCGAAACCTCAATCGTTCGTACATCGGAAGCGACACGTTTTCCGGCGCGTACTTCAATTTCCCCACGCTTTTGTCCAAGGAAGTGGTCGAGTCGTACCTCTTTGCGCGCAATGTCAGCGCCAGCATCGCCGACGAAGATTTTAGCGGAGTGTCGGCGCCCTTCCGTTTGCCCGCGAAGCAGGACCTCTATACCTTCGGCGTGCGCGTTCGCTCGAAGCCCGGTGCGTATGGCGCCTGGGACTACGGCTACGAGTTGATGTACCAGTTTGGCAACCGCGCCACCACCGCACCCGCCGCCACGCCGACTGCCGTCCGGACCGCGGCGCGCCTCGACCAGGAAGCCCTGGGCGCCGTCCTGCAGGCCGGATATACCTGGAGCGAGCACGCTTGGCAGCCGCGTCTCTCGGCCCTGTATAGCTACGCCTCCGGAGACAAGAATTCGGCCGACGGCAAGAGCCAGACGTTCCAGAATCTGTTTGCGACCACTCACCTCCACTACGGGTACATGGATCTGAACAGCCTCCAGAATCTGCACGATTTCCGCGTCGCCTATGCGTTTAAGCCGAAACCCACCCTCAGCGTGGCGCTCGAAGCGCATCTCCACTATCTCGCGCAGACTTCCGATTTCTGGTACAATGTCGCCGGGGTGCCGCGCAACTTCGCCGGCGGAGCGAACGGCTCAGGTCTCGGCTACACGATCAATCCTTCGTATAGCAAACAACTCGGCCGAGAGCTCGATCTCGTCGTGGGTTGGTTCGTCACCCCGTCCGCCCAATTGGAACTCGGCGTGAGCCATTACTTTCGCGGAGAATACATCAAGCAATCGCTGAGCAACGTCGGCTCCAAGGACGCCAGCTACATGTATTTCCAGATCACCCTGAACCTCTAACGGGGGGGTTCACGTTTAGCCGGGCCGGCGCGCCGAGCCGAGCCCGGCTTTTTCGCAAGGGCGAGGTTCCATGGCTTCGTGCATGTCACGCGGCAATGAATGGAATTCATGGGTACCTTTAATACGATTCGTGCGGTTTCTTTCCGGGTTGGAATGAACGGTGCTAATGCGTGTGAGCCAACGCATGAACATTGCTCAGATCAAAAAATCCGGCCACTGGCCGACATTGTTGACGTCATTTCTCTACTTCGACGTCAGCTTCATGGTGTGGACGATGCTCGGCGCCCTGGCGCCGATGATCGTTCCCTCCCTGCGACTCAATGCGGATCAGAAATTCTTCATGATCGCGACGCCCATCCTTGCGGGGGCGTTTTTGCGCATCGCGCTGAGCCTGCTGGTCGATCGTATCGGTACAAAAACAACCGGAATCATCGCCCAAGTCGTGGTGATGCTCGGTTTGGCGGTCGCGTGGCAGGTCGGACTATCGGATTTTAGCCATACCCTCTTGCTCGGTCTCGTATTGGGCGTAGCCGGAGCCAGTTTCGCGGTTGCGCTGCCGCAGTCGGGACGATGGTACCCCCCGACGATGCAGGGGGTTGTGCTGGGACTGGCCGGCGCCGGCAATGTCGGTGTAGTGATCGATCACTTGCTTGCGCCGAGGCTCGCGGCCGTTTGGGGCTGGCAATCGGTATTTGGCGCGGCCCTCATTCCACTTGCCCTCGCATTTGTGCTTTATGCGGTTTTTTCAAAGGAGCCGCCGGGAGAGTTCAAGAAAAAGAAACTCTCGGACTACCTTAAGCTCTTGGCTGAGCGCGACGCGCATTGGTTCTGCTTTTTCTATACGATCAGTTTCGGCGGTTTTGTCGGTCTTGCCTCCGCGTTCGCCATCTTCTTCAGCGACCAGTTTGGCCTCAAGCCGGTTCATGCAGGAGAAGTGGCGGCGTTCTGTACGCTGGTGGGCGCATTGGGCCGGCCGTTGGGCGGCGCCCTCGCCGACAAGCTCGGAGGAATCCGGGCCTTGTCCGTATTTTTCACCGTTGCGGCCGCGGCAATGCTTGTGGCTGCGTTCTCGCGCAATCTTTGGGTCTGCGGTGCGTCCTTCTTTGTCGCCTCGGGAGCCTTCGGGATGTGCAACGGCTCCGTCTTCCAACTGTTACCGCAACGCTTTGCCAAGGATATCAGTGTCATGACGGGTCTGGTCGGCTGCGGAGGAGGAGTCGGTGGATTCGTACTCGGCGTGCTATTTGGCAAGTCCAAGCACCACACGGGCGACTACACCGCCGGCATCGTCGCGTTCGCGTGCCTGGCAATCCTCGCTCTGGTCGGTCTTGCCCTGGTCAAGCGTCGCTGGCGCACGACCTGGGGGGCGGTCGCCGCGGCGCGGATCTGACTACGATGGTCTGGCCATCCCTGACCAGCGAGATCAGGGTGCGGAAATGAAGATTCACTGCACCAGCCACGGCATATCCGGGCAACCCGGGAAGCCGTGTGAGGATGCTTGGCGTGTGGTCCAGCGCGACACCTCCGTGCTGGCCGCCCTGGCGGACGGCTTGGGTGCCTCGAAAGAAGGCGGCGCAGCAGCGAGGCGGGCAGTCGACATGGTCTGCGACTACTATGTGGTCAGACCGCATGCCTGGAGTCCGCGCCGCGCCCTGAGTGAGTTTGCCTCCCAAATCAATCGCTTATTCTTCCAGGAATCGCAGCTGCGTTTCGGGTCTTCAGAACTGCTCTGCACCCTCTCCGTCGTCGCCTTCGAGGGCGATCGTTTGTTCGGCCTCAACGTAGGGGACTCGCCTGTCTACCTCTGGCGTCGAGGAGTTCTAACGAAGCTGTCGCAAGCGCACACCCATCCAGAGCGGCAGATGCAACATGTGCTGACCCGGGCGATCGGCCTCGAGGCAACGGTTGAACCGTTTGCCTTCGAGACGGTGATCGAAAATGGCGACGTTGTGCTGCTGTGTTCGGATGGCGTCGGAACTACAATCGCGGAGGATAAAATTGCCGCCGCGCTCGAGCGGCGATCGACCGCCAGATCCCTGGTCTCGACGGCGCGCGAGATCGCGGAACAGAACGAAGAACTGGCTGACGACGCCAGCGCGATCGTGATCGATATTGTCGAACGAGGACCCGATCACTCCACCACGCGGCGAAACCTGGAGGTCTTGACGGACCTTCGCGCCGGCACAGAGGTCGACGGCTACCGGCTCGTCCGCTCGCTTCAGGCCGGAGACCGCGTTTGGCTCGCGGAAGCGCGCAACGGCGCCCGGCATGTTCTGAAGTTCCCCTCGATGGAAGCCCGCGACGACGATGTTCGCCGCGATGCGTTCGTGCGCGAAGCGTGGCGAGCCGCCCGCATCGATTCGCGCGATTTTCCCCTCGCCATCGCTCCGCCGGAAGGACCGCTGCGGTATTATGCCATGGACTACATCGAGGCGCCCACGCTGCGCGAAGTGCTTGCGACCGGCCCACTCCGCGTCGAAGAAGCAGTGTCCCTTGCGACTTTTTTGCTGCGCGCCTGTCAATTTTTGCTCACGCGCGATTTTGTGCACGGCGATATCAAGCCTGAGAACATTTTAGTGCAGCGCACCCCGCAACAGATCGAATTCAAGCTGCTCGACCTAGGTAGCGTCGCGGAAGTGTTTTCCGTTACGTCGCGCGCCGGCACGCCAAGTTATCTCGCGCCGGAGCGGTTTGCAGGCTCCCCGTTGTCAGAGCGAACGGAGATCTTTGCGATCGGAGTGACCTTGTTCGAATCGCTGACGCGCTCTTTTCCCTATGGCGAGATCGAACGGTTTCAAACGCCCCGCTTCGACCCCTCGCTGCGGCGCGTCATTCGCCTCAATCCCGCCGTCCCCCCGTGGCTGGAAACGGTTCTGCAGCGCGCGCTCATCCCCGAGCCCGCCTTGCGCTACCAGACTTATTCGGAAATGGCGTTCGATGTGGAACACCCCGCCGCAGTCGAGCCATTCCATCGAAAAGATGCGCCTCTCCTGGAGCGGAACCCCCTCCTCTTCTACAAGGTTCTCTGCGGAATTCTGGTGATTTCAAACTTGGCGCTTCTCGCGTACCTGGCCGGTAAGTAGCTGGCGTAAGCTCGCACCCGTTCCGTGCAGGGCGCAGCCAGCTTGAGCCCCGAGACCCTGGAAGTACGAAGCCGTGCTTAGCGAATGAAGGGTTCAGTTGGACCGTCGGACAAGAAGGCAGGTAATTTCTACGTAAGCAGTTTAGCAGCAAGTTATAGACGTAACTCGGTTCGTTTGGCCGCGTTTCACCGCGTGCGGCATACATGAATGCTATTCATTGGTGGCATGAGAACATTGAGCCAATTTACTGAGCCACGCCCCCCGGAATGGCACGGCTACGGCTTAAGCGTGGTGTGCGCAATTTTACTGTCCCGTTAGTTTACCTCATTACACCGTACTTGGTTTGCTCCCAGAGACGGGAGCTGGCGCTGGGCCGGGCGCGGGTGTCATGACCGCGATGCCCTCCGCTCCCGGCGTGGATGCCGGTTTCTCGGCCGAACAAAAGCAGTACCTGCAGGGCTTTTTTGCGGGTGTTGCCACCCAATACCCGTTCGTCGGGCACACGGCGAACGGGCAGATCACGGCACACCCGGCGGAGGGAATCCCCAATGCTGCCGCGCCGGTCGCCGAAGCAACGGTGTTCGGCACGCCGTTGGGCGATCTTTGCAAACCGGAGCGGTGGAAGTACGACGAAAACCCGCTCGATATCTGGGAAAAGATGGTCGCGCACGCCGACGCCGATAAATTTCCAGATGAGGCCGACACGTTTCGTTTCAAGTACCACGGGTTCTTTTACGTCGCACCGGCCCAAGATAGTTTTATGGTGCGGCTGAGGATTCCGGCCGGCGAAATGACGGCGGCGCAGCTGCACGGTTTGGCCGAGGTTGCGGAATGGGGTGGCGGATATTGTCACGTCACGACACGGGCGAATCTGCAAATCCGCGAACTGAAGCCCCGCGATGTGGTTCGGGTACTGGTGCGGCTACAGGAACTCGGCCTCACCTCGCGCGGTTCGGGTGCCGACAACATTCGTAACATCACAGCAACGCCCACCAGCGGCTTCGACCCCGACGAATTGATTGACGTGCGTCCTTTCGCGAAGGGGCTGCACCACTACATTCTCAATCACCGCGACATGTACGGCCTGCCGCGGAAATTCAATATTGCTTTCGATAGCGGCGGCGGAATTTGCGCCGCTGTCGACACGAATGATATCGGATTCTTCGCGTGCCGCGTGACGGAAAAGTCGCTGGCCGCCGGCGGCTTGCCTGGACAGGTTCAACCCGGCGTCTACTTCCGGGTCGAATTGGGCGGCATCTCCGGCCACGGTGACCTGGCCCGCGACACCGACCTGCTCATCAAACCGCACGAGTGTGTCGCCGTCGCGGCAGCGATGGTCCGCGTCTTCAATGAAAACGGCGATCGCACGAACCGCAAAAAAGCGCGGCTCAAGTACCTTTTGGAGAAATGGGGGTTCGAGCGGTTCGTGACCGAGACGCAGAAAAAGCTCTCGTTCAGCCTCGGACGGCTGCCGGCGGCCGCGGTCGAACCGCGCCGTCCGCACCTCAAGCATGGCTGGGTGGGAGTATTCCGCCAGGAACAACGGGGCCTTAACGCGATTGGCGTGGGCATGCCGGTCGGTCGGATGAGCGTGCGCCAAATGCGTCAGCTCGCGGACCTCGCCACCAGCTATGGCAAAGGCGAGCTGCGGCTTACCGTGTGGCAGAATCTGCTGATTCCCCATGTATCGGACCCGTTTGTCGAAACGGCGCGCCGCTCCCTCCAGCGCATCGGCTTCCACACGGAAGCGAACAGCAGCACGTCGGGTATCATTGCCTGTACCGGCAACAAAGGCTGCAAGTATTCGTCGGCCGATACGAAAGGTCACGCCGTGGCCCTGGCGAAGGCGCTGGAGAAGCGGCGGGTCGAACTCGAATTGCCGGTCAACATCCACTTCACGGGCTGCCCCCATTCGTGCGCGCAGCACTATTGTGGGGATGTCGGGCTGATCGCCGCGAAGTTGCCCGACGGCACCGAAGGCTATCACGTCGTCCTCGGCGGGGGCATGGGCCACGAAGCGGGCATCGCGCGCGAGATTTTCCGCGGAGTGCGCGCCTCAGAGGTCCCGACGCTGGTGGAGCAAGTTCTCACTACTTACAAAGCCCGCAAGAATCCGGGCGAGAGTTTCATCGAATGGACGCGGCGTCATTCGGTGAAGGAACTGCAGGAATTTCTTTCGACATGAGTTTTAACGTCCCCGTTATTCCCGACTCGGCCCCCTTCAACGCCGAACAACGCGCTTGGTTGAACGGCTTTCTGGCCGGCCTCTATTCGCGCGGACCGGCCTTGTCGTCGACCGGCGCGGGCGCGGCTGCCCCGACCTTGAAACCGCTGACGATCCTTTTCGGCTCGCAGACGGGCAGCGCGGAGAGCTTGGCCAAACGCGCGGCGAAGGAGGCCGGGAAACGCGGTTTTGCCGCCACGGTGATGGACATGGCCGCCTATGACGTCGGTCAGCTCGCGCAGGAAAAAAACGTTCTCGTGATTACCAGCACCTTCGGCGAGGGCGAACCCCCCGACAACGCCAAAGCCCTGCACGCCGCGCTCGCCGCCGCCGGTGCGCCGCCTCTCGGTGGACTGAACTACAGCGTGTGCGGCCTGGGTGACACGAACTATGTCCAGTTCTGCCAATGCGGTAAGGATTTCGATGCCCGGCTCGAAAAACTGGGTGCCGTGCGTGTCGCTCCGCGGGCCGATTGCGATTTGGATTTCGAGGAGCCGTTCAACCGGTGGCTCGACGCGTCCTTGAACTCGCTCAACGCCTCGGTCTCTGCCCCTGCCACCGCGACGACCCAAGCGTCGATGGTGGTGACGTCCGCCACCGGTGAGAAGGCGGTCGAAACGGAGGGCGGCTACTCGCGCAGAAACCCCTTCCCCTCCCTGCTGTTGACTTCGCGGAATCTGAATGGCGCGGGTTCGGCGAAGCAGGTGAATCACATTGAATTTTCGCTCGACGGTTCGGGCCTCGAGTACGAGGCCGGGGACGCGCTCGGCGTGTACGCCCAAAATTGTCCCGATCTGGTATCGGAAGTCCTGAACGCGCTCGCGTGCGACGGAGAAGAGGCTGTTCCCACGCCTGAAGGCGGCTCGTCTTCGCTGCGGAGAGCGCTGACCGAGTACTACGATCTCGGCAAACCCACGCCCGAGCTCCTGGAGGCCTGCAGCGGCGGCCAAAGACTCGGCGGTGGCACCGCGGTGGCACTGCACCACGTCATCGACGTGCTCGGCGGCTGCGAGGTCCGTTTGACGCCCGCCGAGTTCGTCAAGCGGCTGCGCCGTCTCCAACCGCGGCTCTATTCCATCTCTTCGTCGCCCAAGGCCCATGCGGGACAAGTTCATCTCACGGTCGGCGCGGTGCGCTACGAGACCGGCGGCCGCGGCCGCAAGGGCGTGTGCTCCACCTTCCTCGCGGATCGCGCGGTTCCCGGCCAGACCAAGGTGGGTGTGTTTGTCCACTCGAACAAAGCGTTTCGTCCCCCGTCTCAGCCGGATGTGCCCATGATCATGGTGGGCCCGGGAACCGGCATCGCCCCGTTTCGCGCTTTCCTGGAAGAGCGCCGCGCTTCCGGCGCCAAAGGCAAGAACTGGCTGTTCTTCGGCGACCAACGCGCTTCAACAGATTTCCTCTACCGTGACGAACTCACCGCTCTGCAGCACGAGGGCGTCCTGACTCGTCTCGACACCGCTTTCTCTCGCGATCAGGCGGAGAAGATCTACGTGCAGCAACGCATGACGGAGAATGCGCGGGAGCTCTTCGCGTGGCTCGAAGCCGGCGCTCACTTTTACGTCTGCGGGGACGCGGCCCGGATGGCCAAGGATGTGGACGCCGCCCTTCATCAAGTGATCGCTACGGCCGGCGGACTCGGGGTCGAGCAAGCCGCCGCTTACGTCGAAAAACTCAAAGCCACGAAGCGCTACGCGCGCGACGTTTATTGACGCGCCCATGGCGGACACGGGCTCGAGCACTACGCGGACGCAAACGTTGATCGAGGAACTCCTCGCGGACCAACAGCGTTTGCAGACGCCGGTCGCGCGGTTTTCCGATGCGCATGGCGCCGCGGTGCTGTCCCAGCCCGAGGCGGTCTATCGCGACCTCATTCCGCTGACCGCGCCAGCCGCCGACGAGCAGTATGCCTTCGAGGTCGATCTCGACTCCTGCACGGGCTGCAAAGCGTGTGTGGCGGGTTGTCATTCGCTGAATGGACTCGACGACGAGGAAACGTGGCGGGACATCGGCACGATCCTCGGCGGAGACCGGCGGCACCCGTTCCAGCAAACGATCACCACGGCCTGCCACCATTGTGCCGATCCGGCCTGCCTCAACGGATGCCCGGTGTTAGCCTATGAGAAAGACGACGCGACGGGCATTGTCCGCCACTTGGACGATCAGTGCATTGGTTGCCAATATTGCGTCCTGAAGTGTCCGTACGACGTTCCCAAATACAGCGAGCGTCTCGGCATTGTCCGCAAGTGCGACATGTGCCATAGCCGTCTTGCCGCCGGCGAGGCGCCCGCCTGCGTGCAGGCCTGCCCGACCGAGGCCATTCGGATTGTCACGGTCAAGACTTACCGCAGTTCCACCGGGGCGTCGACCGACACGACGCAGTTTTTGCCCGCGTCCGTGGCGCCCGCCTCGGACTACACGCAGCCGACGACCCGTTACATCTCGAAGCGGGCGCTGCCGGAAAACGTCGCGGCGGCCGACGCCAGCAGGCTGATCCTCCAGCCCCCGCATTGGCCCTTGGTCCTGATGCTGACGTTCGTGCCCATGGCGGTGGGATGTTTCGCGCTCGAGGCGGCGTTCCCTCGGAATTGCCCAGATCTCGACCGGGTCGGGCTCGCTGCCGGTTTCGTCGGCCTAGTGAGTTCGGTTTTTCATTTGGGGCAGCCTCTCAGGGCGTGGCGGATCTTCCTGGGGCTCAAACAATCCTGGCTGAGTCGCGAAGCGGTCGTGTTTGGCCTCTGGTTTGGTCTGGCCGCCAGCCAAACTCTTTTTCGCCTGCCTCTTTCGATTGCAACCGGAGCCTTGGGACTGACCGGCCTTTGGTGTTCGTGCATGATCTACGCCGATACGCGTAGGCATTTTTGGCGTCTCCAGGAAACCGCTCCCCGGTTTTTTGGCACCGCCCTGATCCTGGCGGTGGCGAGCGCCTTTGTCTTGCGGCCGGACGGCATCGTTGCGATTGCGCTCGCCACCGCGGTGCTGGCGAAACTCGCGGTCGAAACGCGGATTTTTCAAACGCTCGACAAAGAGGATGAAACGCCCCGCCCAGCTCTCAAGACCGCTCTGCTGCTTTCCGGCCCGCTTCGCAACGTCATGGGGACACGGTATGTCGTCGGGCTGCTCGGCGGAGTGGCGGCCCCCGTCTTGATTGCGGTGGGTGGAGTGCCGTCAAACTGGGCCTGGCTGGTACTTGCGATGGCGCTTGGAGGTGAAGTATCGGAGCGTTACCTCTATTTCCGGGCCGTGGCCCCCATGAAAATGCCCGGAGTCAATTCGCGATGATTTCGGCACTCGAGCAATTGCTTCGGGCCCGCACGGGGCCGATGACCAGCGAATTGGTGCTTCACCCCGCCGATTTCGGGCTCGGCCGCGTGCCCGCCAAGCTCAAACCCGCCTCTACCCGAACATCGATCTGCGGGTTTTGCAGCACCGGGTGTTCCTTGAAAGTTCACCTCGACGCAGAGGGCCAGGCGATCAATTTGAGCGCCGACCCCGACTATCCGGTCAATCTCGGCATGGCCTGCCCGAAAGGCTGGGAAGCGCTCACCCCTCTTTCGGCCCCGGACCGGGCGACAAGCCCCTTGCTGAGGAACGAACGCGGCGAATTGGCGCCGGTGAACTGGTCCACTGCGGTTGAGTCCTTTGTGCGCAACCTGAAGAAGGTTCAGGAGAAGCATGGCCGCGCGTCGGTCTCCTTTCTCAGCACCGGCCAGATTGTGATGGAGGAGATGGCTCTCCTGGGAGCGTTGGCGAAGTTTGGAATGGGCCTTCTGCACTGCGACTCCAACACGCGGCAGTGCATGGCGACCTCGCACGTCGCGTACAAGCAGTCCTTCGGCTTCGATGCTCCGCCCTTCACCTATCGGGATTTTGAAGAAAGCGACGCCCTGATTTTTATTGGAGCCAATCCCTGTATTGCGCATCCGATCATGTGGCAGCGCGTCATGCAGAACCGCCGCCAACCTGAGATCGTCGTCATCGATCCCCGGCGGACGGAAACGGCGATGGCCTCCACCCTGCACCTTCCCTTGAGGCCCAAAAGCGACTTGGTCCTGCTCTACGGGATAGCGCGCCTCCTCATCGAACGGGGTGCGGTGAAAAACGAGTTCATCACCGCCCACACTCAGGGTTACGAAGCATTTGCCGCCTTTTTGGCGCCTTTCTCGCTCGAGCGGGTCGCGACGGAAACAGGCCTTCCACCCGAGGTAATTCAGCGCGTCGCGAGCATCATCGCCGAGAAAGAGCGCGTGTCATTCTGGTGGACGATGGGGGTGAACCAGAGCCACGAGTCCACGCGTACCGCCCAGGCGATCATCAACCTGGCACTGATGACGGGAAACATCGGGCGACCGGGAACCGGGGCCAATTCGATCACCGGCCAATGCAATGCCATGGGCTCGCGCCTTTTTGGCAACGCGACGTCCCTGATGGGAGGATATGACTTCGCGAAACCCGAGCATCGCGCACATGTCGCCTCGATCCTCGGCATCGATTCGGCGCGGATTCCGGATCGCCCCAGTTGGGCTTACGATCAAATTCTGGACGGCATTGAGAGCGGCGAAATTCGAGCGCTTTGGATCATCGCTACGAACACTGCCCACTCCTGGGTCAATCAGACCCGTTTCGCGGAATTGCGGAAGAAGCTGGATTTCCTGGTGGTCCAGGACATGTACGCGACCACCGAGACTGCGCGTATGGCCGACCTTTTCCTTCCTGCCGCGGGCTGGGGCGAGAAGGACGGTGTCTTCATCAATTCCGAGCGCCGGCTCGGTCTGGCGAGAAAAGTCGCCCGGGCTCCGGGGCAAGCTCTCAGTGACTTCTCCATTTTCAAACTCGTGGCCGAAGCGTGGGGCTGTGGAGACCTGTTCCGCCAATGGACTTCGCCCGAAGCAGCCTTTCAGGTGCTGAAGGAACTTTCCCGCGGCCAGCCCGCCGATTTCACCGGTATCCGCGATTACGCCCACATCGAGGAATCGCGCGGCATTCAATGGCCCTTTACGGAGCGCGATGCGCTCCTAATGGAGAATGAAGAATTGAGAAGGAAGAATGACACCGATCGCAGACAGCCTCCGGAGGGATTGAGTCATTCTGCATTCTCCATTCACAATTCTTCATTAGGCGGCAGAATGCCGCCGCAAGAACGCCGGCTCTTTGCCGATGGCCAGTTTTATACCGCGGACAAACGCGCGCGTTTTATTTTCGACGAACCGCGGCCGATGCCCGAGCAAACCGACGCCGACTATCCCCTTCTTCTGCTGACCGGACGCGGGACATCGGCACAATGGCATACAGGGTCTCGCACCAACAAGAGCGATGTACTCCGGAAACTGGCGCCTCTCGTTCTGCATGTGGAAATCAATCCCGAGGACGCGGCAAGATTGCGGATTGCCGACGGACAAAGTGTCGTCGTGTATTCGCGTCGAGGCGAAGCCAAAGCGGTCGCGCTCGTGACCGCGATCGTCCAGCCCGGCCAGGTTTTTATGCCCATGCATTTCGAACAAGTGAACCGGCTCACTTTTCCGGCCTTCGATCCGCATTCGCGTCAGCCGAGTTATAAAGCCTGCGCGGTGGCCTTGCGGAGCGCGTAGCGCTCCTAGTCCAGAACTGGAAATGAGGAATGCAGGTGTGAACGACTCGTTGTGCTCGCCGCTGAAGGCTTGAGGCCAGCTTAATTAGGGTTGCGCGCCATTCTTCATTCTTCCTTCTCGATTCTCCTATTAGGCCGCCGGCCGTATCAAACCTTCTCCCTCAACGACCAGGTCAGCCAGGCTGTGACGATTGCCCAGCCGAAGCTCATCAGCGTGCCGATCGTGATATACTCCGCTTCCATGCGGTTCTCGCGGTCCTTCAGCTCTCCGAAGCGGAAAATCGATTTGGCGGCGACGAGAAAACCGATCGCTCCGAATTGTCCGAGACAGACGAAGATAAAGATCAAAGCTCGCTCCCATTGGCCGATGACACGCCCGCCGTTCGTGAGGCCGCGGGAACGACCCGGCTGCAGCGGGTCGTTTTGCACGAGCGCGGCGTCGCGAATTTCGGCCAGGTAAGGATGGACCCAATAGCCGATCAGGATTCCGCCCGCACGGATGCAAACGATCGCTCCTGCGACAACTACCCAGATTCGCAGCACATCGTGGCCTAGCCACATCTGCCACTCCGATAATCCTCCTACGTCGCCGGCATAGCATGCCAACGTGACGAGGGCGGCCGCGTGAGCGAATTGATCCAGGATGAAGGTGGTCGCGTTGTCCTTACCGATGGCGGCTTTGATCGCGTCAATTGCGGCATGACTGGCGAATACGGCCAGCGGGATTTGCCACGCGTCCCACCGTGCGACGCACAAATACGTGGCGGTCGTGACGACCAGGCAGTGCACGCAAAGCACGCCCACGCGACGCTTGTTCTTCGCCATGTGATTGGTCTGAAGCACGAAATCGCCAATCAAATGGCCGATCAGAAGCGCGAGAAAGAGATCGATTGCCGCCGGGGACATACGCAGGTCAAAGGCGGGCCACCCGGGCCGCGCTATAGCCCGTAGAGATTATATAGAGCACATATAACCCAAGGAGGTTATAATCTGAACCTATTCGCTGCTCAGGATTCACGGCGATCACGACTGGCCCAACACGCGTTCGAGGTAGACGAGACCTTCTTCAACCGCCGGCCATTGCGCTCCCTCCAGATGTTTGGCCACGGCCGGCTGGCGAATAGGTTCGGACCAAGATTGGGCTATCTTTTCCTGAGTCCAGGATTGCAGGGAGCCCGTGACAGCCAGGGCCTGCTTGCCCGTCCAACCCTGCGCGAGCGCATCCAACAGCCGCACCACCACAGCCAGGTCGGCCGGGGTGCCGTCGCCTCCCATCACGAGCGCGACGTAGTGCTTTCTGCTCAGCTTTTCCAGGGCCCGTCCGGACAAGCGGTAGGCTTCGCCGTCCCCCTCCGACACCCGTTGCCCCGGCACGAAATCGACCGGTCCCAATCCAATCGCCACGCGGGTGTCGAGACCCCGCCCTCGTTC
Organism: uncultured Opitutaceae bacterium; assembly: GCA_964546955.1. Taxonomy (GTDB): domain Bacteria; phylum Verrucomicrobiota; class Verrucomicrobiia; order Opitutales; family Opitutaceae; genus CAZJLP01. The sequence continues at coordinate 152,480 of CAZJLP010000004.1, read as the reverse complement.
GCTCTCCGAACGGACGCAGGCCCGAAAGAAAAAGGCGATACGAAGGGCTTTGACGGGGTCGCTGACCAATAGCTGCCAGCCATCGCCCCGAAATACATCGACATCCAATGGCACGGCGTCGGCAAAGGCTTTACGTGTCCGGCGGGAAGCGCGGCGCAGGACCTCGGGCAGAGCCTGGCGTTTGGCTTTGGACAATTTCGACGAGTCCACCACATCGCCCGTCAGAACTGCATATCGTTTCTCAGCCGAGATTTTCATGCCGTGCGTCCCTACGAGAAAACGCCGCTCCGCCCCAATGGCAACAGCAACCTTCGAAGCAGCCCCGCCGGCAAATGCAGCTGCATCGATCCTTTTGCACCGCTAATTGGATTTGTAGTCGTTTGCCGCCCCAAGGGCACCCGCGCCTCCTACCCATTCGCTACGCTCAGGGCCAACGCAGCCGCGTTGTCGCTTCGTGCATTCGCACTTCGCCACCAACGGGTGAAATCTAAAATCGGAAGTTTCGGCTAATCGCCAACGCTACCCTGCTAAGGGACCCACTAATCGTGGGTTGTCGTCTGCGATAAGCAGACCCTCGAGCTTGTCAGCGAAGCGATAAGCCGGAGCTTCATATTCAAGATTTCACTCATTGGTGAAATCCAATTAGCGGTCGTTTTCGGATCGAATTCAGGTGCCCGCCGGGCGCCAATCGATCAATTCCAGCTGCAGCAGTTTGCGGTCGTTGAAATAATTCCAGGTCAGCTCCACGGCGAGATCGATGGGCTGGCCCACCGGAGGCAGACGATGCGCCATCTTCCACGCGACGCCGTAAAGGCGGCGGCCGCGGCCGTCGTCGAAGTTAAACCGAAAATGCTGACCTTTGAAGATTTCGGGCAGTTGCCGCAACACAACGCCGCGAATGCCGAAGACCGGCTCCGGATTGCCTTGGCCGAAGGGATGCAGCGTACAAATCTCATCGAGCAACGGCTCTCTCACCTGCTCGGGAGTCAGCCAAGCGGCGATCTCGAGGCGGGGCTCGATCAAATCCGCGCCCGCATGAAGCTTCACTGCTTCCGCAAAACGCAGACGAAAGTCGTCCAGTTTTATTTTGGTCAGCGAGACCCCGACCGCCATGGGATGGCCGCCCCAACTCGTGAGGTGTTCGCAGCAGGTGCCGAGAACATCGACGAGGTTGATGCCATCTACACTGCGACCCGAACCTTTGGCAAATTCGCCTTCGTTGCCCAACACCACGCAGGGTCGGTTGTATTTACGGGTCACGCGGCCGGCGACGATACCGACCACTCCGGGATGCCAATTCTCCGCGAACAGAACGATGCCCGGCCAGCTGGAGAATTGCGTCTCGATCAGCTTCTCCGCCTCTTCCGTGATCAACCGTTCGATCTCCTGTCGTTCGCGGTTGAATACGTCAAGCTGCAGAGCGGTCTCGGCGCAAAACTTCTCGTCCTCGCTCAGGATCAATTCGACTGAGATCGCGGCATCCGCCAGACGTCCGCTGGCATTGATCCGCGGCCCGAGGCGGAAGGAAATATCCACGGGCAGGATGTCCTGCCCCGGCTTGACACCGGCGACCTGCATCAAAGCGCGCAGGCCCGGTCGTTGGGTCGCCTGGAGAATCTTCAAGCCTTGTCGCGCGAGGATTCGGTTCTCGCCCTGCAGGGGAACAAGGTCCGCCACGGTGCCCATGGCGACCAAGTCGAGATAATCCCTCAACTTGACGCGGAACGCCACGGGGTGGTTCTCCGCGCGGAGTTGCTTGAGCAGCCCATGCGCGAGTTTGAAGACCAGCCCGACGGTGCAGAGATGACGCCAGCTGGCGTCGCCCTCGAAATGGTGCACGTGAGGATTGACGAGGATGCCTTGGGCCAGCGGTTTCTCTTTGGAGCGGTGGTGGTCCACCACGATGACATCGATGCCCTGCCCGCAAAGGTAGGCCACCTCTTCGTGCGAATTGGTGCCGCAATCGAGCGCGATGAAAAGCTGTGGGCGGCCCAGCTCCAGCGCGCGGTCAATGGCGCTGCGTGAAAGACCATAACCGTCCTCCATCCGGCGCGGCACGACAAACCGCGGGTTCAAGCCGAATCGGCGCAGGATGCTGACGAGGAGGGCGGTGCTGCTGACCCCATCCACATCGTAGTCCCCCAGGACCGCGATGTCTTCGCGATTGGCGATCGCCTGACGCAGCCGCGTGGCTGCGGTCTCGACATGTGGGAGTAGAAACGGATCGTTTAGTTCTCCCAGTGCCGGTCGAAGGAATTTGGCCGCGGCCTCCGCATCGCCGAATCCATTTCGCAGCAAGAGCTCCGCGAGCACGGCGCTGACGCCGGCTCGGCGGCTTAAGGTCTCAACCGCTTCGGCTGGGAGCGGTGTGTAGTTCCAGCGCATGGTCGAGTGAGAGGGCGCGCCATCCTTGACGCGCCGTTGGAGTGAGCAAGTGCCGAAACGGCTGACCGGCGTAAACCGCCCAGCCAGTGCGATTTATTCAGACGCCTTGCTCGCGCCGGTCCACTCGTACGTTGGCTTCACATCCTGATGCTTCTCGACGTGCTTCCGGTCGCCCTTGTGCCACCAGTAGAAAACCGGGCTGGCCACGAAGAGTGACGAGAACGTGCCCGTCACCACACCGATGAGGAGCGTGAAGGCGATGTTGTTCACCTCGCCCTTGGTCACCACGATGAGCGTGATCGCCGTCAGCATCGTCGTGCCGCCGGTGATGACCGTGCGGGAGAGCGTGAGGTTCAGCGCGCGGTTGATGACATCGCGGAGGCGCATGGTCGGATTCAGGCGCAGTTCTTCGCGAATACGGTCGAAGACCACGATCGTGTCGTTGATCGAATAGCCCGCGATAAGCAGGATGGCCGCCACCATCGACGCATCGAACTGCCGATCGAAAAGCACAAAGATTCCGATCGTCATGATCAAATCGTGCACGGTCGCGACCACCGCTCCGATGCCGAAGCCGAACTCGAAGCGAAAAGCCACGTAAAGGAGGATCAGCACCAGGGCCCAGAATATGGACCACAGCGCATTCCATTGAATCTCTTGTCCGACAGACGGCCCGATGCGGTTTTCGCCCTGGTAGGTCAGTTCGGCCTGGGGAAACGCCTGCTGCAACTTATCAAGCAAGGCCCGGCCTTCGCCGAATCGCGTCGTCGCGAGCAAGCGTTCGTCTCCGGTCGTGATGCTCTTCTGGTAGCCGAAAGTCGCTTCCTTGAACCCGGCTGCGCCAGCTGCCTGGGTCAATGCGGCCGGTTCGATCCGCTTCGAGAAGCCCATCGTGATCGTATCGCCGCCGACAAAGTCGATGCCGTAGATGCTGTCCTTTTTGATCACCAGCGCGGCAACGCCAACGACCAGGCAGATCACCGACACGACCACCGCGTGTTTGGCGTACTTCAAGAAGTCGAATTTCGTATCCTGCAGCACGGAGAACATCGGCATGCGCTTGACCAAGCCGGGGAGGATCGCGAGCTCCATGATCAGTTTGCTGACCACGACTGCCGCGAACATGGTGGTGAAGATACCGATTGCCAGCGTGACACCGAAACCGCGCACCGGGCCCGTGCCCAAGGCAATCATGATCACGGCGACGATCAGCGTCGTCAAATTGGAGTCGAGAATCGCGGACCAGGCTTTATCGAAGCCCGCCTCGAGGGCAGTCGGGAGCGTTTTGCCCAGCTTCAACTCTTCCCTCATGCGCTCGAAGATCAGGATGTTCGAGTCCACCGACATCGCGAGGGTCAGCACGATGCCGGCGATGCCGGGCAGCGTGAGCGTCGCGGGGATCGCAGCCATGACACCCAGCGTCACCACCACGTTCACTCCCATGCCGATCGCGGCCACAATGCCGCCGATGGTATAGAAGAAGAGTACGAAAAGAATCGTCAGCGAGGTGCCGATCAGGAAGGCGAGGCGACCGCTTGCCACGGCGTCATCGGCCAGAGTCGGTCCGACCTCGTACTGCTCCTTGACCTCGAGCGGGACGTCGAGGGGATTATCCAAGACATTCGCGAGGCTGATGGCCTCTTCCTGGCTGAAATTTCCAGTGATCGACGCCTGTCCGCCCATGATCGGTTCATTGATGTTTGGCGCCGAGTAGAGCTTGCCATCGAGAACGATGGCCAGCTTGCGACCGACGTTGGCGGAGGTGAGGTCGCCAAATTGCTTTCCACCCGCCGAATTGAAGGCCAGCATGATGCGGAATCCGGCGATTTCGCCGGCCGTTGCCCAGGCGTCATCGACATTTGCCCCTGTCATTTCGGCACGGCGTTTCACGAGATAGTACTCGGGATAGATTTCGCCGGTCTTCTTGTCTTCCTCGTCGACGGTCAGGACCTCGTAACCGACCGGAACTTGGGTCGGAGGCTCACGCATCGGTCCCGTACCTTCGTGAACCAGGCGGAATTCGAGTCGGGCCGGCTTCTGGATGCTTTCGATGACCTCCGGATTATCCTTCGTGTTGACGCCCGGAAGCTGGATTTCGATGCGATTGTCTCCCACCGCCCGGATCACGGGTTCGGTCACGCCGAATCCGTTGATGCGCGTGCCAATGATCTCGATCGCTTTTTCGAGCTTTTGCTTTCGCTCGTACTCTTCGCCCTCGGTCTTCCCCTTCGCCACGCCCGCTTCGAGCATGACACCCACGCCACCGCGCAGGTCCAAGCCGAGCTGGAGCTTGCCCTTGGAATGCTTGAGCAGGTACTCCAGCAGGATGGCATTGCGCTTCTCCAGGTTTCTCGTCGCGCCCATATCCAGGTGCGGGAAATACTGAGTCGCCAGATCGATCCGCCGCTCATTCGCCAGCGAGCGGAGAGCGATATAGACGGACTTGGTCTGTCCGGCCTGCTTGGTGCGCTCGGTTGCTTCTTTGAGCAGTCCCGCAAACTCGCCCTGTTTGGCAGTGGCTTTGGACTGTGCGTACTCGGGAAACTCCCGATCCTTGATGGGGAAGAGCATCCACAGCGCCGTGCCGATGACGACCAGGCTGAAGACAATCTTCCAGACGTTGCGTTGTAACATGGGTGAATTACTGGGTTAAATTGGTTGCGCGGGGTGGACGCAGGAGCTGACTGGCATCGAGCCAGTCGAGGCAATGACGCGAAGAAACGTTACTTTTTCGCGACTTCCTCTGCTCCGGATTTCTTCACCACCGTTTGAATAAAGCTCTTCGCCACTTCGATCTTCGTGGTGTCGGAGACACGCAGCACGACGCGGTCTCCCTTGCGGTTAGCGACCTCTCCGAAGATTCCGCCGGCGGTCAGCACTTCATCGCCTGTCTCCAGGTTATCCAACATCTTCTGCTGTTCCTTTTGCTTCTTTTTCTGGGGTGCGATCACCAAAAAATACATGCCCGCGAACAACAAGCCGTAAAAAATCCAGATCGTTGATCCAAAGCCGCCCGACTGTCCGGCGGGCGCGGCCGGCGCCGGAGTTTGAGCCAAAAAAAGGGCGACGTCGGACAGGGAAGCTATTTTCATCATTGCGTGTTGGGGAATTTGAAAAAAGAAACACGCACTTAACTTTACTCACACCTCAGAAAGCAAGCCATAACCCTGTCGCCACCTCCCCCGATTGAAAAGTAAATCTGCCTCCTCCTGGTCCGCCGAAAAGTCAGAAGATCACTACGGGTTCAAGCGCTGGGGCTCGGGCCACTTCAACGTCGATGCTGAAGGGTTTGTGAATGTACTACCCCTCGCCGATGGCCGCAACATCCGGATCATGGACGTGGTGGATGAGGCGTTGGAAATGGGCCTCAAGGCGCCCATGGT
>CAZJLP010000004.1:106260-146702 GCA_964546955.1 uncultured Opitutaceae bacterium | reverse complement strand
ACCTTCTGCGCCACCGGGTTTGCCAACTGAATGAGGTTTTCAACCGCGCGATCAAGCAGGAGGGCTACAAGGGCAGCTACCGCGGAGTTTTCCCGATCAAAGTCAACCAGTTGCGCGAGGTCGTCGACGAGATCCTCACCGCTGGAAAGGACTTCAACTACGGGCTCGAAGCCGGATCGAAGCCGGAGCTGATGATCGCCTTGGCGATGCATGACAGCAACCAAAAGCTCATCATCTGCAATGGTTACAAAGACCATGACTACATCCGGCTGGCGCTGCTCGGGCGCAAACTGGGCAAGAAGGTGATCCTGGTGGTCGAGCAGCTGGCCGAGGTGGACGACATCATCAAGATTTCTGAGGAGACCGGCGTAAAGCCGATGATCGGATTTCGGGCGAAGCTCCTCACGCGGGGCGAAGGCAAATGGGCCATGTCGACCGGCGACAATGCCAAATTCGGGCTCAACACGGCCGAAATCCTATTCGCGACGGAAAAGTTGCGCGCCGCGAAGCTCTCGCAGTGCCTTCGGCTCGTTCATTTTCACATCGGCTCGCAGGTGCCAAACATCATCACGATCAAGAACGCGGTGATCGAAGCCACGCGGTTTTATTGCCAGCTGGCCAAGATGGGTTTTCCCATGGGCTATCTCGACGTGGGCGGCGGCCTAGGCATCGACTACGATGGCTCCCGCACCAATTTCGAAAGCTCGGTCAATTACACGATCGACGAATACGCGCGCGACGTCGTTTTCAACATTCGCGAAATCTGTAACGACAGCGATGTCGACGTCCCGGACATCGTGAGCGAAAGCGGTCGCGCCGTCGTGGCGCCGCATTCAATGCTCGTGGTGGAAGTCTTCGAGCGCATCAACAAAAAGGAAACCCTGGGGCAGCAGCACCAGCCGAAGGAAAAGCACAAAGTCGTGACGGACCTAGAGCTAATGTTGAAGAACAAGTCGAAACTCGGCCGTCTCGAGCGCTTTCACGACGCGCTGCAGAAAAAAGAAGAGGCTTTCTCTCTTTTCAATCTGGGCTATCTCGATCTGGAAAACCGTGCCGCGGCGGAATCGATTTTCTGGCAAATCTGCGAGCAGATTGACCGCGAAGGACAAAAAAGCGGTTACCAACCGGAGGAACTGCACGATCTCAAAAAACTACTGGCGGACCAGTACGTCTGCAATTTCTCGGTTTTTCAGTCCCTGCTCGATCACTGGGCGCTCAAGCAGCTCTTTCCGGTTGCACCTCTTCATCGCCTCAACGAACGACCTTCCGTCAATGCAATCTTAGCTGACATCACCTGCGACTCGGACGGCAAGATCAGTAGTTTCATCGACCTTCAAGACACCAAGGAGTACTTGAACGTGCACCCGCTGAACGGGAAACCGTACTTTCTCGGTGTTTTCCTGACCGGCGCCTACCAGGACATCATGGGCGATCTGCACAATCTCTTCGGCCGCGTGAATGAAGTTCATGTCTTTCTCGAGCCCGACGAACCGAACGGCTTTTACATCGAGGAAGCGCTCAGCGGCAGCCGCGTGGCCGACGTGATCGAAGGCGTGCAGTACCAGCAAGAGGAACTCTGCCGCCGCATGAAGCAACAGATCGACCACGCGACGCGCAAGGATCTGGTCAAACCCCGCGAGGGCGTGCGCCTGCTCGAGCTCTACGAAAGCCAGATGCTCGCCAAGACTTATTTAAACATCGAGCGCAACCAGGGCCGGAAGAAGCGGAAGAAGTAGAGCCTTCCCCTGGATTCCAATGTCCGTTTGCTCCGTTCTCAACGGAGCAATCTCGATCGACTCACTTGCCCCGAATCTGCACAGGAGCGACGGCACAAGCCAGCCGTAGGCTCGGCGAAGGCTGGCGGAGAGAGGGGGATTCGAACCCCCGGTAGGCTTTTACACCTACAACGCTTTAGCAAAGCGCCGCTTTCGACCACTCAGCCATCTCTCCGGAGCTTGAGGGAACAGGCAAACTCCGACGCGGAGCGAGGGCAAGGAGAATTCTTTGGGTGCCGCTGCTTATCGTCTGCGTCGACGGCTTGGCGATAATCAATAAGCAATGGCTCTATTTCGTTCCGGGCTCCCGCTTCCGCCTTGTGCTGACGCCCGCACCCACGACGTAGTCAGCCGCTTGCGCCAATGAGAAATGAGCAATGAACGATAAGAGATGAGCAATCACCCCGCACGCAACTCCACCACCACTTGGATCTCCGTCGTCGAATTGCGCGGCAGGCCGGTCACCGCCACGGCCGCTCGCGCGTGTTTGCCCGCATCGCCAAAGGCCGCGACAAACAGATCGCTGGCCCCGTTGATGACCGCGGGACTGTCGGCGAAGCCGGACACTGCATTGACGAAGCCATTGACCATCACGAAGCGGGCCACCTGGTCGAGCGATCCCACGGCCGCCTTTATGTTCGCCAGTGTATTCAAGGCTGAAATACGGGCCGACTCGTAGCCGGTCTGGACGGTCTGTTCTCTCCCAACCTGGCCGGCGTGGGTGATCTGGCCATTGACGGCACTGATCGTGCCGGCGCAGTACAGAAGATTGCCCACGCGAACCGTGGGAAGATAATTCCCCGCCGCGGCAGGCGCGGCGGGCAGCGTAAGACCGAGTTCGGCAATTTTGGCTTCGGGCGTCATGAACTCTCTCGATAGGCCCAAATGCGCCGAAGGCAAAACGATTGTCGGGTTCGGGCCAAAGAGGCGGTGCAACGGGTGGAATCCCCCGCGTGCGGGCTTGGATCGAGTGGGACGTCACCGGGATAGCCACGCCCCACAGCCCGCCGTGGACGGCGTGCTCCACCTCAGTGCCGCCGCTTTTCAAAAGCCCCCTGAACGAAACATTGCGCTCGGGCGCCTCATTCGCACTCTCCGCGGGGATGCCTCAACCCGGAAAAGCGATCACCATGGCCGACTGGCAAGCATTGGCGTTGCAGGATCCGGAGCTCGCCGCCCAGGAAATTGTCGACCGGTGCGCACGGTGCCTGTCCGAGGACCAACGGCGCGCCGTGTTCGCCAGCTTGGCTCCCCGGAAGGAGATCGCCGACAGCATCAAGCGCGTCGCCAATACCATCGCAGCTTTCGCCGGAACTCCCTACGTCCTAAAAGATTTATTCTATACTCCGGGCGTACCGCTGCGCGCCGGTTCTCGGTTTTCCGCCGATTTGCTGCCTTCGCCGCCGCGAGAAAGCCGCCTGGTTCACGCGCTCAAAGGTTTGGGCGCCGTGCTGGTTGGAAAAACCCAGCTCCACGAATTCGCTTACGGGTTGACCGGTGAAAATCCGCACTACGGCGATTGCGAACATCCCCGTTTCCCTGGGCGGACTTCCGGGGGATCGAGCAGCGGCTCGGCGGCGGCCGTCGCCGCGGGAATCGTGCCTCTGGGAATCGGGACGGATACCGGGGGATCCATTCGGGTGCCGGCTGCGTTTTGCGGGCTCTACGGCTTTCGCGACAAACCGGGAGGACCCTTTATCCAAGACGCCTTTCCGCTTGCGCCCAGCTTCGACGCTCCGGGGTGGTTCACGAACAATCCGCAGGACTTGCTTTCGGTAAACCGCTTCATTCTCGGAAAACCGCACGTCGCGACCCGCGCGCTCAGGGGTATCAGCCTGGGATTCTCGGCTTTCGGCGAGAACGTCGATCCCGATTTTGAACGGTGTGTTGCAAGCGCGATGGAATCTTTCGCTCCGCTGGCCGACCGCGCGACGCATGACGATCTTCGGGCGGGCTTTTCCGGGACTCGCGACGCGTACAGCGTCCTGCAGAGCGCGGAGGCCTTCGCGGTGCATGCGAACTGGCTGGACCGCTGTCGCGAATTGTACGATCCGGCAGTTTGGGCACGAATCGATCGGGGGCGGAAGTGGACCATCGAGCAGAGGGACGCCGCGCAAGCAAAACGGGTCGCCTTGCAATTGCTGTGGACAAACTTCTTCCAGTCCTACGATTTTCTCGTGCTTCCAGCCACACCCTTCCCTGCCTTAACCAAGGCCGAGTGCACGCTCGAAAACCGAAACCGCCTGCTCGATCTTACCGCCCCCGCGAGTCTCGCCGGCTTGCCCGTCCTCTCAATCCCGGTCTCCCTTCCCGACGGACTGAGCACAGGTTTGCAGGTTGTCGTGAACAATGCCCTGAGCCCCGTTATAGCTCGTGTGCTGCAACGCGGTGCGGAGAAGTGATGTCTTCGATCACCTCGGCGACGGGAAGCCACGGCGGGGTGCCATCCGCACGATTTACACGCCCAGCACCCTCGCGGCATTTCCGCGTAGAATCGCCTCTTCCGCTTTTGCTCCGACTGCGGCAGACCTCAATTCTCGAACGAGGCTTGCCATTGACGGTTCGGTTTCGAACCGGGGGTACAGAATAAGGGGGAAATCGCTTCCGAACAGCAGCCGCTCAGCGCCAGCCGCATCGATCATCCGCCGCCAAATCGTCGCGTCGTACAAGAGGGGCGACGCCGCAGTATCGTAATAGACATTCGTCAGTTGTCGGACGGTCCCGGCATGTACGGGATCGAAGGGCAGCTGGGCGCCCCAGTGTGCGAGCAGGAATGTCGTGCCTGGAAACGACCGGGCGAGGCACACGAAATCGCCCAGCGGCGTGGAAACACGCCCGGGGTAGTCTTTGCCACGCGGCTCCGTCACGTGCAAAGTCACCGCCAAACCCACCTCCCCCGCTTTCTGCAGGGCAGCAATCCACGCGGGGTCATCGAGGGCCACGCCCTGTGCGTGGGGGGAAAGCTCGCCGAGGCCCTTAAAACCGATTTCAGACGCCCAATTGATTTCCGCGACAACACCGTCGAGTCCAATCCGGGGATGCAGCGTCGCAAAGGCCGCCAATCGATCAGGATGATCTCGGATGCATTCCGCATAAAAGCGATTCTGCAGGACGCACGTGTCGTGGTTCTGCCAATACCATCCTTGCAGGACCGCTTTCTCGACGCCGGCCGAGTCCATTGCGCGCAGCAACCCGTCGACCGTGGGAAAGGCCTGGACTCCCCGCCCATTCTTGCGGACGCGCGTGCACAGCACGGACCAAGCGTCTTCCCCGCAGCGGGCGGCCCATAGCGAAGGCGCTTCGTTGAGAGCGGGCGGATACAAATGCACGTGGGTGTCAATGATGCCCATCGCCCCGTCTATGCACATTTCCGCCTTACCTGACAACGACGAGAGGGCCAATTCTACCTTCCACCCTCCACGTTCGACCTTTACCCCTCTCGTGGTGTCTCAGCGGCGTCTCACAACGGGGTTTCCTTTTTCCGAATACTGACCATGGTGGAGTCAGGCTGTCTCAGCAGCCGAATAAATGAGCAACGTATTGAAATTCGATTCCCAGGCGGCCGCCGGCCCCAGAGATGCCCTTCCGACCGATTTTGCGGCGCTCGTACGCGATTTGCAGCACGCCACCGGCAGCGTTTTGACGCCTCAGAACGTCGATGAGCGGCCGCTGTGCGGCCAGACGCTGTACATCGCGAATTGCGCGCTCGACACGCGTTTCGGCGAGTTTCGGGCCTACATTTTCCAGGACATCATCGACAAACACTACATCATCGCGCTCGCCCATGGGGAGATCGTGAAGTCAAAAGTGCTCTACACGCGTTTGCATTCATCGTGCGTGACGAGCGAGACCCTGCGCGGCTGCGATTGCGATTGTGTGCAACAATTGGAAGGCGCGTTCAAGGTGATCGCCGAAAAAGGAAACGGCATCCTCTTCTATCTCATGCAGGAAGGCCGCGGAGTCGGCTATGTGGGCAAAGCGCGGGACCGAATGCTCGTCCAGGCTTCGCTGGACCAATTGTCCACGTTTCAAGCGTACGCGGCGATGGGTTTGAAAAAAGACCATCGGAACTACGACAACATTTCTCAGATTTGTTATCTGCTGGGTATCACGGCGGGCTTCGTCGTGCTGACAAACAATCCCGACAAACTGGACGCGCTGAAAAGCCAGGGCGTCAACGTGGTCGGCGCGGAAGCGCTGGAATTCGAACCCTCCCCTTTTAACCTGGCCTATCTGACTTCAAAAGCGGCGGGCGGACACATCCTCAAACGGCCGTCGGTGACCACCGTCAAACGAGCGCTTCCTCCGGAGCCCGTCGTGCCGTTCAAGCCTCATTCGCTGGCGAATGCGCGCCGCTTCATTTACTCGGCGAGCTATTTTTTGCCAATGAAGCCGGTCGACAACGACATCCTGCTGACGGAGGAACAGTTCAAGGAACTGTTCAAGAAAAAGTCGATCGACCGCTATATGGCGGGACCAAAGCCGCTCGTCCTCGGCTATCAGCTCATCCGAGACAACCGGTTTTTCGTGAAGATCGATTCGGACAACCTCACCGCCTTCAAACGAGACAACCCGCAGGACCCCATCGTGGACCTCCTGACCACCCCGTACTGGTTCCGCGTTCACGTCTACTACGATATTGTCACGAGCCAGGAATTCGTGGTTCTCACGCACGGTTCGCCGCGCAATTACGATGTCCCGGTCGTGCGCCTGCACAGCGAATCGCTCTTCAACCGGTTTCCCCTGCGCAGCGTCGACAACCGGGACAAATTCAAGAAATCGGTCAAACATATCGTCACCTACGGGGTCGGCGCCGTCATACTGCTCTATTACGATGGCCGTGGCGCGGGTTTTGGCGCCTATGCCACGGACCTGATGCTGACGGAAGGCGGGCTCGCGGAATCCAGCGACGATGCATACCGCAAACTTGGCGTGGGTTACGACAGCCGCGACTATGACGCCTCCATGCTGCTTCTGCGCCACCATATCCCAAACGAGAAGATCCAAATGGTGATGAATTCGCCGGCGAGCTTGGTGAAGAAGAAGGAATACGCCGCCGCGCTTAACGATCACAAGATCGAGGTCGACCGCTGGATCTTTCTGGACGACAGCGCCGTGTCCGAGTGAATCCCTCGCCTACCGCTCTCCAAACCGATCCGCTCGGCCACACCTTGCTGGCGAAGCGTCTGGAACAGATTCCCGCCACGCTGGCGGGCATGTTCGAGCGCGGCCCTGCCCCGCTGAAGGAAGCCACCCGCGGGGCGGCGCGTTTCATCATCACGGGTACAGGAAGTTCGGAGGCGCACGGCCGTTATCTCGCGATGTTGCTCAACCTGTATACCGATCGCGCCGCCGCGTACCTGCCCCTTTCCGGCTTCACCGGCCAAAATACCGCCGCCTTCGCCGGAAAAACACTCGTCGTGTTCAGTCAGGGTGTATCGCCCAACGCTCAAATGGCCCTGCGCCACCGGCGGGATTTTGCTCATACCATCCTGTTCACTGCGTCGACCCCCGCCTCCGCGCTGGCGGCGGGGAAGAAGGACCGCGCCGCACTGCTGCAAGCATTGCTGGATGAAGGTGGGGAGTTGATCGAGTTTCCGTTGGCCGAGGAATATACCACTCTAATCCGCTTCGTCGGACCCATGGCAGGTTATCTCGCCTGTCTCCAGTTCACGGCACAATTAGCCGGTTGCCGGTTCAAGGCGCCCAAGGCGAACGAAATTCTCCCTTTGCTTGAAACGAAGCCCCCGCGCGAGGCGCTGGAGGCAATGAAAGGGAACCCGGAGCGCTTCGCCCGCGGTTTCAACCTCCTGACTGCCGCCCCGATTTCGGACTTCGCGCAGAATCTGGCGTGTAAATTCATGGAAGGGCTCTTCTGGCCGTGTCCGCCGATCTCGGATTTCCTGCAGTTTGCCCATGGCCCTTTTCAGCAAATGACGGCTCACCCGCACCCCGTCCTCATCCTTCAGGGAAACTCGAAGATCGAAGCTGAACTCGTGAATCGCAGTGTCGAAATGCTGCGCGAGGTACACCTGGAGGCTTATGTCATCCGCGTCGAAGCGCCGCCGCTCACCTCGATTTTTGGTTTCGAGGCCTCGTTGAATCGATTGGTCATCGACGTGATGCGCCACCGCGGCGTCGACCAAGTCAACTGGCCCGGCAAAGGCCGCGACGACCGTCTGTATGGATTCTGCCAGGATGTGTGAGGAGTTGAGTGCGTGAGCCTCTAAAAAGCGGATCGCGAGGTAGGGGCGGACCTCTGGACCGCCCGTCGAAGGCAGAGACACCGCGCAAGAACATGCGTTTTGATGCCGGCCAGCGCGCACAGATGTTGCATGCTACATTTGCCGCCTACGACGGCGGAGTCCACCGTTTCGACTTCGCTCAAGGCCTCGACCCCGTCGAGGGGAGGCCTCGCCTTTTTGGTCCCACTCCGCTTAAGACAAAGCCGCAGGAACCCGCGCCCCAAGTTATCACCAAGCTTGCCGCGCGCTTGCGCGCTTCTGAAACCGCGCCACGTTACCACAATGACTCCATTCGGCCTAGCCATCCACGGGGGCGCTGGCGCGATCTTGCGCGGGGAGATGTCCGCTGAGGCCGAAGGCGCTTTTCGCAGCGTTCTGCAGCGGGCGCTGGACTCCGGGTATGCGGTTCTCGGATCGGACGGCTCCGCGCTTCAGGCCGTCGTTGCCGCGATCAAGATATTGGAGGATTCTGGGTTGTTCAACGCCGCTCACGGCGCCGTGCTCAACGCCGACGGCCTTTGCGAATTGGACGCCTCCATCATGGATGGTCGCAATCAAACCGCCGGCGCGGTCGCGGGTGTGCAACACGTGAAGAATCCGATCGAACTGGCGCGCGATGTGATGTTGAAGTCGGCGCATGTCATGTTAGCCGGAAAAGGCGCGGAGCGTTTCGCGCAGGACCTCGGATACGAACTTGTACCGAACGATTATTTTCAAACGCCTTGGCGGCGCCAGCAGCTGGAAAAAGCGCAGGAGCTAGAGAAAATTCGCGACTCCCACAAAGACGCCCGCTACCTTCGCGAGCGCCTTAGCTTTGTGACCGTCGACGACAACGACGGCATGCGCGACCGGAAATGGGGCACCGTGGGATGTGTGGCCTTGGACGCTCACAGCAACCTCGCCGCCGGCACGTCCACCGGGGGGATGACGAACAAGAAATTCGGCCGCGTGGGCGATTCACCCATTATCGGCGCCGGCACCTATGCCAACAATGCGACTTGCGCCCTCAGCGCCACCGGCCACGGTGAGTACTTCATTCGGGCCGTGGTGGCACACGATGTCTCGGCTCGCATGGAATACAAAGGGCTGCCCCTCGATCGGGCGGCTGTGGAGGTGCTCGACAAGGTAAACCGCCTCGGTGGCAGCGGAGGTCTCATCGCGATCGACGCAAAGGGAAACGTCACTCTGCCCTTCAACACCCCCGGCATGTACCGGGGCTTCCGCCTCTCCGACGGCCGCAATCAGGTCGCGCTGTTCGATTCGGAAACGTAGCCAGTCAAACCTGCGGCCGATAATCGGGCGGACACTCCCGTCATCGTCGCTGGGTCAAGAAACGCGGCACGCATGCAAACGATGCGAAAGCGTTGTTCTCTTTCAGCGGACCCCTGCGCTCAGCACGGCCGCGATTCTGTTCAACAGCACCTCCGCGGTGATTGGCTTCCTCAGGAGCTCGACCCCTTTGAGCTCCGAGTCGTCGCCCAGCTGGCTTTCCTCGAGCATGCCGCTGACGGCGATCATGGGCAAATGGGGATTTATTTGGCGCAGTCGCTTCATCGTGGTGGCGCCATCGATGCCAGGCATCATCATGTCGACGAGCGCTAATTCGATTTCGCCGAGTTTCTCCCGATAAAGATCGATGCCGGCTTGTCCTCCCGCGGCCGGAAAACTGCGGTAGTTGCAGAAACGCAACATCGAGCTGATGACCTCGCGAATGTAGGGTTCATCGTCGATCACGAGCACGCCTTGGCCCTGGCCGCGCGGCAGCTGGGGGCGTTCGGACGGAACGGTCGCCGTCTCCTCCGTCGGGAGCGCCGGCAAATAGATATCGAACCGGGTTCCTTTTCCTACCTCGCTCTGCACCTGCAAAACGCCGCCATGACTCCTCACGATGCCAAGGACCGTTGAGAGCCCGAGGCCCGTGCCTTTGCCCAACTCCTTCGTGGTGAAAAACGGATCGAAAATCCGCTCGAGGACTTCCGGCGGAATACCACACCCCGTGTCCTGGACGCTCAACATGAGATAGGCGCCCGGCTTTGCGTCAGGATGCGCGCGGAAAAAGTCGTCGCCCGGCGTGAGGTTCTTCGCTCGGATTTCAAGTTGCCCCCCCTTGGGCATCGCGTCGCGGGCATTGACGCAGAGATTCATCAACACCTGGTTCAGCTGGGTCGCGTCGCCTTTGATCACCCAGGTGTCCTTGCCGATCCGCGTGCGGATTTCAATCGAGCGAGGGAACGTCTCCCTCAGCAATTTTTCGAGTTCACCCACCAGATGCTGAATGCGGAGCGCCGTGTGTTCGCCCTCCGCGCCGCGTGCAAACAACAGGACCTGCTTCAACAACGCGGCGCCGTGCAGCGCGCTTTTCTCGACCGTTTCGAGGAGCATCCGGTCCTCCTTGGAGGAGACGTGCATTTGGAGCACTTGCGCCGCGACGAGGATCGGCGTCAGCACGTTGTTTAAGTCGTGAGCAATCCCGCCGGCCAACGTGCCGATGCTCTCCATGCGCTGGGCGCGGAGAAATTGGACCTCCAGCTTTTTGCGCTCCGTGATGTCGGTGTTTATGCAGAGGATCGAGACGGGTTTTCCTTTGGCATCGGTGACAAGAGTCCAACGGCTTTCGACCAGAACCGCTTTGCCTCCCTTGGTCTGGGGAAGCAATTCGCCCTGCCACTGCCCTTCCGCCAGAAGTCGTTTCATCGCTTCGCCAAAGCGCGGATCCTGGGCGTGCAGCAACTGCGAAAGCGGCTGTCCGATCGCCTCGGCGGCGGTCCAGCCAAAAAGTCCTTCGGAGCTCGCGTTCCAGTAGGTAATACGGTGGGTAAGATCCACCACGCTGATGGCGTCGCGCGCTTTATCGAGGAGCGAGGCCTGTTCGCGGATGCGATCATCGGCTTTTTTCCGCGCCGTCACATCGCGAGACACCACGAGCACGTTCGCTACCTTTCCCTCCGCATCGAGAATCACGCTTCCCTGAGACTCGATAAAACGCACGCTCCCATCGCGAAGCAGGAAGCGATACTCCGCGCGCTGACCGACCCCCGAGCGCACGGTTTGAAAGAAAATTTCGCGAATGCGTTCGCGGTCGTCAGGGTGGATTTCGGTGAAAGAGTCCGTACCCCGAAGGCTCTCGGGCTCACCGAGGATCGTGACATAGGCGGGATTGTTGTACACGCGCCGCCCTTGCGGATCGAGCACCGCGATCAGATCCGCCACGTTTTCCGTGATCTGACGATATCGCTCCTGTGTTTCGCGCAGTTCCTGCTCGGCCTTGTGGCGCTTGGTCTGTTCCTCCGTCTGAGCCAAAGCTCGCTGGATCGCGGGAATAAGACGGCCCATGCGATCTTTCAGGACGTAGTCGATGGCTCCGTTTTTCAGCGCCTCGACCGCTACTTCTTCGCCAATGGTACCGGAAAGAAACATGAACGGGACATCCGGGCGCCGTTTGCGCGCGTGATTCAAAGCGGTGAGACCGTCGTAACCCGGTAAGGAGAAGTCAGAGAGAATCAGATTCGGGGTCTTGCGTTCCAGCGCAGCCTCGAAGGCGGTTGCGGAGTCAACGCGTTCGATCTCGCAGTCGGGCCACATGCGCCTGATCTGCGAATGCACAAGCTCGGCATCGTGCGCGCTATCTTCGAGATGAAGAACTTGCATCGACATGGCAGGGCTCCGGTTACGGCTGCTCGGCACGCGAGCCGTCCGTCCTCACGGGCGCCAAACGAGAACCGCGGCTTCCAGCCTGGCGTGGAAAAAGGTGGAATCCGTTAAGTGAGTTTTGCATGGACCGATCATTGGTAACGTAACCCGACATCTTGTTCTTTCCGGAGTGCAACAGCTACGTGCGTATGACTGGCGGCTAGCCGGGCGCAGTATGAGCTACCGGTACAAACTCTTCCCGAAGTCACCACCCCCCTTACCTATCCGCGTCACCTATCCTGAGCGGCCGTTTCCTCGGAGTCGAGAACGACATTACAAAAAAGCGCGGCGAGGTCCGCTTCTTGGCGGTCCGATCGGACGGATGCTTGACGCCGCGGGCGTGTTCCCCTCCCGTCGAACGGCTTACCGATGACCCCCGACTCCGCCCCAGCCCTGGCCACCCCGCCTGTCCGTCCGCTGCAGAAGCTGATGGCCGCTAACCGCAGCGAGATCGCTGTTCGCATTTTCCGCGCCGGCACTGAACTGGGGCTCCGAACTGTCGCGGTGTATGCCCAGGAGGATCGGTTCTGCATTCATCGTTATAAAGCCGACGAAGCCTATCAAGTCGGGATCGGCAAAGGCCCGGTCGCCGCGTATCTCGATATCGACAGCATCGTGGCAGTCGCGAAGCAGAAGGGGGTGGACGCAATCCATCCCGGTTACGGATTTCTGTCGGAAAACGCCCAGTTTGCGCGCGCGTGCCAGAAAGCCGGCATCATTTTCGTGGGTCCTCGTCCGGAGTTGCTGGAAATGATGGGCGATAAGACCGCTGCCCGAGCCCTGGCTAAGCGGATCGCAGTGCCCACCCTGCCCGGTACCGAAGAGCCCGTCAGCGACCGCGACGAAGCGCTGAAGATCGCGAAAACGATTGGCTTCCCCCTTATCATCAAGGCGGCTTTCGGCGGTGGCGGCCGCGGCATGCGGGTGGTGCAGAAAGCGAGCGAACTTTCGAGCCTCCTGGACGAAGCACAAGCGGAGGCTGAACGCGCTTTCGGCAATCCCGCGGTCTTTCTCGAGAAATATATTCCGCGGGCGAAACATATCGAGGTGCAGATCCTGGGCGATCAACACGGCAACGTGATTCACCTCTACGAGCGCGATTGCTCCGTCCAGCGCCGCCATCAAAAGGTGGTCGAGGTTGCTCCTAGTTACGGGCTGCCGGAACGGATCGTAAACGAACTCTGTGAAGCGGCGGCGCGCATGGCGCGCGAAGTCCGCTACGACAATGCCGGCACCATAGAATTTCTCTACGACCTCGATCGCCACGAGTGGTTTTTCATCGAGATGAATCCCCGGATCCAGGTGGAGCATACGGTCACCGAGGTCATCACGGGCCTCGATCTGGTCCGCGCGCAGATTCTGATCGCACAAGGCCACGCCTTGCATTCGCCGGAGGTCGGCATGCCGCGCCAACTCGATGTGCCCCGGAATGGCTACGCGATCCAGTGCCGCATCACCACGGAGGATCCAGAGAACAAATTCATCCCCGACTACGGAAAAATTCTCGCCTACCGCTCTCCGGGCGGGTTCGGGGTGCGCCTCGACGGAGGGATGGGGTTCGCGGGGGCCGTGATCACGCCGTTCTACGACTCCATGTTGGTCAAAGTCATCACGAGCGGGCAGTCCTACCCCATCGCCATGAATCGGGCGCGCCGGGTCTTGAGCGAATTCCGCATTCGCGGAGTGAAAACGAACATCCCTTTTTTGGAGAACGTCATCACTCATCCGCAGTTCACCTCCGGCCAGGCCACGACGACGCTGATTGACACGACTCCAGAGCTCTTCGCTTTCAAAGCGCGCAGGGATCGCGCCTCGAAGCTCTTGAATTTCCTCGGCAACGTCGTGGTAAATGGCAATCCCCACGCCAAGGGATACCGGCCCGAAAAGCCTCTCACCGCAACGAAGGCACCCGCGTACGACCACCTGAAGGCGCCGCCTCCGGGAACGCGACAGCTGTTGCTTGAACTCGGGCCGAAAAAATTCGCCGAGTGGACACTCGCTCAAAAACGCCTGCTCATCACTGACACGACTTGGCGCGACGCCCATCAATCCCTCATGGCGACGCGGGTGCGGGGCTACGACATGCTGGCGTGTGCCGGCGCCGTGGCTCAGCGGGCGGGCGATCTGTTTTCCCTCGAAATGTGGGGCGGAGCCACTTTCGACACGGCCATGCGTTTCCTCTCGGAGGATCCCTGGGAACGCCTGCGTCAGCTCCGCGCCAAGGTGCCAAACATCTGCTTTCAGATGCTTTTCCGCGGGGCCAACGCCGTCGGCTATACGAACTACCCCGACAACGTCGTGGCAGGCTTCGTGAAGCATGCTGCCCAGAGCGGGATGGATATCTTCCGCGTCTTCGACTCGTTGAACTATTTGCCCAACCTGCGTGTCGCGATGGAGGCCGTGCAGGATACCCACGCGATCTGCGAGGCCGCGTTGTGTTACACGGGTGATATTTTGGACGAGAAACGCGACAAATACTCGCTGCAATACTACGTGAAGCTGGGCCGCGAACTCGAGAAGATGGGCGCGCATTTCCTCGCGATCAAGGATATGGCCGGATTATGCCGGCCTTATGCCGCCCATAAACTCGTCAAGGCGCTGAAGGAGGAGATCGGTCTCCCGGTTCATTTTCACACTCACGATACGAGCGGCATCAACGCCGCTTCCGTCCTTCGCGCGGCGGACGCGGGCGTTGATGTGGTCGACTTGGCACTCGCCTCGATGTCGGGGAGCACGTCGCAGCCCAATCTCAATTCGATCGTCGCCGCCCTTCAGCACACACCTCGGGAAACCAAGCTGGACCTGGAAGCCTTGAACGAGTTTTCCGACTACTGGGAGCAGATACGGTCCTATTATCTTCCTTTCGACACGGCACCCCGCAGCGGGTCGGCCGAAGTGTACCTCCATGAAATGCCCGGCGGGCAGTACACCAATCTCAAAGAGCAAGCCGTATCCATGGGCGTGTCTCACCGCTGGCCGGAGATCGCCCGCACGTACGCCGAAGTCAACGCCCTGTTTGGAGACATCGTCAAAGTCACCCCATCGTCAAAAGTGGTTGGCGACATGGCGCTTTTCCTCTTCAGCCGCGGAATCAAACCAGCCGATGTCGTCAATCTGGAGCCCGGCTCGATTCCGTTTCCAGAAAGCGTCATCGACATGATGCAAGGCGGTCTCGGCTGGCCGGACGGCGGCTGGCCTCAGCAGGTGCAGAAAGTAATTCTCGGCGAGAAGCGCGCCGCGGAAGCGCGCGCAAAATACGAGGTGGCCACCCGTAAAAAGAAGACCAAGGGCTCGTCGGAAGCCAAACCCGCTCTCGATTTGGAAAAGACGCGCACCGAGCTGAGCGAAAAACTGCGGCGCGACGCCTCTGACGACGACCTCTACTCCCACTTGATGTACCCTCAGGTACACGCGGACTTCACCAAGCACCAGCGCGAGTACGGGGACGTCAGCGTTCTTCCCACTCCGGCCTTTTTCTACGGGCTGTCCGTCGGCGAAGAGATTTCAGTCAACATCGAGGAAGGCAAAGTCTTGATCATTCGATTGGTCTCGATGAGCGCCCCCGACAAAGACGGACGCCGCACGATCAGCTACGAGTTGAACGGAATGGCGCGCGAAACTTTCATTCTGGACAAGAGTGTCGCGCCGAAAATGAAGGCGCGTCCCAAGGCTGATTTGGCGGATCCCCTGCAAGTCGCGGCGCCAATCCCCGGCCTGATCGCAATGCTAGCCGTCTCCGTCGGATCGAAAGTAGCCAAAGGCGACAAGCTCCTGATGATGGAAGCGATGAAGATGCAGACGACGGTTTATTCGCCGTGCGACGGAATCGTCGAAGTTTCGCACGTCGTGCTGGGAGATACCGTTGAAAGCAAAGATTTGCTGCTGAAGATCCGCGCTGCGGGATAACGGCCCGACGCGCGCCGCGCCCAGTTCTAGCCAGTCGCCGGCTGCCGTTTGGTGGCCGCCCCGGGTTTGGCCGTACCTCCTGAGGACCTGACGGCGAAGCCCGGGTACGTCCTAAGAGCTTTCCCCCAAAGGGGTTTCAGGGGTTGCGGCTTCGGCGAACGATTGCGGAAACAAGCTTCATGGCAAACCTTCGCGGCGCTCGTCCAGCAAGCGAACTCAAACCAAGAACACTACTATGAAACTCCCTATATCTCTGACTTCCGTCCTCCTGCTGGCAGCGCTGCCGCTCGTCAGCTTGGCGCAGTACACCACGACACGCATTCCAGCAACCGATGCGGAAACCGGTGCCCGAGCGGGAAATCTCGAGGTGATCCTGGGCGCAAACGGCGGCAGCGACCAAGACTTCGACAACCACTTCGGCGGCGCCAGCGGCTCGCTCGGTTTCTACTTCAGCGATACGCTCGAAGGTGTCGTGCGGCAAAGCCTGAACTACGGCGACAACGACGCCAGCAAATCGCAATGGAACGGGTCCACCTTTCTGGCGGCTGACTTCCATTTGGCTCCCCGCGGCAGCGTGCGTCCGTTTATCGGTGCGAACTTCGGCCGCATCTACGGTGACACCGTGCAGGACACCTGGGCGGCCGGTCTGGAAGGCGGTCTGAAGTTCTACGTCAAACCGAAGACCTTCATCATCGCCACCGCTCAATACGCTTGGCTCTTCGACAAAACCAAGCAATTGGACGACAAGTTCAGCGACGGCCAATTCCTTTGGTCCGTCGGTATCGGCTTCAATCTGTAATCGTTTCCAAGGTTAATCGTCAGGTCTCTCGACTCCGCAGCCTCCGCTGCGGAGTTTTTGTTTTCGCCGGACATTGCAATGCACCTGATGGAACCTGCCGTCCCCGGCAGGTTAGAGGCGGAACCCGCGCCAATCGCTCTAAATCGACGTCAAATAGCCCGCCAAGACAGGCGGGCTCCCCCTCTCACCGCTGAAAGCCGAGAGCTGACCGCCGACAGCAAAAAATACCGCCCGTCTAGCTCGCCGTCAGCGCCTGATCGCGGCACATCGCCCGCACTTCTTCGCCGGTGATCGTTTCGCGTTCCAGCAAGGCCGTGGCGATCGCATCGAGTTCGATGCGGTGCTTGCCCAGCGTCTCCGTGGTGAACTGGTACTGCTTTTCCAAGAGCTCGCGCATGTATTTTTCCGCTTCGTGGAAAGTGGCCTGACTGGTCAGCAGTTCTTCGCCACCGGGTTTCGCCAGCGCCAGAAAACCGAGGGGCGACATCCCCCACTCGAAGACCATTTGGCGGGCGATCTGCGAAGCCTGTTGGATATCGCCAGACGCACCGCTCGTGATGTTGCCCAGCGCGAGCTCCTCCGCCACGCGACCCGCCATCAAACACCAGATCCGGGCGATCAGCTGGTCTTTTGAGTAGTTCAACAGATCGCGTTCGGGCGTAAATTGAGTGCTTCCGAGCGATTGGCCGCGCGGAATGATCGTCACCTTATGAAGCTTGAAAAGTTCGTCGCCCGAGAGGACCTGCATCAACGCGTGTCCCGCCTCGTGGTAGGCGATGATTTTCTTGTCGGCGTCGGTCATGGTTCGGCGGTTTTCGCGCCCCCAGGAAATCTTGTCACGGGCTTCTTCGAAATCGGACATCATGACGGTGGTCCGACGAGCGCGCGCGGCGTGCAAGGCCCCTTCATTGACTAAATTCGCGAGATCGGCGCCGGAGAACCCTGACGTGGCTTTCGCGACCTCTTCCAGTTTCACACTGTCCTCGAGTTTGATGCGGCCCGAGTGAACCTTCAAAATATCCAGCCGACCTTTTACGTCGGGCAATCCGACGAAGACCTGGCGATCGAAGCGGCCGGGACGAAGCAGCGCCTTGTCCATGATCTCAGGCCGATTGGTGGCTCCGAAAACGACAACCGCGTCGCTGGATTCGAATCCGTCCATCGCGACCAGCAATGCATTGAGCGTCTGCTCATGTTCTTGGTGGCCGCTCGGGCCAGACGCCCGCTGGCGTCCCACTGCGTCCAATTCGTCGATGAAGATAATGCTAGGGGCGTTTTCACGGGCCTTCTTGAAAAGGGAGCGGACACGCGAAGCGCCCACGCCGACGTAAAGCTCGACGAAATCCGAACCGCTCAATGAGTAGAACTTGGCGTTGGCTTCGCCCGCGACGGCCTTCGCCAACATGGTCTTGCCAGTCCCGGGAGGACCGACCAGGAGAACGCCCTTCGGCATGCGTCCGCCGGCCGCCTTGAAACGAGTGGAATCCTTTAGGTATTCGACGACTTCGCTGACTTCTTCCTTGGCTTCGTTGCAGCCCGCGACAGACGAGAATTTCACATCCGAAGTCGCCGCTTGCAAATTCGCGGAGGCAAAGGAGCTCGATTTCGCCATCAGCGCCTGAACGGTCATGACGGCGAGGCTGATCACGAGAAGGATGCCCAAAACCTGCGTCGCGCCTTTGGCCAGCGTGGCCATGTATTCGCGGCCGGCGCTGGCGGGCGCATTTTTCCGGGCGACAGATTGATCGCCTTCGGCGAACTGATGCCCGCGGAGAAACTTCAAATCCTCCTCCGTCAGTCGCGCGGTGGTCCGAACGGGTGTGCTCGCGGCCGCGGCGCTACCGGTGGCCACCGATTGGACGGCCTCGAGATCCGCGACGTTGTTCATGTGCGCACGATAAACGATGCGGCCTTCCTTCATTTCGCCGCGACCAGCCGCAGCCATAAAATCCGCAAACGACACTTCCTTGGCTTCCGGCGCGGCGCCTTCGGCGCTTTGGCGGCTGTGCTCGAAATAGCGGTCCAACGCTGCTGCTCCCAGAAAGGCAAGAATCAGGGGTAGCAGCCAATAGAGGACACTCTTGTTCATCGACATAGTTGTTCGGCGAAAAACCCCTCCGCTTGAGTACGGAATTTATCCCATGCTCGCTATGGGGGAAGTTATAAGTATCGCGTGCAGACTCACGTCGTGAAATAGGGATTTCGCGAGTCAGATTTCCTTTTTCGCGAGGTTTTTAAGAGATGGAATCGCTCGCTCGGTTCGAGCGACCAGCCGACTAAATGGGAGTGGGAACACGGAAAGCACCGAGCGCTGACACGGAGACGATCCGGGAGCACCTCAGTCTGCGGGACCCTTCCTGATCGCGTATCCATCCTCACCCGAACTGTGCCATGGAGCTACTACGCAAGTTCGCGGACGGGCGCTTCCGTGTTTCTCCGGCTCGTCCGCCGTGCCCTCGGCGTCACAACTCCGAAAGAAAACAAAAAGCCGCCCGGAAGCGGGCGGCTTGGTCTAAATACGTTTCGATGAGCGACTACGAGGTCACGTTCGTGTCCGCTGGCTTGCTCGGTTCCTTTTGCTTGAACTCGAGCTTGTCGCCGTTGCGGATCACGATGCAGGGCTCTCCGTCCTTCACGTCTCCCCGCAGGATGGCTTCAGCCAGCGGATCCTCGAGATAGTGCTCGACCGCGCGACGCAGCGGGCGTGCGCCGTACTTTTCGTCGTAGCCTTTCTCGATGAGGAGAAGCTTCGACTCGGGCGTGAACTCGAGGGTGATCTTGCGATCGGCCAAGCGGCGCGCGAATTTCGAGACTTCGATTTCGACGATTTTGATCAGGTCGTCTTTCGAGAGCGGACGGAAAAAGACGATGTCGCTAATACGATTCAGGAACTCCGGCTTGAAAACGCGTTTCGCTTCTTCGAGCACCTTCTCGCGCATTTTCTCGTGGTCGCCGAAGGCGCCGCCAGCCGCACCGAAACCCATCGAGGTTTGGCGCTGCAAGAGCTGCGCGCCAACGTTCGAGGTCATGATGATAATGGTATTCCGGAAGTCGACCGTGCGTCCAAGCGAGTCGGTCAAGCGTCCATCTTCCAAGATCTGCAGGAGCAGCTGCACCACGTCCGGATGGGCCTTTTCGATTTCGTCAAAAAGCACGACCGAATACGGGCGGCGGCGGACCGCTTCCGTCAGTTGACCGCCTTCTTCGTAGCCGATGTAGCCCGGAGGTGAACCGATCAAGCGCGAGACGGCGAACTTCTCCATATACTCGGACATGTCGATCTGGATGATCGCGTCCTGGGAACCAAACATGCTCGCCGCAAGTTGCTTCGCGAGTTCAGTCTTACCTACGCCGGTCGGACCGACGAAAAGGAATGAGCCGATCGGCCGGCGCGGATCCTTTAGGTCCGCACGGGAACGGCGCAGGGCGCGAGCGATCGCGATCGTGGCCACTTCCTGTCCGATGATGATCTTTTGAAGGTCGCTTTCCAGAGAGAGGAGTTTTTCGCTCTCCTTTTTCTCCATGCGCGTCAGCGGAATACCCGTCCAGTCGGCGACGACCTGCATCATCAGATCCTCGTCGATTTGAACGCGCTTTTCCTCGCGGGCTTTTTTCCACGATTCGGTGGCCGATTCCTGCTTGGCGCGCAGTTGCTTCTCCTTGTCGCGGTATTTGGCGGCTTCCTCGAAATGCTGCTTGGCGATCGCTTCTTCCTTCTGCGCGCAGACCGTCTCGATTTCCTTTGTCAGGTCTTCGATGTCCGCGGGCCGGTTGAGCGATGCGATGCGGGCGCGCGAACCGGCTTCGTCCATGACGTCGATCGCCTTGTCCGGCAGAAAACGTCCCGTGATGTAGCGGTCCGAAAGCTTGGCCGCGGCCTCGAGTGCCTTGTCGCTGAAGGTCGCCTTGTGGTGATCTTCATACTTGCCACGGATGCCCTTTAGAATGGTGACCGTGTCGTCGACCGAGGGCGGCTCGACCTTCACCGATTGGAAGCGACGATCCAGCGCGCTGTCCTTCTCAATGTACTTGCGGTACTCGTTGAGAGTGGTCGCGCCGACGCACTGCAGTTCGCCGCGGGAGAGCGCGGGCTTGAAAATATTCGAGGCATCCATCGCGCCTTCAGCCGCTCCGGCGCCGACGATCGTATGAAGTTCGTCGATGAAGAGGATGATGTTCTTGGCGCGTTTGATTTCGTCCATCACGGCCTTGATGCGCTCTTCGAACTGACCGCGGTATTTGGTGCCCGCGACCATGAGCGCGAGGTCGAGCGTGATGACCCGCTTTTCGATCAGGATCTCCGGCACGATGCCGCTGGAGATTTCCTGCGCGAGGCCTTCCACGATCGCCGTCTTGCCCACGCCGGCTTCACCGATCAACACGGGGTTGTTCTTGGTGCGGCGGCAGAGAATCTGGATGACGCGGCGGATCTCGTTTTTGCGGCCGACCACGGGATCGAGTTCGCCCTTGCGAGCGAGTTCGGTCAGGTCGCGGCCAAAAGCTTTGAGCGCGGGAGTCTTAACTTCCTTCTTATCCTCGGGCGGATTGTTGCGCGTCGGACCGCCGGCGGCGGTTTCTTCCCCGCCCCCTGCTCCGCCTTCGCCGCCTGAAAACTGCGGATCGAGTTCGCGGAGGATTTCGTTGCGCGTGCGCTCGATGTCGATGTCCAGGGACTTCAACACGCGCGCCGCCACGCCTTCGCCTTCGCGCAGCAGACCGAGGAGAATGTGCTCGGTGCCAACGTAAGAATGATTGAGGGCTTTCGCTTCCTTGCCGGCGAGCGCGAGCACCTTTTTGACCCGCGGGGTGTAAGGAATGCTGCCGGTGGTTTTGGTTTCCTGACCGGTGCCGACCTGTTTTTCAACCGCGGCACGGACAGTCTCGAGGTCGAGACCCATCTTTTGCAGAACGCTGACGGCAACGCCCTGGCCGAGCTTGATCAACCCTAACAGGATGTGCTCGGTGCCGACGTAATTGTGATGAAAACGGTCGGCTTCCTTGCGGGCGAGTGCCAGCACTTGCTGCGCCCGCGGCGTGAAATTATTCATGGGTTCCATGGAGGGAGGGAGCGGTGGTGGTGTTTCTAAATGCTATTATCGGCACTAATCGGGTCCGAACAAAGCAAAAGATTGATGGACCCGATTCTTATCAATTTTTGCCGGGCGAGCTAAATTTCGGTTTGGCGAACTGGGCGAACTCCGACCGCAAACGGTCGGCACGTAGCACATCGCGTTGATTAGAATCCAGATCGTGCTTGCTGAGATGCTGGATGTGCCCCGGTTGCGCTTCGATGAACAGACGATCAATCACCGAGCGGCTGTCATCCGGGAAGACGCCGAGGTCGATTCCCAGCCGCAAAAGCGACAAAAGGTTCATCGCTTCCCCCGAGGTGAGCAGGTGACTGTTCTGAAGGATGCCGTAGGCCCGACCGATCTTGTCGTAGAGCTTCGGTGAGTCGCCTTCCATGAGCTTCTCGCGGGCATTCAGCTCATGCTCCACGATCGAGTTCAGGACGCTCCCCAACCGCTTGATGATGTCCTCTTCGGCTTCGCCCAAGGTGGTCTGATTGGAGATCTGGAAGATACTGCCGCTGGCGTCGGAGCCTTCGCCGAAAAGACCGCGGACGACCATGCCCAACTGGTTTACGGCTCGCACGACCTTCTCCATTTGGTTGGAGATCACCAGCGCCGGAAGGTGCATCATGGCCGAAGCCCGCATGCCGGTCCCAAGATTGGTCGGGCAGGCGGTGAGATAGCCAAGCGTCGGGGAAAAGGCAAAATCGAGGTGATCTTCCAGCGCAGTGTCCAAATCGTTGATCGCGTTCCAGGTTTTCTTCAGCTGGAAACCTGCACGCAAAACCTGGATACGCAAGTGGTCCTCCTCGTTCACCATGATGGAGAACGCCTGATCCTTGCTGATGACAACGCCGGAGCCGTGCTTCGAACCGCTCAGTTCGCGGCTGATTAGATGACGCTCCACGAGGATCTGTTTCTCCAAGTCCGAGAGGTCTGAGACGCCGACGCTCACGCCTTTCTTCATCTGCGGAACGGCCACGACGGCATCGCGGCAGGTCTGAAGGATCTTTTCCCGCTGCGCTTCGCGCGCCCAACCCGGAAACGGATTGCCCGCGAGATTGCGCGCCAGCCGCACGCGCGTCATCAGGACGATCGCGCATTTGTTGCTGACGGTATCCGTCAGTTCGGAAGGCGTGGCGAGAAGTGACGCAATCGTCATGGCCTCAGCGCGCGGGCTTTTCGAAGGCTTGTTTGACTTGGTGGATTTCATCGCGGTAGCGGGCGGCGTCTTCGTAACGCTCGGATTTGATGGCTTCGTCGAGGTGGACCTCGAGTTTGGTCAGGCGGTCGTAGAGGGATTTTCGGTCCAGGGCCTTCTGCGGGATCTTTCCGATGTGGGAAGTGCCCTTGTGCATGTTGTCGAGCATTGGCTCGACGGTGGTCTTGAAAGTCTCGTAGCAGTGCGGACAGCCGAAGCGGCCGTGTTTCTTGAAATCGTTCTGAGTAAATCCGCAATTCTCACACCGCAAATTTCCCGTCGACGGCTCGGGATTGAGCGACGCCTTGAGCAGCAGATCGGCGAGCGAAAAGCCGCTGGGATCAGTCACGCCTTTAGCCTGAGCGCACTCTTCGCAAAGGTCCACCTTATGAACCTTATTGTTCACTATCTGCGTGAGATGCACCGTCGCCGGCTTCGCGCAAAGATCACATTTTAGAGGGCTGGCCATGGATAGGAATTATAGCACGTCCGTTTTAAGTATCGACACACGGAGCGTGAAATTGTGACACGAATCGAAATTCGGCATTGGGGAGGATTCTGCACTAACCATGCCAAGCGTTTGCACGCTGGCAAGACCTGCGCGCGAAGATCGGTAACGGAATGGACACACCTACACTACGCGCCGCGGATGCGCGATGTCTCAGACGCACTGCGCGCAATTGGCACACCGTGATGGACGCGCAGGCAAGGATAAGTAGAGAGACGGAAGCCGAAGGCGGCGTTGGCCACGTTCGACCGGTTTCCCTCTATCTTCTACCGCTTTTCGGTCACTAGATCTTCGTCCCGTCCGTGAGAACAAGCCGCCGGAAGGCTTCGAGCACGCGGTTGAAGATCGGCCCCGGACGCGAGGTTCCGATTTCCCGACCGTCGAGCTTGACAACCGGGATGACCTCCGCGCCCGTGCCCGTCAGGAATACCTCGTCGGCATTCCAGACATCGTAGCGGGTCAGGTCCACCTCGCGGATGGGCACGCCGATCTCCTTCGCGATGTCGAAGATGGCGCCGCGTGTGATGCCTTTAAGGGCGCCTTGGCTGGCGGGCGGGGTCAGGATTTCGCCTTTGAATACGATAAAAATGTTATCGCCCGTGCACTCCGCCACGTACCCTTGGTCGTTGAGCATGATCGCTTCGAGCGCGCCGTACTGCTTGGCTTCGATCTTGGCCAGAATGTTGTTCAAATAGTTGAGCGACTTCACCGCGGGGCTCAACGAAGCAGGACCGATACGGCGGGTGGGAACGGTCACAATCTCCAACCCCTTGGTGTAGTATTCCGGCGGATAGAGGGCGATCTTGTCGGCGATGATGAACAGCGACGGATTCGGGCACAACCAGGGCGAGAGGCCGAGGTCTCCCACGCCGCGCGTTACGACCAGCCGGATGTAGCCGTCCGTGAGGTTGTTAGCCCGGCAGGTCTCGCAGGTGGCATCGGCGATCTGTTTCCGCGACCACGGCATTTTCAAGAGGATCGCCTTCGCGGAGTACTCCAGCCGCTCCAAGTGCTCCTCCAGCCGGAATACATTCCCTTTGTAGAGTCGGATGCCCTCGAAGATACCATCCCCATAGAGGAGTCCGTGGTCGAACACCGATATCTTGGCGTCGGCCTGGTCGACGAGTTTTCCATCGAGATAGATCTTCATTTACGCAAACTAGAAAGCGCCCGGCGACATTGTCCAGCTTCCGCATGATCACTGTGCCGTGTCTCGCCCACACTTGCCAGCTGCTGTGCCGGTCGCTTTGCCTAAACGGGTGCCCAAGCCACCTCACAATGGATTCCGCGTCATCGAGTGGGTCACTCTGGCCGTGATCCTCACCCTCATCATCGCCGTTTCAATCCCCAAGTGGCAGGGCCGCCAGCAGCCCCGAACAGACAGCTCTCCGAAAAGATAGGCTGAGGGCGCCCGACTCGACGTCGTCGGAAACGACTCCGCACACCTCAAAAACCCAAATCGCGCAGCAAAAATAGACGCTGACGCGGCTCGAGCCGACCACGGCTCGGCCGGAGGCACTTGCCTACCCTCCGAACTCCCGCATGAAGTTAACCAACAGTTAATTACCACCCCAAAATCTTTTGTCACTGAACCGCGCACCGAAATTGCTTTCCTTTCGGCCGAACGCACACTGACGCCGACTACATGACCGCAATCCCTCCTTCACCCGCCACCGATGTGACGTATGTCATTGGGCATAAGAACCCTGACGCAGACGCGATCTGCTCTGCCATCGCCTACGCGGCCTACAAGGAGGCCAAGGGATTCAAAGGTTTTGTCGCCGCCCGCTGCGGCAACAGCAACGCGCGTATCGACACCATTCTGCAGAAATTTCAGCAGCCGCTTCCCGCGTATATCAGCGATGTAACACCCCGCGTCCGCGACGTGATGGTATCGAACATCATCGCGGTGCCGGAAAACGCCACGTGCGCGGAAGCCCTGGAGCTCATCGACCAGCACGATGTACGGGTGCTGCCGGTCGTGACCGCCGACAAACGGGTCGTGGGTTCGATCTCCGTCTTCCAATTGGGTGGCTACTTCGTCCCGCGACTGAAAGAGCCTCGTGAAATGCGCAAGGTGAGCTCCTCCCTCTCCCACATCGCACGGGCATTGCGCGCCCGCGTCGTCCACCTTCGGGATGCGGAGCGGACGGAGGACGTCTACGTGCGTATCGGCGCGATGGACGTGCGTTCGTTCGGTAAATTTTCCGAAGCCGAGAATATTCCGGCGTCGCAGTCCGTTATCATTGTGGGCGACCGCTGGGACATCCAGCAGCGCTCCATCCAGATCGGCGTTCGTGCGCTGGTCATCACCGGCAACCTTCCCGTCGACGACGAAGTCGTCCAGCAGGCCAAAGCTGCCGGCGTCAGCCTCATCGTCAGTCCCTACGACTCCGCCACCACCGCCTGGGTGATTCGGACCGCTTCGACCATCGATCGACTGCTCGACCGAAAATACTCCTCGGTCGGCCCCGATCAGCGTCTTATCGACATTCGCAAGAAAGTCGCCGCTTCCACGACCCCCGCGTACATGGTTTTGAACGACGAGGGAAAGCTGCAGGGCATCTTGACGAAAACCGACATGCTCAAGCCGTCCAAGACACGCTTGGTGTTGGTCGACCACAATGAGATGACCCAAGCCGTATCCGGCGCGAGCGAAGTCACCATCACTGAAATCATCGACCACCACCGCCTCGGCTCGCTCAACACCCAACAACCGATCCTGTTTATCAACGAGCCGGTCGGCTCGACCTGCACGATCGTGGCCGACCTGTTTCGCCGGGACGGCCTGAAGCCCTCGGCCAACGTTGCAGGCATCATGATGAGCGGAATCATCTCCGATACGCTCAATCTCAACAGCCCGACGTCGACGGAAAAAGATGCCTCCTTGCTGGCATGGCTTGCCGGCATTGCCGGCGTGAATCCCCGCACGCTCGCGGATGCGATCTTTAGCTCGGGCTCGGTCATTCTCGCTAACCCGCCGGCTAAGGTCATCCGTTCCGATTTCAAGATCTACGAAGAGGACGGTGTGCGTTTCGCCGTTTCGCAGGTCGAGGAGCTTGGTTTCGGCAATTTTTGGCAGCACGCAAAGCCGATCAACAACGCCCTGCAGGAGCTCCGCGAAAGCGAGCAACTCGCCTTTGCCTGTTTGTTGGTGACCGACATCAACACGCAGAACTCGCTTCTGCTCGTGAAAGGCGATCCCGACTTCATCGCGCGCATCTCCTACCCGCACGTAGAGAAGGACGAGATCTTCGACCTGCCCGGGATCGTCAGCCGCAAAAAGCAGCTGATTCCGTACATCACCTCGCTCCTCCGCGAAATGCAGAACGACGGCGCCACCCCGCCTTCAAATTCCAGCGGCAAGCCGGCACCGCAGCCCGCCGCAGTCCGCGGCGCCTAAGTACTCCGAGGTAGAACGCGACCTCCGGGCGGGTTGGTTCGGAGCCCGCGTCCCTCGTAGTGCTACGCCCAACAGCGCGCTCGGAGATCGCGCTTCACCTCAGAACGGCCGGTTCTTAGAGGCTCCGTCCTCTTTCTCTCGCTCCGTGGATGATCGTCACCGCCACTCATGCCGCGGATACCGCCGCGACAACTCCGCCTTCACTTTAGGGTACATGTCGCGCCAGAACGCCGTCAGATCGTCCGTGACCTGAATCGGCCGCTGATTCGGCGCCAGGACTTCGATCTTCACCGGGACACGTCCATGGCCGAGGGTGAACTTACCCTCGACACCGTAAAGCTCCTGAATCCGTGCTGACAATATCGGCGGTCCTTCCTTCGCATAGGTCACGCGAGAACGGCGTCCATTGGCCATGGTGAGGCGCTCGGGCAGATAATCGTCGATCACGGCCAGTTGTTCTGCCGTGAGCCAATCGCGGAGCACCGGCATCACGGGTTTGTCGCGAATCCCCTTGTAGCCCAGTTCGCCGTAACAGATCTGCTCGATCAACGTGGCGCGATCGGCCTCGGTGATCGGGTTCACTTCCAGCTCCGGAAACCATTCCGCCATTCGGTTCACGCGCGTGATCCACTGCTCGACGGATTCGTCCCAGCCTTCGAGTTTCAATTTACCCGCCAAGACCTGCTGGGTGAGCAGCTGCGCTGCGGCATCGAAGGGAACGTCGTCAGCGCTGGCTTTGGCCTCGAGCACCAAGTCGCGGAATCGGCGTTCCCGCCGCGCGATGACCCGCTTCGCAGATTCGTCGTAAACGACGCCTGTCGTTTCGAAATAGTCGCCGGGAAACAATTCCTTCAGCCACGGTTCCTCAACCGCAGTGGCAAGGGTCAAAAGAACATTCACTTCGCCTCCCCGTCCTTCGATCTCACTCACTTCCGCCGCGACCAGCAGGACCGCTTTCTGAATCGCACTCTCGCGAGCCAGCATGCCGCGACGTTTGTGCACGAGCTCACAACGCAGAGTGCCGGCGTCGAGCCGTTTGGCCAGTTGATCGGAAAATCCCGCCAGCACGCATTTCCGAACCTCAGCGCCGTCGACGCGCCTTTCAGCCACATCGAGCCGCTCCTTCTCGGCGATCTCCAAAAATTGTTCGAACAACGGTCCCACTTGGCGCGCGCCCTGGGCGTGGATTCCCAGTCGCCGGCAGGCATCGAGATTGAAATTCTTTTTTTCTGCATAACGCCACGCGCGCATCAGCAGAAAGAAATCGGACTCATGCTCTTCGCCAAAGGCGTTCTCACGTCCCTCGTCCACCTCACGGGTTCCACCGCGCATCAGAAAATTCCGGCCTTGAGTGAGCGCCGCCATGAGCGCCACTGAACGGACACACCCCCGCGCATCGGCCTCCAACAACATCCGCGCGTACCGCGGGTGTACCGGAAACCGCAGCATCTTCCGGCCGACGTCCGTGATGTGTAGGGGTCCTGCTTGACGGCGCCCGGCCGCGCCCTCGGCAGAGGCCCCTGGAGCAATCGCACCGAGATCCGCCAATAACATCTCCGCGCGATCCAAGGCCTTGGCGTCCGGTTTCTCCAGCCAGGGGAATGACGTAACATCGACAATCCCGCTCGCCTTCAACGTCAGCACCACCTCCGCCAAGTCCAGCCGGCGGACTTCCGGCAACTCCTGCAATGGTCGCTGTCCATGTTCCCGCTCCGTCCACAAACGGACGCAAATGCCCGGAGCCGTGCGGCCCGCGCGACCGGCGCGCTGGTCGGCCGACGCCGCTGAAATTTTTTCGATGAGCAGGGTGTTTATGCCGCGATGCGGATCGAAACGGGCCACGCGCGCGAGTCCACCGTCGATGACTGCGGTTACACCCTCGATGGTGAGGGAGGTTTCCGCCACGTTGGTCGACACGATGATTTTCCGGGCGTCGTACTGCGCTACGGCGCGGTCCTGTTGTTCGGGCGGCAACTCCCCGTGCAGGGGAAATACCACGAAATCGCGCAATGCCCGAGAGCCCTGAATGGCCTGGACCGTGCGGCTGATCTCGTACGAGCCCGGCATGAAGACCAGCATGTCGCCCTGCACTCGCGTCGCGATGCGCTCGCACTCTCGCGTCGCGACGTCCCAGACCGGCTCCTGTTCAAAGTTCGCCGGCTTGGGCAAATATTCGATGGCAACAGGAAAGCTGCGCCCCTGGGAGACGAGGACGTCACAAGGCGCCAGGTAGTCGCGCAGCGCGCCCGCGTCGAGCGTGGCGGACATCACCACGATCCGCAGATCCGGTCGGATGGACTGCTGAATCTGCAAAGCTCGAGCCAACGAGATATCTCCGTACAAGTGGCGTTCGTGGAATTCGTCGAAAACGATCGCGCTAATTCCCGGCAGCGACGGATCGAAGGACATCTGCCGCAGCAAAATGCCTTCGGTCACAAACCGAATCCGAGTCCGTTCGCTCACACGGGACTCCAGTCTGATCTGATAGCCGACAACCCCGCCCAGATCCGTGCCCACTTCCTGCGCCACGCGTTTGGCCAACAATCGGGTCGCCAACCGCCGCGGTTGAAGCACCACGACCTGCCCTCGGTCCCCAAGCAATTCATGCCTCAACAGCATCTGCGGCAGCTGCGTGGACTTTCCCGACCCGGTGGGCGCCTGCACGATCAACCGCCCCTGCCCCTTCAGGCTGCCAACGATGGCTTTCTCCAGTTCGTAGATAGGCAATTCACGCGGCGACATTCGGACGCAACATCTGCGCCGCCCAAGCCGGTAGGCAACCCAATCCTTTTGGGTAAACCGTTCATTGAATTTCGCCAACGGGCGAAATCTCGAAAGTGAACCTCCGGCTTATCGCCTGCGCCCTGCTCCGGGTCGGCTAATGCCGACAGCTTCCCCTCCAGGTTTTGGTCCTCGAACAGCCCCCTTTACCTTCCACCTCCGTTTCAGCGTCCGGCCAGGTCCTGCCCGCTTGCCATCCACCCTAATTCCCTCTTGAACTCAGCACCGCCAGCGCCTAGCGCCGGCCAGGTCCAAATCCCGCTTGAAATCGCGCTTCAACTTTCCGTTCCAGGAAGTGACGGGGCGAAGCCATGCTTGCATATCCACGAGCGTGGATCCCCCGCTCCAAGGATCAGGTATCGAGCGGACTGCGAACACCGAGATCTGGCTTCTGCATCACGTGAAGGTCCTGCAGGGTGCGGATTCTACTCCGCTTTCGAGCAAATGTGTCGCAAACGAGTGACTCAGCACGTGAGGGGGCACCCGCTTATCGATCCCTGCCCGCGCGGCGGCGCTGCGGATTCGTTTCTAGAACGTGCTATCCACCACATGATGGCGTCGCCGAACGCCGGTCACTGGATCCACGGCGGTCTCACGGGAACGGAAAAGCCACTGCCAGCCCACTGTTGCCCAACTTAGGAGCCTGTCGCGCCACATTCTCCGGCAGCCAGACGCCCGGAAGACCCGACGCGCGATCCTCGCGATCTCGCCGCTAACAGTAATAGAGAAACGCAATCACGCACCTCTCTATGGCATTCAGGCACCGGCGCCTGCACGAGCGTCAGCTTCCAGCCTGGAAATTGCACTAAACCGCGGACCCCGGGTAAGGCTTTAGCCGATTGATATTCAACCTCAAAAAGCCTTACTCATTATCTCCAATGGTTGATTATGAACCAGATCACTCTTTCCCAAGCCCGATGCCAAATTTGGGAAATTGCCTCACTCAGTAACGGCGAATAACACTGTTAGGCAAAGAATGAAGTCCTCGCTCAGCAAGGATAGCTTCGTGGAGTGCGGTTCGCATGGTCGGCGGCGTCCCACCTTCATTTGTCAGCACCTTCCGCACGGCCATGGATTGGGATTCTTCGTTCCGGACGACGCGCCGACGGAGGAAGAGCCTTGGCGGGCCGCGTGGTGTGGCGCTTGCGAGGAGGTCCGCGCCAAAGCCGGCGGGTGGAACGATCTTTCGGAGCCCTTCGCCGGCGTGACATTAGCGTGTGAAAGGTGCTACGAAGACGCTCGAAGCCGA
Source organism: uncultured Opitutaceae bacterium (assembly GCA_964546955.1). Lineage (GTDB taxonomy): Bacteria > Verrucomicrobiota > Verrucomicrobiia > Opitutales > Opitutaceae > CAZJLP01. Next base: position 116,073 of record CAZJLP010000004.1, on the reverse strand, counting down.
AATGAGATTCGCCGCCCATCGTGGCGGTTTGGAAATGAACCAAAGGCCTAACCAGTCGCCAGAGCCAACGCGGACACTGGCCGATTTCTCGCTACGCTCGGCGACGCCGTTCCGCCGCGTGGCTCATCTCTGACGTTAGCCCAGAAATGAAGGACCGCGTCGATGATCTCCGTTCGCGATACTACAACTGCGCCGCACGGATTGGCGCGCCTTCGGAGATCGTCGCATTCCGAGAAAGTCCGAGCCAGGACGGATCACCCCACGTTGAATACGAAGGTTCCGATCTCTGCTTCGTCGTCACGGAGCGCGGTTGCGAGTTCGAGCGCCGCCGGACGAAAGATGGTGACGTGCTGCTTTATTGGCTTGTGAGCGATCTGACTCATCAGATGGCCTGCACGTACGAGCTGCGATTCCGCCGGCCAGGAGAAGATTTTCGCCGACTGCTTTTCGAGAAGCAGCTCGAGTTACTTGGTTCGCTGAAGCCAGAGTGGCGCACACGCCGAGAAGCCGAGTTACGTCTGGTTCTAGCTGAGCACCCATATCGCGATGGCACAAAGGGCTAACCAGGCGCCAGAGCCAACGCGGGCACGCGCCGGCTTCTCGCTTCGCTCGGCAATGTCGACGCGCCGCGTGGCTCATCTTTAACGTTCGGCAAAGAAAGATGACCAATATCGAAAGGAAGAACGCGCTTTCGGAGTTGCTCGATCAGCATGCACGCGATCCGGAAATCCTGCATCCGATGGAATCACGTTTGCGTTGGCTCAGTGATGCGGTGCCCCTTCTTAGTTTCAGTCCTACGCTCCATCAAAATGCACAGGCGACTGCTGATGTGTTGGCGCAGCCAAATTTCAGTTCCGATATGTATGAGCGGATGGAGAGTCGAATCCTCCTTTTAGTCCGCCAAGGCGTGACGGAGCTTACTCACGGCCTGACGCCGGCGGGGTTCACGGACGAAAAAAAGCCGGAAGAACACACGCTGCTGGCCTATTGGCAGAAAGCTGATCTCTCTCAGCGCATCGGGATGCTCGGTGTGTTTGGACTTATTTTCGTCGTCGGTTTTCTATGCGGGAAGATCGGCTTCTTTGGTCGTCTGTATGACCTCGTGAAGGAGATTGTTCCGTGAAGAAAGAAAAGCCGAACCAGTCGCTACAGCCAACGGCTCTGCTGGGCCGTGGCTGATCTCAAACGTTCGGCAAGAAATGAGTTTCCCGCGTACATCTGAGTTGATCGGAAAGTTCGCGAGGCCCCAGGAGCGCCAGATCGCCCAGCGCATACTGGAGCTGGCACATTTGATGCCGCGGATGGCCGCTGAGCAGCACGAAGAAGTTGTCGCCGAGATTCACAGTTTGAGCGGCCGCCTCGATTACGTTTTCGACGATGACTTCGGCGCAGTCGCGTTAGAGGAAGCCGGTGATGTGGCGGCCGATGTTCAGCAGCAGCGTTACCTATATCGGCATGCACTTTATCGCGCCACATGGTGCGCGCAGGCAGCCAGTGCCAGTGGAGAGGGGATTGCACGCTCCTGTCGGATCGAGAGAATCAGGGCGAAGTGCGCATGACCCAAAAGCCGAACAAGGCGCCAGAGCCAACGTGGACACGCGCCGATTTCTCGCTGCGCTCGGCAACGCCCATCCGCCGCGTGGCTCATCTCTGACGTTGGGCAAAGAAAGATGAAACTCGGTTATCAGAGTCGTAGTTTTTCGAACTACCCACGCGATATTGTTGAGCGGGCTACCACGGAATATCCGGCCGACGCCATCGGTCAGGTTCACTTGTGGTTCGAAGACTTGAAATCCGATCGTCTGACGCGGTGCGCGCTTTTCCTAGCGCAAGGTTCACTTCAGAAATTGGAAGAAGCGGTAGCGCTAGGAAGAGAAGATTATCGAGATCTGATTATGGCAGCGGAATACGATAGCTTCCGCATTCAGCTTCGTGACTTTAATCGGCCATTCGGAAGCGAAGACGTTTCGAATCCGCTCGGATGAAAACGCCCAACCAGGCGCCAGAGCCAACGCGGAGACGGCCCTCTTTCTCACTTCGCTCGGCGACGCCTGTCCTCCCCGTGGCTCAGCTCTAACGTTCGCCAAAAGATGAAACACCTCCTCGCGCTATTCCTCACGCCCCTGCTTGCCTTCGCCTCTCCAGAAGAGAAAGTCCGCATGGGGATCGTCACCCCTACCGGAAAGGTCGGATTCACTGTCGGTGCCGGGTGGAAGATCATCGCGATGCAGAGCAAGTTGCCGAAGGCAGTCGCAGCCTATCAGATTGCCAATCCGGCGGACGAAGGTACGCCCGATTCGACGAATCTCTCGATTTCACTCCATGAGGCTACTTCACCTGAAGCTAAAGCTTCGATGATCCGCTTGCTGGGCAGCAGGGCCCAAGGGAAGATTCAGAGGAAGAAGCACGGCGATTGGGAGATCTTGAGCTATTCCGGGCAGCAGGAGGCTACCACCTATTCCGTCCGAGATGCGTTCAAGCCTGTGGCCGATTGTGTTGTCGTGGTCCGCCTCGCCTGGCCGCTTCTTCCGAAGAATCCGACGGACTACGATTCGAACATGGAAGCTACTTTTCTCGCCGTCGTCGATTCCATCGCCGACGATCAAAAGGCGAACCAGGCGCCAGAGCCAACGGCCCCGAGCGGCCGTGGCTCATCTTGAACGTTGGGCGAAGAAAAGATGCAACTTCGATGTCTAGTCTGGAGTTATTGAAAAGTCCCATGAAAACCATTCCGCTAAAACTCGTAGGCTTTGGCCTCATCTCCGCTGATTGTGCATTGCTCGCTTGGGTCCTCTACGATCCATCAGACATAGTATCCGTCCTGCGGCTCGGCGGTGTCGTGAGCGAGGCCGTGGTCGCTCTGGCAGCCCTCACCGTCGTAGCACTAGGCTTCGTTTGCGGAGCGGCTCTCTTCGTTGTGTCCCGCCGTCGTACTCATGTGCGGATAGCATAGCGATCAAGCCGCCCAACCAGGCGCTAGAGCCAACCCGGACATGCGCCGTTTTCTCGCTACGCTCGGCAACGCCGGTCCGCCGCGTGGCTCATCTCTAACGTTAGGCAAAGAAAGAACATAAGGAATGAACACTCGACTCTTTTCTTTCCTCGGAGGAAACACCGGCATTTGGAGCGTCACGAGCATGTCGGCAATTGTCGGTGATGCTCTTCCCGCAGTGCCACGCCTCGATATTGTTCCTGAAGCCGCGAGCATCAATGGTGCGGCGTGGGTTCTTCGGGGGATCACGAGCAATGAGCGATATGTTACGCGCAGCGAGAAGGACGATCTTGTCGCGAAGCAGGAAGGCTTGGGTCGTCCTACCTCCGCACGCGCCGCCCTGATCCCGATCAAGAAGAGCGCGGATTGGTGGAGCATGCCACAAGATGAGCGGAGGCGGATCTTCGAGGAACACTCCGCGCATGTGAAGACGGGGCTCCTGTTTCTTCCTGCGATTGCTCGACGCCTTCACCATTGCCGCGACCTAGGCCCAGATGAGCCGTTCGATTTTATCACCTGGTTCGAATATGCGCCCGGTGAATCTGCGGCTTTCGACGATTTGGTGGCCCGGCTTCGTGCGTCGCCTGAATGGAAATTTGTCACTCGAGAATGCGACATCCGCCTTGAACGCAATTCAGCCTAACCAGCCGCCAGAGCCAACGGCGGCCCCGGGCGGCCGTGGCTCATCTTAAACGTTAGCCAAGAATGAAAAAACAATCGCGTCGACAAGTGGAGTGCACCATCCCGGTGTTGCCCGTCGGTAGCCTCAGGCGAAGCATCCGCTTCTACACCGAGAAGCTAGGCTTCAAGCTTGATTGGCGAGGCAGCGTCGTGTGTTCAGTTTCTCGCGACGGCAGTTCGATCATGCTTCGGCAGAGGGCTGGTCGTGAGAGGACGGCGCCAGTTTGGGTATGGATCGGCTTAAGCAGTGATCGCCTGTTCGCGAGCTTCCGGACAAAGCGCGTCAAGGTGCTCCAGGAACCACTGAATCACTCCTGGGCATTTGAAATGATGTTCGCTGATCCCGACGGGAATGTCCTGTGGCTCGGCACAGAGCGAAAGCGAGATCTACCGCTCGATGACTAAACGGGCTAACAAGGCGCCAGAGCCAACACGAACACTCGCCGGTTTCTCGCTTCGCCCGACCACGCTTGTCCCTCGCGTGGGTCATCTTTGACGTTACCAAAGAAGCCATCCCGCATATCCTGCATGAATATCTCGACAGCACCGGCATCCGGGCGTGACGTTTTGCCTTTGCGCGTTCGGCACCGTGCTGAAGCGAATGGGCAGATCACCAAGGATTCGATTCACAGTCGGCCTGGTTGGACCAAGTCGTATTTGCTGCTCGTCGACAGCCACACTGTGGGCTTCGGTTCTATCGCTGTAGCGGGGCCGTGGAAGGAAAAGCCAACAATCTTCGAGTTCTACGTGCTGCCGGAATGGCGCGGCCGCGCGTTCGACCTTTTCGAAGCGTTCGTTGGGGCCAGCGGCCCCCGCTTCTTCGAGGTTCAAACGAGCGACAGTCTTCTGGCAGCGATGCTCTTTACCTACGGCCGTGATCTCGTCAGCGAAAGCGTCGTCTTTCGTGATGGGCTGACGACATTGTTGCCGAGCTGCGGCGCGACACTGAAGCGCGTCACCTCTGAAGATGAATCACGGCTTTGTTTTGAGGCTCGTGCAGGGTCCAGCGAATGGCAGATTGAACTGGAAGCCATGAGGGTCGGTAGCGGCGGGCTGACGTTTCATTACAATCATCCGTATTGCGACGTTTACATCGAAATCGACGACGGGGCGCGCCGTCGAGGTCTTGGTGCTTACTTTGTGCAGGAATTGAAGCGGATCGCTTATATGATGGGAGGAATTCCGACAGCGCGTTGCAATCCCGACAATGTCGCTTCGAGAAAGACGCTGCAGAAGGCAGGGTTCATCCCATTTGCTCATATTGTCGGCGGTAAGATAAACGGGCTAACAAGGCGCTAGAGCCGACGCGGACACCGGCCGATCTCTCGCTTCGCTCGACCACGCTGTCTGCCGTGGCTCATCTTTGACGTTAGCCAAAAAACCGCAATTCCACACTTACCTGGCCACAAATCTCCGCAGCAATCGTAACGATGAAAACATTTGTCTCTTCCCCCTTATCGCGTCGCCAGCTGCTCGTCGGGGCGGCGGCGACCTTGGTCGTGTCACATTTGCCGGCCGCTTCGACCGCGCACCCAAAAGATTCACCAATCGTGCTCGTGCACGGCGCCTGGCATGGTGGCTGGTGTTGGCGGCGCGTCATTGATCGATTGACTGCAAAAGGTCGCTACGTCGTCGCACCGACGCTTTCCGGTGTCGGTGAACGCTCACACTTGGCCAGCGACGCCATCAATCTCTCGACCCACATCGATGATGTGGTGAACGAGATCAAATGGAAGGATATCGAGCGCCTCGTATTGGTCGGCCACTCTTACGGAGGCATGGTCATTACGGGTGTCGCCGAGCGTATCCCAGAGCGGATTGCTTCGATTGTCTATCTCGACGCCTTCCTTCCCAGCGATGGACAATCGCTGGTCACAACCCGTAACCGCAGCGTCGCTCCCTTGCCGGAACATCTCGTGCCGCCCATTTCCGCGGCAACTTTTCACGTGAACGCGAAGGATGCGGCCTGGGTAGACAGCAAAATGACACCACATCCCGTCAAATGCTTTACCGAGACGCTTCGAGTGAGCGGCGCCTCCGCAAGGATTCCTGAAAAGCTATATATCCGTGCGCTCGACTACCCGTCCGCGACCTTTGACGCTGCCCTCAAGCGTTGCCGAGACGATCGCGCATGGCGCACACTCGAAATGAAATGCGGACACGATGTCATGATCGATCAACCCGCAGAGCTTGCCACGATTCTCGAGCAACTTGGGTAGAATCGCAGAAACGAGTAGACAAACCGGCATAGCCTATGAAGACCTTCCTCTTGTCGTTTTCTACGTTCCTCGCGTCGGTCTGCTCTGCCGCCGAGCCGGCGCCGAAGACGAAGCCGCTGTTCCCAGTGGTCGTTACTTGCTTCATGGGGCAGATCGATTCCCTCAGTTCATGTACGTCGGTGATGACGAAAATGCCCGAGCTAGACCCAAAGAACCGATGGTCGAGCGAAATGACTTGCGGCTGGCCCACACACGTTTCCGAGCTGCGTTGGGAGTTTATCGGCTCAGATGGAGGCGCGGACGTTTATGAGATCACGAGGCGATTTCCGGCGGATGCACCGCAATCGGAGACCGTCACGAAAAAGGTCAAGTTTGAGGGGAAGCGTATCGTCGTTTTCGAAGATCAATACCAAGTGGTCGTGCTTGACCCTGCCAAAGGGGCCAAGAAGTGAAAAGAAACAGCCGAACCGATCGCCAGAGCCAATCCCGCAGCCGCGGAATGGCTCATCTTGAACGTCAGGAAACAAAATTCACATGCTACTCGCAAAATTACTCGCGTGGATCACAGCTTCATTCGGCGCACTGAGCGCTTGTGTGGCTTTATTTGGACTCTTTAGTTCTCCCTCGCGAGTTGCTTCCCCAGAGTCCGGCCGCGTGGCAGTCCTATTCTTGGCACTACTGTCCGTCGTGTTGATCTCGACGGCAGCCAGATTTCTTTGGAAGCCCACGACGCACCGTGTGCTCCGAGTCGCGAAGACCGGATCGTTTGTGGTATCGGCCATCCTCTACTCGTTGGCGAAGCGGGTTGTCCTGCAGCAGTCGCTCCGCCCAGCGTTGGCTCTTCTGTGCATCGGCGCTGGAGTGCTGCTGTATTATGCATTGCTTAAGCCGTACTTCACAGCCTTGTTCGCTCCCGAAAGTGAAAAGGCCTAACAAAGCGGCAGTGGCTCATCTTTGACGTCAGGCAAGATCCGAAATGTCCCACTCTCCCGTCGAAGTTTTTTCCAAGCTCCGGGCGATTCTTGAAGGCAACGCTGGGCGGTTGGTAGTGAGCGAAAATAGCGCCACGCGTTATTGCCTGCAGGGTGGATCGCATCCGAAACACAAGACGCCGATGCCGATTGCCTGGGTTGAGATCGGAAAGAACTACGTGAGCTATCACCACATGGGTGTCTATGCGCGACCCGATCTGCTGAAAGGCATTTCGAAAAAGCTGAAAGCGCGAATGCAGGGCAAGTCATGCTTCAATTTTACGTCGCTCGATGAAGAGCTGTTCGCCGAGCTGGAGGTCTTGACGGTTCGCGCATTCGAGGCGTTTGGGAAGCTGCCCTACATGCGATGAACCCGGAACGGGCCCAACAAGGTGCCAAAAGCAATACCGGCTCCGCCCGGTCGTGGATCACCCCTAACGCCAGCCAAACGTTTTTTCCCTTCGCGCGCTTCTTTGTTACGTTTCAACGGCCTATGCTTCACGTTTTTGGCGATTCATAGTTTATTCGACCTCCCCCAAGGTGATCACTTTTGTGCTCATCGGAGGATGGAGATCTCCAGCACCGCAGAATGCTGCACCTACAAAATCAGGCTAACCAAGCGCTAGAGCCAACGCGGACCCGGTCCAGTTTCTCTTTTCCATCGGCCACGCCCATCCGCCATCTAGCCATCTTAGACGTTAGTGAAAAAGTATGAGGCGAATTTTGGTTACGCGACTTTTGTGCTTACAAATAGCTCCGTTTTTGACCGCGGGTCTGTTTGTTCGCTTCTATCCCCGCTATGCTGCTTGGGCGCTTCTCGTCGCTGCCTTTATCTCGATCGTCGCCGTCGCGCTGTCGATCCGCGACGGCGCGGTCCTGACCCGCGGTGGCTACGTCTGCGAACGATCAGGAAACACCCTCGGTTTTTGGTTTTGGGTTACCCTCCAACTTTCGTTGATTTTGTCAGTCATCGTTTTTTCCGGCCAAGCGCTTTTCACATGAAAGAACCGCGTAACCCGGCGCCAGAGCTCGTCCCACGTCTGCGGGATGGCTCGTCTTTGACGTTCAACAAATTCTCAACCACGCCATGAAGCCGGTCTACAAAGTTGTGATCGTTGCCGGCGGTTACCTTCTAGCCTTTCCCATGGCTTGCGCAGCGGTCGCTCTCCACGTCGCATTTACCAGCGGGTCGATCGGTCAGGCCTCAAGTGGAATGTCTGCGTTTGGCGATATGGTACTCTTCGTTATCGTGTTCGGGGCAGGGTCCGTAATCCCGACGGGCGCTGGATTTTACTTTCTCCTGTCGAAGAAAAAAATATACAACCAAACGGCAGAGCCAATCCGACGATCGCGGGATGGCTGAAGTTGAACGCTAGGCAGAGAAAAATGAATTCAATGCACGCCTGGATTAGCCTGCTTTTGGCGGGTCTGTTCGAGATCGGTTTCGCCTGCTCGCTCAAACTCATGGACGGGCACAAGAATCTGAAGTGGACCGTCGCGTTCTATGTTTGCGTGGTTTTGAGCTTCGTCTTCCTTGAAAAGGCTGCTCGGCATCTTCCGATCGGCACGGCTTATGCCGTCTGGACCGGTATTGGCGGCGTTGGCGTGGCCACGATTGGTATGGCATACTTGGGCGATCCGATCACGCCTTGGCGGATAGTATTCTTGGTCTTGCTTGTGATTTCGTTGGTTGGTCTGAAGTTGACGTCCGGACATTGAGTAAGCGGCCAGCATGCTCGACCAAACCAAGCGCCTGAGCGAATCCCGCAAATACGCGATAGCTCATCTCTACCGTTGGGAAAAGGAAATGCCCCGCATCCTTGATCATGTCGATCTGCGTGTCCGAGATCTCGCGATTGCCGGGCCCTTCTATCGCGAGTTGCTGCCACTGCTCGGTTTCACGGTGCAAATTGATATTCCAGGCTGGCTGCAATTCGAAGCGCCCGGGACAGAGGCGACCGAGTTTTTTGGCGTGACCGAAGACCCCCGACACGTCGCCAATCGTACTCGCATCGCTTTCTGGGCTTCATCCAAGCAGCGCGTAGATGAGCTTGCGCATACGGTTCGTAAACTTGGCGTAGCCAACATTGAAGGGCCCGGATTCGAAGGGCCAATCCACTATGCCGTATTTTTCGACGATCCTTCAGGCAACGCGCTCGAGATCTGTTTTCGGTCTCGGAGCTTCCAAAGCACAGAGGCGTACAAGGCGCCAGCACCAATTCGGCACGGCTCATCTTTGACGTTAGGCAATCGAATGACTTCACGACTCGAGCGTATCGTTGAGCGAATGCAGGTGCGGCCCGGCGATCGAATTCTTGAAGTCGGTTGCGGACACGGCGTGGCTGCCGACCTCATTTGCCAGCGTCTAACCACTGGCCGGCTCGTCGCCATTGATCGTTCAGCAAAAATGATTGCAGCTGCGGTGAAACGGAATGCTCAGCATATTTCGGCAGGATTGGCCGAGTTTCATGTCGCGACGCTGGAGGATTTTGACCCAGGTAAACAGAAATTTGATGTTGTTCTTGCGGCTCGTATTGGGCTATTTCATCGCGAACCTGAACGAGCGCACCATATCGTGAAGCAATGGTTGAAGCCCCGCGGACGAATGATTGTCGAGTTCGATGAACCGTAATCGGGACTAACCTACGGGGCGGCTCATCTTGAACGTTCGGCGGAAAAATGAACACCGATTCGAACTTGTTGCGACTTTACCTGCGAGCATGCGGCAGCTTTGCGGCGTACACGTTTGGGATTTTATGCCGCTGGAGCCGCGAACATCGAACGTTTCTTTCCTCCGGTTTTGTCTGCCGAAGCTGCCAGCGGGTACTCTTGAACGAATCGATGACAGCGGATGTTCGATGCTACGACAGCAAGGATCAGTTGGTGGACACCCGCCAAGCCAGCAGCAAGGGAAGGTATTTCGAATGTCCCAAATGCTACCACAGATGGC
>CAZJLP010000004.1:62576-106250 GCA_964546955.1 uncultured Opitutaceae bacterium | reverse complement strand
TTTTCGCAGATCGGACGCTTCGCAAAAGACAATCATTCCGCTTAGTCCGAACCTGCCATCACCGACTCTGCCGACTGAATGAGCGCTCGACAAAGAGAACTCATCAAGACGCCAGTGCCAATCCCGCAGCCGCGCGATGGCTCACCTAGAACGCTAGCCAAATAATCCTCGTGAAGATGCCTCCTCCCGTGCCGCAGATTCCTGTCAGCGATCTTGAGCGTGCGATTTCGTTCTACCGATCGCGACTGGGATTCGCGTTGGATTGGAAGTATGAAGACGGGATTGCGGGCGTTTCACGGGACCAAGCGCGATTGTTTCTCGATCGCGTCGCCGAGGGCCCGCTTCATCCCGTACGAGTTTGGTTTAATCTCGGCTCAGTGGCCGAAGTCGACGCGCTCCACTCGGATTGGCAGAAAGCGGGTGTGCCAATCGCTTCTGCGCCTGAACAGAAACCCTGGGGAATTTATGAGTTCATTGCGGAGGATGGCGACGGCAATTCCTACCGGGTATTCTTTGACACCGAAACGCCGAAGTAAACAGGAGTTAACCAGGCGCCAGGGCAAATCTCTCGGCCGCGGGATCGCTCATCTGGACACTGGGTAAAGCATGAACACTTCGCTCGAAAAGCAGAACAGCTCCATCACCAACGATGGAATGATATCGGGTTGGTGCAAAATCCGTCGAAGAGCTGAAGCAAAGGATTCGGTCCATGAATTGCGAAGAACCGAAAAGAACACTCTGGACGCATCGTATGCTCGCCATGAACACCCCTCAAATCCATGACATCGGGCAGATCGCTATCACCGTCAGCGACGTCGCTGCCGCGAAAAAATTCTACGCGGAGGTCTTAGGCCTAATGCCATTGTTCGACGCAGGGTCGAATCTTTCTTTCCTCTCGGCCGGATCAGTCCGAGTGATGTTGACCACGCCGCAAGGAGCAGGAGAAGCGGGAAAAAACTCCATCATCTATTTTCGCACGTCGCGTCTGGCAGAACTGTATCCCGCCTTGATTGCGAAAGGTGCTCGTCGGGAGAGAGAACCGCAGCTCACGGCGCGTCTGCCTGATCATGAACTTTGGATCGGCTTTGTGCGAGATCCTGACGGAAATCTGGTTGGACTGATGGAAGAACGGCGCTGAGCGAAAAAGGGTTGTGTTTGGTTTCAGAACCAACGCGAGCGCGGCGGGAGTTTGTCCCTTCCCGGTGGACGCATGTTCCCGCGAACTGATTTTGCGTCCAGCCACGATGAATTTCCTGTTCGAGCTATTCGCGGAATTCAGCACCCTCCAAGCATGACGACCACCCGCGTATCCTTTACCGGTCTTATCTGCTGGATGCCGCTCGTTGCGTTTTTCGTGGTGATGCTGTTCGCGAGCGTTGCATGGAGGACTGTTGGCCATTGGCCCTACTACTCTCATCCTGATCCGAAGGACCTCGGATTGCCGTTTCTTCACACCCTTGCTCTGTTCGCGATTCCCATCGGCCTTCTGAGTGCGTTCATAGGGACGATCGGGTTGATCGGGGCTCACGAATGGTGGCGCCAGTGGCATATCGGCATTTTCATTGTCGGCGTGCTTCTCTGGGCCTCGAATATGGGGCAGGCGGGACATCTCTTAAATTGGCTCCTCGATTGATAATATTCACATGAGAAAGACCACGGGTTGGCTCCTTGTTGTTTTCGGAGCCGTCCGGGGCGCGCGATCGTGATCATCCAGGCGCCTGCGAGCGGTCCAGACGGCCTCGGCGCCAGCAATTCCTCGGGCCGATTACACTGCCCGTGTTGATTCTACTGGTTGGAGTCTACTACGCCGAGATCATCAAAAAAGGCAGATGAATTTTTCTCGCACGCTCAGCCAGGTGTGTGGGTGCTCATACCTGACGCCTTTATCACGAAAACAAATCTCGTTTCGCAAAATTAACCTAGCCTAACCATGAAAAACCTAACAGTTCGTCGCAGTTCGAATCTCCCCTTCGTGCCAATGACATTACTTGGGTGCGCTTTGCTGCTAGGCAATGTGCTCGGCGTCAGCGGACAAACGCCCACCACGACGGGAGGTTCGGCATTTGAACGATGCTCAAAACTGCTGAAGTATGGCCGAATACACGGCGCAAGTGAGCCGACGAAAGTCGATGCCGTTCATGCTCTCGGCTTGCTAGGCGACGAAAGAGCGGTGCCATTGCTGATCGAGCACCTGGAGAATGAAGAGAACGACAATCTTCGGCTGCAGATCGTTCGAGCGCTTGGATGGATAGGCAGTGAATCGGCGGTACCGGCACTTGAGAAGGCGCTTGCCGACAAGTATCCCTACGTTCGGCAGCAAGCAGCGATCGCGCTCAAAAAGATAACGGGAAAAGACAATGAATTCGACCGCACCGGTTTGCCCGATTCGTCGAAATTGCGAGAGCTGCTTGAGAAAGCTCAAAGTGACAGGAAGGGGTAAATGACGTCTTTTCGGCCGGGACAGCGGAATGTCACTCGTGATGGTCATTTTCGTTCCATTAGTTTACATCATCGGTAGATTCATCGGAGGCATCATTGCTGCGTTTATCTACAATCTTGTCGCCGGATGGCTGGGCGGCGTTGAGATCGTGTTTGCCGAAGAGACGCCATAATAGAGCAGTTGGACCTCCCTTGAATCACTTCAGGCCATTGTCACGCAGTAAGCCTGCATGGTGACTAAGTTCACAGACTGTCCCCTTGGATCGAACTCTCACAAAGAGGCCCTCGGCTTTGTTCATCATAGCCGCAAGCCATGATTGACGTAGTCCTGTATGATCACAGCCATTATCATAGGTGTAGGTGTCGTGCTGCTTATTCTATTTGCTTCGGCGCGTTCTAAAGAGGGATCGCGGAGGTCTGGCGCGCACGACTCGACCTTCTACCCTATGACGGGCGGTGGGTCGGAAGGCGGCAGGGAAAGCAATGACTCCGGGCACGATGCGTCCGGCAGCACCGATGGCGGCAGCTCCGGAAGTGATGGTGGCGGAGGGGGCGACGGCGGTGGTGGTGGAGATTGAGGGCGCACGGAAATTTACCAGTGAAAACCGACGCGATAAACGTTTTTTCAATCGGGCCTGTCGTGGGGTTTCGGATGCTGACATTGTCGACTATTCCCCGAACGACCCTGGTTATGAGGCCTATGTTGAAACCTGGAGCTATCCGACGAACGAGAATTCCGCCCACGGATTATTCGTTCGAGGTTTCGGAGGTGATCGGTCTCACGTGTTGGATCATTGATGCTGATGCCGACTCGGATCCGGACCGTGTCAGGCGATACCAACGATTCACCACGGCGGTCCCGATCGCGCTCATCGCCGGCGGCGAACTTGAGATGGTGTAAGGACGGCAAGACTCGCATTGTCTCCCGCTTCGGCGGCTCAACCGGAGGCTTTGCCCTGCCTTTCCGCCGCCTTCATGCGGCTCAAGCCTTTCACGTATCCAAGAGTGAATACGCCGACGAATCGCAAGGGAAAGTTATTCACAGCCTGCGCACAGGTTATGCACATGGGCCTTTCAGTGAACAACTTGTGAAGAAGAAAACCGTGACTTTTATGGGGGAATTTCCCAAGCTCGTCCTCGTTCCTTGATAGAACAGTCGCCGCACGGAAGAGTTGAAAAACTCGTTCGACCGCACGACTGGGATAATCCCGGGCAACCGGGGAAAGGTCAATCGAAGCTGGTTCGATTGGCCCCTGCGACGGCGAGCGATCGCCGACGGCCAGGCATATCTCACCAGTTCCTCTGGTCGGGGTCGTGCCCGATCCAGATAATACACGAATCAGGAACTGAGCGGTGAGCCGCGAACTAAGAAACCGCGCGCGAACCGAGTCAGGTCTGGGGATTGTTTCGATCCTCATACTGATACTGTTACCCAGAGGGTTATGGCTGCTACAGTAGCACCAGCACGTGAAGGCGTTTCCCGGCGGGTCCACCCCGCCAAAAGGCTCCGATCTCTCGCAGGATCGAGCGCGTAAAGGAAGCGAAGTCACGGGGAGCGAGCGAGTCTGGCAAAGCTCGTAAACGTTCCTGAAATTGGGGCGGCGTGACAAACCACGTCACCCAACTGCAAACGCAAAAGCAGCCTGAGAGTTAAGAGGTCAGACCCGTCAAACGGGGCCAACGCCCGGCCAAAAGCTGGGGCCGTCCCCGTCGAAAAGGTGCCGACGCGAAAGTAACCATTGCAGGCGTGTCAGCACCCTGTCCGGCGCGCCGCTCTCGGCAGAGAGCGACCGAACTGGGCATAGAGGCCTCACTCGACAAACTAAGGTTGGAAACAACCGGAGCGGTCCCGCCATGAGACCGAAACCTTCGCTTGCCGCGAAGAGTGGCGTCGGGGAGCTTGTGGCCCGCGAAAGCGAGGCGCCCAACACAAGTATCTGGGAAAGAGAGCGTGGCGCACTCCAATCCCCAAATTTGGCCCGCAGGACGCAAGTCCTGCGGGCCTTATTGTTTTTACACGGCCGGCTGCTGGCTGGAGGTCCGGCCGATCCGGGACCCACTCATTATCGCCGCTCTCGGTGCTCCCGGTCCGTTTGGGGGTATCGCGCGTCACCCGATTTATCGGTGGTACCGCGCTGGACTCCGGCGAAAACTACAGCGATGCTCGCGACTCCTCACATGAATTTGAAGGCAGTCCTGTGTTTCGGTCTTGTTTCAATGCTCGCCGGTTGCGCCTCCACGCTGATGGAGTCGACCTCCAGTAGCCAAACGTCGGGCAATGAGGAGCCCATCGCCCAGGTGATCGATCGGGGTTTTGCCGCCGCCTCCCAGCAGTACGAAGGCATGCTCACCCGCCTGGCCTCGGATAAAGCCCGCCTCCCCCGCACCTTCGAAGAGGGCAAACTTCATTTGATTGGATCCCGGGATTGGACGAGTGGATTTTTCCCCGGTTCGCTGTGGCTCATCCATGAACACGTGCGCGACGACAAATGGAAGACATACGCCGCCCAGTACACGGCACTGCTTGAAAAGGAGAAAGACAACCGTGTCACCCACGATGTCGGTTTTATTCTTTTCTGCAGCTACGGCCAGGGATTGCGCATCGCAGGCGATGCCTCCTACAGGCCAATCCTGCTCAAAGGCGCGGAATCTCTCAGCACCCGCTTCGATCCGCGCGCCGGAGTTATCCGGTCCTGGAATCATAGCTCAGACAAGTGGAAGTTTCCGGTCATCATCGACAACATGATGAACCTGGAGCTGCTGCTCTGGGCGGCAAAGAACGGAGGCAGCAAACAACTTCGCGAGATCGCGATCAAACACGCGGACACAACGTTGAAGAATCACTTCCGTCCCGACGGCAGTAGTTTTCACGTGGTCGGTTACGACCCCGAAGATGGCGGTAAGGTCGTCGCGCAGCATACGCACCAGGGCCACGCTCACCACTCGGCGTGGGCACGCGGACAGGCTTGGGCACTTTACGGCTATACGGTCATGTACAGGGAAACCAAAGACGCCAAGTACCTCGACCAAGCCAATAAGATCGCCAGCTTCATCCTGAATCATCCGCGCCTGCCCGAGGATAAGATTCCTTATTGGGATTTCGACGCACCGACTATCCCGAAAGCGCCGCGCGATGCTTCAGCCGGCGCGATCATCGCTTCCGCCCTGTTGGAGCTTTCCGACTTCGCCGCGCCCGCATTGGCAACAACCTACCGCGCCGCGGCCGAGAAGCAGGTCCGCAGCCTCTCCTCTCCCGACTACCTAGCCAAAGTCGGAGAGAACGGAAACTTTATCATCATGCATTGCGTCGGGCACATGCCGAAGAACAGCGAAGTCGACGTTCCGATCAACTACGGCGACTACTATTATCTGGAAGCCTTGCAGCGGTTGAAAACGCGGGCAGCGGCGGTGGCAGTTGCTCGACGATAGATCGCCGCTCTCCATTTTCGGCTCTAGGCTTAAGCTCTAAGCGATAAGCTTTGGGCAAGCGCCCTCCGGGCGATCGATCGTTTGGAGCTTCAGGTTAGGGTTTGGAGTTGAGGAGGTAGGGCGAGTGCGTCCCGCCGAGCCGTGGGTTGTTTCGGCTCCTAACTTCGTTTGTGCGAGATCCACTGCGCCACGCCATTTCCGAAGTTCATTCAAACCGGGCCGACGGCTCGGCAGCCGTTTCGACAGGCTCAAGGTCCCGAGCTTGTCGAGGGAGACGCACTCGCCCTACCTTTGCGCTTGCTGGCGGGTATCGCTGCCCGATCTGAGCTTATTGCTTAACGCTTACCGCTTAACGCTCTCCGCCCGCCCCGCGGACGGAGCTCCTTCGGCCTTGCCATTGATCACCGAGACGCGCACGTTCTTCTCTTTTTCCAAGACAAGACAGCGTCCGCGCCCATGAATCCTAACATCCGTAACATCGCCATCATTGCTCACGTTGACCACGGCAAGACGACCCTGGTCGACAAGCTGCTTAAGGAGGGCGGAGTTTTTCGCGCCAACCAGCACGTCGAAGAACGCGCCATGGACTCGATGGACCTCGAAAAGGAGAAGGGCATCACGATCAAGGCCAAGAACACGTCCGTCCACTGGAAGGACAAGATCGTCAACATCGTCGACACCCCTGGCCACGCCGACTTCGGCGGTGAGGTCGAACGCGCCCTGCGCATGGTCGACGGCGTGCTGCTCGTGGTCGACGCCTACGACGGCCCGCAAGCTCAGACCCGTTTCGTGCTGCGCAAGGCCCTGGGGCACGGCCTGAAGGTCATCATCGTCATCAACAAGATCGACCGCGACAACGCCGAGCCCGCCAAGATGTACGACAAAGTGCTGGAGCTTCTGATGGAGCTGAACGCGACCGAGGAGCAATTCGACGCCCCGGTCGTCTACGGTTCCGGCCGCGATGGCTACATGATGAAGCACTTGGGCGAGGAGAAGAAAGACATGGCTCCTCTCTTCGAAACCATTCTCGACCACATCCCGCCGCCATTCGCCAAGCCGGACGAGCCGTTCCACATGCTCGTGTCGAACATCGATTGGAGCGACTACGTCGGCCGCATCGCAATCGGCAAAATCCTGGGCGGGACCGCCAATGTCGGTGACGCGGTCTGGGTCATCCGTCACAAGGACGGCACTCGCGTGCGCGCCAAGATCACCAAGATTTTTGAATTCACCGGTCTCGGCACGGTCGAACGGCCGACCGGCGTCGCCGGCAACATCGTCGGCCTCTCCGGCTTCGAGGATATCGATATCGGCGATACCATTGCCGCCAGCGAGGCGCAGCACGCCCTCCCCTTCACGCAGATCGACCCCCCGACCCTCGAGATGCAGTTCTGCGTCAACGACGGCCCGCTGGTCGGCCAGGAAGGAAAGCTCGTCACCTCGCGCCAGCTGCGTGAACGCCTGTTCCGCGAGCTCAAGACAAACGTCTCGATCCACATCGACGACACCGACAAAGCGGGCGTATTCAATGTGAAGGCCCGCGGCGCCATGCAGGTCGCCGTCCTGGTCGAAACGATGCGTCGCGAAGGTTTCGAACTCCTGGTGTCCCGCCCGACCGTGATCGAAAAGCGCGGCGCAAACGGCGAGCGCCTCGAGCCCTATGAAACCGTCTGGATCGAAATTCCCGACGAGTGCGTCGGTTCGATCATGCAGAACTTGGCGAATCGTAAAGGCCAGCTGACGAACATGGAGAAACTACCGCACTCGACGATGATCGAGGCGACGATCACCACCCGCGGACTCATCGGTTTCGAAATCGATATCGTCAACGCCACGAGCGGCCGCGGCGTGATGAGCCATTTGTTCAAGGAATACGGTCCGTACGCCGGAGAAGTGCTGACGCGCTTGACGGGCACCTTGATCGCCACTGAAGCGGGTGAAACGACCACGTACGCCCTCCTGATGGTGCAGGAACGCGGCAAACTCTTCGTCAGCCCAGGCGAACTGGTGTACGAAGGCATGATCATCGGCGAAAATCCGCGCAACGAAGACATCTCCTGCAATGCGGTGCGCGAAAAGAAGCTCACCAACTTCCGCTCGCAAGGCGAAGGCGTGGCCGCCGGCCTGACGCCCGCGACCAAACTTTCGCTCGAGCGCGCGATCGAGTACATCGCGGCGGACGAGTTTGTCGAAGTGACGCCGAAGAACCTGCGTCTGCGCAAACGCATCCTGGGCGAAACCGAGCGCCGCAAGGTCGCCCGCGCTTCGAAGTCACACGACTGAGCCGGATTCGGGACCGCAAAATTAAGATCGACCTCCGTTAAATGGAAAGCGCCTGCGTTTCGTTCCGGAGGTGTGTTTAACCGCGAAGGGACGCCGAATTGACGCGAATGCTTCCCGATCCGGAGGACGGGACGCGATAGCCAGAGCCGACGCCCCCACCTTCCTACTCTCTTAGTCCTGTGGTTATTCGCGTCCCTTCGCGGTTAACCGAGCTGCTCCCTAAAACCGCCGCAGTTGCGGGAAATATTTTCGGTCGTCCACGATCGGCGCAGTGGGCGGCGGAGCCTCGGTGCGTCGGATGGCGCTTTCGGCCGATTGAGGCGTATTCGGTTTTGTCAGCTTGTCCGCTGGCTGCGGACTACCCAGACCGGGCGGAACGCTCGGGATCTCCCCGAAGACAGGCATGGCAGCCAACGCGGGGCGCTGCTGCTCGGGTAGTGGATTGTTCAATACGGAGGAACTAGGAAGATCGAGATAAGGATTTTTGTGGTCCTGCAAGGGCGACCGCGCGGAGTTGAGCTGCGGCATCAACGGTTCAGGGCCTAACTGCTTCAACTCGGCCGTCCGGTTGCGTTCGAACGTTTGTCCGTCCTGGACAGTGCCGCGCGCGGGGGTGTCCCCTGCACCGCGCAAGACCTGTAAGTCCTGCGTCGAAAGCCATTGAGGCAGAAACTGAAAAAGCGGGTTGGCCGGAGCCGCGGCGCTCCCGGGGCCCTGATTTGGACCGTCCGTTTGCGCCGTCTTCTCCGAACCGCCTTTGCCTTTCGGCTCGCGCGTTTCCCGGCTCGTGGGTTGCGCCGCGTCGACGAGCCAAGTCTTCGTCTGATTCGATTGTTCGACCGAAGGCAGGGGGCTTTCACCCAAATAGAAAGGCGCTCCGGCGGGCTGTGCGGAGGAAGGCTTCTTTTCCAGGTCTACACGTTGTTTTTCCGTGGCGCCGAGCGATTGCAAATCCCGTTTCGCTTCCTCGACACTCGGGCCTTGGTTCTGAGCGCCCGTCGCCGAACTCTGCGCGTGCGCCGCTGAAAACGCAGCCAGCAACAACGCGGCCAAGAGAGGTGTGAACCGAAAACGCATGCGTGCGCGCGAACAGTCTGCGCCGGGCTGGCGAAGACTAGGTCTTGATGAAAATGCCCTTGAGATTCATCTCCAGGGCCTGGGGGTTGGGCGAATAACGGAGGCCATCGGCCTTGCTGATTTTGCCGGCTTTGATGAGGCGGTAGAGATCGCGATTGAACGCGAAGGTGTGCTGATCGCCGGTACTCTCGAGCAGAGTCTGAATTTTCTCAAACTGTCCTTCGAGAATCAGCGTTTTAATGGTCGCGTCCGCGTGCAGGATCTCGTTGGCCGGCAAACGCCCGCCACCCTCGAGGGCAGGAATCAACTTCTGGCAGATAATTCCGCGAATGGAGCCTGCAATCTGGCGGCGAGCCTGGATCTGCTGCTCAGGCGGGAAAAATTCGAAGAGTCGGGTCAACGATTGCGCCACCGTCGCGGCGTGCATGGTCGACATGACCAAGTGACCCGTTTCGGCGGCCGAGATGGCAGTCTCGAACGTTTCGCGATCGCGCATTTCACCGATCAAAATGATGTCGGGGTTTTGCCGCAGCACCGAGCGAATCGCCAAGGCGAAGGTAGGAACGTCGAGACCGATCTCGCGCTGATTGAAAACCGATTTGTCGTCTTGGAAGGTGAATTCGATCGGATCCTCGATCGTGACAATGTGCTTGTCGAAGTTGTGGTTCACCCAGTTCAGCATCGCCGCCATCGACGAACTCTTGCCCGAACCCGTCGCGCCGCAGACCAGCACAATGCCGTCCTTGCCGCTCATGAGGTGCAGCAGTGGATCCGGCTGGAGGTTCAATTCCTCAAACGAGGGAATCCGGCTTTTGATGTGACGAAACACCACACTAACAGTACCTCTTTGATGAAAAGCGTTTACGCGAAAACGGCCGATGTTTTCCGCGGTGTAGGCGAAGTCGATCTGCCCGTCATTTTCCCACACCTGTTTGAAGACGCGCGGCACATGGTCGTCGACGAACGCCTGGGCCTCGGAACCCGCAATCGGGTCCATATCAACCGGTTTCAAACGTCCGGAGAGCCGGACGTATCCGGGTTTATTGGACTTCACCACGACGTCACTCGCGCCGCTCTCGACCGCGAGTTTGAGCAATTCGTTGAATATTTCGGTATGGAGTGACATCGGGAGGTTAAAAAAAGCGTTGCGAAGTTGGTAAATAGGACTGCTTTGCTCCGCAAGGTATCTTCCTGTAAACCAGCCATGAAACTACGTCCGTTAACCGGTGCCATTACCGCTCTTGTGACCCCGTTCAAGAACGAGGCCGTCGCTTTCGACGACCTCAAGAAGCTTACGGAGTTTCAAATCAAATGCGGTATCCATGGTCTCGTCCCGGTGGGTACGACGGGCGAATCGCCCACCCTTTCGCACGAAGAGCACATGGACGTGATTCGTTCGGTGATCGAAACGACCCGTGGACGCGTGCCGGTGATCGCCGGAACCGGGTCAAATTCCACCCAGGAAGCGGTTCAGCTGACCCGTTTGTCGCACGAGGCCGGCGCCGACGCCATGCTCGTGGTAGCGCCCTACTACAACAAACCCAGCCCCGAGGGTGTATTCCGTCACTTCTGCACGATCGCGGAAACGACCGACCGGCCCATCATCCTTTACTCGATCCCGGGACGCTGCGGGATCGAGATCGGCGTCCCGGTGGTGGAACGCCTTCGTGCGAAGTATCCGCACGTACGGTACATCAAGGAAGCGGGCGGCTCGGTGGATCGCGTGGATCAACTCAAGCAAGCCTTGGGCAAGGATCTCACGGTTTTGAGCGGCGATGACAGCCTCACCGTGCCTTTCATGGCGGTCGGAGCCGAAGGGGTGATCAGCGTCGCTTCGAATTTTGTGCCGAAAGAAGTGGTGCAAATCGTCGAATTGGCGCTGGCGGACGAATTCGCGAAAGCGGCGAAGATCCATCGCAAGATGTATCCCCTTTTCAAAACGCTCTTCATCGAGCCCAACCCGGTGCCTGTTAAGACCGCGCTCGCGCGTGCCGGGCGGATTTCTTCCGCCGAGGTTCGCGCGCCGTTGTGCGAAATGACGCCGGCCAACGAGAAAATGCTGCTGGCCGTGATCGAGTCGGTCGGAAAATAATCCTCTCTCTATGTCGCTTCGCATCGCACTCGTCGGGGCCAAGGGCCGGATGGGCCAGGCTATCTCGTCCGCCGCCAAAGAGCTCGGATTACTCATCGTCGCGCCGCTCGACGTGGGCGATGACCTGTCGGCCGGAATCAAGGCGTCCGACGCGGTGGTTGATTTCAGTTCTCACAAGATCACGGGGGAAATCGTACGCTTCGCCGTGGAGCATAAGAAAGCGCTGGTGGTCGGGACCACCGGTCACGGGGCCGAGGAGAAAAAGCATCTGTTCGCGCAGGCCGCGACGATACCGATCGTGTGGTCCGGAAACTATTCCGTCGGAGTGAACCTTCTTTTCGCGCTCACGCAGCGCGCCACGCAGATTCTCGGAACGGACTACGATACCGAGGTGATCGAGATGCACCATCGGTTCAAAAAGGACGCCCCGAGCGGCACGGCTGCGCGCCTGCTCGAAATCATTCTGAAGGAGCGGAAACTCGCCGCCTCCGATGTCAGGCACGGCCGCGAGGGCATCACCGGCGAACGCAAGCCGACGGAAGTCGGCATGCACGCCTTGCGCGGCGGCGATGTGGTCGGCGATCATACGGTCATCTACTCCGCGCTCGGCGAACGCGTGGAACTGACGCACAAAGCGTCCGATCGCGGCATCTTCGCCCGAGGAGCGCTGCGCGCCGCTCAATGGGCCGTGGCTCAGAAGCCCGGCGTGTACGATATGCAGGATGTTTTGGGGCTGAAATAGCCGGCGGAAGTAGCGAGTAATGGGTAGCGAGTAGCGAGCATACGGAGGCTGCAGGCGCGGACCGGTAATCGTTCTCTTACTCCTACCCGTTCTCGTCCTCACAGTACGGGGCCAACGTGGGAAACACGATCACACGCTAGACCGCGTTGTTCGGGACGAGAACGAGTAGGAGTAAGAGAACGAGAACGATTGATTTGAGAGGACCTTCCCTGCCTTTTCACTCGCTTAATTCTACGCTTTTTCTACTCGCTACCCGCTACTCGCTACCCGCTACTTCTCTCATGATTACCTCGATCCAAGGAACCCTCGCGGCGGCTACGCCGTTGCAGGCGATCGTTGAGCTGAACGGCTTCGGCTACGAGGTGCACATTCCGGTCACGACCGCGGAGAAATTGCCGCCCCTGGGTTCGACCGTGAAATTACATACTCTCGTCATTTATCGCGAAGACGCCCAAACGCTGTACGGTTTCGCGGCCGCCCAAGATCGCGATTTCTTCCGCATGATGATCGAGCACGTGACGGGCATCGGTCCCAAAAGCGCGCTCACGATCATGAGCAAGTTATCGCTCGCTTCCCTCACCGCGGCAATTCGCGACGGGGACGTCGCGACGCTTTCCAAATGCCCCGGCATCGGCAAGAAAACCGCCGAGCGTCTCGTGATCGAACTGCGTGCGAAGCTCGGCGCGGGAGGCTCGGTGGAAAGCGTGATCGCGGCCGGCACCGTGGAGGGCACGGCGGAGCGCAAGGAGGAATCGCGCCTGCGAGACGCGGTCCTCGCCCTCATGGCGCTCGGCTACAAAACCGAGACCGCCGATGAAGCGATCCGCAAAGCGGCGCTCGCCCTCGGACCAACTGCCACCACGGAGCAGCTAATCAAGAAAGCGCTGGCTTGAGGTCTTTAGGGCGCGCCGTCCCGGCGAGCTGTGAGAGATCGGTCGGGCCGCGACGACGCAGCCGAACCAATCCCGCGCGTGCGGGATCCACGTTGCTCCGTCTTACCGCCGCAACTGCCAGCCGATGATCGCATCGTCAGGCTGCGCGGGAACAACGTAGGCGGGCGAAGTCTGCAGCG
The DNA here is from genome assembly GCA_964546955.1 of uncultured Opitutaceae bacterium. GTDB lineage: Bacteria > Verrucomicrobiota > Verrucomicrobiia > Opitutales > Opitutaceae > CAZJLP01. Next base: position 93,116 of record CAZJLP010000004.1, on the reverse strand, counting down.
GGCGCGACCCGGCCGGCTGCGTGCGCGGCTCGAAAGCAAACTGCTCGTTGCCGATCGGGCGAATGGGGCGGAGTTCCACCGACTGCCACCACTCGGGAACCTGGAATTCTGCCGGAGACTGCAGACGCAGAGCCTGCGCCACGTGTTCCGATGACTGCTTGTGCATCGGCAAGAGCGCTGGCAAGGCTGCGCGCTCCGGGCTCTGCTTTGCAGTGACTGCCACGACCGTCGGGATCGTTGCTTTGTTTGCCGCAGGAATATCCTGGGAAGCTACGACGGTCGAAGCCGGGGAAATCGCGTTTCCGGGCGAGCCGGGATTGGTTTTGACGACCAACACGACGGCGAATGCAGCGGCTGCGGCAAGACCCGTGCCCATGACGCCGCGAAACCAGAACGAGCGATCCGGCTCAGGGGCGCCGACAACCTTTCGATCCGCGTCCGCCATCGCCTTGGCCAAACGCGACGAAGCCGGCGCTCCCACCCGCTCCTTCTCGAAGAGCTGGGTGCATGCCTTCTGCATGCGGCAGTACTGCTGATACGTGTGGCGATGCTGCGGATTGCGCTGAATCTCCCTCTCCAGTTCCGACGCCTCCTCAGGCGTCAACTGATGGTCGACGTACAGGTTGAGGAGCTCAATAAAACGACTCTCTTTCATTTAAAATCATCTCCCATTCTGCCGCGGAGGCTCTCTCTCGCGCGCGCGATGCGGCTTTTGACCGTGCCCACCGAGATATGGAGAATGTCCGCGATCTCTTCGTAAGAAAGGTTCTTCACGTTTCGGAGGATGAGAATTTCGCGATGCTTCGCGCTCAATTTCTCCATGCCGGCGGCGATCCGGTCAACAAACTCCTGCGTGACGGTTGCGTCCTCGGGAGTCTCCAGTTCCGCGGCGAAAACCTCAGACAACGGCGTCTCGTTGCTATCACTGACCGGTTGGTCGAAGGAAACCGTCTTGTCCCGCTTGCGGCGCCACCAATACCAGTACCGATTGCGGGCGAGATTGGTCGCAATCTGGTATAACCAGGTCGAAAACGCCGACTCCCCGCGAAAATTCACCAATCCCCGATGTGCCCGGATGAACGCATCTTGTGTCACCTCCTCGGCGTCTTGCGGATTGCGCAAAAGTTGATGGACCATCGCATAAATGCGGTCCCAGTAGCGTTTTACCATTTCGTCAAACGCCGCCTGGTCACCGCTTTTAAAGCGATCGACTAGGATGCGGTCAAAGGCCACTTCCTGAGCTTTCGTTGACATACGTTCAACGGAAGTCTGATGGATATATTTTTCGATTGTTCCCACTATTTTGACGGCTTGGCAAAGCAGGGCAGAGACTTAACAAGCGGTAAAACTCGGTTGCTCGCTATCCTCAAAGAACCCGATATGCCGGCCAGATTAAACAACGCGCGAAATGGCCGAACGTTCGAAAAAATTCTTGCAAATAGAGATAGCGAAAACCTATTCCTTGCCCTTTCCCGCTTAGGGGGTTGGTAGCTCAATGGTAGAGCAGCGTCCTTTTAAGTCGTTGGTTCCGGGTTCGAATCCCGGCCAACCCACCAAGCGTGAACTGCCTGAGCCTGAACAAGATAAGTATTGCGGTGGCGGGAAAACGGGTGCAGGGTCGGGGGGCTCTGAACGCACGAGGGGAAACATTGAATACGTCGCGACCAAATCATTTCGGCCGCTTACGGCGAATCGCTGTAGGAAAGCGATGCATACACGACTCCGATCAAGTTCGACGGTGTGACGCGCTCCGCGTCTTCCTCGGCGTTGTTGTAACCCTGCACCCTCCAACCTCTCGCCTCCCTCGCGAGGAGCTGGTGAACGACGTTTTTCCCGCGAGTGTTGAGATAAGCCACTGTCATTCCCGCCTTCAGTTCCTCGTAACCGATCTTGCTGATGACGAGGATCGTGTTCTCCCCATAAACGGGTTTCATGGAATCTCCGGTACCGATGACTTCGGTGCGGCCCGGCGCCATTTTGGCGATCAGCTCGGCATCGCGCCAGGCTTGCAGCTTGCTGACATTGGCAGCCGGCGTGGCCTTGACCGGCGCGGTAGGTTTTGCAGCCAACACCGCAGCCGCGGGCTGCGCAGGCTCGGTGGCGCACCCACCCCCGCAAAATGCGGTGGCGGCGATGGCAGCGCCCTTGGCAAGGCCCGGGACGGAACGAATGAAAGACAACACTGCTGCCATCATCGGAGCGTCCCCACCGCGGCTTTAATTCCTTGTGTAAAAGCAGCGTAAATCATCCTTAACCTTCCGGGCTGAACGTATTTTACGTTCAAAGTCGGAGGGGTTTCCGCCGAAGATTCCTTAGCAAAACGTCGCAGCCATCCATTATGAAACGACTCGTCATTATCGAAGACCAAACCGCGATCCGCGAGATGCTAGTCGAAATCTTGCGCACCGACGCCAACTACCAGTTGGTCGGCGAGAGCGGCGACGGACAAAGCGCTTACACACTTTGCATCGACGTGAAGCCCGACGTGATCGTATTGGACGCCAAATTGCCCGGCCTCAATGGCGTCGACCTGCTTCGCCGGATCAACAAGCAGCTGAAGAACATCCGGGTCCTCGTCTTCTCCGGTCATGAAAATCCCGTGCTCGTCCGCGAAATGCTCGAAGCGGGCGCCCATGGTTTCGTCGAGAAGACGGCAGGATTGATCGAATTCAAGAAGGGCCTGGAAACCGTCGCCAACGGCGGCACCTATTTCGGACCGGCCGTGGCGGCCTTGCTCCGCAACGTGGTCGCGAATCCCGCCTCCAGCAGCACGGCCGATTTTCTCACCGATCGCGAGCGCGAGATTCTGCAGCTTGTCGCCGAGAGCCATAGCACGAAGGAGATCGCCTCCAAGCTCGGCATCAGCGTCAAGACGGTCGACAACCACCGCACCAATCTCATGCGCAAGCTCAACCTCCACGACGTCGCCAGCCTCACACGCTACGCGCTCGAAGTGGGTTTGATCGAGCCGCGCAAATTGAGCTGAGGCTGGCCAGCCACGACGCAGGGTCGTCGACGGGCAAAGGTAGGGCGAGTGCGTCTCCGCTGAGCCGTGGGTGTCCTCGATCCACTATGCCCTGACTCGCAGCCGTCTGCGCGGACACAGATCCGTTCTCCTGTACTATTTTCACGCCATCGGGCGCTGCAACTGATCAACCGGGCAGCGCTGCCCTCACACGACGGCGAGTCCCGAGGCCTTGCCCTACCCTCGAACCCGCTTCACGCGCGCAGCTTGGCCGCCGCCTCCTCGTACCGCTGTAACAACACGTCCACTACGCGGGGGTCGTTAGCGATGGGGTCGGTCAAATGCGTGCGCAACAGAGGCTGTTCGCGCTGCGCGGCGGCGCAGATTTGCGCGATATCGCCTTCAGGCCCGGCGTGACGGCCGGGGGATAGAAATTGCAGCAGGATGACGACATCCCCCTGATTGAATGGCGGCTCGCGCAGGAGTCGCGCCAGCAAGGGTTCGTTGAACGCGTACTCAGGCTCAGGCCGCCGCTCCATGGAAGCCACCCCTAGGCACCCAATGGCGTGGCCCAACAACTCCCGCACGCGGTCTCCCAGCCAATCGCGCACCGCTCCCACCGCGCGTTGCGGGCTGCCGTGGTCGACCAGGACCACGTGAGAGCGATCGAGTGGCTTCCGTTCGAGGATTCGGCGCGCCGCGGACGCAAGCGCCTCGGCGATCCGCGTGTCGCCCTTCTCCGGAACCACGAGGGGCTCGGCCAAATGAACCGTCGCCCGGGGAAACTTGGCTCGCAGCTCCTCCAGTCGGCGAGGCAGGTACTCCGTCAACGCACCGCTGGGACCGAAAAACAAGGGGGCAAGCACGGCCTTCGCCGTGGGATTCTCCGAGAGATAAGCCTGCAGCGCCGGCTCCAAGAGGCGCGCCGGGAGCCCCCCCAGTTCGCTCGCATCGACGTTCGTCGAATGCAGCAGCGAGACCGGAAACACCCTCGCGCCGGACCCCGAAGCAAGCGCCTCGGCCGTGTGCCGCAAACTCAACGTTGACGCTCCGCGCACCGACCCGTTATCGAAAAGGAAGCAGACGGGTCGCGGAGACGTTAAGCCAGAGGATGGATTCGCAGGATAAATGACTTGCCGACCCAAACCCATTGCTCAATAAGGTCAAATCACTGTCGTTCCTACACCTTCTCATGAACCTCTTCTCGAAGAAAGTTTCCCTCGTTATCCTCGGCGCCTCGCTCGTGTTTGCCGGCTGCGCCAAGAAGCCGCAGCGCCCGACGCCCGATCAGACCACGCTCGGCCGCGGAGATATGGGTCTCGGTACGCAAGGTGTCGATGGTTTGGGCGCAGATGGCCTCTCTGGCCGCGACCAGGGTATGTTTGGCAAAGACGGCAACCGCGAGTTGCTCGCTTCCCAGACTGTTTTCTTCGAGTACGATAAGTCGGACATCAAGGCGTCTGAACGTCCGAAGTTGCAGGCCGCTAAGGATTTTCTCGATAAAAACCCGGACGCCTCGATCCTGCTGGAGGGTCATTGCGACTGGCGCGGCACGGCCGAATACAACCTCGGCCTCGGCGAACGCCGAGCCGGCGCCTCCAAGAGTTACCTCGAGAAGCTGGGCGTCGCCCCCACCCGCCTCGAGACCGTCTCGAAGGGTGACACCGAAGCCAAAGAAAAAGGCTCCGACTCCGAGATGGCCGCCGACCGCAAAGTCGTGCTGGTCGTGATCAAGAAGTAAGCGACGACGGTTTAGTTCGAATTTTGAGCGCCTCGGAGAAATCCGGGGCGTTTTTTTTGGGGATTTTTAACCGCGAAGCGACGTCAATGGACGCGAATATTCGGCGGATCGTCCGTTTTGTCATCCTCGAGCGCAGCGAAGGATACAGGTCAATGTGGCCGACGGAGTCTAACCGGCTCCTTCGCTGCGCTCGAGGATGACAGAGGAAGAGGGAAAAAAACCCCGCGGCGGACTACCCTGCTGCCACGGACGCCAGGATCTTTTCCGACGCCCGTATTCCTTTTTCCATCACGCCGAGGTGAAAGCTTTCGTTCGGGGCATGGAGGTTGTCCTCCGGCAGAAAGAGACCGAAGAGGACCGAGTCGAGTTTCAGCACGCGCTTGATGTCGGCGATGATCGGCACACTGCCGCCTTCTCGGAGGTACAGCGGCGGCTTGCCGAAAACTTCGGTAATGGCCTTGTCCGTGGCCCGGAATGCCCGCGCGACGATCGAGGGTTGATCCTTTGGAGTGTTCGACCGATCGGGGGGCACCGCGATGTAGGGCATGCCTTCATGCTGGTCGATCAGTTCGAACGCCACGTCTTTCGGCATGCGCGCCCGGATCGCCGCGTAAACGAGCTCCCTGATCTTCTTCGGCGTCTGATTTGGCACCAGGCGGCAGCTGATCTTCGCGAAGGCTTTGCTCGGGATCACCGTCTTGGTTCCTTCCCCCTGGTAGCCGCCGCCGATGCCATTGAATTCCAGGGTAGGCATGAAACGCACCATTTCAAACGGAGAGTAACCCTGGACCGTGTGAAAGGCGGGAATGCCCAGGAACTCGCGGTATTGTTCTTCGCTTTGTCCCAGCTTCGCCAGTTCGGCGCGCTCCCACGGTTCAACGTCGAGCACGTCGTCATAGAAGCCGGGCACGTTGACCCGCCCGTCCGGGCTGTGCAGCGACGCGCACACCTCCGCCAGCGCCTGTATGGGATTGCGCAATACGCCGCCATGCAGGCCGGAATGAAGGTCCGACTTCGACGTCGTCACCACCAAGTCGAAGAGCATCAGGCCGCGCAGTCCGCAGGTGACGACCACTTGGTCCTCCCGGGGAATACCTGTATCGGAGAGAAGCACGAAGTTGGCGTCCTTGAACCGATCCTTGTACTGCTCGATGAACGGGAGAAAACTGGGACTTCCCATTTCCTCCTCCCCTTCGATCAGGAAGGTGATGCGAAGCGGAAGCCGGGGATTGCGCTCGAGCAAACGGCCTACCGCCGTGACATGGGCCATCAGGGGGCCCTTGTTATCCGCCGTGCCGCGGCCGTAGATGCGCTGACCCCTCACCTGAGGTTCGAAAGGCGGAGTCTGCCACAAATTGAGCGGGTCCGCGGGCTGCACGTCATAGTGGCCATAAATGACCACGTGAGGCCAGGAAGGGTCGCCGCCCCGGTGAGCCAATACGATGGGATGCAGCTTGGTCGAGACGATCTCGACCGCGAACCCCATCGATCCGAGGACGGCTGCAATAAACTCACGGGCGCCCTTCATCCCGTCCTTAGCCGACGGGTCGGTCGAGATACTGGGGCAGCGGACGAACTCCTTTAGCTTTTCAACGGGATCGAACATCCGTGCACCGTGGCTCAAAACCGAGTTCGGCGCTAGTCGTAAAAGCCGCTTTCGCCAGGATCATTCGGCCCGTGCCTTGGCGGCCTCGTAAATCGCCATGTACTGCGGCGCGAGCTTCTGCAAATTTGCGATCCGAGTGGTGTCGGCCGGATGGGTGGACATCCATTCCGGCGGTTTCGGTTTGTCGGCATTAGCCGCCGACATCCGTTGCCAAAATGTGATGGCCGCCCGTGGATCGTAACCCGCGGTCGCTGCAAACTTCAATCCAATGGCGTCTGCCTCGGACTCGTGCGCCCGGGAATAGGGCAGGAGCACCGCCCCCGTGGCAGCCAGCCCGTAGCCGGCGAGGATCATGTTGCGCTTCGCCGGATCCACGTCCTTCGCCTCCATGTAAATCGTCGCCAGCATCGCTCCACCGGCGGCGGCCATATTCTGGGAGACGCGCTCGCCGCCATGACGCGATGTGACGTGTGCGATTTCGTGGCCGATCACGCACGCGAGTTCGTCGTCGCTTTGCGACAACTTCATCAGGCCGGTGTAAACCCCCACTTTCCCGCCGGGCAAGGCAAAGGCGTTCAGCTGATCTGAATCGAACACCACGAATTCCCATTCTGCGTTCGGCAAATCGCGCCCCACCGCGCGGGCGATCCGCGTGCCGATCCTCTGGATACGGGCATTGGCCTGAGGGTCCGTTGAGATTTTCTCCTTCGATTTGACGTCCTCGAATGCCGTGAGCCCCATGCGGGTTTCCTCCGCCACGGGCACGAGCATCAGCTGGCGGCGGCCACTTTCCTGAACGGTGCTGCAGCTTGTCGCGAAGAAGCCAAGAGCGAGAATGACAGGGAGAAAATAAGGTTTCATGGGGACGGTTGCGCCTTTGACTAGGGCCCGGGCAAAAGGTTCGCGGGCGGGTGCTAACGCCACTCAGTGCTTAAAGTGACGAATGCCGGTGAAGACCATCGTCATGCCCCGCTCGTCGGCAGCTTTGATCACTTCCTCGTCCCGGACGGAACCTCCTGGCTGGATCGCCGCAGTCGAACCGGCTTGGGCGGCCGCGACAAGACCATCGGCAAAGGGAAAGAGCGCCTCGCTCGCAACCACGGAGCCTTTGAGATCCAGTTTGGCTTCTCCGGCCTTCCAGACCGCGATGCGCGAGCTGTCCACCCGCGCCATCTGCCCTGCGCCGATGCCGAGGGTTTGTTCGCCGCGCGTGTAGACGATGGCGTTCGATTTGACGTGCTTGCAGACACGCCAGCCAAACATCATCCCCGCCCATTCCTCAGCGGTCGGCTGACGCTTTGTCACCACTTTGAAGTCGGCTTGATTGCCCAAGATCTTGTTGCGGTCCTGGACGAGCAGCCCTCCGACGACGGAACGCACATCGACGAGCGAGTCGGCTCCGAGACCCTCCTTCGCAATCATCAAGCGCAGATTTTTCTTCTTCCCGAAGATGGCCAAAGCTTCATCGCTGAAGCGCGGCGCGATGATCACTTCGGTGAAAATCTCGCTGATGATTTTGGCCAGCGCGCCCTCGAGTGTGCGATTCACCACAATGATTCCCCCAAAGGGAGCCTGCCGATCCGTCGCATAAGCCTTATCCCAGGCCTCATCGAGGACATCGGCGCAGGCCACCCCGCACGGATTGGTGTGTTTGAGGATGGCGACCGTCGGCCGTTCGAACTCTCCGATGAGGTAAGTCGCCGAGGTGATATCGAGAATATTGTTATAGCTGAGTTCTTTCCCCTGCAGCTGTTGGAAATGATCGTTGAACGTGCCGTACAAGGCCGCCTTCTGATGCGGGTTCTCGCCGTAGCGCAAAGCCTGAGCTTTTTTGTACGAGAGCGAAAAGGTGTCCGGCAATCCGGCGAGCGCCGCAAGGTCGGGTTCAGCCGCTTGGGATTCCAAATAGCGGGAAATGGCGGCGTCGTAGCTGGCGGTACGCTGAAAAACTTTGAGCGCGAGCTTCCGGCGCAATCCCGCCAGATCCGCCGGCTTGTCGTGGGCGGCAATCACCGCGTCGTAATCGGCCGGGTCGCATACCACCGTCACGCTCTCGTGGTTCTTGGCGGCGCTCCGGAGCATCGAGGGACCGCCGATATCGATGTTTTCGATCGCGTCTTCGAAATGAACGCCGGGCTTGGCCACCGTTTCCTCGAAAGGGTACAGATTGACAACCACGAGGTCGATCATCGCGATCGCGTTTTGCTTCGCCTGGGCAAGATGGTCGGGCTTGTCCCGGCGGCAGAGCAGACCTCCATGGATCTTCGGATGCAGCGTTTTGACGCGGCCCTCCATGATCTCGGGAAAGCCGGTGTGCTGGCTGACTTCAGTCACCGGAAGACCCTTTTCGGCAAGAAGCTTGGCCGTGCCGCCGGTCGAGAGCAGGCGGTAGCCGAAGCGTTGAACGAGGGCGGTCGCGAATTCGACCAAGCCGCGTTTGTCACTCACGGAGAGAAGGGCGAGCTTTTCCATAAAAGCGCGTTTCTGCGGTGTGCGTATTTGGGAGGCAAGCTCGGATGTGGCCGGAGGACCTCGCACCACCCGAAATTCGCAGAGCACAGGATCGAAACACCATCCGCCCGATTTTTCTTCATAATCCTCTCCTCTCCCGTCTACCCTCGCCGCGACCGTGTCCACCTCGACCACACCGACCCGTTGGCTTTCCGCGACCGATCACGTCACAGCTTGGGCGCACCATTCCTGGACAGCCTTCGAGGCAATGGAGCAAACGGACGACGTGGTCGTCGTAATTCCCGTTTATGGACTGGCCGATCACGGCCTGGGGCTGCCTCTCGATGCGGAAGAGATCGTGGGCAGCGCGGTCCTGGCGGAAGCAGTGACTCTTTTCAACGAGGTGGGCCGCTGCCGGGTCTTGCCGCCGGTGCGTTTGGGGCTCGCGCCTTATCCAAGTTGCTTTTTTGGGGTCGGACCCGAAACAGCGCACGACTTCCTGCGCGAAATTGCGGACTGCGTCGAGAACACCGGCTTCCACAAACTCGTTTTCTTCAGCACCAGCCCGTGGAACGAAGAGCTGATCGACGCCGCTTCCCGCGACGCGCGCGCTTCGCTCGGCGTGCAGAGTTTCGTCGTTAACCTGAGCGGGCTCGGCTTGGATTTCCATCCGGCAAGCGAACAGCGCACGGCCGCCCAAGCCGTCGCTGCCCGGGTGCTGGCGCGGCCCGCAAGTCCGAGCAGACGTCCCGAAGAGGTCATCGACCCCGACTTTCGCCCCGGAAACTGGCGGCAGCCTCCCCCGCTCCCGCCGGCGCAGCCAGGACAGCAGCAACCCGATGGCGGCGCTCTACTGGACCAAGCGGGGGAACGCCTCGCGCGGTTGCTGGCGGAAATCGCCGCGCGCGCGCCTCTCGGGCGGAGCGATCACCAAAAGCCGGCTCCGATCGTGCGCGGCGATGCGATTCCTCCGGCCCCGGTTTTTCCGCGAGTTTATCGCGCGCGTTATCTCGCGGCCTTCACTCGCGACGAACTCGAGACGCTGCCCCACAAAAATCGCGCGCTGGTGATTATTCCGACCGGGGCGATCGAGCAGCATGGGCCTCATCTTCCGGTGGGAGTGGACGCCATGCTCGGACAAGCCTGGCTCGCTCATACGTTGCCAAAACTGCCGGGCGAAGCGGCCGTTTATGTCGCGCCCTGCATTACGTTTGGTAAGAGCAACGAACACATCGGGTTCGCCGGCACGCTTTCTGTTTCCGCGAAGATATTGCGCAGACTGGTTCTGGCGCTGGTACAGCAACTGCATCAAGCCGGCTTCCGTCAGATTGCGCTGCTCAACACGCACGGCGGAAACAGCGCGGTCCTTGTGTACACGATCCGCGAGCTGCAGTCTCTTTCCGGCCTGCGCATCGGCTTGCTCGGGCAGCCCTATAAGCCGGATTTGTCGGCCCAGGAGGCCGAATACGGGTTCCACGGCGGCGAGTGGGAAACGTCGCTCATGCTGGCGATTGCGCCCGAACTGGTCGATATGACGAAAGCAGTGACGGAGTACCCGGCGCGAATTGACGATCCAGGCGAACTTCGGCCCGAGAACGCACCGGCGATTTTCTCTTGGATCACGTCGGACGTTTCGAAAAGCGGCGTGATGGGCGACGCCAAAGCCGCGAGCGCGGAAAAAGGACGCCGCTGGTTGGAGGCGGGATCGGCCGCGCTCGCCGATCGGATCCTGCAACTTCTCGGACGCGCTTAGCGCCCTACTCTGGAACGATGGCCACGCAACAGCGCGACTATATCCTGCGACTTTTGGAAGAGCTGCGGCGCTTTCTCACCGAAATCGTGAAGTTCCGCGAAGCGGGGAACCACGACGCCGCATTGATGGCCATCGTGCACGCTCAACAGCGCCTGTTCGTGCGGCCCGCGCAGCAATTCATGGGTCTGTCGCCGGCAGAGCAGTTCAAGCTGCTCAGCGTGGGCGAGCCGTCCGATGCGGCGTGCGAAAAAGCCTGGCTTATGCCGAACTGCTGAGGGAAGCCGGCCGCGTATACGCCGATCGCGGTCAGGATGCATTTGTGGTGGGAGCGCGAGAATTGGCGGTGCAAGTGCTCGAGCTGGCCGCCGCGAAGTATGGAGAGCAGACGATTCCGCGGGTAGGAGCCGCGATCGCCGAGTTGCGGGGTAGATGAGCATCCAATCTTTCTCTTTATTCTTTCTCTTAATCTTTCTCTCGATGGGTCCCGGTCTCCGAGAGAAAGATTAAGAGAAGAATAAAGAGAAAGATAGCGGGGCACCGCCGCCCGTGTCAGTGCGCCGCTGCCGGCGCTTAATCGGCCCGCTTTGCAACGGCCGCGCGAACAGCTGCCCTACCGCACAAAAAAAGCGCCGTCCCGGAGGACGGCGCTCGAAAGATACCGAGTCGGAAAAACCTTACGACGTCGGGACAGACTGGATCGTCTTGATGATCCGACCGGCGACCAAGTACGGGTCGGCGGCCGAGTTCGGACGGCGATCTTCGAGGTAGCCCTTGTAGCCGTTGTTGACGAAGCTGTGGGGCATGCGGATCGATGCGCCGCGGTCGGCGAGGCCGTAGCTGAACTTGTCGATCGACTGCGTCTCGTGCAGTCCGGTGAGGCGGAGATGATTCTCCGGGCCGTAAACGGCGATATGCTCGTCGCGGAATTTGTTGAAGGCTTCCATGAGCTTTTCGAAGTACGCTTTGCCGCCCACTTCGCGCATGTGCTTGGTCGAGAAGTTCGAATGCATACCGGAACCGTTCCAATCGAGAGCTTGGTTGAAGGGCCCGAGGATCGGTTTGCAGCGCCATTCGATGTCGACGCAATACTTTTCGCAAAGACGCGCCATAATGTAGCGGGCGACCCAGAGCTGGTCGGCGGCGTTCTTTGAGCCCTTGCCGAAGATCTGGAACTCCCACTGGCCCTTCGCGACTTCGGCGTTAATGCCTTCGATATTGATACCGGCATCGAGGCAGAGGTCGATGTGTTGCTCGACGATCTCACGCGCCACGTTGCCGACATTCTTGTAGCCTACGCCGGTGTAGTACGGTCCTTGGGGAGCGGGAAAGCCGCCGGTCGGAAAGCCGAGGGGAGCACCATCCTTGTAGAAGAAATATTCCTGCTCGAAACCGAACCACGTATCCGGATCGTCCGGAATGGTCGCGCGAGAATTGCTCGGGTGCGGCTGGCCCGTATGGAGGAACGTTTCGCACATCACCAACACGCCATTCTTGCGGGTGGAGTCGGGATAAACGGCAACCGGCTTCAGAACGATGTCAGAGCTCTTGCCCTCGGCCTGCTGGGTCGAACTTCCGTCGAAACCCCAATTGGGAAGGTCTTCCAGCTTCGGAAAGCTGTTGAAGTCCTTGATCTGCGTCTTGCTGCGCAAGCTGGCGAGGGGCTGGTAGCCGTCGAGCCAGATGTATTCCAATTTGTATTTGGCCATATTGAGGAGTTTTTGGTGTGCGTGGATGGTGGGTGCGTGGGACGCAAAGACAGAGCCTGAGCCGGCGACCGCACGGACCACGGAGCAAAAAGCACCTTATATGCCATTGCCAACTAGAATTATTATTCATGGCTCCGGGGGTCTTTCATTCATGCATTTTGTTCAAAATTGATCAGGACGTCGTCTTGCCAGACCCGAAAACGGCTTAAATTATCCACCCTTTCGGCCATGCATAATGTGAAAGACACCCAGCGCGCCTTGGTTCGGGTTGGTTTCGACGGGCGGGTGCACAAGACCTTTCGGGGACCGAAGGCTCAGGAACGTTTCGAGAACGAAGTCCGGGTGCTCAAACATCTCGAAAGCCGAAATTGCGACTTCGTCCCTCGACTGCTGGAATGTGACCCGGCGAATCTGAAAATTGTCACAAGTAATTGCGGCAAAATCATCGAGCAAATCAGCGACGAACGAATGAAAGAGGTTTACGGCGAGCTGGAAAAATTCGGTGTCCGCCATGAGGATGCCGTGATGCGCAATATTACTTACCGAATCACCGATGGCCGCTTCTGCGCCATCGACTTCGAATTTGCGACTATCCTCGATGAGCAGCCCGCTCCCGCAGCGCCTGCGGCCCCTGCGGAGGGTTCCTAAGCGCACGGGCGCTGCCTTTGCCTGCATGTCTCTTTCCGCAACCTCCCCCGCCGACGGCGCTCCCGAGGTTTCCAGCTTGAGTTGGTGCGCGACCACCCACCGAGGCAAAGTCCGGACGAACAACGAGGACTCCTTTCTTGCGCTGAAATTCGATGGCCATCACGTGGAATACCTGGGCAAGTACGGCGAAGCCCCCCTGGCAAATGCCGATTTTGTGTTTGCCGTCAGCGATGGCATGGGCGGCGCCAGCTCGGGCGAGTTCGCAAGCCGGATTGTGGTCGAAAAATTGACAGGGCTGCTGCCGGCTGCCTTTCGGATGTCGGCGGGAGGGATGAATAGCGGCTTTCAGGACGTCCTGACGGAGCTTTTCGGCAACATTCACCAAAACCTCGTTCAACTCGGTCGCAGTTACGAAGAATGTGCCGGAATGGGCGCGACGCTGAGTCTTTGCTGGTTCACGCCAGGCTGGATGTTTTTCGGGCATGTTGGAGATAGCCGCATCTACTTCCTTCCCAAGGGGGGTGGATTAAAACAGCTGACCCACGACCACACTTTCGTGGGCTTCCTTCGACGCGGAGGAAAGATCAATGAACGGGAAGCGCGTACCCATCCCCAGCGCAACGCTCTCAATCAAGCCTTGGGAGCCGGGCACCAATTTGTGGATCCTCAAGTCGGAGCAGTCGGCTGCCGGCCGGGCGATTGTTTTCTGGTGTGTTCGGATGGCCTGATCGACGGCCTGTGGGATCGTCGGATCGAGGAAGCGCTGCGAGAATCGAGGACCGGACAGGACCGCGCGCGCCAGCTCGTAGAGGAAGCGGTCGAGGCCTCCGGCCGCGACAACACGACCTGTGTCATTGTCGAGGTGCAGGGCGCGGCTGCGTCATGAAAAAGATTTTCGTTTACGGCACCCTCAAACGGGGCGGAAGCAACACCCACTACTTGGCCGGACAAAGATTCGTCGGGGAAGCTCGGACAGAGCCCAAGTATCGAATGTACGGGCTGGACGGGTTTCCAGGATTGGTGGAAGTCGGAACGGGTGGGCTCTCCGTGAAGGGCGAGATCTGGGAAGTAGATGCCCCGTGCCTAAGTGAGCTAGACCGGCTGGAGGGAGTCGGCGAAGGGCTTTATCGCCGTTGCATCATCGCGCTGATGCCGCCTTTCTCGGCCGAGGAAGTAGAAGGATATCTTTACCTCCTTGGAACGACAGGGCGCCCGGACTTGGGCGAGCGGTTTGAAGTGTGACCGAGTCTCGCACCACCTGTCGGTCTCTCTTCTCGTTCTCTCCTGGCCTGAGCCCGCGGTGGGTTCACCCGAGGGGCCTTTGAACGGATCGAGGTAGGGCGGGTCCAGAAGCCCCGCCCTACCTCGATCCGCTTAGCCGACCTGCTTCAGAATTCCTGGCTCGCCAACCAAGGCGGCCCTTGTCGTATCCTGTCGGGGAAGACCCACGACATGCTATGCGAGGAGCGGCGCCCTTCGTCGCCCCATCACCCCACCCCACGGTCTTTTCCTCATCAACGAATTGCCCACACCCATGACACCTAAAGAAGTGATCAAACTCGCAAAGGACAAAGAGGTCAAAATCGTCGACCTCAAGCTTTGCGACATCCTCGGTACCTGGCAGCATTTCGCGATTCCGCTTTCCGAGTTGAAGGAGGAAATTTTCACCGAGGGCCTGGGTTTCGACGGTTCGTCGGTCCGCGGCTGGAAAGTCATCAATGCCTCGGACATGCTGGTGATTCCCGACGCGAACACCGCGTTCATCGATCCCTTTGCCGCGAACGCGACCCTCTCGCTGACCTGCGACACGATCGATCCGATGACGCGTGAGCCGTATGAACGCGACCCGAGGAGCATCGCGAAGAAAGCAGAGGCTTACCTCAAAAGCACGGGTGCCGCCGATACCGCCTATTTCGGACCGGAAGCCGAGTTCTTCATCTTCGATAGCGTGACCTATGACGGCGGAACGAACTTCGCGCACTACAAGATCGATTCGATCGAAGGCATCTGGAATAAAGGGCGCGACAAGGAGGACAATGGGTCCCCGAACCTCGGATACAAAATCCGACCCAAGGAAGGTTATTTCCCGGTCGCCCCGACCGACAAGCTCATCGATATCCGCAATGAGATGATCCTGACGATGATCGCGCTGGGCATCCCGGTCGAGCGCGAGCATCACGAAGTCGCGACCGCGGGCCAGGCGGAGATCGACATCGTTTTCGACACGCTGCTGAAGACCTCCGACAAGATGACGCTGTACAAGTACATCGTCAAAAATGTCGCCTACAAGTACGGCAAAACCGCCACCTTCATGCCGAAACCGCTCTTCGGCGACAACGGCTCGGGCATGCACACGCACATGTCGCTGTGGAAGGACGGGAAACCGCTTTTCTACGGCAATGGATACGCAGGACTCAGCGAAATGGCGCTTTTCTTTATCGGCGGCATCCTCAAACACGCGCCGGCTCTTTGCGCGATCTGCAATCCCACGAACAATTCCTACAAGCGCCTGGTCCCCGGCTACGAAGCCCCGGTCAATCTCGCCTACTCGGCGCGCAATCGTTCCGCCTCCATTCGCATTCCCACGTACAGCCCAAGTCCGAAGGCCAAGCGCATTGAGTACCGAACCCCCGACCCAGCGGCGAATCCGTACCTCAGCAATGCCGCGCTGCTCATGGCCGGACTCGATGGCGTCCTCAACAAGATCCATCCCGGCGAGCCGCTGGACAAAAACCTCTACGATCTCCCACCGGAAGAACTAGCCAAGGTGCCTCACGTGCCCGACTCGTTGAAAGGCGCGCTTGAGGCTCTCGAGAAAGACAACGCTTTCCTCACGAAAGGAAACGTTTTCACCAAGGATTTCATCGACAATTATATCTCGATGAAGAAAGCGGAGTACGACGCCGTCCGTTTGCGTCCGCATCCCCACGAGTTTTATCTCTACTTTGACGTCTAGCAGCGGCCGTTGGCCGCTGCGGTTTGGGTTGTCGGAATCCGAGGTGGAACGCGACCTCCGGGCGCGTTGGTTCGTAGGCTTCTTGGATCCGGCAATGCGGAGCATTACTCTTACCTATCTGTCATCCTCGAGCGAAGCGAAGGATCCAATTGGACCCTGCCAGCAACATGGAATTGGAGCCTTCGCTTCGCTCGAGGATGACAAGGCGGGTGACCGACAAGGCCGGTGACCCAAAACCAAAAACCGCGACCTGCGCGTCGCGCACGTCACCACCATACGCTCGGTTTTTCCGTAGAGACGGACGTCTTGCTGATGACGGTGCGTTTGCCGTTTTCCACGCCGGTATCGAGGATCACGAGGCTGCGTTTACCGGCGGATTTCGCGGTGTAGAGAATATGGCGCCCATCGGCCAGCCAGACCGGTTCGACCGCGTCGGCTGCATCGTTGGTCACAATGCGCGGGCGCGTCTTGCCGGTCACATCGCACACGCCCACTTGAAAGCCGCGGCCGATTCCCGCCGTAAAAGCGATCAGGCTGGTCTGCACCCTGTTCCAGTCCGGTTCGGCGGAGTACGCATACCCGGAGGTGACGCGGCGGGGCTGGCCGCCCGATGCTGACATCGTGAACAGCTGGGGTTTGCCCTGTTGATCGGACACGAACACGAGCGACTTCCCGTCGGGCGAATAGCAGGGCGACGATTCGACGGCATCCGCGGTGCGGGTGAGCCGTTGGAAATCCCTTCCCTGCGCGTTGCTCGTGTAGATTTCGGGATTTCCCGCGCCGCTCAAGACCATGGCGACGCGCGAACCGTCTGGACTGAAGCGCGCTCCGGAATTGGTGCCTTTGAAGCTGGCAAACAACTTCCTTTGGTTCGCGGCGAGATCGATCAGGTAGATGTCGGGGGCTCCCTGATAGAGGCTGGTGTAGATCAGCTTGCTTCCGTCCGGCGACCAGCGGGGGGTGAACGCGGCAGCGCTATCGTTCGTGATGCGCTTGGCGTCGCCGAGAAAAAGATCGCTGACGTAGATTTCCTTGCGACCCGTGCTGTCGCTGATGAAAGCGAGTTTGGAGGCGAAGAAACCGGGTTGTCCCGTGATCGCCTTGACGGCGGCGTCGGCCGCCCGAAAGAGCGCGTTGCGCGGGGTGGTGCCGCCAAAGGTCTGACTGAGGACGGATTTGGCGCCGTCCGTGACGTCGACCTTCACATGGCCCGCACCGGCCGGCGCGAATTTGATTTCAAATTTGGCCTTGCCCTGGAGCGTGAAAGCGCCGTGGGCGGAGAAGGCAGTCCGGGCAGGCGTCTCGAGATCTGCCGGGCCGCTCACAGACACGGCTATGACGTTCGAAGCCGACACGATGATGCTGTCTTTGCCCTGGCCGAATGCCGGCAGCACGCTCATCACCGCGAGAAAAAAGCTAAGGAGTTTTTGCATGAAGAAAGAATTTTGGGCGCCGCCACGGGGCCCGGCCATTTGTATTTACAGCCAAGGCTCGCTTCACAACGTAAAATCTTCAGGTTTACTCAATCCCGTTTCCCGTGACGTCCGATCAAATCATCGAAGCTCTCAAACAGGTCAAGTATCCCGGCTTCAGCCGCGACATCGTTTCCTTCGGACTGGTCCGCTCGGCAGCTTGGGTCGAGGGAACGGCGAAAGTTTCGCTTTCCCTCACCACGGCGGACCCGAAAGTGCCGCTCCAGCTGAAAAACGAAGTCGATCGCTGCCTCCGCGCGCTTCCGGAAATCAAGGAGACGATCATCGACATCGCCGTCGCACAGCCGAAGCCGGCCGGGGCCGCGGGGGGCGGCGGTGCCGCTGCCGCCGGAAACGCGCCAACGGGGATCCAACTCTCCATCGCGGTGGCGTCAGGCAAAGGCGGCGTCGGCAAATCGACCTTCGCAGTAAACCTAGCTTGCGCGGCAGCGCAGCTTCTCGCCGCGCAAGGCCGCCCGGGGCGGGTGGGATTGATGGACTGCGACATTTATGGCCCCTCCGTTCCCTTGATGATCGGCGCAGCGGGCATGCCGCTCACCGAGGGCAATACTCTTATTCCCCGCGAAGCGCACGGCGTGAAGGTCATGAGCATCGGATTTTTCGTCGATCTCAACACGCCCCTGCCCTGGCGCGGACCGCGGATCACGCAGGCGATTCAGCAGTTCGTGCAGAATGTGAAGTGGGGGGAACTCGATCTCCTTCTCATCGACCTTCCTCCCGGAACCGGCGATGCGCACCTCACCCTCGTGCAGTCCCTGCCGCTCGACGGAGCTGTAGTGGTGACGACCCCACAGCTTGCAGCCACGCAGGTGGCCCGCAAAGGGGCCTTGATGTTCACCAAAGTGAATGTGCCGTTGCTCGGCGTCGCGGAGAACATGAGCCACTTCGTCGACGACACCGGGAAGCGGCATCATGTTTTCGGCCAGGGGGGAGGCGCCAAGACGGCTGAATCGCTCGGAACCGGACTGCTGGGACAAGTCCCGCTCTTGCCGGAAATCCGTGAATGTGGCGACTCCGGCACCCCCGTCGTTGTGGCACAGCCCGATGGGGAGGCCGCGGCAGTTTTTCGCAAAATCGCGCAGGTCTTGCTGGAAACCAAAAAGAAATGAAACCGCATCCTTCGTGTTTAACGAAGTAAAGAGAGCCACCTGTCCCCGGCATTGACAGGCTCTCCCGCAGACCTACTTTTGGTGGCAGATAACAACTCATGGCACTTCAACCCGCAGAGTTCCCGCCGCACCCGATGCGATCGGTCGTCTCTGGGAATGTCGGATGAAGGGCACGAGACCCATGGCCACCTACACCATGTATCCGGAACATCGCTCAACGGAAACTACAGAAGGCTGTCGGGGAATAAGTTGGCGAGAAAAGCGGCGTTTTGTCGCCTAAATGCAATTCTCGTGTAATCTCTAAACCTGCCCCGCCGTGGTCGCCATGACGTCACCTTCCAAAGAGTCCGAGCAATCCCGTGACTTCGTTAAACAATCCAGCCTCTATCAGGAATTCCTCGCCGAAAGGGAAGAAATCCTGAAGCACAAGTGGTTGGAATCCGAGCGCTTGGGCTACGATATCGGCTTCGAACGAGCGCTTTTGGACTGGATTCGCAAACACCGCGAAGGCTGGCGTGCGGCGCGCCGCGCCCAGCATCCCGCATCACCGGCTGGCGCCACCCCTTCGGGGAAGACCGCCGAATCCGCCGGGAGCATCAAAAAAGAAAACTGACCCGGCGAAGGGTCAGTTTCAAAACTGCGTCCGAGGCCGAAGCCCCGGAAAAACGTAAGTTGCCTTACTTGATTTCCTTGTGCAACGTGTGCCGCTTCAGGTGCGGATTGTACTTCTTCTTCTCGATCCGCTCGGTCACGGTCTTTTTGTTACGCGTGGTGAGGTAGCGGGATACGGGCTTACCCTCTTTTTTAGCTTCGGTGCATTCCAGGGTGACGACTTCTTGCATGGTTAGAAAAGGTTGAAAGGGAGAAACAAACCGGGCGCGAAGCGGTTGCGCAATGCTAAAGTGAAAGGCGGGAATGGGGTTCTCCGGTATCGTTTCTCGTTCTCCTAACTTACTCGTTCTCGCTCCCACAGAACTCGCTCTGCCGGCAGCCGTCGCGGTGCTGTGTTCCCTAACGGGCGGGAACGAGAACGAGTGTTTGAAACGCTGCACGCGCTTCAAACGGTCGACATCTTCTTATCCGTCAGCGGCAGCATCACTCCTCGGCGGAAGAGGGTCACTTGGCCCGTGCTCGACGATACGACCAGCGAAATGCATTGCGTGGCGGCGGAAACGGCGGCCGCGGCGGCATGGCGACTGCCCAAACCGGACGGCAAGGCGTGATCGTTGTCCGTCGCCTGCACGAGGCTGCCGGCCGACACGACTACCCCGTCGCCGCGGATGACAAACGCCCCGTCGATCGACGAAAACTCCTTCACCGTCTCATCCATGAAGGGATTGAGGATATTGCGATCCTCCTCCTTGTATCCGTAAAATGGATTCAAGACGAGCGGCTTGGTCAGTTTTTCCACGCGGGCGGTGTCGCCCACCACAAAGAGGCAGCCCACCGGCCGCCCCTCGCGCCCTTCGACCGCGAGTTCCGTCGCGACGGCGATCACGCGCTCCAACACCTCCGGTTTGACATCCTCCGGCAGCAGGTCCGTCTGGCCCGTGAGCAAGGTCTGGAACTCGCGCTCCACGTCGACCACCACCAGGGTGTCGAATTGGTTGCTCGCGCTGATTCCGCCAAGGCAGCAAATCCGATCGGTGAACGAAATGACACCGCGCGTCAGGGCCACGAGCATCGCGCTCCGCAGTTGGGCCAGGCGCTGATTCGAAAACGATCGCACTTGGATCCGCTCGGCGAAACCATTGTCGCCGTCGCTGGCCTCCACCAGGTTGCGAGTGACCAGGATCGTCTTGGTTTTGCCGAACCAATCGCCCGGCTCGATCCCTCCGACGAAGGTGTCTCCGAAGATCATGATGGCGCTGCAACTGGCCCCTTCCGCGATGCGCTCGGCTTCGCGAATCATCATCCGATTGATCCGGTTCTGCTGGGCTTGCGTCGGCCGCGAGGAAAGTCCGCCGAAGGCGGCGTAAAGGCGCTCGTAGAGATCGTCTAGGGTCGGGGCGTCGATGAGGCTTCGGACCAGGTCCGGCTCCTTCACCAACCGCGCGAGCGAGGCGAGGACCTGCAGGTAATCCTTCGCTTTCTCGTCGGCCAACAGCATCAAAATGAGGTGGATCGGCTCGTCGTCCTTCGCACCTTCGTGGCGAATGCCGCTGCGGCTGCGCCCAATGGCCAAGATATAGCGGCGCCCCATCTTGACCCGGACGTGCGGCAGCGCGACGCCGAAGCCGAGGTAGGTCGTCATCGTGCTCTCGCGCTGCAATAACCCGCGGAGCAGGGATTCCTGCTTCAGGTCCGGGAAGCGGTTCACCGAGACTTCGAGTAGTTCCTCCAGGGCCCCTTTCATGTCGGGGCTCCTCAGATCCGCAATGCGGCTCCTTGCGATGATTTTTTCGAGCCGCATGCGGTGATCGGTTATCCGGGTGAAGGAAGGATCACTTCTCCCACTCGAGCGCGCCCTTCTTCACCTCGTAGAAAAGACCTAGAACAAGCACCCCGATGAAAAACATGACAGGCCAAAAGATCGCGATATTGGCGGCGAGAAACTCGCGGTAAATGAAGACCCAGGGTATCAGGAAAACCACTTCGATATCGAAGAGGATGAACAGCATCACGGTGACATAGAACTTGACCGAAAAACGGGTGTGGATCGGACCCTCCGGTTTCACTCCGCATTCGTACGCCGTGTCCTTGATGGCATTCTTTTTCGCGCGCTGGCCCATCAGGTGGCTTGCGCCGACAATCGCAATCGCCAGGCCGGCGGCCAGGCAGACTTGGATCAGAATGGGCAGGTACTCAGCGGAAGGCATGGGAGAAACTGTTCGTAGGCACCGCGTGGAGACAAGCGATTTTTACAGGAGTAACGGGGTTGCCGACAGATACATGGGGACCCGTTTCAAAAACCTTCTCGTTCGTGCTCAGGGAAACGCCCGCTGTCCCTGACGGCCGCCATCGGAGTTCGATCGTTATCGCTCTCCTACTCCTATCGTTCTCCACCCCAGCGTCGTGGTATTGCTGGCGATATCGAATCGAGGCTCGACCGTTTTTTTGGGGTCGAGAACGAGTAAGAGTAGGAGAACGAGAACGATGGGCGCTAACGCGCCGCTTACTCCCCCACCCGGACAATGCGTTTGGTATCGGCCTGCTGAAGGCCGACGCCGAGTTGTTCGGCGAAGTCGAGGGTACGGATTTCGTCCGAAACCGGCTTGAAGCCGGCCCGCTGGCGGTGGCCGTTGATGCGATCGAGGGCGAGCGCATCGATAAAGACCGGATCGGTGCTGAGCCAGACGACGGGCTCCGAGACGGTGTACAAAGAATTAAAATACGGCCCCCCGATAAACTGATACCGCTCGAGACTAGCGATCGTACACATCCACGTCTGGCGAAGTTCGGGGATCGCGCTCATTTCCGCGACGGCCGCCGGAGCGTTGGCCGGGCTCCGGAAAAATCGCGCTGTATTGCTGGCATTCCACAATGTCGCGTTCACCAACGCGCCATTGATGCCCAGCGTGGGATGATCGGTGTAGACCGGCAGGTTGATCCAGAAATCGGCGTCGAGAAAAAGCGGAGTCGCGAGGAAACTCTTGCGGTCCTGTTCAACCGTCGTGCTCGGATTGACCCCCTCGACGCTCTTTTCCGCAAAGATCGGGTCGAAGCGGGAAGGCAGGGGGCTGTCATAGAACCAGACCGGGTCGTAAAACTTGCCCGATTCAAGGACGTACACTTGATGGCCTTTGAACGGCGACTCACCGGAAACGAGGGACGGCAGGTAGCCCGTCATGCGGAGCCGCAGCTGATTCAGGCCGACCAGGAAGATATTTTCCTTGCTGAAACCCCGTCGCTCCAGGGCGGCGATGACGGCTTTGACCAACGGAAGCGGCGTGGCCAGCCCGGGGCCCGAATCCGCATAAATCTTTAGGCCCACCTTCTGTTTGGGCCCCGGCAAGAGTTTCCGTCCGCTTGTCTCCTCAAACTTGGCGATCAGCTTTTCGACTTGGGTGGCGTAGGCCGCTTCATCGAATTTCTCCAGCCGCGCCTCCCAAACCGGCTGAGGCGTGGGCGCCGCGATCGGTGCCGCGGTCGCCGCGGGAGTGCTCTTGGCCGCCGGATTGCCGGGTTCGGCTGCGTAGCCGACGGCCAAACCTAGGCAGGTGGCGAGCGCGAGAACGGCGGGCCGGGCGGCGGAGTAAAAAATCATAGCAAGTGTGTCGTCCAAAAGGAACGGAAGTTTCACGCAAACCGCAGTTCTTGACAGAGCGCGGAACGAGTTAAAAGTGCAAACTTGACCCCGCTTCCCGCGCGCTCCCGCCGCTTCCATGCCCGTTATTAAACCCACTTGCGTTCGCGACTTAAAGTTGCGCGTGAACATCGTGGATGTGGTGTCGCGGGTCGTCACCCTCCGCAAGGGAGGCGCGCGCTTCAAGGGCCTGTGTCCGTTTCACAATGAAAAAACGCCATCGTTTCACGTTGATCCGGACAAGGGTTATTACAAGTGCTTCGGGTGCGGGAAGGCGGGAGACGCGATCACGTTTGTCCGCGAAACGGAGCAGCTGACCTTCACGGAGGCGGTCGAGACCCTCGGCCAACGGTTCGGCGTTCCCATTGAGTACGAGGAAGGAGGAGGCCCCACCCGGGAAGAGCGCTCCCTTCGGCAGGAGATCTTCGAAATTCACGAACTAGCGGCGGAGCATTTTCACCAGGCCTTCAAGTCAACAGGCGCCTCGGGCAAGTTCATGCAGCAGTATTGGGTGCAGAAAAGGCGGTTTCCCCTCGAGCTGGCGGACGAATTCAAGATCGGCGCGGCCGATCCGGTGGAGAACTCGCTTGCAGCTGCTCTGTTGAAAAAAGGCTTTTCGGAGGACGCCCTGCGCCAATGCGGCCTTTTTTTTATTCGAGATGGAGCGCTTTTGACCGTCGGCGCGATCAAGCCGCGTTTTCGCGGACGGTTGATGATCCCGATTCGCGACCACCAAGGACGGGTGGTGGCGTTCACCGCGCGCCAGACCGATCTCACGCCCCAAGACGACCCGGCGCGCGAGGCAAAGTATGTCAATTCGCCGGAAACCCCCATTTTCACGAAAGGCAATCTGCTCTTCAACCTCGACCGAGCCCGTTCAGCGGTCGGCGATGGGCATCCTTTTGTGATGGTGGAGGGCCAGCTTGACGCGCTGCGCTGCTGGCAGGTCGGTCTCAAGACGGCAATCGCGCCTCAGGGCACCTCCATCACCGAGGGGCAGCTTGTGCTGTTGCGGCGGTACTGTCCCCAGGTCGAATGCTTTTTCGACAGCGACAGCGCGGGGCAGAAAGCCGCCCTCAGGTTCCTGCCGATGGCGCTCCACGCCGCGCTGGAAGTCCGATTTCTCGGATTGCCCGGAGCCTCCAAGGTGGACCCCGATCTCCTCTTTCTCGAACGCGGCTTGGAGGCGTATCAGGAGCTCCGGTCCTCGGCCCAATCCGCCATGACCTTTGCTTGCCGCAGTATTCTGCCGAATCCGGATGCGGCGAGCGCCGAGCAGAAAGGACGGAGCGGCACGGCGCTGTTCGAAATCGTCGCGGCGACCGACTCCGCTGTCGCCCAATCGGAATTCGTGGGCGAAATCGCGCGATATTTGAAACTGCCGCTGGCCGCGGTGCAGAGGGACTTTGACGCTTTTCGGAAGCGCCAAGCCAACCTTTCGTCCGCCCGAGCGTCTGCCTCTCCTCCAGCCCCGCCGCCAGCGAGCGTGGGCGCGGTCCAGACGCCGACCTCGCCCAATCAATCGCCCGAACACCACCTGCTACTCATCTGCCTCCACTTTGAACAGTTGGGTAAACCGCTGAGCCACACCCTTCCCCACACGTGGATCGATCAAAACCATATGGCGGGACGCCTACTTAACCGATTTTTGGCCGAATTTGAAAATGATGCCTGGCCCGGGAGGAATCACCTCGACACGCTGCTTGAAACCGCCGAAGAAAAGACGCTCGTCGCATCCCTGCTATTTGATGCCCCCCAGCTTGATGATCCGGTGAAAGTGGTTAACGAAGGATTGCGCCAGTTACGAGCCCGGGCGCTGGAGCCGCGCCTGCGCCAAATAGAACTTGCTTTAGCCACCCATGGAGCGGAGAGTAACGTCGACGCAATTTCTCTCATCAAAGAACGTATAGAACTACAGCGACAGCTCCGTGCGCCGATAGCTTTGCCGGTAGCTGTCTGATTTATTTTCCGACCTTAACCCATGCCGCGCAAAGCAAAAGCCGCCGACAACGAAGCACAATCCGAAGCCGTGGAGACGGCGATCGCCCAGACGCAAGCCGCGCCGGGAGCCGAAGGGGCCGCCCCGGCCGGAGAAATCCCAGCCGGAGGAATCAACGAGAAGATTCGCTACCTCATTCGCCTTTCGAAGGAGCAGGGTTACCTGACGTTCGACGACATCAACGAAGCGTTGCCGGAGTCGGTCGAAAACCAGGAGGAAATCGATAACGTCCTCTCCATCCTCCAAAATCTGGAAATCGAGATTCTGGAGCCGGATCAGGTCGACGACTACAAACAACGGCAGGAAGAAGCCGAAGAAGAGGAATCGCGTTCGTCGCAGCACGATATCCTGGACGACCCCGTTCGCATGTACCTCAAGCAGATGGGCCAAGTCCCGCTGCTGACACGCGAACAGGAAGTCGAGATTTCCAAGCGCATCGAAACCGCGGAACTGAAGGCGCAGGAAGCCTTGTTTGAATCCGCCGTGGTTGGCCGCTACATCGCAAGCCTCGGGGCCAAGCTGCTCAATCGCGAGGAGCGTTTCGACCGCATCGTCATCGATAAGAAGATCGACAGCCGCGAAGCCTATTTCAAAAACCTGCCGAAGCTGGTCGAGCTGACCCAGGACGGCGAAACATCGGTCGCCGAGGCCTGGGAGGAGTTTTCGGCCAGCCGCGACGAAGCCACGAAAAAACGTGTGTTTGCGAAATTTAAGAAGCGCGAGAGCAACCTGAAGGCGAACTTCGGGAAGTTTTTCTTCAAGCTCAAGGTGTACGAGGAATACCTGGAGCAGATTCGTCCCCTCCTAACCGAGATCGAGCAACTGAACGAGCAGCTCCATCGCGCCAAGAACCCGAAGACGAAGAAGGACGCGGCGATCGACACCCGGGCGATCAACCAGCGTTTTAAGCAGATCGAAGCCGAACAGCGGATCGCACCCAATCAGCTCCTCGAAGTGGTGAAACAGACCGGCGTCCACATCCGCGAGGCCCACAAAGCCAAGACCGAGATGGTGGAAGCCAACCTTCGTTTGGTGATTTCGATCGCCAAGAAGTACACGAACCGCGGCCTTTCCTTCCTGGATCTGATCCAAGAAGGCAACATGGGCCTCATGAAGGCGGTCGAGAAGTTCGAATACCGCCGCGGTTACAAATTCTCGACCTACGCCACTTGGTGGATTCGTCAGGCAATCACTCGCTCGATTGCCGATCAGGCCCGCACGATCCGCATTCCGGTGCACATGATCGAGACCTTGAACAAGGTCATGCAGGTGCAAAAGCAGCTCCTCCAGGAATACGGCCACGAACCCACGCCGGAAGAGGTTGCCGACGAGATGAACATGCCCGTCGAGCGCGTGCAGCAAATCATGAAGATGGCGCAGCAGCCGATCTCGCTGCAGTCGCCCGTCGGCGACGGCGACGACACCAGCTTCGGCGATTTCATCGAAGACAAGTCGGCCGAGAATCCGTACGACATGACGGCCTTCTCGCTGCTGCGTGAAAAGATCATCGACGTCCTCGACTCGCTGACCGAGCGCGAGCGTCGGGTGCTCTCTCTGCGCTTCGGCTTGATCGACGGCTACAGCCGCACGCTGGAAGAAGTGGGCAAGCAGTTCAAAGTGACGCGCGAGCGCATCCGTCAGATCGAGGCGAAGGCCTTGCGTAAGATGCGCCACCCGACGCGCATCCGCCAGCTGCACGGCTTCTTCGATGCCGAGCAGCTCGACAACGCGCAGAACCTGTTGAAGCAGGTCGCGATGAAGAAACCAGGCGATCTCCAGTCCTGATAACCGGGGAACCGCAGGGGGCCGTGCGCGTTTCAACTCGACGCGCGTTCGGCCCGAACCTTGCTTTACCCCTTTACTCTTCCTCCCTTCCGAATATCCTCGTTTCAACTCCCTTCCTTCTCATGGATCTCCTGCCTTCTGTTTTCGTAGCGCTCATGCCTCAGGGCATGGACTTCGTTTGGATCCTGTTGATCATCCTTCTGCTCTTCGGCGGGGCCAAGCTACCCAGCCTCGCGCGAGGATTGGGCCAGTCGATCAAGGAGTTCAAGAAAGCCTCCACTACGGACGACGAGAAGGAACCCGAAGTTAAGAAGGCAGAAACGACCAAGACTCCGGGACCGAACTGAGTTCACACCGCAGTGCCGCACACCCGACGCGCCTCCACGAAGGCGCGTTTTTTTTCATCGTTAGTTTAGCTGCTGCTAGATGACGATATCCGCCGGCGGGGTGTCTTCAGTCAACCAGTCCCTGAACGAGCGGATTTTCTCCGGAGTTCCCAGCACGAGCAGTTCGTCTCCCTGCTGGATCACTTCATCGCCCGCCGGATTTAACGTTCGCACGCTGCCGCGCTTCACGCCTGCGATCTGTACTTGATGGGTCTGCGCTGGGGACAGCGTTTTAAGGTCCCGCCCAGCGGCGCGACTTCCCTCGGGCACCGCCACTGCTTCCATCCGTATGTCTTCAAATTCGCTGATCGTCAGCGCCCCACTCACTCCCAGCAGAAATTTTTTCCCGGCGGCGACCTGCTCGGCCGTGCCGATGAGCAGCACCTTGTCGCGCGGATACAGAACGGTGTCAGGCGCTGGCAGCGAGATCATGTAGCCTTGCCGGCTGATGCCGACGACCGTGCATCCAAAGCGAGCGCGGAGCTCCAGATCCACAATGCGTTTGCCCTGACAATCCGCCAAATCGGGCAGGACGCAGTCCACCACGCTCATGTTCCAATCGCCGTGAGGGCGGAGCCACGGAGCGTGAGTGTCGGCCAATGCCGTGGATCCTTGGAAAACGCCGTGCAGCCCGACTTCGAGTTCGCTATGCCAGTAGACCAGCTTGCGCTGGAGAAAAACCAAACCGAGCGCCGCAACGGCCAGGCTGCTCAACAGGATCCAGCGTGCGTTGCCACCGATCGGGAGCAGAGGCAAAAGCCAGATGTAGAGGGCGGTCGCTCCCGCCACTTTGAAGACCCCCTCGACAATGGGACGCATGGCGGCGGCTCGCTTGTGGCCCGTCGTGGTGACTTGCGCGTAAAGTAAGCAAAGGGCGGATATGTTGCGCCAGATGGCCACGAGTGGGCCGAGAATAACCAAGGTAAGGACTCCCCAGAACAGGTAGTTCGGGCCGTTGCGAAAGAGCCAATCGGGCCCCAAAGCCCTCTCGACCAGCCCCCGCAGATACTCGGAAAAAATCAGCAAACCGGTCACCAGCAGCATCTCCACCCCGATCTGAATCAACCGCTTGCGACTGAGCTGCCAGAGGAGATTACGCTTTTGCCGCGCTTTCAAACCCTCGAGCCACCCGTAATAGTAGGAATGCCAAGTCCTGAGCCAACCGGGTCGCTGCGCGAGGGCGGCGGTCGCGATCCGATCGGAATTGCGAATGAGCAGGGGGGCGACGAGCGTCGTCAGCAGCGAGACACCCACGATGACCGCGTAGTATTTTTTGGGCAGGACGCTTTCCGCGATTCCGATCTGGGCGATGATGAACGAAAATTCGCCGATCGTCGTGACGGACAAACCCACGCGCATGGCGTCCTTGACCGACGTGCCGATAAGGGAAAGGCCGACTGTCGCGGCGAAACTTCGAGCCAGAATAGCGAACGCGGTCAGACCGACGATCAGACCGATCGAGTCACCCATCACCCGGACGTCGATCTGCATCCCGATGGCCACGAAAAACACCGCGGTGAAGACGTCCCTCATCCCCTCGAATGTGCGCTCCACTTGCGTGCGATGAGGGGTTTCGGCGACGATCGTTCCGAGGAGAAAGGCGCCCAGGGCGAGCGAGTAACCCGACTTTTCCGCCACAAAGGCCAGCCCGAACAGAATTGCCGCCACCGCGAGGGTCTGGAGTTCATCCTCGGCCGAAATACTCAACTTGCGCAGCAGCCAAGGAACCACCAGCAGGCTCACGACACCCGCCACGACGACAAAGACGACGAAACTGCCCAACGTGACGGCAACCGGCTTGGAATTATGCCCTCCCATCTGCATCACCGAGTTCAGGACCGTTAACATCACGATCGCCACGATGTCCTCGAGCACCGCCACCCCTGTGGCCAGTTGTCCGGCCCTCTCATGCGATGTGCCGGTTTCTTGGACGACCTTGCTGATGATGGCCGAAGAGGAGACCATTAGCATCGCGGACAAAAAGAGACTTTCGATGTCGGACAGGCCGAGAGCGGCCCCCAGCATGCGCGTCAGATAATAAACGATTGCCGCGCCGCAAAACACGGCCGCCAGCAAGGAGAACCCGAGGCGGCGCATTTTCCGCAGGCTCAGGTGGAGGCCGATCGAGAACATCAGGAACACCAGTCCAATGTCGGCCAGGGTCTGGATCCGGCCGACGTCCTCCACAAAGGAGAAAGGGGCGTAGGGTCCCACCACGATGCCTGCCGCCAGGAAGCCCACGACCACCGAAAGCTGCAGTCGGTGGCAAATCCAGCCCACCACCCCCGCAACGAGGAGGATAATTGCCAGATCCTGAATGAAATCGATGCCGTGCATCCTGCGGGTCGCCAGTTTTGGGTTTTGGGTTCTGAGTTTTGGGTTGAACGATCTGTGGAAGAACCACCCCGAGGGCAGGTTCCGAAACCGACCCCCGCCGCGTTAGTCCGATGCTCAGCGCAAGACGCACTCGCGACAGGGGCGCGATTCAGGCACGCTGTATTTCCGCGAGCGGTCAAGCCGCGGTTTGCCGGTTTCGCGAATTGCCGGAGCGGGCCGGAACAGCGTCGCGAACTCTGCGCGGCGACAACGCCGACGGCTCGGCGGGACGCATTCGCCTAGCCTAGGGCGAACCGACCGCTGGCACGGTGGTGCGACGCCATGCCCGTCCCCGGCCCCTGCGGCGCCGTAATTACTTTCCAACGACACCCCTCCCCCATGGGCAAACACCCCATCCGTCCCCATGTTTCTCCTTTGACAGCGGGAGGATACGTCGATTGTTTTCCGTGGGCGGCAACGCCGCCACTTACCACGAAATCATGGCATCGAACCTATTCGGTTACTTCTCCAACGACATCGGCATCGACCTCGGAACCGCGAATACGCTCGTCTACGTGAAAGACAAAGGGATCGTCCTGCGCGAGCCCAGCGTCGTCGCCCTCGATACCACGACCCGCAAGGTGCGGGCGGTCGGAGATGAGGCAAAACGCATGCTCGGCCGCACGCCCGGCAATATCACGGCCATTCGCCCGATGTAGGACGGCGTGATCGCTGACTTCGATGTGACCGAGGCGATGCTCCGCTATTTTATCCGCAAGGTGCACAATAATGCCCTGCGAGTGGCGCCGCGGGTGGTCATCGCGATTCCCTCCGGTATTACCGAGGTGGAAAAGCGGGCAGTGAAAGATTCGGCCACGCATGCCGGCGCTCGCGATGTGATCACGATCCCCGAGCCCATGGCGGCCGCGATCGGCGTCGGGCTGCCCATCGACGAGCCGGCGGCCAACATGATTGTCGACATCGGCGGCGGCACGACCGAAATCGCAATCATCTCGCTTTCGGGTATTGTATTCTCAAAATCGATACGCGTGGCCGGTGACGAACTAGACAGCGCGATCGTCAACTATATGAAGCGCGCGTACAATCTCCTGATCGGCGAGCGCACCGCGGAAGAAATCAAGATCCGCATCGGCTCGGCCTACCCGTTGGACGAGGAACTTTCCATGGAGGTGAAAGGCCGCGATTCGGTGGCCGGCCTGCCCAAGACGATCCATATCACGTCGCAGGAAGTGCGGGAGGCGCTCAGCGACACGATCGCGGCGATCGTCGACGCGGTGCGCACCACGCTGGAGCGTTGCCCCCCGGAACTTTCAGCCGACCTCGTCGATCGCGGTTTTGTGATGGCTGGCGGCGGTTCGC
>CAZJLP010000004.1:61315-62566 GCA_964546955.1 uncultured Opitutaceae bacterium | reverse complement strand
CGCGGCCTCGACCGCCTGCTCAGCGAAAAGACCGGCTTGCCCGTCACGGTCGCCGATGACCCCCTTTCCGCGGTGGCCAATGGGACCGGCGCGGTGCTGAACGACCTGAATTGGGTGATGCAGAACGTCTAGGCCGCCCCGGTTCGGAAGGTAGGGCGCATTATCCTTAATGCGCCGTGTTGATTTATCACCATTTGTTGCGCGTCTCGATCGAAAAACAGTCGGGCCAATGAGGAAGTGTTTGCGGTCATTGCCGAGGCTTTCGAGCATTACGCCGCTAACGCACGGATCTGGCCACATCTGGTCTTGGTAATGCCGGATCCACCTTCACGCCCTCGCGACTTTTCCCAGGGTCGAGCAGATGGCAAAGGTGATCAGGGATTGGAAGCGATTTGTTGCGAAGACAGCGGGCGTGGCATGGCAGGACGGGTTCTTCGATCACCGGATTCGTTCGAATGAGAGCTTCCGAGAGAAGGCTTTGTATATACGAAACAATCCCGTTCGCGGTGGTCTGGTTAGGGACGCCGCGCAGTGGAAGTATATTTGGGTTCCAAGCGACGTCAAAGCGGCGCGTTAAGGATAACGCGCCCTACCCTCGGATGCAGTCCTCGGACTACGTCTGTGCTCTGGGCGGCGCTTGGGACGTTTATTTAGCGTGCACACGGCGCACCAGATGCGGTAAACCGGCGGGCGACACTCGTGCTTCCCAAACGATTCGACCAAGCCAAACCTTTTGCCGTTCTCGGGATCGCTCTCGTGGCGTGGCTGATCGTCCCGACCATCGTAAAAAGGGTGATGCGTTTGAGTTTCTTCGAGTTTGAGGCGCCGGTCGACGCCACGCTTTCCACGATTCGGGACTTGCAGGATTTCTGGTCGATGCGAACCCGGTCGAAAAACGAGCTCATCGATGCCGGGAAAAAGGTGGCGAACTTGAATGCCCACTACGAGACCAGTCTCCAGAAGTACACCGCGCTAGAGAAGGAGGTCGCTCGTTTGGAGGAATTGCTCCGCCTGCCCTCCTTCGCCGAATACCGATCCGAGCCCGCCCGCGTCGCCCGGCGCGATTTCAACGGCTGGTGGCAGCGTTTGGTCATCCGCAAAGGCCGCAATTATGGCATAACGGTGGGCGCGCCGGTCATTTTTGTCGGCGGCGTCGTCGGGCGCGTGAGCGAAGTCGGCGCGTACACCGCGATCGTCGACCTGATCGTGGCGGCGACCGGCTTCCGGCCCGACCTCGCGATGCTGCGCGAG
>CAZJLP010000004.1:1151-61305 GCA_964546955.1 uncultured Opitutaceae bacterium | reverse complement strand
TCGACCTGATCAGCAACCCGGGGGTGCGGATCGCCGCCAGCATTGAGGGCGATACCCGTCCGATCAGCTATCAAGGAGGCAACAATCCCACTTTCGGACCGGCAAAGGGCATTGTCGAATTCGTGCCCCACGATGTGTACGCGAACACCACCGCCCCCAAACGGCTTGTCACCTCCGGCTTCGGCGGCGTTTTCCCCCCGGGGCTCTACATTGGACAGATCACTCGCGTGGAACCGGGCACGGATGGATTGTTCAAGACGGGCGATGTGCTGCTGGACCAGCGTTTGGACTCGATCACCGAAGTCACCGTGCTCGTACCGGTAAGGGCCGAATGAACGCGGTCTTTGCATTTCCCCGCGCAGCCTGTCACCGGAAGGAGGAACCGTGATGTGGCGCCTCGCCCTCAGCATCGCGTGCAATTTTCTGCTCTGGCTGATCGTATCCCAGACGAACCACTACCTGGCGATCTGGCATGTGAGCTTGTTCGTCGCCGGCGCGATGGTTGCTTTTCCCGCTCTGCGCATGAACTACGGCGACGGGGCGCGGGTGGTTTTCATCAGTGGACTGTTTTTGGACGCGGCGGCTCCCGTGCCATTCGGGCTGCACGCGTTTTTCCTGCTTCTGAGTCACGGTATCGTCTACAACCTGCGGGCGCGACTGCCTCGTGAGGAGAATGTGGTGGGACTGTTGGTGGCCCTCTCGGCCAATTTGGGCATCTTTCTCGCGCTCTCGGTAGCGCTCATGGTCCGAGGGCGCCTGCCTTTCGCCGTCTGGCCCCGCTTGTTTCTGGATTGCCTGGCCAGCCAGGTCGTCCTGGCCCTCATCACTCCCTGGTTCTTCGCGCTGTCCGAACGCGCGCTAGAAATCGGCGGGGTTGGCTTGCGCCGGGAGCAACGCGGGTTGCAGTAGTGCATCCACGCGTCATGCCCGAACGCACTGCGGAACGCCCCACCAGCTTGGTCGAAACCCACAAGGGTTACGATCCGCGTATCATTTTCTTTTATCCGGCGATCTGCGTCCTCCTGCTGGTGCTGGCGGGAGGGCTGGCCTACCAACAAGTCTTCCGCTCGGATCTCTATCACGAGCGTGAAAAACAACAGAATCAACGGCGCGTGCTGGTGCCCGGACCGCGCGGAAACATCTTCGATCGGCAGGGCTTGCTGCTCGTGGGCAATCGGCCGCGTTTCTCGGTCACGCTCTTCCTCGATCAGCTCCGAAGAGAGATCTTAACCGAATACCGGCAGGTGCGGAAAAATTATCGCGAGCTGGGCGACAAGGACATCCCGAATGCGCGGCAGCTGGAGCAGATCGCGCGTTTTAGCGTCGTGCAGCGCTACCTCGACCAGATCAACGTTGCCTTGGGACGCACGGAGAAGGTCAGCGGCCCGGAATTGGAGCGCCACTTCCGCCAGCAATTGCTGCTCCCATACATTCTGCTGAACGATCTGACGGCGGAGGAATACGCAAAGCTGCTCGAACAACTCCCGGTGGCCTCGCCGCTCCAGGTGTACGCATCCAGCGTCCGCTATTATCCTCATGGCTCTGCCGCGGCACACACGCTCGGCTACGTCGGCCAGGCGGAGGAACCGGAACCCACGGATTTCGCGGGCGCCGATTTGCCGACCTTCGCCATGAAAGGCCTGACCGGACGCGCGGGAGTCGAGGCCAAATTCGACGCCAATTTGAAGGGAAATACCGGGGGATCGATCTACCGAGTCGATCCCGGCGGCTACAAGGTCAACCCACCGCTGCAGAAGAAACTGCCGGTGCCCGGCCACGACATCGTCACCTCGTTGGATATTCAGCTTCAAAAAGCAGCCGAGTCGGCGCTGGCGGACCAGACGGGCGCGGCCGTGGCGGTCGACGTCTCCACGGGCGAAGTGCTCGTGCTCGCCAGCAAACCCGACTACGACCTTAATCTCTTCACGCCGAGGCTCTCCATCGCGGCCTCAGCAGAGATCGACGAACGTGGAGCGTGGCTCAACCGTTCGATGCAAGGGGGCCATCCGCCGGGATCTACCTTCAAGATCCTTACGACCATTGCAGGCCTGCGCAGCGGCTCGATCGCGCCCGACTTCCCCGCAGACTGCTCAGGGTCCATGACGATCGCGGGAGGAAAGTTCACTTGCGACAACGGGCACGCGAATCACGGCTCCATCACCCTGCGCACGGCGATCGCCAAGAGCTGCGACATTTACTTCTACACCTATGGCGTGCAGACAACGGTGGATGTGATCGCAGCCGAAGCCCGCCGTTTCGGTTTCGATCGTCAAACGGGCATCGAATTGCCGGCGGAAACACGTCCTTTTGTCCCCGATCCTGCCTGGAAAATGCGGGCCAGGGCAGAACGCTGGTTCCCAGGCAACACCGCGCACATGTCCATTGGACAGGGATACGTTCTCACGACTCCCCTGCAGATGGCCTGCTTTGCCGCGTCCGTCGCCCGGGGCGAGACCTTGACCAAGCCAACCTTGATCCACGATCCGCGGCGTTTGATGCAGCGCACCGAACCCATCGGACTCACCCGCGAACAATACGCTGCGTTGATCGAGGGAATGGAAGGCTGCACGCTGCCGGGCGGAACGGCGGAAAGGTTGAGCACCGATCCCCTGCTGCGACTGCCCGGCGTGCGAGTCGCCGGAAAGACCGGCACGGCGCAGGTGCCCGGCAAACTCAACGTCGCGTGGTTTATCTGCTTCGCACCCGTGGAGCGGCCGGAGATTGCGATCGCCGTGATGGTCGAAGGCGACACGCCCAACGAGACGTTCGGCGGCGGCAAGTACGCCGTGCCGGTCGCGAGCGCGATTCTGAAGAGCTATTTCGCCCGGAAGAACGGAACACAGCCCCCCGCGCCTTTGGCGTTTAGAGAAAACCACTAGGAAACGTCTCCGAGAAGCTCGAAAGGCAGGGCGAGGCCTCTGGACTCGCCATCGTGTACGGCAAACGTGCCCCGAAACCATTTGTGCAGCGCTGGAGGGCGTAAGTCTTACGCGCCACCTCCCTCTTCGACGGGCGGTCCGGAGGCCCGCCCCTGCCTTGCGAGCCGTTTTCAGAGATCCCGAGCCTATCCCTGCCGCGTTTTCGGCCAGCGGCGAACGAGGCGGCGGGCTTGGCGAAAAACCGCGGCCGCGTCCGGTGCCTCGGCGGCCGTAACGAAGGCGCTGAAGCTGTTCGTGGAGGTGAAGCCAATCAATGTGGGCGTTGCGACGGGCATCGACCTTTTGCAACCACCGGCCGGCTTCGCGCCGGAGTGGGTCGGCTTTCGGTCCAAACAAGCGGAATCGCCAGCGAAACGTTCGACTATATTGACGCCAGAGCCAGACGCACAAGCCGACCGCGGCTAGAACCGCCGCCACGTTTACCGAGCGGGCACCGGTCCACGGTTTGGCCCACCAGACAGAAAGGCGTCGAACGATGGAGCGCACTTTGGCGCTCAGCCAGTCGCCGGAGTCGGCGGCCGATTTTTTGATCGAGCGCACCAACTCCCGTTGGTCGTCCCGCTCGAAACTGACCACCCGGCGGTACCAAAGGATTTTCAAACGATCGAGTTTGCTGCTCCATCCGGATGCGGCGTGGCGAACGGTCGACGACACCGCGCCCAGCTCGGATTCGGAGCCAGTCGGCGCGCCGGCGGACGTCGGATCGACCCTCAGCCAGAAGCCGCCATCATCAAAGATCTCGCACCAGGCGTGCGCGTCGGAGTTGCGGACGATAAGGTAATCCTCGTTCCAATCCCCGCCGAGAAAGCCCGCAACCACGCGGGTCGGATGCCCGGCGGTCCGTGCCAGGAGGGTGAAAGCGCCCGCAAAGAACTCGCAATGCCCCGGCTGATTGGAAGCGAGCCAGCGAACAAGCGGATCCCCCTCCCCTTTTTCCAGCGACATTTGCAGCGCGTACTTATGCCGCCGGCCAAGCCAGGCCAGTGCCCGGCGAGAGAAC
This sequence comes from uncultured Opitutaceae bacterium, assembly GCA_964546955.1. Taxonomy (GTDB): domain Bacteria; phylum Verrucomicrobiota; class Verrucomicrobiia; order Opitutales; family Opitutaceae; genus CAZJLP01. The sequence goes on along the minus strand of CAZJLP010000004.1, from coordinate 57,366 downwards.
TCGCGGGCCGTGGTGCGTCTGCCCTCCGTGATCTCGCGGACGACGGCGGCCAGGACGTCTTTGTCGGCCGCGGAAAGATCGATCTCGAGCCAGCTCGGGCCAGGTGCGCGAGGTTCGGCGCCCTCGAGGGAAGAAGCGCGCTGTTCGGCGAAAATCGGATCCGGGAGCTCCGCCGCCGTGCTCATCCCTTCGACCAAGAACGCCTTCATGCTCATCGGCTCGTGGACGAGGGTGATCAGCTTCAACTGTTCGCTGACGCGTACAGTCTGCGACTCCTGGAAGACGATGCTTCGATATGGACCTGCTACGGGGAAATAGCGCCCGGCCCCCGGTTCAAGGTAAAAGGTCCAGAGGGCATCCGCGCCGCGCTGCCAGAGCCGATCGCCGCGAATGCGGGAGATTGTTTTCTCCGCCTCAAAGGCCTGCGCTTTCAGTTCGGCTGACATCCGAAACGATCGGTTGCGGTATTCGTCCATGACGACCATCCGCCAGTAGAGTTGGTTGGGGAGGCTCGCCCCAGCGGTGTCGATTCTCAACGCGACCCGCGAGTCCTGGCGAATATCCGACACGTCCCCAAATCTCAACGTGTCGGAAAAACCGCTCGAGGACCGGCGATTGGCAAAACGGTCGAGGAAAAGAGAGTTCTGCAGTTCGAAGCGGGGAATCGCCATGAACAAGAACACGGTCGAAGCGACAACCCCGGCGAACAGGGCGCCGCCGAACAGCATGACTTGCCAGTCCATTGCCGCACAAATCCGCCGGTAGAACACCGCCCATTTCACGGAGGTCCATGGCGGGGGTCCCGAAAACGGAGCGCTGGTTGCAACCGGTGCAGAGCCGGTGGGTTTCGCCAGGCTGCGCGGAGGTTCCGTCAGGGTGAGCACCAGCAGCAAACCCAGGGCGCAGGCCACAAACGTCATGATCTGAACGATAAACAACGGCGAGATGGAGAGGACGCCGCCCATCACGACGAGAAATAGCCCCAGAACGATCAGCTGGAGGTCGTCCCGCCGTTTGCGGTAGTGCGTCGTTCGGTACAAGAGGAGGAGTATGTCCAGCCGGATCATGGCCGGCAGCGGCTCGCCGGCGGTGTACAAATCGAAGCCAAAGATCGCTACGACGGCGGGAAAAACGAGCTTGTGCAGTCGAGGCGGGATACGGGCTACCCAAGCGGGTCGAAACGTGACCAGAGGGACCGTGACCGTCATCAACGTGAGCAGGACCTTGGCATCCACGTCCACGTAAAGAACGGACCAGGCCGAGACGAGCGCAAGCACGCCGCCCAGCAGCCACTTCAGCTGCTGCAGTTCCTCGAACTCAAGCTGAGGCCGCTTTTTGACCATCGACATAGGCTGCGACTCCCCGAGGACCGTCGGGAGCGAAGGTGATGACATTGCGCCGCCTCGTGAGGGAAATCCCTCGGCCCGGTCGCGGTTTGCGCGACTCTTCCCCGGGTGGGAGCGCTCCTCCCGGCGTCGCACGGGCCAGATCGTCGAGAAACACCTCGAGATCGCGCAGGTGACGGATGGAGGAAAACGGCTGATCGTCGATCGTGACGTAGTACAGTTTGCCGGTCTTAAACAGGTCTTCGGCCAAAGTGGCGACGAAGCTACACAAGAGTTCGAACTGCTCGGGACGAGTCCAGATGTCGGTTGACGTCTGCAGCCAGAGCGAGAAGCCATCCTGGCTCTCGGCCGCGAACTGCCGAACGACCAGTTGGCGGAGTCGCGCGCTCGCTTTCCAATGGATCTGCCGGTGAGAATCGCCCGGTTCGTACTGCCGCAGGGCCAGCAGGTCTCCGCTGTGGCCGAGCCGTGGCACCACTTCGCCGAAATGGGCCCGCTGCCAGGCCGGTACAGGGAAGCGTCGGTACTCCACCGGCGCGGGCCAGACGACCACGTCGTGGCGGAGATTGGCGGTCAGGCTCTTTCTCAAGAACCCAAACGGAAACGCGGAACCGACCGCGAGGAGCTCGATCGCCTGCAACCCGCGTTGCACGGGGCGAAACTGCCACTCCATCTCCGCTTCGCCATGAGGATCGAGCCGCTCGCGCAACGCGATGGTCGACGATCCCTGCGCGCTCCCCGCGCGCAATTCAAACCATAGACCGTAGGTCGGAAGGACGCGCTTCGTATTTCTCAACTCGACCTTTACCACATGCTCCATCCCCACGCGCAGCGGTGGTTGCACCTGCAGCCGCCACCGGAGTCCCCGGAAATTCAACCATGAAAGCACACCGCTGAGCACCAAACATGAGAGCAGGAGGGAGAGCGTGATGAACAGAATATTGCTGGCCGAGTTGTAAGCGGCGGTGCCGACGCCGAGCGAGAGAACGACGAGAACCAAGCCGGGCAGTGTCGGGTGGACCCTCTGCCGGCGGACCGGATAGATGAAGGTCCAAAGCAAGGTGCGCCAAAAATAAACCTCCCAGCCCGCACGAGCGCCAGGTCCCTGCCAGGAGGATGCTATGCTGATACGAGACGGTTGTTCTTTCACTAGGAGAGAGACGGCAAGGGCCGCCCATGCTTTCGATCAAACCGGTGCAGGCAAGGAGGAGAGAATGCGCTTCAACACGTTGGCTACGGCGCGGCGTTCTTCGAGCGCGTCCGAGCCCGGCCGCAAGAGTGCGAGCCGATGAGCGAGTACTGGACCCGCCAGTTCCACCACGTCTTCCGGCACGACAAAGTCGCGGCCGCGAGCAAGGGCCCGGGCCTGCGCGGCGTGTTTGAGCGCCAGTCCGCCGCGGACGCTAATACCGGCTTTGAATTCGGTTTCGGTCCGCGTCGCAGCGACGATCTTGAGCAGAAACTCCAAGACCGACTCCTCGATGAAGACCTGGGTTGTCAGCTGTTGCAGCGTCGAAACGTCAGCCTGCGCGGCGACCGGGTTCAGCTGAATGGAGTCGTACGCCGTGCGGGCCGAGCGAAGAATATCAAGTTCGTCCGCCGGGCCAGGATAACCCATATGAAGCCGCATAAGAAAACGGTCCATCTGGCTTTCCGGCAGAGGAAAGGTGCCCTCGTAGTCCACCGGATTTTGCGTCGCGAAAACCATGAAGGGCGCTCCCACGGAATGCGAGTCGCCGTCGACAGTGACGCGGGCCCGATCCATCACTTCGAGCAAGGCGGATTGCGTCTTCGGCGTGGCGCGATTGATTTCATCGGCCAGCACGACGTTCGCGAACACGGGTCCTTTCTTGAACATGAATCGCCGGGTTGTTTCGTCGTAGATCGCGACTCCGGTGACATCGCTCGGCAAAAGGTCGCTGGTGAATTGAATGCGGGAAAACGCGCAGTCCATCGAGCGCGCCAGCGAATAGGCCAGAGTCGTTTTTCCGACGCCCGGAAGGTCCTCGATTAGGACGTGGCCGCCGGCCGCCAGGCAGATGAGCACCTGTTCCACCACGTCGTCCTTGCCTTTGATCGTCAGCCGCATGTTTTCCCGCATGCGGTCGAAAATCTTCTTGGCTTGGGAAATAGCGGGGCCGGACACGAAGTCGCTCATGGGCTGAAGGCTGTCCATGTCCACTAGACGGTCAAACCGTGCCTAAAGATGCGAATCGGCCGCAGCGAGTATAACGGAAAATTAACAGGGGGAACGCCGGTCAGTGGCGGGAGCGAGTAGCGAGCATCTGGCGGTGCTATTCCCTTGCGGACTACGCGTGGCTCGCGAGAAAACGCTAGGTGATCTTCAGCCGAACGGGCGTCAATTTCGTAGGGCCGAAGCCGGCCAGATGCTCGCTACCCGCTACTCGCTACTTCCCCAGGATCTCCAGCAACCGTTCGAACAATCGGTTCACCTTGGCTTGGTTGGCCCGGACCCGCTCTTTAAATTTCTCGAAATCGATTTCCTCGTTCATCAGACCGTTCGCGTAGTTGTCGACGATGGCGAGAGAGTTGTACCTAAGACCTATTTCGCGGCAGAGGTCGGCCTCATGCGCGGCGGTCATACCAATCACGTCTCCCCAGGTTTTCACGATGGCGATTTCAGCCTTCGTCTCGAAGCGCGGTCCGCGCATCTGCACGTAAGTCTTGCCGCACTGAAGCGCGAATTCAGGCGCCAAGTTTTGCGCGATCAGCGGGATCAGGTTGTTGTCGATCCCTGGCGCTCCCCCTTTCAGTTCGTCGTCGAAAAAAGTCTGCGGGCCCTGCTGAAGGCACACATAATCCGCGCAGGAAACGAGCGAACCCGGAGTGAGCTGCTCTTTGAGCGAGCCGACGGAGTTAAGAGAAACAATGTCCGTGAAACCAAGATCCGCCAAACCGCGTATGTTAGCCCGGTAATTGATTGAATGCGGCGGCTTGGGAAAACCGTATCCATGTCGGTTAATCAGGACTTGGTCCCCACGTTGCTTATAGGTCACGTCGCCATAAGAGGTGGAGATTGTCCGAACCTCCCAATTCCGGAAAAGTTCCGAATTGACGATGCTCGTGCCACTGACGAACGCGACTTTCATGCGCGAGATCTATTTGCCCGCACCGCGCAAGGTCAACGGCGCGGGCTACCTTTCGGCTGCCTGTGCGGATAATGACACCCCATCGAACTCCGTTTTGACCGTGCGCACTTCGACAAAATCGTCTTTGCTGCCGAGATGTCGGAACGACTGTCTGAACTGGTTCGTCAACGGGACGCGATCCGGAAGCATCTTGCTTGGCTGGAATCCGAGATCGCGGCTGCAAACGACTCTGGGCTACCGCCCGTCGGGCCGCCGCTTCCCTTGCGGGGGACTTCGGGCTCGTCGCCCTTAACTGCGCCGGGAAACAGTGCTGTTCCCACAGACCAACCCACTGCCAAGGCTCCGCCGGATCCGGTGGAAGTAGAGGCTATCCTCGCTCGCTACCGGACGCAGGCTCGCGACCTTAGAGACGACGGCGGCGTGCGTTCACGGATTGGAATGATGATCCTGGTCGGTTTCGTAATGATCGCCGCCGGAGCCGCTTGCATATGGTTTATGAAACGGCTTAGCGGGCAGATGTAAGCGAGCGGCAATTGTTGCTTTTTGCGACTTTGACGCGAACCAATGGCCATTACCTGGGTCTACGCGTGAAGAATTGACCGCCGTTCAGGACAAACTCCTTTCCAGCTCCAACAACACCACCCCGCGGCTCGAACTCGGTCGGTTGTGTCGCGAAATCTGTTTGGCCGCCGAGCAGCACCCTCTGGAAAACGCGACTGCACTGGACGAAAAATTGGACGCGGCGGTCGCTGAAGTCCGAGGGAAATTCGGGGAAACAAGCGTCACCGACGCCGAGCTGCTGGAAATTTTTCAGATCGAGCAGAACCGAGTGGCCGATGCACGGGTCCTCGCGGAACTTCTCGCCCCGCGGCTGGCCGCCCACCTGCAAAGAACAGGATCCTCGGTTTCAGTTGCGGCGGTTCCCAATTCCATGCGTAATCCCGAACCCGCTGACCGCCCTACCCCCGTCCCGGCCCCGGCAGCAGCACCGGCTGGCATCGCCGATTTTATCGACGGCATGCTCGACCTCGAACGCAAGGACCCGCGCAAGCGCTCTTCATCGTCCCGAAAATAACCCGAACCTTCCTCTATGAGTACAACTGCAAATGCGGAAAAATCCTCCGCCATCCCCGCCGTGAGTGCCGATCCGTTTCCCACCACCACGCGTTCATCCGCCGGCAAGACGAAAACCAAGACCGTGCTCGTGGGTTTTGACCTGGGCACGAATAAGTCCTGCGTTCTCGCAGGCCCCGCCGGCACCAACGATATTTCGCTCAGCAAGATCGTCCCCAGCGTCGTGGGTTACGTGAAAGAGGGAATCGTCGAGGGCATTATCGCCGGCAACAACAGCATCCTCTTCGGCGAAGAAGCGCTGAAGAACATGCTCCATGTTCGGCTCGTCGCCCCCTTGGCCGAGGGCGTAATCGCTCATCCCGACGCGGCGAAGGACCTGTTCAGGCATGTGAAATCGCTCGTCGACGCGAACGGCACGGCGGAAATCCGCGCCGTGGTGGGAATCCCCGCGAATGCCGACGAGAAGGCGCGCGAGGATATTCGTCAGGCTGCTCTCGGTATTTTCGACCGCCTCCTGCTCATTCCCGAGCCCTTCCTCTCTGCACTTGGTTTCCGCGACGATACCCGCGTGGGCCAGCCCGGCTATGTCGACCCGGTGACCAACTCCTTGTTCATCGATATCGGCGGCGGCACCAGCGATCTCTGCTTGGTTCAAGGTTACTTCCCCACGAGCGAGGACCAAATCAGCATCCCGTTCGCCGGCGATGCGATCGACGAGCTTCTGGCGGAAGACCTCAATCGCCAGTACCCGAACAATGGTCTCTCGCGGCACAAAATCCGGGAAATCAAGGAAGCAAACTCGTATGTCGGACCCATTCGGAAGCCAATCGATGTGCGCGTGATCATGGGCGGCAAGGCGCACAACCTGGAGTTGGGCGAGGCTCTTGGCCGTTCGACGAATCTTCTGATCGAGAAAATCTATCCGGCTTTGACAACGCTGATTTCCCGCGCTTCGTCCGACTCAGTCGTCACCCTGCTGCAGAACATCATCATCACCGGCGGCGGTTCGCAGATCAAAGGCATCGACACAGTGCTCCAGAAGCGCCTTGCCGACGACGGCTACGAATCGCCCAAGGTCAAACTGGCGGGCCAGGACTATAAACGCTACGTCGCTATCGGCGCTCTCAAGGCCGCGCGGGCCGCCCGCGAGAATCAGTGGCAATTTCTGCTGGCGTGAGGGAGCCGCGCGAAAGCGCGCGTTTCGTTCGACAGCTAGCACGCGCCCTTCTTTTCTCACTACCCCGAGGAAAGGAGGGCGTGGTGTTTATAGGATCGTCGGGGCCTCGCTCGCTCCAGTTCTCGTTCTCTTACTCCTACTCGTTCTCGTCCTCAGCATCATTTGGCCACGTGCGCTAGTAGCTCATCGCTCGACCGCGTCTCTGGGGCCGAGAACGAGTAGGAGTAAGAGAACGAGAACGATTGGGCACCGGCCGTGGTGACGATCACCCCGCGGTCGGATAGCTCCCGAGCCACTTCACCATGGGGCAGAAAGTCTTCAACTGCGCGATGGCTTCCTTCATTGCCTCGTCGTCATGGTGGCCCGTGACGTCGATGAAGAAGTAGTAGTCCCACGGACGTTTGCTCGGCCGAGATTCGATCTTCGACAGATTGATGCCCCGTTCCGCCAGCGGCATGAGCATCTTGAGCAGAGCGCCGGAATGGGCCGCCGCGGCGTCTCCCAAGGAAATCAGGAAACTCGACATATCGCGGCCGCCGCCCACCGGACCGGAGGGTTTTTTGCCCAAGACAAAAAAACGCGTCGTGTTGTCGGCTTTGTCCTGAATATTGCGGTACACGACAGGAACTCCATAATACTCGGCGGCCAATTCTCCGGCAACCGCGGCTGCACCCGGCTCGGATTTGGCGATCTGCACGGCGCGGGAAGTGCTCGACGCGTCTACCAATTGAGCGTGCGGAAGGTGCCGCTGCAGCCAGTTGCGGCATTGCGCCAGCGCCTGGTCCTTCGAGTAGACTTTCTTTATTTTCTCTAGGGGCTCGTTGGAGATCAGCGCGTGGGAGATCTCGTTATAAATCTGCGCCACGATCTTCAAATCGCTCTCCACGAAATTGTCCAAGGTCTCGCGCACACTTCCCTCGGTGGAATTCTCCGCCGGAATCACAGCGTAATCGGATTCGTTTTTCTCCACCGCAGTGAAGATATCTCCGATCGTGGCCATGGCGTGGTAGTCCACGCTGGCTCCGAATTTCTTCATCGCCGCCGCGTGCGAATTGCTCGCTTCGGGACCGAGATAAGAGATGAGCAGCGGCTTTTCCAGCGCGATGGCCGCCGACATGATTTCGCGATAGATGGCACGTAGAGCGTCGTTCTTGATCGGGCCGCCATTCAGCTCGGCCACCTTCCGCAAAACCGCGTCTTCGCGCTCAGCGACATAGATTTGTCCGCCGGCGCTGCGCTTCACTTTGCCGATCTCCGCGGCCAGCGCAAGGCGCTGGTTCAGCAGCTCGACCATCTGCCGGTCGAGAGAATCGATTTTTTCACGGATTGGCCCGAGGTCCATAGGAAGCGCGCGATGCTATCCTGACTTCTGGTCGTTCGGCGGCGAGCCGTCGACGTTTTCCTGCGCCGGCGGAGCCGGCGTGCTCCCTGGTTGGTGATGTTCGACCGTCACGGCTTCGAAGTTGGGCGAATCGCCCTCCCCTTCCTCGAGGGGAAGTCCCATTTCAGCGTCGGCCGGCGGACGCGCGTTGATGGCGTTCTTGAGCCACTCATCGACCTGCCGCGGCGAGAGCACATCCGACGCGGGGAGTTCGACCAGGGATTTGATGCCGATAAACTCCAGAAATTTGTCGGTCGTTCCATACTGCAACGGGCGTCCCGGGAGGTCTGCTCGCCCGACGATGTACACCAACTCCCGCTCGAGCAGCTTGTTGAGGCCCGCTTCGGCGGAAACCCCGCGAACCGCCTCGATTTCCGTGCGTGTCACCGGCTGCCGATAAGCTACGATCGACAAGGTTTCCAAGGCCGATTGGGAGAGTTTCACCGGCGGCGGCTCATCGCGCAGAATTCGAATCCAGCGCGCGAAACGCGGATGCGTGACGAGGCGATATCCAGTCGGCCCCTCGATCAAGAGATAGACATCGTTGTTTAACCGCAGCTCCCCGGACAACGTTTCCATCGCCTCGCGAATCTGGGTGGCCGTGATCAGTGAGGGCACGTCCTGGTAGATTTCTGCATCGGTTTCGGTCGGCGCGGCTGGCGCGGGCACTTCCGCTGCTTCCGCCGGTGGGATCGAAAGCGGCGGGTTCTCAGCTGAGGCGGACACCACAGTCGCTTCGCCCGGCTCGGCCGATGGCGCGGCGGGCCCATCGTCTTCTACCGCAACGCCTGGGAGCGTCGCCTGTTCATGGAAACGAGCGAAGGCCGCCTGGATGTCTTTGATGGAGAGCGGCTGGCTGGAGGAAAACAGCAACGCCTTGAGCACCTTTTGCAGATTGAAAGCCATGCGGTAAAATCGAATCAGTGATTGCCCCGCAGAAGGAGCGAAGCAATCCCGAAATCCGGGGGCACGCTTGGCGCCCGACGGTAGCGAGGAGCGGGTAGCGAGTAGCGAACATACAAACGTCAGCTAAATCTGCGGTCATCTGTGCTCTCGCAGAGCCGCGAACGTCCGAGCTCCCTCGACCGGCCTTCTACTCACTTCTTGCTACCCGCTACTCGCTACTCACCTCCGTCAACTTCCCCCTTGCTCGTCTTTACGGCCTTTGGTGTGATTTCCGGCCATTTTCCATGAGCAAATCCTCCTCGCCTGACGCCCTTCGCAAGTACTCCTCCATCGTGCACGACGGTCCGGATCGCGCGCCGAGCCGTTCCATGCTGCGGGCGGTCGGCTTTACCGAAGAGGATTTCAAGAAGCCGGTCGTGGGTGTAGCGTCCACATGGAGCATGGTCACCCCGTGCAACATGCACATCGACAAACTTGCGCGAGAGGCGGAAGCGGGCGCCAACGCGGCTGGCGGGAAAGCCATCATTTTTGGGACCATCACGGTTTCCGACGGTATCAGCATGGGCACGCCGGGAATGCGTTATTCTCTCGTTTCGCGAGAGGTGATCGCCGACTCGATCGAGACCGTGGCCGGCGCCGAAGGTTTCGACGCTCTGGTGACCATCGGCGGATGCGACAAGAACATGCCCGGCTGCGTGATGGCGATGGCGCGGCTCAATCGCCCCTCCGTGTTTGTCTACGGCGGAACGATTCTCCCGGGCCTACATCCCCAGAGCAAAAAAGAGTGCGACATCGTTTCGGTCTTCGAAGCGGTGGGCCAGCATGCGGCGCAAAAACTGGACGACAGCGGCCTTCACACGGTCGAATCATGTTCGATCCCTGGTCCCGGCTCCTGTGGCGGTATGTACACCGCGAATACAATGGCTTCGGCCATTGAGGCATTGGGATTGTCCCTGCCGAATAGCTCCGCTCAGCTCGCGATCGGCGAGGAGAAGAAACAGGACTGCCGCCGCGCGGGGGAAGCCGCGTTGAACTTGCTCAAGGCAGGCATTCGCCCTCGCGACATCCTGACGAGGAAAGCGTTCGAGAACTCGATCACGGTGGTGATTGCACTCGGAGGCTCGACCAATGCGGTGCTGCATCTCCTGGCAATGGCGCATGCCGCGGGAGTAAAACTTTCGATCGACGACTTCACGCGAATCGGGAAGCGCGTACCGGTCTTGGCGGACCTGAAACCCTCCGGAAAATACGGCATGTCGCATCTGGTGCGCATCGGGGGACTGCCGCCATTGATGAAGATGCTTCTCGACGCCGGACTGCTGCATGGCGATTGCCTCACCGTCACGGGCAAAACCGTCGCGGATAACTTGAAATCAGTCGGTGCCTACCCGCCCGATCAGGACGTGGTTCGGCCCTTCACGAATCCGATCAAGCCGGACAGCCACCTCCGCATCCTCTACGGCAATCTGGCCCCGCAGGGTTCGGTGGCGAAAATATCAGGCAAGGAAGGACTGCAGTTTTCGGGCAAAGCCATCGTGTTCGAGTCCGAAGAGTCCGCCCTGAAGGCCATCTTGGATGGCAAGGTGAGAGCGGGGCACGTGATCGTGATCCGCAATGAGGGTCCGGTTGGCGGTCCTGGCATGCGTGAAATGCTCGCGCCAACCAGTGCGGTAATGGGCAAGGGGCTTGGCAAGGAAGTGGCGCTGATCACGGACGGACGGTTCTCGGGCGGAAGCCACGGCTTCGTCGTGGGCCATATCACGCCGGAAGCGGCGACCGGCGGCCCGATCGCCGTGATCAAAAACGGCGACCCGATCACGATCGACGCCGTGAAAAACGAGCTCACGCTTGCCCTGCCCGCGAAAGAAATCGCGTCGCGCCTGAAAGCCTGGAGCCGCAAGCCGCCGAAGGAAACACGGGGCGTTCTTGCCAAGTACGCCAAGCTCGTCACCAGCGCCTCCGAAGGCGCGGTTACAGATAAAAACCTTTGAGGAAAGTAGCGAGTAGCGAGCAAACAAACCATGGCACCTGCCCGCTAGTTGCACGGCCTCACCGCTCAGTCCCGGCCCAATTGGTCTGCATTTCTACTCGCTACTCGCTACCCGCTACTTTCTCTATGTCCTGGAATCGTTTCAAAAAGCATTTCTACCACCACGCCGACCTCGGGCTTTCGCTCGACATCAGCCGCATTCCTTTTCCCGACGCGTTCCTCGCGGCGATGGAGAAACCGATGCAGAAAGCGTTCGCAGGCATGGCCGCGTTGGAAAAAGGGGCCATTGCCAATCCGGACGAAAATCGAATGGTGGGACACTACTGGTTGCGGGCTCCAGAGCTCGCTCCTTCGAAGGATTTGGCAGCGGAGATCACTTCCACGCTGGCGGCGATCAAGGACTTTGTCTCCCGCGTGCATTCGGGCGCAATCACAGGGCCTAAAGGCCGATTCACGCACGTGCTGGTCGTGGGCATCGGCGGGTCGGCGCTCGGGCCGCAATTGGTCAATCACGCGCTCGGCCAGCCGGGGCGCGACAAGATGACGGTGTCGTTTTTCGATAACACCGACCCGGACGGAATCGACTACGTGCTGGGTTCGCTCACGGGCAAACTCCCGGAAACCCTGGTGGTCGTCATTTCCAAGTCGGGCGGGACGGTCGAAACCCGCAACGGCCAGCTGGAAGCTGCCGCAGCGTTCAAAGCCGCGGGTCTGGATTTCGCGAAGCATTTCGTGGCTGTGACCGGAGCCGGCTCGAAACTGGAGCAAACGGCTATGAAGGAGGGATGGCTCGCACGTTTCCCGATGTGGGATTGGGTGGGCGGCCGCACGAGCGAACTCAGCGCCGTAGGACTGTTGCCCGCAGCCCTGCAGGGCTTGGATATCCAGGCGATGTTGGACGGGGCCGCCGCGATCGACGCGGTGACGCGCAAGACGCAGGTCGCCGAAAACCCCGCCGCTCTGCTGGCCTTGATGTGGTACTTCGCCACCGACGGTCGCGGCTCGAAGGACATGGTGGTGCTGCCGTATAAAGACCGGCTCCTTCTCTTTTCGCGCTATCTGCAGCAGCTGATCATGGAGTCGATCGGCAAGGAGCTCGATTTGCAGGGCCGCGTGGTAAACCAGGGTATTGCGGTTTACGGCAACAAGGGATCCACGGATCAGCACGCCTATGTCCAGCAGTTGCGCGAAGGCGTGAACAATTTCTTCGTGACTTTTATCGAGGTTCTCAAAGACCGGCCGTCGAAAACATCCCTGGAAGTCGAACCGGGCGTGACTGCCGGAGACTACTTGCAGGGCTTTTATTTGGGCACCCGCGATGCCTTGAGCGAAAAAGATCGTTCGTCGATCACGATCACCATCGACGAGGTGACGCCGCGCACCCTCGGCATGCTCATCGGACTCTATGAGCGCGTGGTCGGCCTTTATGCGTCGCTAGTCGGCATCAACGCCTACCATCAACCGGGCGTCGAGGCGGGCAAGAAAGCCGCGGGTTCCGTGATCGCGCTCAAGTTGAAGATCAGCGCCGCCCTGAAAGCCGCCGCAGGGACGGCCGTCACGGCGGAGTCCCTGGCAGCGCAGCTCAATGCGGATGCCGAACTGGTTTACAAGATTCTCGAACACCTGGCGGCCAACGGCGGGGCGAAGAAAACCCCCAAAACACCTTGGTTCGAGAGCACCTACGGAAGCTGACCCGCCGTTCCCTCGACCGCCGGCGCTTAAATTCTGTCCCCGCCGTTCTTGCGCTCCCGCGTTTTGGCCTTTAACTGTCTTCCCCATATGAATTCCCTCAAGAGAGCCGTCTTGGCAGCGCTTGTCGTTGGCGCGGGCTTGTTGATCACGGGCTGCACGTCGAAAACGTCACGCGACACCACGATTCCGTGGAGCCGTCCGGCTGGCTGGGAAGGTCAGATCCCGGGGATGACGAATCCAGGCTCCTGAGACTCCTCTGATTTTCTTTTCGAAAATCCGGCCATAAGGCCGGATTTTTTTATGGACGAAATCGCCGTCAATCCTTCCCTGACGCCCCGGCCCGGCCACCTTTACGTCGTGGCCACTCCGATCGGCAACTTGGCCGACCTAACGGATCGAGCGCGGTCCCTCCTCGGGAAAGTGGACTTGGTGGCGTGCGAGGATACGCGAACGACCGGCGGGATGTTGACAAGGCTCGGCATTCGACGGGAGCTGGTCTCATATCACGATCACAACGAGACCGAAGTTGCCGAACGACTGGCCGCTTCGATCGCGGCCGGAAAGTCGGTGGCCATTGTGAGCGACGCCGGGACCCCCGCCTTGAGCGACCCCGGGTTTCGGCTGGTTCGTGCGTGTCGGCGACAAGGCCTTCCCGTGGTCCCGGTCCCGGGGCCGAGCGCGCTAACCGCAGTGCTGAGCGCGGCGGGGCTGCCCACGAACGGTTTTTTATTCGTCGGGTTTCTGCCGCCCAAGACCGCGGCACGGACCGCTTTCCTGGAGAAGTATCGTCATTTCGACTACACCATCGCGCTGTTCGAGTCGTGTCACCGCATCGAAAAATTCATAGCGGAAATCGTGATCACACTCGGACCCCAGCGTGTCATCGCGGTCGCGAAGGAAGTGACCAAAGTGCACGAGGCCTTCTTCGTGGGCCCCGCGATCGAGGTTCAGAGCAAAATGACCTCGATCGCAATCAAAGGAGAGTTCGTTATCCTACTGTCCGTCAACGGGTTTAACCTGTGATTCAGCTTTGAATCGTTCGGCGACTGCGAGCCGTCGTTAACCCTCCCGTTGTCGGGGATGCGGAAGAGTCCTTGAAAGCGGCCGCTGTCCGCATTTATTCGAGGCGTGGTCCCTTCGCCCTCCCCTGCAGCCGCGATTGTCGATATCGGCAGCAATACGATCAAGGTGCTTGTCGCGCGGCGCGACGCGAATGGACAGCTCGTCGCCTCGAAACTCCGCACGGTCGATGCGCGGATCAGTGCGGGCATCGACCAAGCGCAACCGAAGCTCAGCGACGATGGCATGGCCGCCGGCCTGGCCGCGATCAAAGAGCTATTGGCCGACGCGGCCGCGCAAAGCCCGGAAAAAACGATTCTCGTAGCAACGAGCGCGGTGCGGGATGCCTTGAACGGGGCTGCGTTTCGCGAGCGGATTCAAGAGGAAACGGGACACAGCGTGCGCGTGCTCACGGGCGACGAAGAAGCGGCGCTGATCGGACGCGGTCTCATGTGCGATCCCGCCTTGACCACCCTGCACAATTTTTACGTTTTCGATCTCGGCGGAGGCAGCCTCGAGTGTCTGGCCTTCAAGGAACGCGCGATCGCACATGCGATCAGCCTCCAGCTGGGGTGCGTGCGTTTGACGGAACGGTGCCTGCCCGACGCGGCCGAACCGTTCACCCCGGCGGATGGACTCCGGGTCGCGGATGTCACGCGGCAGGTGGTCGGCAGCAGCGGTTTCGTTTTCGATTTGCCCCCCGATGCGACCGCGGTCGGCACCGGCGGTACGTTCACGACGACCCGCGCGATTTTCGCCGCGCACGACGGGAAAACGCTGGAGGAGACCAGTCCCACCATCACCACGATCCAGCTGCAGGAACTGTTGAGCTATGTGGGGCGCTTTCCGCTAAATGAACGCCGCAAGATCCCCGGGCTGCCGCCAGCTCGCGCCGATATTTTTCCCACCGCCCTTGCGACTTTGATCGCGATCGCCGAACTGGGAAAGTTCAACGCCTTCCGGCACTCGCTCTACAACCTGCGCTGGGGCCTCGCGGATGAAGCGTTGAAGAAGTAGCGAGTAGTGGTAGCGGACATGTTGGAGCCTGCGCTTCCCCTCCGAATCGTTCTCATTCTCTTACTCCTACTCGTTCTCGACCCCATAGGCTTGGGTTAAGGGAAGACATTCTATTACACGTCGACTGCGTCGCTGGGGTCGAGAACGAGTAGGAGTAAGAGAACGAGAACGATTGTTTTCGATCCACCTAGCCAGTCCCCTGTCCCTCAGACTTTCTTCAGTCCCTTAATCACCGCCTTGAAATCTTTCGGCTGCGGGGCTCGAAGGTCGAGGTCTTTTCCGGTCACGGGGTGCACGATCACCAGATGCTCCGCGTGCAACATCACGCGTTCCGGAACGACAATCAATCGGGGGTCGGGCTTCCAGCCGTAGACGCGGTCGCCCAACAGAGTGTGTCCGAGGGTTTTCATGTGAACGCGGATCTGATGGGTGCGGCCGGTGTGGATCGTGCAGCGGATTAAGGCGGCGACATCCTTGAATTTCTCGATCACCTCCCAGTCGGTGTGAGCGTCCCGTCCACCTTCGCCGTTCTCGACGACGGCCATTTTGTGGCGTTGCGCCGGATTTCGGCCGATCGGCTTGCGAATGCTGCCGCTGAGGAGCTGTGGCGCGCCGGCCACGAGAGCGAGATATTCCTTGGTCAGAGAGCGCTCCGAAAACTGCGCGGACAGTCCGCGGTGGGCCACATCGTTCTTGGCCACCAGCATGACGCCCGAGGTATCGCGGTCCAGGCGGTGAACGATTCCGGGGCGTTCCACGCCGCCCACCCCGCTCAGTTCTCCCTCGCAGTGCGACAACAAGGCGTGAACGAGGGTGTCTTCCCCGGTGCCGGCGCCGGGATGGACGATCATTCCCGCGGCTTTGTTGATCGCGAGCAGGTGCTTGTCCTCGTAAATCACCTCGAGCGGAATATCGACCGCCTTCAAAGCCGACGGTTTGACCTCCGGCAGCGAGAACTCGATCACGTCGCCGGCGGCAACGGTGTGGTCCCGTTTGATCGCCTTGCCCATCAATCGAACCATGCCTGCGTCGAAGGCACGTTGCAGCGCAACCCGGCTATGTTCCCGGAAAGCGATTGCCAGCGCCTTGTCGGCGCGGATGCGCCGTACTCCTGGCGGAATGGTGTGGGACTGCGTGGACATGGTCGAATCGGGCGGCACTCCCCACATGTCGGGGACAAACGGCTCCTTACACAAGGCGGTTAATTTCGCCTATCCAGTACTGCTTTTCGGCGAGGGTGAGCGACGAGGCCTCGAAACCGTGCCGGGCCACCCGCGCCAATTGCGCGCGATTGAACCGAAGCTCATTGGCCAGCGCGAGATATTCGTCGGTCAAGGAGTTCGCAAACACGAGGGGATCGTCCGTGCTGATCGTGCAGCGAATTCCGGCCGCGAGCAGCTTCGGCAACGGATGTTCACGCATCGAAGGGACGACTCCCAATTTGACATTGCTGATGGGACAAACGTCGAAGATGACCCCACGGCTCTTGGCGAGTTCGACCACTTCGGGATCCTCGATTGCGCGCACCCCGTGTTGAATGCGGTCCGAGCCGAGTTCCTCGATCGCTTCGCGCACGCGATGCGCGCCGTCGAATTCGCCGGCGTGGACCTTGGTGATTTTGCCGGCGGCGCGAAGCTGAGACCATACGCGAGCGGTCCACCGCTCGGTCGGCACTTGTTCGAAACCATGCAGGTCGACGCCGGCCAGATCGTCCCAGGTGTCGAGGTTTTCGATCACCCCTTGAAGCGGTCCGTCATAATCGTTGCGCAGCATGCCCGCGAAAATTCGAACCTGCAACCCGGCTGGCGCGGCCGAGCGGATGGCGGCCACGATCTCCTGCCCGGGAACATCGATGAAGCCCGTGACGGGAAGATGAAAACTCGTCTCCACGTACCGCACGTTCTGCGCGACGTGCTTGGCAAAAATGGCTTTGGCGGCCTCGTGATAACGTTCCGCGGAGGTGAACCAGGGCAGGGCGTGGCCCAGAAGGATTCGGTCGAACTCGGGGAATGTGGGGTAGCGGTAGTCCTCGGCGTGAAAGTCCGGTTTCAGCGGAAACCGCGCCGGATCCCATTCGTGGAGCAATTCGTACGGGAGAGCTCCTTCGATATGCAGATGCGTCTCCGTCTTTGGCAGAGCCTGGATGAACGCTCGAAGATCCGAACCTGGCAGAGGCATGGTTTAACCGCGAATGGGCGCCAATGGACACGAATATGGCAGAAGCCCCGCCGATTTCTGGGATCGTCCTTGCTTCTTGGCCTCGAGGGTAAAGCCCGATCTCAGCGCGGGCCGGTCGCTACGGAGTTCGGAAAAATGAAAAGCCAGATTAAATCGAGGTGGAACGCGACCTCCGGGCGCGTTGGTTTGAACACGTGTATTGCCAGAGGCGGCGCCCAACAACGCGCTCGGAGATCGCGTTCCACCCTCAATCCCCCAGCCGCTCACTCGCGGTCCAAATTCGCGTCCACTAGCGTCCATTCGCGGTTACTAACCTGCCTTACCCAGGAGGTAGTCGGGGTTCAATTTTTGAAGGGCTTTGGGTAGAAAGAGGCCGTCTTTGCGGATGAGTTTTCCGTCAAACCAGACCTCTCCGCCGCCGTAGTCCGCGCGCTGGATGCAGACCATGTCCCAATGCACCTGCGAGCGATTGCCATTGCCGACCCCCTCGTAGGCCTGTCCGGGCGTGAAGTGGAACGATCCGGCGATCTTTTCGTCGAACAAGATGTCGCGCATCGGTTCCAGGATGTGGGGGTTGAATCCGAGGGCAAACTCGCCGATATAGCGCGCTCCCGCATCGCTGTCCAAAATCTCGTTCAAACGTTTCGTGTTGCTCGAGGTGGCTTCGACGATTTTTCCGCGGCGGAAAGCGAGGCGGATATTGTCGAACGACTGGCCAAGGTAGATCGTCGGGGCATTGTACTGCACGTAACCTTCGACGCTTTCCTTCACTGGACACGAAAACACTTCGCCGTCGGGAATATTACGCAGCCCGCCGCAGGGCTGGGCGCCGATGTCCTTGATCGAAAAACGAAGATCCGTGCCGGGGCCCTTGAGGTGAACCTGGTCCGTTTTTTTCATCAGATCCGCCAGCGCCTTCATGCCCGGCTCCATCCGGCTGTAGTCCAGGGTGCAGACCCTAAAGTAGAAGTCCTCGAACTCCTCCGTGCTCTTGCCGGCCAGCTGAGCCATCGAGGGCGTCGGCCAGCGCAGGACAACCCATTTCGTTTTTCCCACGCGGTGATCGAGCACGGGCTTCATCAGCCGGCTGACCATTTGGACCCGTTCGGGCGGCACATCTGAGGCTTCGAAGATATTGTCCGCGCCGCGCAGCGCGATGTACGCATCCATTTTTTGCATACGGGCCAGCTCGATTTCCGCGTGAGGTTCGAACTGGTCTTCGGCGGCGCCGAGCATCAGTTCGCGAGTGATGCGCGCGCGGTGGATGTTGATGTAGGGATGGGCGCCTCGTTCACGCGTCGCGCGAATCAACGCGACGATCATCGCGTCGGGCACGTCGAACGCGTCGATCAGGACGCGTTCGCCTTTCTTCAGGGCGGTGGAAAAGCCGGCAAGACCTTGGGCCAATTCAGTGAACCGGGGGTCGATAATCATGAGAAGAAGAACAACTAACGAGGGATTAGGCCGGTGCGGCAAGTGGGAAAGGAAGCGGAAAGCGCGATCCGAGGATAGAGGATAGAGAGTAGAGAATAGAAAAACCGCATTGTTTGGCATAGACAGCCATGGGGCGTTGCACGCCGGAGCGCGCGGATACAGTTCGGATCGGCACTATCCTCCATTCTCTATCCTCTATCCCCGGCTCCCCACGCCGTTTCACGGAAACGGCGTCGGCGTTTGCGGGAAGCAGATACGGCCGACGGCTTCGTCGAAGTCGGCGGCGCCCCGGATGATTTCGATCTCGAGGCGCAAGTAATAGACCGGCACGGGGCATGGCATGTCGTCGGGGATGCGGACGGAGTCCTTTTCCGTCGTGACGATACAATCGACCTTCTTGGCCAGGGCCTCGCTGAAAATCTCCACGAAATCCTCGTAGTTGAAGCGGTAGTGGTCGAGGAACCGCCGCGTGAAGGCAAGCGAGGCGCCAAGGTCCTTCACGAACTTCTCGAAACTCTCGGGCGTGGCGATGCCGCTGAACGCCCCGACGCGTTTGCCCTTCAAAAACGACAGCGGCTGCCGGTCCTCGATGCTCCCATGGCGCTGTAGGTACTGCGGCCGATGAGCGCACTCGATGATGTCCACTCCCGGATTGTGAGCCTGAATTGTCTCCTCCAATTCCTCGTCTCGCTCGCCATTCGATTTCGTAAGAAACACGTAGCTGGCGCGCTTCAAATGTTTGATCGGTTCGCGGAGGATTCCGCGCGGAAGCAGAAAGCCATTCCCGAAAGGATTGGTTTTGTCCACGAGCAACAGATTGAGCCGACCTTTGAGTGGAAGGTATTGGAAACCGTCATCGAGCACGAGGGTGTCGCAGCCGAACTTCTTGATGGCATAGGTGCCCGCCTTCACGCGGTTCTTGTCCACCAGGACGATCACGCCCGGCAGATTTCGGGCCAGCATGTAAGGTTCGTCGCCGGCGAGCTCCGAATCGAGCAGCACGTTGACGCCGTCGCTGACCACGCGAGGGGGCGGCTCCGCGGTCACGTGCGTGAGGCGGTTCCACACCACTTTCCAAAGCGGGGCGGACTTGCTCTTGTACCCGCGGCTCAGGATCGCGACTTTGCGACCCCGATCCCGGAGCGCGCGCGCAAATTTCTCCACCACCGGTGTCTTGCCGGTTCCGCCCACCGTCAGGTTGCCGACGACCACCACCAGACAGCCGAGGGGTTGGTCGTGCAAGAGGATGCGTTTGCGATAAAGCCACCACCGCGCCTGGACCACGGCGCTGAAGAGTCCCGACAGCGCTTGCAAAAAAGCCGCGTACAGTGTCGCCCGGGTACCCTCCGCCCGCCCAAAAATAACGTCGATCGTGAACTGCTCGAACGTGTTAACCTTCTTCTTGATCCAGGACGACATGAACCGGGTTTGAGGATTGACGATACCTTTGGAGTGCCGCTTTTTAGACGGTTCTCTATCGCGACGTCCGCCCGTCCATGCAACTCAATCTACTCAAGTCGAAAATTCATCGAGCCGAGGTCACCGACACGAGCTTGAATTATGAAGGCAGCCTTGCGATCGACGCGGAGTTTCTGGAACTGGTGGGATTGCGGCAATTCGAGCGCATTTTGGTGGGCAACATCAGCAATGGCGAGCGTTTCGAGACCTACGCGATCGCCGCCGCCCGCGGGTCGAAGACCATCAGCTTGAACGGCGGCACCGCCCACTTGGGCAAACGCGGCGATCTGATCACGATCATGTCATTCGCCGTCGTCGACGAAAAGGAGGCGGCCACCTGGCAGCCCCGCGTGCTCCTCTTGGGCGACGCCAACCACAAGATCATCAAAGTCTCCGCGAAATAAACTGGCCTCCATCCCCTGGATTCTGGCCTGCTGTCCCCTCTTATTCCATGAGCTACAAACTGTTCATTCCCGGTCCGATCGCTGTGTCGGAAAAGACCTTGCGCGCCATGGCCCAACCGATGATTGGCCATCGCAGCACCGATTTCGTGGCGTTGTACCAGTCGCTTCAGCCCGATCTGCAGGGGTTGTTGTACACCAAGGACCCGGTGTACGTCGCCACCAACAGTGCCTGGGGCTCGATGGAAGGCGCGATTCGGAACACGGTGAAAAAGAAGGTGCTCAACTGCATGAACGGCGCTTTCTCGGACAAATGGTTCGATGTCGCGCAACGTTGCGGCAAACAAGCGGGCGCCTTGAAGGCGGAGTGGGGCCAGCCGATCGATCCCGAGGCGGTGCGCAAGGAGCTCAGCACCGGGCAATACGACGCAATCACGATCATTCACAACGAAACCTCGTGCGGTTGCATGAGCGATCTGCCGGCGCTGATGAAGGTCATCCGCGAATTCCCGGACGTGATCTCGATCATCGACACAGTGAGCTCGTTCAGCGCGCTCCCGATCAAGAAGGACGAACTCGGAATCGACGTGTTTATCACCGGTTCGCAAAAAGCACTCGCCCTTCCGCCCGGCCTGTCGCTCCTTTCGGTTTCGAAAAAAGCACTCGATCGCGCCGCCACGATTGCGGACCGCGGTTATTACGTCGATTTCGTCGAGTTCCAGAAGAACCACGAAAACGGCATGACGCCGAGCACGCCTGTCATTCCCTTGATTTATGCCCTCAAATCGAAGGTCGACGACATCAAGGCGGAAGGCGTGGAAAACCGTTATGCCCGCCACGCGCGCCTGAATAAGGCCGTGCGCGATTGGGGTTTTGCCAAGGGCTTTAAACTCTTCCCGAAGGAGGGTTTCGGCTCGGTCTCGCTCAACTGCTTCGCGAACACGCAGAACATCGACCTGGGGGCCCTGAACAAGACGCTCAAGTCGAAGCACAAACTCGTGATCGACGGCGGCTACGGAAAACTCAAAGGCAAGACCTTCCGCATCTCGAACATGGGCGACGAGACCGACCAAACGATCGCCGAGCTGATCAAATCGTTGGACGCTGCACTGGCGGAAACGCCGAAGCTGGCGACGGTGTGAGTGGAGCTCAAAAGCCCAACTCCATTAGAATCCATCATTCTCCTGAGCCCTCCGCACCGCGGAGGGCTTTTTTGCGGCCCCATCGTTGGGCACTCCAGAAAAATTGCAGAAGGATTTGGGCCGGTTCCGGCGTATCAAGGATGAAGCCCATGAAACTCCATCCTTTGTTTTTCTTCCGCACCGTCCTCGCTGCCGCGGCCCTGGTGGTCGCGTTGCCCGCATATTCCGACGTCGATCCGCGCGAGGTCCAACTGAGCCATCTGCGCATGGAGCTGGAAATCATGCGCGAAACGAAAGGCGATACTCATCCGGACGTGCGCGAGATGCGCACCCGGATCGAAGTGATGGAGCGGGAATTCAAGAAAGCTCAGGCCAAGGCCAAGGTAGTGAGCATCAATTTCCCGGGCGGGACGATCGCGCAGCTCTGTGCGGCGGTTCCGCCGGAAAGCCAGGGTTTCAATATTCTCGGCGAGAAGGCCGACCTTCAGATGGAGTTGCCGCCGTTCCAAATTCGAGACGCAGAACCGGACGCCGTGGCCGGCGCCCTTCGCTTTCTGCTCAGTTCGCGTGGGTACACGTTGAATCGCACCGGAGACAACGTGTACGTCCTCGCAAAAACACCGCCCGAAAAACCCCGCACTCGCAGCAAGGGGTTTGAGTCCTTTCAGCTTTCGAGGAGTCTAAAGGAGCAGTCCATCGACGACATCATCGGGACAATACGCCTGGCCTGGGAAATGGACCCTGCACACACTCCTGATGGACTGCAGTTGAAGTTTCATCCGTCGACCTCCATCCTGTTGGTATCCGGAAGCACGGAAGCCCTCGATGTGACACGCAAGGTAATCGGCTCCCTGAAAACTCCAACTCCCTCTCACTTTTCACACGCCGACGAAAAAACTTCCCCGCCCTCCCCGGCAATTGAGTCGAAGAAGTGACCGCACCCCGACCAGAGCCCCTTTCGCTCCTTCTTGCTGCCTCTTTGATGGACAACTCCGTTGTTCCGTCCGATTTGGCGGATCTTACCGCGCGGCTGGCACGCGGGGACGACCTAGCCTGGTCCCGCTTTCACCAGGAGTTCGGACCCGTCCTCTTTCGGTTCCTGCTAGGCGCGGCGTGCGGCGATCACGACCTCGCGGGTGATGCACTACAGCAATCGTACCTGCGGGTCGCACGGCATGTACGGCGGTGCGATTCGCTTCCCATGTTCAACAGTTGGCTGCGCGCTGTCGGCCGCTCGGCGCTCTGCGATTGTCGACGCCGGCGCCGTACGTGGTGGGATCGTATTGCCCGGCATGACACCGACGCGGAATCGAATGAAAGCGCCCCCGACCACGATACGCGGGTATCGGCGGCGTTAGCGCAAGCGCTCTCGGAGCTTCCGCCCGAGGATCGCCGTCTGCTCGAGGACAAGTATTTCGACGGACGCGCGGTGCAGACGATCGCTGCCTCGCTCGCCGTTTCTCCGAAGGCGGTCGAATCCCGATTGACTCGCGCCCGCGTTCAGCTCCGCCACAAGCTGACCCTACTCCTTCGCCGCGATGCCTAAAAATACCGATCCTCACACACGTTTGGTCGCCGATACCTTCCAAGAAGACTGGTCGCACGGCTCCTACCGTCGATTCGCGGTGGATGCCGCGCGCGTCGCCCGCCGCCGCCATGTCACGCGTTTTTTACCTGTCGCGGCCGCGGCTGCCGCCATCGTTTTGGTGCTGGCGCTCTCGCTTCAGCCACGTGCCGATCGCGGGCTGCGGCCTCGCGCGCCACAGGTCGCCGCCGTGGCCTCTCCTCCTTCCGCGCCTCTCGCGCCGGGCTACGAAATCGCTTCGGACGCAGAATTGATCGCAGAAACGACGGGGGTTTCATTGCTGATTTTACCCGCCGAACGCGAAGGCCACCGCGTCGTTTTATTGAGTGAAGAAGCACCCGCGCCCAAAACTAATTCTTGAAATTCGACGCGACGCGCCATAACGGCTGCGTTACATGAAGTCTCTTGTCATCGCCGAGAAGCCGTCGGTTGCCGCAGATTTGGCCAAGGCGCTCGGGAAAATCCCCAAGAAAGGTGATGTCTACGAAAACGACGAGTTTGTCATCTCGTCCGCCGTGGGTCACCTCGTGGAACTCCTCATGCCAGAGGATATCGACAAGAAGAAATACGGCTTTTGGCGGCTGGAGATGCTGCCCATCATTCCGGAGAAGTTTGAGCTGAAGCCCATCGAGGACGCGAAAGACCGTTTCGACCTGCTGAAAAAGCAGCTTCACCGGAAGGACATCGGCCAGGTCATCAATGCGTGCGACGCCGGGCGCGAGGGCGAGCTGATCTTCGCCTACATTTACCAGCTGGCAAAGGCAAAGGTGCCGGTAAAGCGCGCGTGGATGCAGACCATGACGACCGAAGGCATCAAGGAGGCGTTCAAAGCCCTTCGCGACGGCTCCCAAATGGCGGGCCTGTCGGATGCCGCCCGCTGCCGGAGCGAGAGCGACTGGCTAATCGGCATCAATGGCACGCGCGCGATCACGAAGCGGATGTTCGGGTCCCGGGCCGGAAACGTCGCGTCGGTGGGCCGCGTGCAGACCCCCACCCTGGCCATCGTCTTTGCTCGCGAGCTCGAGATCAGGAATTTCAAGCCGCGGCCGTATTGGCGCATCACCGCCACCTTCGAAGTCGCGAAGGGCCGATATGAAGGCGTTTATCAACGCCCGGATTTCAAGAAGTCGGACAGCGACGATCACGACCGCATCGATCGCATTTGGGAAAAAGCCGTCGCCGAAGCCGTTTTCGCGACGTGTCAGGGACAACCGGTCGCAAGCGTCACGGAGGAGAAGAAATCCTCCACGCAGGCCGCCCCTCGCCTCTACGACCTCACCACGCTCCAGCGCGAGGCCAACAATCGGTTCGGCCTGTCGGCGCGACGCACCCTGCAAATCGCGCAGGCCTTGTACGAGCGTCACAAGGTCATCACCTATCCCCGCACGGACTCCCGTGCGCTGCCCGAGGATTACATTCCGACCGTGCGCCAAACGCTCGGGAATCTCAAAGGCGACCTGACCGGCCACGGCCAAAAAGTCCTCGATGAGGGCTGGCTGCGCCCCAACAAACGAATCTTCAACAACGCCCAGATCTCAGATCACTTCGCGATTATTCCGACCGGGACCGAGCCGGGCAATCTGGACGAAATGGAGGCAAAGGTCTTCGATATGATCGCGCGGCGGTTTGTCGCGGCTTTCTATCCGGCGGCGGAATTCGACATCACGACGCGCTACAGCACGGTCGCTCCGAACCACCAATTCAAGACAGAGGGTAAAGTTCTTACGGCTCCGGGATGGCTGGCAGTCTACGGCAAGACGGTGCTGGACGATGACTCGCCGGATTCCAAGGCCTTGCCGGCTCTGGATGCCGCCGACGGCCAGCCGCCCAAGGCGAAAACGGTCGATTCGAAACTTCACGAAGAAACGACAAAACCACCCCCGCGGTACACGGAAGCCACCCTGCTCTCCGCCATGGAAGGAGCGGGCAAGCTGGTGGACGACGAAGAGCTGGCGGAAGCGATGAAAGAGCGCGGGCTGGGCACGCCGGCGACGCGAGCCGACACCATCGACGGCCTCATCAATGCGAAGTACATGGAGCGCATGCAGCGCGAGCTGGTGCCGACGCCAAAGGCGGAATCGCTCCTGCAGTTCCTGGCAGCGGTCAAAGCCGATGCGCTGACCACGCCGAACATGACGGGCGAGTGGGAGTACAAACTCCGTCAGATGGAGCACGGAAAGTTTCCGCGCGACAAATTCATGGGCGAAATCGTCGAAGTGACGAAAGGCATCGTCGAACGGACCAAGACGTTCGAAGAAGACGAATCGAATTCGCGCGTGACGGACATTGTTTCGCCGACGGATGGCAAGCCGATGCTCGAGACACTGCGCGCATATAAATCCCAGGATGGGATTCTTGCAGTCTACAAGGTGATCACGGGCCGCAAAATGGAAGAATCCGAGATCCGCCAATTGGTCGCCGCCGGTGAAGTGGGGCCTCTCGACGGTTTTGTTTCGCCCCGCACGGGGAATCGTTTCCCGGCAAAGCTGCGGTTGATCGACGACCCGAAAAACGAGGGCAAACGGAAAGTTGAAATGGATTTCGGCAATAAGTTCGAGCTGAGCGAGCTCACGCCGTTTTGGACCGACCCGAAAACGGGCGCCGAATTGTGCGAAGCGCCCACCAGCTACGTTCTGCGCGAACGGGAAGGCAACGGATGGAAACAGGGTTTCAGCGTTGGACGGCTGATGTGTCAAAAACCCATTACCCGGGAACACGCGATACAGCTCGTCGAAAAAGGAAAAACCGACTTGATCCAGGCTTTCACCTCTAAAAAAGGCCGTCCCTTCGATGCGTTTCTCGTGCGCAACGGACCGAAAATCACCTGGGAATTCCCCCCTCGGGCACCGAAAGTCGGCAAGGACGGCAAGCCGATCAAGCGGAAGCCAAAGGAACCGTTGGACCTTTCGAAAGCCGTGAAGCTCGGTCAAAGCAAGGTTCACGACGGCGAACTCCTGCAGACCCCGGAAGCCTTCGTGGTCCGCAAGGGCGACGGCGACGCGGGCGGCCGCGTCGTCTTCGAACTGAAACGAGCGGTCTGCCAAAAAGAGATACCGGTCGACGAGGTGGAACGCCTGTTGGAGACCGGCAAGACGGGACTGATCGAAGGATTCGTGTCGAAGCGCGGGACCAATTTCAGCGCTTACTTGGTGCTATCCAAAGACAAGAAGAAGACCGAGTTCGAGTTTCCCGAGCGATAAATCGTGTCGGGAACCCCCTTCGCAAAGGGTCGGTCCGTCGGGCATCCTGGGAGGCGCTTGCCGTGAGCCCGAGCGGTCGCGCGGACATCTCTGTCCAGGCGAAACCTTTCGGGGCCGACTGCGTCTTACCCTCTGTGTCACTCCGCAAACTGTTAGTCCCTTTTTTCGCCCTGACGACCGTGATTGCCGGGGGGCTAGCCTGGCGTCAGCACGAAGCCTATTTGGATTTGCAGGCCTCATTCGAAAAGAAGCTCGATCAGGAGCGGGCAGCGTTGCTGCAGCGGATCACCGACGCTGAGCGCCGCCAGCATGAATTGGAGGACGACCTAGCCGCGCGAATGGCGTCCTCCGGCGATCCTCTCGCGGCAATGCCCGAGGCGAGGCCGGCGACACCGGCCGTGGCCAATCGGCCTCCCGACCGCGGTCAGCGCGGCGAAGGCGGCCGCCGGGCCGGCACGAGCATCAATGAGCTCATGACAAAAAATCCGGAATTTGCCCGGCTTGTCTCCATGCAGCAAAAAGCGCAGCTGGATGAGCGTTATAGCGGTCTGTTCAAAAGCCTGAAATTGAACGGCGCGGATCTCGACAAACTCAAAGGGCTGCTCGCCGAGAAACAGAACACGTACCGCGATGTGGCCCAGGCCGCGCGGGAAAAAGGACTGAATCAGCGCGAGCACGCGGATGATATTCGGAAGCTTGTCGATCAAGCCAACGCGGAGATCGACCAGAGTATCAAATCAACTCTCGGCGAGAGCGTTTACGATCAGTACAAGCACTACGAACAGACCGCGGTGCAACGAGGACTGGTCGAGCAACTCGACCGCCGGTTGAGCTACTTGGGCGGAGGACTGCAGGACCAGCAGTCACAGCAACTCGTGAACATTTTAGCGGCAAATCCGGTGCCTCGCCCCACCACCGGCACGACTAACGGCAACCAGGCCGCCGGGGGCCGCGTGGGCGGAGGCGGCTTTGGCGGCGGCGAGAATTGGGGCGGCGCA
The DNA here is from genome assembly GCA_964546955.1 of uncultured Opitutaceae bacterium. Taxonomy (GTDB): domain Bacteria; phylum Verrucomicrobiota; class Verrucomicrobiia; order Opitutales; family Opitutaceae; genus CAZJLP01. The sequence goes on along the minus strand of CAZJLP010000004.1, from coordinate 30,218 downwards.
GGCCGCGCCATTTCCGACGCGGCTGTCCAACAGGCTGCGACCGTGTTGAATCCCCAGCAGCTCGCCGCACTGCAGCAACTTCAAGCCGAGCAGAAGGCCCAACGCCAGATCCGAGACATGTTCCGTCAGGCGACGCAGCCGCAGAGCAAGACGGCCACCACGACCCCGCCGGCGAAGTGAACCGGGCGGACCGATAGGGGGGGAATACTCATTTCTCATTTGGCGCAAGCGCACGATGGGCGCCTGCGGACTTAGCGACGAAAGGTAGGCCCGGGCCTCTGCACCCCGCCGCTTCGAGCAATAGGCGCTCAGAAATCCTCTGCCCTCCCCTTCCCAAAACAAAAAATGAGCACTGAGGGACAAGAAATGAGCAATCTCCCCGTCCAGCGCAGCCCAGGCACTAGATTCCGCTTGTACCGCGTCGCGCTGACCCGATACGGTCGATCTTTACCGTTTTCGCCATGATCGTCACGACCGCGCAGCTCTTCAAGCACGCCTACGGCAAATACGCCGTGGGTGCGTACAACATCAACAACGCCGAGCAGGCCATGGGCCTCTTCAAGGGCTGCATCCAGTCGCAGGCGCCGTTCATCATCCAGATCTCCAAGGGTGCGCGGAAATACACCGACAAACGCATGCTCGAGGCGATCATTCGCGCCGCCAGCGATATTTTTCCCGAGGCCATCTTTGCCGTTCACCTCGACCACGGCGATGAAGAGACCTGCTACGATTGCATCGATTCAGGCTTTTTCAGCTCGGTCATGATCGACGCTTCGCACGATCCCTTCGACAAGAACATCGAAATCACCAAACGGGTGGTGGATCGGGCGCACAAGAAGGGCATTTCGGTCGAAGCCGAGCTCGGCATGCTGGGCGGCGTGGAAGAAGACATCAAAGTTGAAGAAGGGCACGCTTGTTTGACCGATCCGGAGGAAGCCGAGCAGTTCGTTAAACGGACAGGCTGCGACTCTCTCGCCTGCGCAATCGGCACCAGCCACGGCGCCTTCAAATTCAAAGGCAAACAGTCGCTTCACTTTGATGTCCTGGAGAAGATCAAGGCCCGCCTCCCCGGTTTCCCTTTGGTCATGCACGGCTCCTCGTCGGTCCCGAAAGAGGAAGTCGACCGCATCAATGCAGCAGGCGGCCAGATCAAGGATTCGATGGGCGTCGACGTGAACGAGTACCTCCCCGCCGCCAAGCTCGGTGTAACGAAGGTCAACATCGACACCGATGGGCGGTTGGTGTGGACGCGCGTTCACCGCGAATTCTTCCGCGACAAGCCGGGCGAGTTCGATTTCCGCCCTCCCGGCAAAATCTTCATCGAGGAGTACGCGAAGTTCATCGCGAGCCGCAACCAGCTCCTCGGTTCGGCCAATCAGCTGACCGATCTGCGCAGGAGCCTCGGCAAGTAAGCACAGCAGATCGGCTCTTTCCGACCCGGCTGGAATTTTCCCGCCGGGTTTTCTATTCCCCCGCCAGGCCGCCTGGGCTCGTGCGGCTTTTCACGTCCGCTTAACACTTAACCCGTTGTGGATCAGGACCGGCCGGGACACGCTGAGGAATGTCCTGCTTTTACCTACGCTGCTGGTTGGGATGGGCGACGCTTTTGTGGCTAGCTACTTTCGTAAGCGCAGCGGCTGAAAACGGTCCAGCCCACCTTGGCCCGGGGGCTGCCATCGAGTCTTTGCCCGTTGGAAAGGTTACTTTCACGGGAGTCCGGATCCGGAGCGTTACTCCGCGCACCCTCACTTTCCTGCACGCAGGGGGATTGTCCTCCGTGCAATTGCGGGACTTGTCGCCCGAGTGGCAGGCGCGTTTTCGCTACGACCCCGCGGCCGAGGCGTCCGCGGAAGCAGCGCTGAAGGAAGCCAGCGCCAAAGCCCTCGAACGGCGGCGCCTCGAGGCGAAAGCCCGGAAGGCCCAGCCGACCCATGCAGATTCGCGGTTTGAACAGCTGCTACACGAGTTTGGAAAGCCGCCAGAATTTCGGGACGTCGATCTCCGACCCCAATTTCATACCCTCGGGCTAGAAGTTAAGGATCAAGGTCGTCGTCCCAGTTGCGCCGTTTTCGCCGTGGTGAGCGCGCTCGAGTTTCAAAATGCGTCGTTGACCGGGACGCCGGAAAAATTCTCGGAGGAGTACCTGATCTGGGCCACGCGCAAAGCGCTCGGCCAATCTCTGGGTGGGGTGAAGACGGTGCTTCCATCCGCGACAGCGGACGACTACGTGGACGAAGGCTACACGCTCAAGGAAGTCGTCGGGGCGCTTCGGACGTATGGGGTCGTGGCGCAGAGCCGGATGGGCTATCGGAAAGGCGCGGGAATCACCGAAGATCCACCTGAGGAAATCTTGACCGAAGCGCGCACGCGACGCCGGGTCTTTATCCATTCCGTGCCCGGCCGCGACCCACAGACCGTCATTGCGAATCTCGTCCACGCTCTGAACGCGGGCACCCCTATCGCGATTGGAATTCGCTGGCCGCACGAACACACCGCCCGCTCGGGTTATCTCCACGGGCAGAAAGGGGTGCCCGAATATGGGCACGCGGTCACGGTTGTCGGCTACAAGAATTCGACTGGGCGGATCGAGGACACGGTCTTTATCTACAAAAACTCGTGGGGTATCACCTGGGGCATCGGAGGCTATGGCCATGTGACCCACACGTATCTCGCCGAAAACCTCCTCGATGCCGTCCTCCTCGAGGTCGAATCCGCAAAAAGTTGATTCCCCTTTACGTTCAGACTCGCCGACGGCGCAACCACGCGGCCCAACCGCGAAAATACGGTTGTCCCAGAGTTGGAGGTGAAGCACCCTCCGTGACCGGCGCGCGCAGCGCCGTTGCTCCATGACCCTCCACAACCGCTTTATCCTCCTTTTTGCGGCGCTGGGTATCGGTTTCGGCGCATCGGTCGTCTGGATCCGAGACACCCATGAACGGGAAGTAGCCCAGCTGCGGCAGGAGGAGCGAGAACAAAGGCAGGTACTGCTCGACCGCGTCCTCGACCTCACGCGTTATCCGCTTTCCCAGTTTGCGCGCGATTATTCTTTGTGGGACGACATGGTGACTTTCGTCGGCAATCCGTCGGCGGACTGGGCGAAGATCAACCTGACAGCCAGCCTTGACACCTTTCGCCTGAGTTCAGTGATCGTCTACCGACCCGACGGGACGGTCGTCTTCGAGGAAAAAGCGGCCTCCGCCCCGCCGACGGCGCTCGGAGCGATTAACGGATCGTCCCTCCTCGCGACGGTAAAAGGCAGTCCTTTTGCTCATTTCTTCGTGCGGGTCGGCGCCGACGTGTACGATGTGCAGGCCGCTCCCATTCAGCCCTCCGCGGACGCGGCGCGATCAAGCAATCCTAAAGGCTGGCTCGTCGCCCTGAGGCACTGGGACAAAACTCATCTCGATACGATCGGCCACCTGATGCAAGAGACAGTCGCGCTGGACCTGACTTCGAGCGCCGGATCGAATCCGTCGCCCCGGGTTAGCGCGACGCTCCGCAATTTGGAAGGCGCGCGCATTGCGGTGCTGGAGGTCGACAATGTTCGCGCGCTCTCGGCCAAAGCCGATGAATTCAATCAGCAGGAGCTCGCGATCCTGATCGCTCAAGGTTTCCTCTCGTTCGGCCTTGTTTTTATCTGTCTCGATGCCTGGGTCCTTCGACCCTACCGGAAACTTGCGGCGAGCTTGCAAACACAGGATGGGGAGCGAATCGATTCCTTGACCGAGCGACGCGACGAAAATGGGGAAATTGCGCGTTTGCTGCAGCGGCAATTTGCAGAGCGCGCTGCGCTCGAACAGAACCAGCAGGAACTGACTTTGGCCGTCGAGGAACGAGTCAGGCTCGGCCGGGACCTTCACGACGGGGTTATACAATCGCTCTATGCGGGCGGGATGGGGCTAGTGGCGGCGAAAAACGCCCTGCGCGAGAATCCCGGCGCGGCGGAGGCTCGGCTCGACGACATACGGACTCTCTTGAACGAGACGATCCGACGCGTGCGCGCTTTCATCACCGAGCTCGAGCCCACCGCCGCGCGCCAGAAGCAGTTCTCTCAAGCGATCGACGATCTCGTCATCACGATGCGTTCGACCATTAAAGAGGTCGAATTGACGCTGGACGTGGACGACGTCGCCGCCGCCCGGCTCTCTCTCGAATTGCGCGTGGCGATTCTCCAGTTTCTTCGGGAGTTGCTGGATCATTGTCTGCGCGAACGTCGGAGCGAGCGCATTGTGATCGGGCTGCGAGCCGAAGGAGACACGATCGCGGTCGACATCAACGAAGCGGGCAGCGGGGCGGGATCGTCGTTGAGTGGCGGCCGGCGGGGCCTTGAAGAAGCGGCGATCGCTCTGCGAAACGCGGGCTTGAAATGCCAGATTACACCCGCGCCCGGCGGTTTGCATGCGAAGGTTGTGGTGCCTTCCTCAAGTCCCCTTTGACGATGAATCCCCCCGAAGTCCGCGTAGTCCTGGTCGACGATAGTGTCCTGGTTCGCCAGGGCATCAAATCCGTATTGGACCGCCATCGCGGCAAGAGATTGCTGAACGTCGTGGGCGAAGCGGGCTCGGTGATCGAAGGAATCGCTGAATGTCTGCGGCTGAAACCCGACGTCGTGGTGCTCGATTTGCGGCTGCCCGACGGCTACGGTTTTGAAGCCTGTCGCGAGATCCTAAAAAAGCTGCCGTCGACACGCATCCTCGTACTCACCTCGTTCATCGACGACAATTTTGTCTATGAAGCCATCAACGCCGGCACCCACGGTTATCTGATGAAGGATGTGGACCCCGCCGGCTTGATCGACGCGGTGGAGCGAATCGCAGCCGGCGAATCCATTCTCAGCCCCGATCTGACCTCGAGGGTTTTGGCGATGGTTAGGTCCCCTAATCAGGAGGACAGCTCGAAGTTTACGAGCCTTTCACCACAGGAGAAAAAGGTGTTGGAGCTGGTCGTTCGCGGCAAGACCAACCGCGAAATTGCCGAGGACTTGGGGCTTAGCGACAACACCGTAAAGAACTATCTGGGCAACGTCTTCGAGAAGTTGCACGTGAAACGTCGCGCGCAAGCAGCGGCCCTTTACGTGAGGGCGACGAAAAACAAAAACAGGTCCATTCAGGCCTAGTCACTAGGCCCGCGAACCCTACCCGTGCGGCTCTAACGCCGTACCCGGCGGTGGGTATATGATTACGGTGTGATTAACGCCGTAGCTGAAACTCAACTTTCGATTCCGAACGCGCGGGGCCGCAAGAATGCCGCGTCCCGCCTTCGCGCCTCCTCGGGTTTCACCCTGGTCGAAGTCGCCGTCGCCGCGTTTGTCATGCTGATCGCCGTGTCCTCGTCGCTGCTCATCCTCCAGCGGGGACTCCAAGGCGTGGATGTCGCGCGCAACTCGACACTCGCCGCGCAAATCATGCAAAGCGAGATCGAGCGCATTCGGCTGATGAGCTGGAACGACATCATGAACCCAGCCAAGCTGCCCACGCCGAACGCCGACGTGGATATTTCCGCGTTCGTCGCGGCGGACCCGAAGATTGCCCAGCGCTTCAGCGTGAAGCGCACCGTCACTCCGGTGACCGGCCGCGAGACCTCGATGGTCACGGTGACCGTCGACGTCACCTGGGCCAACGTGGACAACACTCCACACACCCGCTCTTTCAGCACGCGCTACAGCAAAGATGGACTGTATGACTACTATTACACCATTGCCCACTGATCCGCGCTCGCACTCGCGCAGGTCCTCCCGCCGGGGTTTCACCCTGGTGGAGATCATGATTTCGACCGCGCTCACGATGCTGATTGGGGCGGCGACATTAAGCACCGTGCTGATGTTTGGCCGCCAGGGTGCGACCGTCACGAACTACATCGATATGGAGGGCCAGGCGCGCCGAGGCCTGGAGCTCTTCGGTCAGGATGCCCGCATGGCCAGCGCGATCGTCTGGAACAGCGCACAGAGCCTCACGCTGACGATTCCGACGTCATCCGGAACGGCCACCTACATTTTTGCGTACGATGCGGCGAACAAACAGTTCACCCGCCAGCTGGTCGGAGGCGCGACGGAAGTTCTGATCAAGAGCGTCGATTCGCTTTCCTTCAGCGGCTACAAAATCACGGGGGATCCCGTGGACCTTTCGAATCTCGTCCTAGCGGCCAACAACACGAAGCAAATTCAGCTGACGCTGAAAGCCAGCCGCAGCACGACCACCGTCGTAACCGCGACGCACACAGTGCTCTCCGCCCGCTTTATTCTAAGAAACAAGAAAGTAACCGCCTGACCTCATGAAACTCTCTCTCCAATCCCGCCGCGGTTCCGCCCTCCTCCTCGGCATGACGTTCGCCATCGTCATCGCCATGATCGCGGGTACCTACGCGACGGTGAGCATGAGTTCCGTACGGATGTCACATCGCAATTATCATAGCACCGCAGCGATGAATGTGGCCGAAACAGGGCTGGAGGAGGCCATGTGGAGCATCAACCAAAAGATTGCGGGCAATGCGTCTGCCTTCAATGGCTGGACCACGAGCGGAAACGACGCGACTCAAACTTTCTCGGGTTTTACGTTCGGCCAAAACCAGGCCGGCACCGTCAAAGTATTTGTAAAGAACTACACGGGTTCCGGCAGCCCGACGATCGTCGCACGGGCAAGACTCGCCCTTCAGACCGGCACGGATATTGAGAAATGGGTCGAAGTGAAGCTGTCATCGCGCTCCTTGTTTTCGACCGGCTTGGTAGCGAAGCGGAGCATCACCTTTAGCGGCAACAATCCGTCGGTCGACAGCTGGAACTCCGATCCGGACAACAATCCGGCTACCCCCGCGATCCCCTATAGCACGAGCGTGGCGCGGGATAGCGGCAGTGTCGGCAGCGTGTCGATCGATTCCGAAATTTCCGTGATGAACGCCGATATCTGGGGCACGGCTGCGGTGGGCGGCGATTCGTTGACTGCCATTCAAGTCGGCCCGAACGGTCGCGTAGGTCCCTATGGAACGGCTTCGGGCACGAAACCGGGCGCCTCGACTGATTTTACGGCCAGTTTGGACGTCACCAGTCAGCCTACGGGCTCTTCATCGACGGTGATCGATGACGACACCACCATCACAGGCACGACTGACAGCACCCAACCGGCGACCAAGCTTGTCTACGACAGCTTGAATCTGAGCAACGAGGTGCTGACGATCGTCGGCAATGTGGAACTAATTCTCAGCGCTGGCTCCGGCGCTGAGGCGATCAAAGTGAGCGGAGGCAGCGGAGGGATTCAGCTGGGCGACTGGAAGAAAGACGCCTCCGGCAACCTTGTTTACGTGGGAGGACAAAAGGTTTGGGTTCCCGGCAAGGTCACTATCTACACCAAGGGCAACATTTCGATCAGCGGCAACGGGGTCTCCAACGGCTCTTACAACTCGAGCGGAACCTACGTCAACGGACTTCCCGAAGACTTCGTTATCTACGGGACGAGCACCTCTACGATCGCGCAGTCGATCTCCATCAGTGGGAACGGCAGTCTAAGTGGTGTGGTTTACGCTCCGAACGCCGACATTACCATCACGGGCGGAGGCAATGCCGGCAGCGGAGACGTCTACGGTTCGTACATCGGCAATACGATCAAGTTAACGGGCAACACCGCCTTCCACTACGACGAATCCTTGAAAGATTTCGGCACCACCAATCCTTACGGGATCACCAGCTGGCGCGAATTGACCTCGGCCGCTGACCGGGCTGAATACTCAGCCAACCTGTAAAAAGTTCCTCCGCTTTCGGCAGGGCGAGAGCGCGGACCTCACTCGCGTCTCACAGGCTTTCGCGCTCCGCCCTGCCGCGCTCTCCACGCGACGCTCACGCGCCGCTAATGGAGAATGAAGAATGTCAGCCAGACCCAAGGCTAACCCATGGTCCCAAGAGCAGAATGGATTCCGCTCTCAATTCTACATTCTTAATTCGTCATTTTCCATTTGCGATGCGTGGAAACGCATCGCGTCAAGGCAGCCACGGGTACTTCCGCGCGTTCGGTTTGCGTTTCTCCTTTTGGGCGCCGTGAAACTCTTTCGCCTCGTCGGTCATGTAGTAGAGCATGGTAGCGTTTCCGGCGAGTTCCTGGACCCCCGCCTGACCATCGACGTCGGCGTTGAAGGCGCTCTTCAGGCAACGAATGGCGAGCGGACTATGACCCAGGATCTCTTGCGCCCATTTTACTCCCTCGGCTTCGAGTTGTTCGACGGGCACGACCGTGTTGACAAGTCCCATAGCGAGAGCCTGCGCGGCGTTGTATTGGCGGCATAGGTACCAGATTTCGCGGGCTTTCTTTTGCCCTACGATGCGCGCGAGGTAACCGGACCCGAAACCGGCGTCGAAACTGCCCATGCGAGGGCCGACTTGACCAAAGATCCCATTGTCCGCCGCGATGGTCAGGTCGCAAACGAGATGGAGGACATGACCTCCGCCGATCGCGTAGCCAGCGACCAGCGCGATCACGACTTTGGGCATGGAGCGAATCAGGCGCTGAAGGTCGAGCACGTTGAGACGGGGCACTCCGTCGTCGCCGACATACCCCGCGTGGCCTCGGACGGTTTGGTCGCCCCCGGCGCAGAAGGCATACTTGCCATCCGTATGCGGGCCCGCCCCGGTCAGAAGCACAACGCCGATAGAGCGATCCTCGCGTGCGTCGACAAACGCGTCGTACATCTCGAATACGGTTTGCGGCCGGAAGGCATTCCGCTTTTCCGGACGGTTGATCGTGATTTTCGCGATACCGTCGGTCTTATGGTAAAGGATATCCTTGTACGCTTTAGCTGCCTTCCAGGCCGTGTTGCTCATGTGTGCAAAACGCAGCGCAGTTTGGAGGCGAGGTCAACGCGCGGCACATAAGCAACCTATTTTTATGTAAAGACGGAAACGACTTGGAGGCGCGCAGTCCTAGGGGGACACTCCCTCCCTTCCATGTCAGTCTCTCCTCCCCGGTCGTTATCAGCCCGTTCCCAAGTAGCGCTGTGCGTGGGCGCTTTGGGCATCGTGTTCGGCGACATCGGAACGAGTCCTCTTTACACCATGCGCGAGTGCCTGGCGCAACTTCACGGCGTGGAGCGCGTGGAAGGCATTCTGGGTGTCCTTTCCTTGATTTTTTGGGCGCTGATGTTCGAAGTGAGCTTCAAGTACCTGATGTATGTCACCCGGGCCGACAACCGCGGCGAGGGTGGCATCTTTGCCTTGCTGGCCCTCGCCATGCCGAAGGACCAGCGACGCCAGCGCAAAATCGGCATCTCCACTATCCTCATTCTCGCCGGAGCTGCCTTGCTCTACGGGGACGGAGTTATCACGCCGGCCATTTCCGTCCTGGGTGCCGCCGAGGGGTTCACGAGTTTCAACCCCGAGATCGGAAAGTACGTCGTGCCGATCGCCGTCGGCATCATCGCCGCGCTTTTCCTTTTTCAATCGAAGGGTTCCGCCGCCATTGGGGGAGTTTTTGGCCCGGTAATGACAGTCTGGTTCCTGGTCTTGGGCGGGTTGGGGCTTTGGCACATTTTCGATGCCCCGTCGGTGTTCAAGGCCCTCAATCCCTTGCGAGGGCTCAGGCTGCTGATCGACTATCCGGCACAATCCACGGCTTTGCTGGGAGCGATCGTGCTGGCCATCACCGGAGCGGAGGCGTTGTACGCCGACATGGGGCATTTCGGACGCCGTTATATCTCCATTTCGTGGGTCTCCCTGGTTTGTCCCGGTCTCGTGCTGAATTATTTCGGGCAAGGGGCCTATGCGCTGGCTCATCCCAACGATACGACAAACCCCTTCTTTGCGCTTGCTCCGGAGGGTCCGGCCCGCCTCGCGCTCGTGGCGCTTTCGATTCTGGCCGCCATTATTGCCAGCCAGGCCCTCATTTCCGGTACGTTCTCGCTCACGCGGCAGGCAATCCAATTAGGCTATTTTCCGCGTCTTCGCATCCTCCACACGAATGCGGAACATGCGGGCCAGATCTATATTCCTTTCATTAACTGGGCGCTCGCGATCGGCACAATTTGGATCGTGCTCGAGTTCAAATCCAGCGCCAACCTGGCGGCGGCGTATGGGATCGCCGTGACGGGTACGATGGCCGTGACGACGTTCGCCTTCTATCAGGTCACCCGTTCGCTCTGGCGATGGCCCCTATGGAAGTCCCTCCTGCTTTGCGGGCTATTCATGATTTTCGATCTGTGTCTTTTCTACGCGAACTTGCACAAGTTTATCGAGGGGGGCTGGCTGCCGATCGCGATCGGCCTTGGCATTTTGGCCATCATGCTGACGTGGAAGAGCGGGCGGAACGAGATCCAGGAAAAGGTTTATGGCGGTGCGATCACCGAGTTGGAGCTTTCAAGCATCGCGAAGAGCAAATCGATCGTGCGCGTGACGGGCAGCGCCGTGTTCATGGTCGCCACGCCGAAGGGAACTCCCCTCGCCCTGCTGCACCATCTCAAGGCCAACAAATGCCTGCAACAAACCGTGGTCCTGCTCACAATCAGTACCTCAGAGGTACCGCATGTGCTCGAGGACGAGCGGTTAACGGTCGAGGACATGACGGAGGGGATCTGGCGAGCGGTTGGACGCTATGGCTACATGGAATCGCCCGATGTCGGGGCTCTGGTGGAGCGGATCCAAGCGCGAGGCGTGCCGATCAATCCCATGTCGACGACCTATTTCTTCAATCGCGAGATGATCATCACCGGCGGCAATGCCCGGATGTGGGAATGGCAGAAAAAGCTGTATGCTTTCCTAAGTCGCAATGCGACGCCGGTGAAAGATTACTATCAAATCCTGCCGACGCAGATCATCGAGATCGGATTGCCCGTGCAGTTGTAGGAGAACGGCTGGACGGAGATGCGCGATCCCAGCGGCCATGCAATACCTCATTCAAATCCTCCTTCCTCTGTACGATAACGAACAGCATCCGTTCCCGCGCCACTTCTACGTGAAGGTGGGCGAGATCCTCACGGAGCGTTTCGGGGGATTGACCGCCTACAATCGCTCGCCGGCCGAGGGGCTCTGGAAGGACGGTCCCTCGCGCACGCAGCGCGATGAGATCATCGTCTACGAAATTATGGCGGAGAAATTGAACCGTCGCTGGTGGACGCGGTATCGAAAGGAGTTGGAAGAATTGTTTCGCCAGGAGTCGATCGTGATTCGGGCGCAGAAGTTGGAGCTGCTGTGAGCCTGGGCCGGAAGACTCTGGACCGCTAATGGATTATCCCAATAGGGAAAATCTTTAAAGTGCGGCTTCCGACCAATCGCCTCCGCTTAGTGCCTTCGGGCCTGCTGATCGCAGGCAACCTTGTGGTCATGATCGAGCCGTTCGTTTTACTCCGCCTGCGATGAGCCGGCGCCTCAGGATCAAGATTTCCCCATTGGCGAAATCCATGAGTGGTAAAAAAGGTTCGGGGTTCGAGGGGACGGCGCACAAAAAAACCCGGGCACAACGGCCCGGGTTGGAGATGCTGGCTGGAGAAACGCTCAGTACTTGACGGAGCAGCCGTAGGGCTCGGAGACGGCCTTGGCGACCGGCTTGCCGGCTTTGACAGCGCCAAGCGCTTCTTTGACGTAGTTGGTGGCTTTCGCGACGTCGTCCTTCTTGGAGGACTTGATGCTGTCGATCGCGCCGTTGTAGGCGAGCGTGCCGTCCGGCGTGATCACGTACATGTGCGGCGTGGTCTTGGCGCCATAGAGGCGGCCGACTTTGCCGTCGCTGTCACGCATGTAGGCGGCATACGAAGCGCCCGTCTTGGCGGCCCATTCGTTGACCTTAGCGGGCTCGTAGTCGCCTTGCGCACCGGCTTTGCCGGAGTTGATCGTGAGCCAAACGACGCCCTCATCTTTGGCCTGCTTTTGCATGGCCGGGATGTTGCCGCTATCGTAGTGTTTCACGACAAATGGGCATTCTTGATTCACCCACTCCAAAACGACGGTCTTGCCTTTGTAGTCCGACAATTTGTGGGTCTTGCCCGCGATATCAACCAACGTGAAGTCAGGCGCAGCCGAGCCTACTTCGGCGGAGCCTGCGGATGCAACGAGCGTGGAAGCGGCAATAGCCGCGGCCACTGTGAGGAGGTTAACCAGTTTTTTCATAGGGAAAGTAAGGCGGCACGCTAATCATTTTTTCCGCTCCCGCCAGCCCGATCTTGATTTTGTCCCGGAGGGGCGGAGAAGGATTGATGCCTTAAGCCTCCACAGCTTATGCTGCGCCGTGATCGGTTGGATTGGTGATTTTTTCCGGCTTTTCTGGGGCCTGATTTATTGGAACGCGCGAAAGACGATGTTCCGCGTGCGACGCGGCAGCCCCTGCCCGTGCCAGAGTCCCAGCGATTCCGGCCGAGCAATGGAAACCGGTTGCGATGCGTCCGTACTCTGGAACCGGCCGGAGCGCTTTCGCCGGGTCTGTCCCCTGCTCAAGGCCGATAATGCCGGCCAGTGGCGTTGTTCGGTCAACACACCTGACGTACGCCCGTTTTGGGGCCGCGCCATCGTGGGATATGGCGTCCTGGCCGCCCTGACGTATGTTTCGCTGGGTACGGCTGCCTTCGGCCTACTCAGATCGCGGGGCTACCCCGTGGCGTTTTTTGCTCCTTTTTCGCCGGCGTGGTGGAGCGATTTTCCACGGACGCAGAGCGCCTACTTCGCGCAGCGGGCCCGGGTCAATTTAAAGGCCGGCAAAGTGACCGAAGCCGTGGCCGAGTTGCATCTCGCTTACCAGAAGGACCCGAAAAATTACGCCGCGGGTTTTCAACTTGCTCAGTTGCTGGTCGCGCTGGGACATCCCTTCGCCAACGATGTTTACCGTCGTCTTGCGCGCGAACATCCCGCTCAGCGCGCCACCACCTATACCGCACACTATCAGGCGTTGCTGTGCAGAGGAGACTTTCGGGCCGCGCTCGCGATCGCAGATGAAGGCTTGCGACACGACGGACTGCACGCGGATGCCTGGGCACTCGCGTTCGTGTTTGCTCATCAACGCGAGCCGAACCTCGCTGCGCTGAAGTCAGCGGCCGTGGACCCGGCGATCCCGGCCAACGCGCGCTCGGTCTTTCAGCTGGAGCTGCGAGCAACGGAGGCACCCCCAGCCGAAGCGCGGCTGGCGATTCTTCAGTCCGCCGGGCGTGAGCACGCGCCCTTGCTCCATTACTATCGTCCGGCCAAGCTCATTGCCCTGGGTTTCCCCGACGATTCCATCGCCTTGATCCGCGGCAGTTCAGCCCGGCTTTCCGCGCGGGATCGACTGGCCCTCACCCTCCGAGCCTTCGCCGTGCTAAAATGGCCCGGAGTCCTCCGGACCGAATTCGAAGGCACCTTGTCGACGCCGCTCAACGCAATGCGCGTGGAGGTGCTGTCGGCCCATTTGATCCGTCATCCGGATGCAGCCTTGTGGAACAAGTTCTTCACCGCGTGGGAAGCGGCGCCTCTGCCCCCAAAGAGCGATCACCTGAGCGCGTACATCTCGCTGTTGTGCGCCGCGGGGGCGAATGGCGATGAAGAGCGGATGCAGTCAATTTTCCAATCGATGTCCCGAATCGAGGGGGCCAATCACCAGCCGCTCAGCCGCGTCCAGGAGTTCTTCCGGGGGAAAAACAGTTCGCTTCGCATCGAGGCTTTCCTCATGGGAATCCAACCGCTGCCGGTGGAAGTCACCTATAGCTTGTTGGAGCGATACTATCGGCCGCAAGCGGCGCAGGCGGCCGGCCCGGCAAGACCATGACGGCCGCAACCCAGCGAGGGCGATTCGATCGGTGGGAAATGTTGTGCGCAGTTCTTCTCGCACTGTTGCTCGCGAGTTGGAGCCTGCATCTCTGGCCGCAGTGGCGGGGCAACCCCGACTTGTCGCACGGCCTTTTCATGCCTCTTGTATTCGTTCTATTGGTACATGAAGCGCGTGCCCGAGGAACCCAGCGCTTTCTGAACGGTGGCGCGGGCCTTGCCCTGGCGACAGGATCGGCGCTGGTAGCGGGTACGCTACTCGTGGCGATCGGCGGGCTCTATGCCGCGGCGGTGGGCTGGACGCATGCGTTGGTCGCGTTCGTGTTGGCCGGGGGTGTCTGCGCGCTTCTGACCGCGGGATGGTTGGTGGCCGCGTCGCGGACCGTGCGGATCCTGCCTTTCAATTGGCCCGCGGCCACAGCCGTGTACCTCTGGCTCCTCTGCGCGCCGATTCCGCCGGGAAGTTACACCCGGCTCACCCAGGCGCTCCAGAACGGGGTCACCACGGTGGTCCTCCACGCCTTGCATATGCTGGGCATCGCCGCGTTCCAAATCGGCAACGTCATTGAATTGCCCAACGTGTCGGTCGGAGTCGAGGAGGCCTGCAGCGGCGTGCGGAGTCTGATCTCGTGTGTTTTCGCAGGATTTTTCTTTTCGGCCACGCTGGTCAGGCGCCCCTGGGCGCGAGCCGTGGTGATCCTCGCCGCCGCGCCGCTTGCGATCGGAATGAATGTGCTGCGCTCCCTCGCGCTGACCCTGCTGGCCCACGATGGTGTGGAGATCCGCGGCGCATGGCACGACCTGACAGGCTTCGCGGTGCTCGGCGCGACTGCGGCGCTGCTCGCTGGGCTGGCGTTCGGCCTGTCGCGGATCGGCTCGCGGAGCGCGGTCTCCACGCGGGCCGATCTGTCGTCCGAAGACGCGGCCCACAACGAAGGTGCGCCGGCCGCCGGCTGGCTGAAGCCTGTAGTGGCCGGAGGGTACGCACTGATCGGACTGATCGTCGTGTTTTTCTTTGTGCAAACCCGGCCTGCGATTCCGTCGGAGGCTCGCCCTCCGCCGAGCCTTTCGGCGGCATTGCCGGCCGAGTTTACGGGTTGGCAAGTGGCCACGAGCGACACACTTTATTCGTTTTCTCCCCAGCTACAGACCGACCACCTTTTTCAGAGAAGTTACGCCCGCGCCACCCCCGCCGGCCCAGCGCAACTGACCGTCTATCTCGCCTACTGGCCGCCCGGACGCGCGGCGGTGAGCCTCGTCGCCTCTCACACGCCCGATGCCTGTTGGCCGGGCGCCGGTTGGGCGCTCAAGCCCGGCGGTTCTCCTCGGGTCCAGTTGGGCGCGATTGCAGATCGCCAATTGCCCGATGCAGAGTACCGACTGTTCGAGCAGAACCAGTATCCGCAGCACGTGTGGTATTGGCATCTCTACAATGGCCGGCCCATCTATCCCGACCTTCCAAATTCTCCGCGCCGCCTGCTGGCGCTCGCCTGGGCTCATGGTTTTCAAAAAGAGGGCGACCAGCTTTTCGTGCGGGTGTCGAGCAACCGCCCCTGGGCCGAACTCGCGCAGGAACCTTTGGTTCAGGAGATCGTGGCGCGCTTGCAACGTCTCGGCCTTTAGTACCCAGTGGCGGCCGCCATGCTTCACCGCTTGACCGCCCAAGAACGCACCGCGCTTTCCCTCATCGCCGCTCTTCTCGTGCTCGGTGTGTTCGGTTTGTGGCTGCTCTAGCCTAGTTGAGAGTTGAGGGTTGAGAGTCGGGAGGTGGGCGGCCCCCGAGGCGCCGCAATGACGCTCGCTCTTCCGGACTCCTAACTCTCAACCCTCGACTCTCAACTAGGCTTGATAAAGCCTGCGGAACGCGAAACATCGCATCCCAACAACGGCTTGGCGCGTATGGTAAATAGATGTCATCTACCGCATTCAGTTACCCGGTTCTGGCCGTATTCTCGGTCCATGGAGGTGCGTCGGACCCATCAGCGACTCCCCCGCCTCGTGCGATGACTCCGCTCCCGACTGAACCTACTCCGCCGGTCGATCCCGCCCAGCGCGAAAAGGATACGGGACTGCTCCGCCAAGTCGCAGCAGGGGACAAGGCTGCCTTCGCCGAACTTTATGACCGGCTTTCGCGACCTCTTTATACAGTGGTGTTTCGCATCCTCAACGACGGCTCGGAGGCTGAAGATATCGTCCACGACGTTTTTATTTCCGTGTGGAGCAAGGCGGGGGAATTTGAAGCGACGCGAGGCTCCGCTTTCGCGTGGATCGTCACCCTCGCGCGCAATCGCGCCATCGATCGATTGCGAAGCCGCAAACGCCGCAACGAGTTGCTCGATCGGTCGGCGCCCATCGACCTCGGCTACAACGAGGGCGGAAATCAGGAGGCAGACTCCGCCGCGGACCTCTGGTTAAAAGAAAAATCGGCGGCAGTCCGGCATGCGGTCGCAGATCTCGCTTCGGAGCAGCGCGCCGCGCTCGAGCTCGCCTTTTTCGGCGGGCTGACTCAACAGGAGATCGCCGAAAAACTCAAACAACCCCTTGGCACGGTGAAAGCCCGCATTCGCCGCGGCCTGCTGAAGCTGAGAGATTCACTTTCGCAACGGTTATGACCGAGGAACACAAAGAAGAGACCGCCGCGCTCTACGCGATGGACCTCCTGGAAGGTCCGGAACGCGCCGCGTTTGAAGCGGAGCTTTCCCGCGATCCTGCACTGCGCGCGCTGGTCGATCAATTGCGCGAATCCTCAGCGTCGCTGGCGTTCCTCGCCAAATCAGCCTCCCCTTCCGCAGGCCTGCGGGACCGGGTACTTTCGTCGATCGCGAAAACGCCGCCGAGCTCGGCGAAAGCTGCGGACACCTCCGCAGACCTTCCAAGCGGACGCGTGGTGCCATTTCCCATCGGCGGGTGGCTCGGTTGGGCCGCGGCCGCCTGTTTTGCGGTCGGCATGGGTTACTTCGGGCTGCGCTATGTGACGGCGCGAAGCGACGCCATGGCTTCGCGGGAACGAGCCGAGCTCGCGGAAATTTCCAACAAGAGCCTGCAGCAACACTTGGAGGCCGTTGACATTGTCCACAAGACACAGGTCGCCGCGCTCCAACGGGCAGCCGATGTCGATCAACTGAAGATCGCTCGACTCGTCCGACTCGCCTCTGACAAATCCGCTGCAGTGGCCATTGCCGTGTGGAACCCGGTGAAGCAGGAAGGTCTGCTGCAGACCGAGGACCTGCCTGCTCTGGGCGCGGACGAGGACTACCAACTCTGGGTGATCGACCCGCAAAATACAAAGCGGCCCGTGAGCGCTGGGGTGTTTGCGGCCGGTGCCAAGAGCCTGCGCTTCCGCCCCGACGAACCGGTCAGCGCCGCCGCGGTTTTTGCCGTGAGCCGCGAACGCAAAGGCGGCTCGACGACAGCCAAGGGCCCTCAGGGCGCGGTGATCGCGACGGGGGATCTGTGAGCGGAGCCCGAGCCATCGCTTATTGGAAAGCCATTCTGAGCATACGTAAAAGGTAGGGCGAGGGCTCCGGACTCGCCGCGTGCGCGGCAAACGCGGCAGTCAAACATTCGACCGCAGCGCTAGACGGCGTCAAAACGCATGTTTTTGCGTGGCGTCTCCTCCTTCGACGGGCGGTCCGCCGTTTCGACAGGCTCAAGGTCCCGAGCTTGTCGAGGGAGAGGCCGCCCTACCTTGCGATCCGTTTTCAGAAGTTTCCTTAAGCAATCCACCGACCCTCCCCTCCGCGTCGCCCCTCGGCCTGATCCCAGCCAACATGCGTCGGCCCGAAAAGATACTCGACGCGCCGCCTGTGGTTACCAAACCTAACCAAATGGTCATTAAACCGAAGGTTCGCGGATTTGTTTGTGTAACCGCTCATCCTCAGGGGTGTGCGGCTCACGTCCAGGAACAGATCGACTACGTCAAGTCGAAGGGCCCGATCAAGAACGGCCCGACAAAAGTCCTGGTGATCGGCGCCTCCACCGGCTACGGGCTGGCTTCCCGCATCGCCGCCGCCTTCGGTTCCAATGCGGCGACGTTGGGCATTTTTTTCGAACGGCCCTCTGAAGAAGGCCGTCCTGCCACGCCGGGCTGGTACAATTCGATCGCCGTCACCAAGGCGGCGCGCGCCGCCGGACTTTACGCCAAGAACATCAATGGCGACGCCTACTCAGCCGAGATCAAGAAACAAGCAATCGAAACGATCAAAGCGGATCTGGGACAAGTAGATCTGGTCGTTTATTCGCTCGCCTCCCCTCGTCGAACTCACCCGACGACCGGCGTCGTGCACAAATCGGTGCTGAAGCCCGTTGGCGCGGGCTACACGAACAAGACGGTCGACACGGACAAAGGCGTCGTAAGCGAGATTACAATCGAACCCGCCAACGAAGCGGAGATTGCCGACACCGTCACTGTCATGGGTGGCCAGGACTGGGAGATGTGGATCGATGCTTTGGCCGAAGCCAATGTACTCGCCCCAGGAGCCACTTCCGTGGCTTATTCCTACATCGGGCCCCAGGTCACCTGGCCGATCTACAAGAACGGCACGATCGGGCTGGCCAAAAACGATCTCGAACGCGCGGCCAAGAAGATCGACGCACAGCTCAAGGCCCACGGCTACGGCCGAGCCTTCATTTCGGTGAACAAGGCCTTGGTTACCCAAGCCAGCTCCGCCATCCCTGTCGTGCCTTTGTACATCTCGATCCTTTACAAGATCATGAAAGCAAAAGGCACGCATGAAGGCTGCATCGAGCAAATGACCCGTCTCTTCGCGACGCAGATGTACAACGGCTCGGCCCTCAATTTCGACGACGGCGGCCGCGTGCGGATCGACGACTACGAAATGCGGCCGGAAATCCAGGCGGAGGTCGCCAAAATCTGGCCTCAAGTCACCACGGAGAACCTGGCCTCGCTGACGGATATCGCCGGTTATCGCACCGAATTCCTCAAGCTCTTTGGCTTCGGATTGAAAGGCATCGATTACGACGCCGAGACGGAGCCGCATGTTCAGATGCTGTAACGCAAAGGCTGAAAGCGGAAGCTGAAGGCTAGGATGCGAACGCATGTGATCAGACAGGTGGCGGGCGGCTCGCCGGCCGCCTTTGCGCACACGGCCGCGTAGCGTCGCTTCAAGGGTCCCGCCTTCAGCGTTCAGCCTTAGTCCATCTCGTGCGGTCCGTCATCCAACGCGTTTCTTCCGCCTCAGTTGCGATTGGCGGACAAGTTTCGGGCTCCATTGGTCCGGGCCTGATGGTCTTGCTCGGCATCGCACAGGAAGACACCCAGGCCGATGGCCTATGGCTCGCCGAAAAGATCGCGGCGCTCCGGATCTTTCCGGATGAGGCAGGGTTGATGAACCGCTCTGTGCGGGATGTGCACGGCGGAATTCTCGTCATCAGCCAATTCACGTTGTTGGCCAGCACCCGCAAGGGAACGCGGCCTTCCTTCAACGACGCCGCGAAGCCGGAACTCGCGCATGACCTCTACAAAACGTTTCTCCGGCAGATCGAATCCGCCCTCGGCTCCAACGTCGCTCACGGCGAATTCGGCGCCGACATGAAAGTATCCCTGATCAACGATGGACCGGTCACGCTTGTGATCGATACGAAGACGCGGGAGTAAGAGCGAGATACCGCATCGAAAGGTAGGGCGAGGCGCCCCCGACTCGCCGTCGTGTGCGGCAAACGATGCAAACATCGGGCTTTGCAGCGCTCGGAGGCGTCGACGGCGAGTCGGGATGCCTCGCCCTACCCTCGATCCGCTTTTCAACAACAGCCCGAACCAGCGTACCTCCTGGAGACGCCTCGCGCTGCAAAGCGCGCACTCACCCCACCGACATCAAACGGTACTCCACGGCATCGCGCAACGCTTCCCAGCTGGCGTCGATGATATTGTCGCTGACGCCGACGGTGCCCCAAATTTCGTGCCCATCGGTGCTTTCGATCAACACGCGGGTTCGCGCGCTGGTGCTCTGCTTGCTGTCGAGAATACGAACCTTGTAGTCGCCGAGGCGTGTGTCGCGGATCTGCGGATACACGGGCTCCAACGCACGCCGCAACGCCATGTCCAGGGCTCCGATCGGTCCGCTGCACTCAGCGACCGTATGGTAGGACTGCCCATCGACCTTCACCTTCACCGTGGCCTCCGCGATCAACTCGCCGTTATGGCGCTCCACGATAACCCGATATCCTTCGATCTCGAAAAACGTTTTTCGCCTCCCCAGCCACTTAGCCAGCAACAACTTGAGCGACGCGTCGGCCGCTTCGAACTCGTAGCCGCGGAATTCCAATTCCTTCAATTCGTCGATGAGGCCTTTCATCGCGGCCGATTTCTCGTCCACCTCGAACCCGAGTTCCTTCGCCTTCATCGCGATGCTGCTGCGTCCGGCCATGTCGGATACAAGCACCCGCGTGCGATTCCCCACCAGAGTCGGATCGATGTGTTCGTAGCTACTTTTTACTTTTTGGGCCGCATTGGCATGCAGTCCTCCCTTGTGAGCGAAAGCAGAAGCACCGACATAAGGCATTTTCGTGTCCGGCCGAAGATTGGCCAGTTCGTCGAAATACAGCGACAGTTCGCGCAACTGCGACAGGTTGGCCGCGCATTTGGCCGTGCGCCCCATCTTCAGGAAGAGGCTCGGCAATACCGTGATCAGATTGGCGTTGCCCGTGCGTTCGCCGTAGCCGTTCACCGTTCCCTGGACGAGGGTCGCTCCGGCGGAAATGCCGGCCAGGGACAGCGCAACGCCGAGTCCGCTGTCGTTGTGGCAATGCACTCCCACCTTATCGGCGCCGAATTCTTTCACCACGCGCGAGACGGTCTCCTTAAAATCGTCGACCAACGTTCCGCCGTTGGTGTCGCACAAAGTGAGGTTGCTCGCCCCACCCTTCAGCGCGGCAGCGAGCGTCTGGAGGGCGTACTCCGTGTTCGCGCGAAACCCGTCGAAAAAATGTGCGGCGTCGTAAATGACCTCTCTGCCCTGCGCGACGAGGTAACGAACCGAATCCTCGATCATTGCCAGGTTCTCCTCCGGAGAGGTCCGCAGAATCTCCGTGACGTGAAGCAGCCAGGTCTTTCCAACCAACGTCATCACCGGCATGCCGCTATCCAACAGTGTCTTTAATTGAGGGTCGTCGTCCGCCTTTCCCCCAGCGCGACGGGTCGAGCCGAAAGCCGCTAACCGCGCGTGCTTCAGTTTCAATTTCCGAGCCTCTTGGAAAAACGTGATGTCGCGTGGGTTCGACCCCGGAAACCCGCCCTCGATGTAATCGACGCCGAATTGATCCAACCTCTCAGTAATCAGCAGCTTATCTGTGACCGAGAAGCTGATGCCCTCTCCCTGTGTGCCATCTCGCAGGGTCGTGTCGTAGATCTTGACGGCCAAATTCATGAGAAGCTCCCACGTTGGTTGGTCGCTAGCCGGAAAACCAGCCTTTTGTGCCAGCCTGCGGCGCGGGATCAGGGGTCTCCGTCCGTCTCGCCGAGAAGAGGTGTCAGGGGCCTTCCACCGGCCCGGCAGGGCTGCGTTGGAGGATGAGGGGGCGCCGTTCGGCTTCGTTCAGCTTCTGCATGGCCTTGCGCAAGGCCGTGTACTCCGTGGCGCTATAAAAGTTCGCCGGACGGCTGAACGTTCGTTCGAACACGAGCACTCCCCCTTCTTCGAGCCGGTACTTCAGGTGACAAGTGATCCCGCCCGTGTCCTGCTGCCAATCGGAAGGCACCGATTTGGGTTCGAACCCTTTTGGCAGTCGCAATCGCGTGGTTTCCGCCAGGTGCATGGCTGGCATCCAGGAGACACCTTCGTTGGCGAGCTCCCAGGCTGGCAAACGACTATCGCTCGGCACCACTTGAGGCACGAGGAGCCAGAGCTCCCCCGTGCGACGCGTGAAACGGTCCGCCGTGAAGGTGAAGTCCAGGCGGAACTCAGAGGTCGACGCGTTCCAGGCGGAGTTCCACTTGAGGTCGACCAGCATGGGCAAGGCGTCGTGAAGCCTCTCCCGCAACGAATGCGCGAAACGCTCTTTCTGGAGGTTCACTCGCCGCGCCTGCAAACCGGCGCCGCTGCCGCCCCGATAGGACTCGTGGACCTTTGCCGTCAGCTGCCCCGTCGAGTCGACCGTGGCCTCAACCTTGCGCTCGCAGCCCACCTCTTCCGGTTTTGGGCTCGGCAGCTTGATCATGTAACCCTTGTCCCGGCTCACCACGAGACCGAGGCCCGCCTGGTCATTGAGCGACAACACCCCGAGGGGCGTATAAGGATCGGTCGCATCGAACATCACCAGTTCGCCCGCCGCACCGGCGTCCACTTTCGGCCAATGCGCGGGAGTGTCTTTGTCCGCTGCGATCCCGGCAATGGCATGATTAAAAAAGGCGGAAGGCCATTCCTCCAGCAGTGCTTTGGGATTGTTCGCGTGCACCAGGACAACATAACCCGACTCGCCCAGCGCACGGAGCATGGCAACAAGCAGCGTGGCTTTGTCTTTGCAGTCGCCGTAACGATGAGAAAGCACCTCCGCCGGGGGGTGCGGACGATAGCCCGCAAGACTGTCTTTCTCCACAGTGATCGAGAGATAGCTGATCTCGCCCTGAACGAACTCCGAGAGCGCTCGAATGCGGTCCCAACGGGACGTCTTTCCCGCGACGATCTCTTCGGCTTTCGCTTTTACCTCCGGCGAGATCACAACCTGAGGCTCGATGATGTCCGCTGTTCGCGAAGCGAGGGACTTCCACGTCGGTTTTGCGGCGGGGTCGGTATTGGCCGGCAAACAGCGGACCGATACGCGCAGATGGTTCGGTATAAACCCGGCGGGACGCTTCGACCCCAGGGGTTGAATTTTTTTCATTTCCCAGCGCAGGGACCCGGGAGAAGGGCCAGGCGCCGGCTTCACCATGTGCTCGCTGGTGGAGGACCAGTCGAGAACATGGCCGGGCGCTGGACTGACTTCGAACACGCTGCGCGCCACGGGAATCGGCGAAATGAAGCTACAATTAGTATCGAAGATACCGCGCTGCGCCTCGACCTGCAGCTCCCAAGCAAGAATTCCGCCGATTTCGACTCTGCCGGTCCCTACAAAGATCAGTTGGCGCTCGGCGTTCCAAAAATGATTGCTGTACTGGGCAACTACATCGCTGAAATCGTTTGAGCGGTACGACTCGTTGTCCTTGCCGTTGGCCGCGATCGTCCACGCTCGCATCGAGAGAACCTTCTGGGTGTCGGGATTGTAGCTATGGCGGATCACCGCCTCGCTGATGCCTGCTTCCGACAACACGCGGCGCACCCCGCGGATGGTTTTTCTCACGCGATCGGTGGATAGGTACTTCACGTCTTCGCTCTCGAGCAGCTGGACCGAACCGCTGGATTTCCACTCGGAAACGTCTTCGATCATCGCTTGCTTCACCCAATCCGGCGGCGCCGCCTGGATCGCACCGCAAAAGCCGGCCAGAACGACCACCGCGAGCAATCGACGTGCAGGGTTCATAGCGTCGACCCCGTGGGTCCCGCTGCAGCCGCCGGCATGGCCGCCTCGCTTTGCTTCACCAACACCAAGTCATGCCGATCGCTATCCGCGACCGCGTCAAACCAGCCTTTCAGGTCTTTGTACAGCGAGACGGGGATATCCGTCGCGTCCACCACGAACTCACGCCTCAAATGCAAGGTGCGCTTCGGCGCATCGTAAGAAATGCCAAGGCGGTAGATCAACGACTCGGTCGGGTAGGAAGGCGCGGCACTTTTCGTCTCCAACGCATAGCCAGGAGGCATGATGATCATCACGCGGTCGATCTCCGACCACGGGAAGGGAAAGCGGATGAGATTGCGCCGCTCTTTGGCAGAGAAAGGCGAGGTGCTATGCGCGCGAAAGACCGACGGGCGGAAGACCAATCGATCGTCGGTTCCGGTCGCGAACCCGGACACCTCCACTTTATAAGTGATGTCCACGGAAGCGTCCGGATCATCCAATCCGGCGACCTTGGTCACTTTCAGATCAGCTCCTTTCAACTCGTCTTCCAGCATTCGCCGGTAGAACTCATCCCTCTTTTCGTCGCTCAACGAACGCACTCGCTGACGAACAACGGCCGCCGGGTGTCCCGATAGGCGATGCAGGAACTCGCCGGTCAGCGCACCGTCGGCATTCAGCTTGAAGATGCCGATATTGTTCACCGCAGATTGAGCCGCCGGAAGGTGCGGGATCGGAATGAATTCCTCTTTCTTCTCCTGCGCAACCAAACCGACTTGCCCCTCGTAGCGCCACGGAAGGCCGCCAAACGGCAGGACGTACGGCGCATTGGGGTACGACCAGACCCATTTTCCGTCGATCTTCAGGCCGATGCACTCCTCGCTCAGGAATGCGCCAGCGACCAACTTCGGGTTGAAACGGCGCGAACTCCGGTCGGGCAGCAAGATGGAGGTGGGTTGCAGGCCCGCGGCGCGGTACATACCGAGCGCGAGCCAATAAAAATGTTGCGACCTGGCAAAAGAGCTTCGTTCACGACCTTCGTGCAGCAGATCGTCGATGACGGTATCCGAAGTGGTGAAAACCACTCGCTCCTTATCCACCGGCTTCTTGAGGAATGCCAGGTGTTGTTTTTGGACATAGTTGTGAATCTGCCGGGCTTTCTGGAGATCGGTTTCGGCTCCTTTGATCGCCTCTATTGCAGCAGCCTTGACCCGTTTGGAAGGATTGCCGAGCTCTTGCTGGACCATGAACATGATGGTCGCGAAGGGGACCCACTTGCCCGCTTTATCGTCGAAGGTGACAGACCAGTTGGTCTTGGCCGTCAGCATAGCCATTCGCAGCCGCGTGTAGCAGCTCATGAGCGTCAGGGCATAATCCATGCGGGAACCGCTGAACGGTTCGTCGAGGAGCGACGGCAGGTTTTTTCCCGTAACGGTGATTCGCTTGGTCTTGGGGTCCTGCTTAAACTCCGCATTCGAGGTATTAAAAATAAAGGGATCGTGCGCGTAGTTGTGGTCCTTGCCTGGCTGAAGCGAAAACTCGACCAAACGCACTGGAATCCGCGGACGCTGGAGCACAAAACTCGTCACCGGGAGCACGTAGAAGTGCTTCTCCTCCGTTTGAAATTCGAGGATCGATCCTGGAACGATTCCTTTCACGGCGAGAAATTTTTCCTTTGCGCCGTAACTATCCCCTCCAAACAAGCGGCTGCTCCAAGTGGATTCGACGGCCGTACGGCTGAGGGGACGTTCCTTGATATCTGCTTTGCCAAATTCTTTGATCGCGCCGTCGGGCGAGATCAGGCGCGCATGCACCTCCACCTTGTCATCGCTGAATATGCCGTAGGTGGTCACCAGCGAAATGCGGGTGACGTCCGTCGCGCGCTCGGGGTCGTAGATCTTGTACCGTACGTAGTCGCGCCGCGTCTGAAGCTGCGGAAAACCCCTGTCGTCGACGTCCCATCGCTGGAAGAGGACTTCCGCCGCCGCGTCGGGTTCGAGGGGCGACGCTTTGGCCGCTTTTTCTTCTTCTGTAATGGGCAGCCATGGCTGGGGAGCAGCCCCTGCCAATGTTCCCACCGCCGAAAGGAGAAGCGGCAGCGCTAAGCCGGTGCGGAGAAAACCGGCGCAGCGGCGCAAACGAACCAGGACAGGCGAGGCCGACGTGGTCATCATGGAAACTGGATGCCGCGAGCGCACACCGGGGACGCACGATCGTCAATGCGTTTTGTTAGTCAAAACCGACGCATCCCCTAACTTGACGCGCGCTTCACGCTGCCCGCCTGACCTTCGCTCCTCGTCGCTTAAACCGCGCGCTCGTCGATGAACTGCCGAATTGCGGATGGGGTGGCCCGCACCCGATGCTTCACCACCGGCCGCGACTTCAAGGCCTCGAGCGTCGGATGGGTGGGTTCGATTTGGATCGCCGACCGGATCGTATCGGGAAATTTGGCCGGACTCGCGGTGGACAACACGACGCTCACGCGCTGAGGATCGATGTCCTTGAACGCGCACGCGGTGTGAGGGTCGGCGATGTACCCGAACTTATGATACACCTGTTTGATGATGCCCGAGATCTCCCCGTCGGCGCAACGCGAGGCGCTGAACGTGTCTCGGTCGAAGCGCTCGAAACGATACTCCCCGGTTTGCTTGAACGTCTGCATCACCTCCCGCACGCGAGTGGGATCCCGACCCACGCTATAGTAGAGAAAGCGCTCGAAATTCGATGCGACCTGAATGTCCATCGACGGCGCCAGGCTCGGGTGAACGTCCCCTACCCGATACTCGCCCTTGGTGAAGAGGCGGTAAAGGATATCGTTTTGGTTGGTCGCTACTTTGAAGCCGCGGATCGGCACGCCCATCCTTTGGAGCATCCAACCGGCCAACACGTTTCCGAAATTACCCGTGGGGACGACGAATTCCACATTGTCCTGCACCTTGCTCGGAAGGCTCAGCCAAGCATGCAGGTAGTAGACACATTGGGCCAGCACACGCGCCAGGTTGATCGAGTTCACCGCCGAGAGGCGGTGGGTCGTTCGGAACGCCCGATCGGCGAAAATTTCTTTCAACGCCGATTGTGCGTCGTCAAACGTGCCGTCGATCGCGAGCGCGTACACATTATCCGCTCCCGTGCAGGTCATCTGCCGTTCCTGGAGCGGCGAGACGCGTCCATCGGGATAGGTGATGAAAATCGCGGCGCCCGGTTTGCCGAGCAAACCGTGGATGGCGGCCGCGCCGGTATCGCCTGACGTGGCGCCCAGCACATTGATCGACTCGCCGCGCACCTGACACTGATGTTCGTACAGGTTACCCAACAGTTGCAGGGCGAAGTCCTTGAAGGCGAGTGTCGGACCGTGGAAGAGTTCCAGAACGAAAAGGTTTTCGCCGAGCTGCTCGAGCGGAGCGATCTTAGGATGGGAAAACGTGGTGTACGATTTCCCGATGATCGCCTTCAGCTTGTCCGCCGGGATGTCAGTCGCGAAGACCTTCAAAAACTCAAAACACAGCTCGGCATAGTTCAGCGTCGCGAACCGCTTCAAATCGCCAGCGAACGACGGCAGCGTCTCGGGCAAAAACAACCCCCCGTCCGGCGCAAGCCCGGTCGCGACCGCATCGGAAAACCCGAGCGGCTCTGTCTGCCCCCGTGTGGAAATGAAGCGCATGGGTCAGAAGCCAGAAATCAGAAGACAGAGATCGGAAGCCAGAGGCCAGAGCCTTTTGAACCTCTGACCGACTGAATCACGCGGAATCCAGGCCGAACGCGGTATGTGCGAGGCGGGCGGCTTCGTCGACGCGGGATTGGTCGATCACGACCGAGATTTTGATTTCGGAGGTCGTGATGAGTTCGATGTTGATGTTCGCCTCGGCGAGCGTCTGGAAAAGTGTGGCCGCGACGCCTGAGTGGGTCTTCATGCCCACCCCCACCACGGACAGTTTGGCGATCTGGTTTTCGAAGGCCACTTCGCCGCCGCCCCAGGCTTTGAGCACAGGCTCCAACACTTTTTGCGCTTTCCCCGAGTCACCCTGGGGAACGGTGAACGTGAGGTTTGCCACGCCATTGCGGCCCACATTCTGCACGATCATGTCCACAATGATGCTGGCATCGGCAAGCGTGCGGAAGACTTTGGCCGCCGAGCCGGGTTTGTCCGGGATATTGCTGACGATGACCTTGGCTTGGTCCTTGTCGACGGCGACACCGCGCACGACGACCTTTTCCATGTAGGCGACTTCTTCTTTCACGATGGTTCCTGGGTTATGATTAAAGCTGCTGCGCACTTCGAAAACGACGCCATATTTCTTGGCAAACTCGACCGAACGGCTCTGCATGACCTTCGAGCCGGATGAAGCCAGTTCGAGCATTTCGTCGTAGGAGATTTCGGGAAGTTTCCGCGCTGATTTAACGACGCGCGGATCCGCCGTATAAACGCCGTCGACGTCCGTATAGATTTCGCACTTGTCCGCCTTTACCGCAGCCGCCAGCGCGATGCCGGTCAGGTCGGAACCACCGCGACCCAAGGTGGTAATCTGACCCTCTTCGTTGATGCCCTGGAATCCAGCCACAATGACCACTTTGCCCGCTTCCAGGTCTTTCACAATGGGCTTGGCGTTGATCGTCTTGATCTTGGCCTTCGTGTGAACCATGTCGGTGAAGATCCCCGCCTGAGCGCCTGTATAGCTAACGG
Source organism: uncultured Opitutaceae bacterium (assembly GCA_964546955.1). Taxonomy (GTDB): domain Bacteria; phylum Verrucomicrobiota; class Verrucomicrobiia; order Opitutales; family Opitutaceae; genus CAZJLP01. Next base: position 2,388 of record CAZJLP010000004.1, on the reverse strand, counting down.
CCGGCACGCCGACCCCATGCAGCGCCATGGCGGTCAGGGCGATGGTCTCCTGCTCGCCGATGGCCAAAAGCATGTCCAGTTCGCGTTCGCTCGGATTTGCACAAACCGCTTTGGCTCGGGCAATTAGCTCGTTGGTCACGCCGGCGCGGGCCGAGACGACGACGACGAGTTCGTGGCCTTCATCGCGAAAGGCCTTGATGCGCTCGGCCACTTTTTTGATGCGTTCGACGTCACCGACAGAGGTGCCACCGTATTTTTGAACAATGCGGGCCATGGATGGATGAAAGGTTGAAGCTAGGAAACAAGGGGGTGGGAAGTCGAGCGCGGTCTTTTTGGGTCAGAGGCAACTCAGCGACTCCGTCTGCACCGCTGGGCGGGGTCCTCCGGACCCGCCGTCGTGCGCGGGCAGCGCCGCTAAAATAGTTACTTCGCGGCGCCGGTCGGCGAGAGTTCCGTAGAGGAGGAAAGACAAAGATAAGAGAAAGATGCGGAGGGCCGCCGCCCGGGACTCGGCGCGTTGACGCGCTCTCCGAGGAGGCAACTCGGTCTGCACCCTACTCCGCGAAATCTCCGATTCGGAGGAGCAAGGGCTTCTCCAGCACACTCGGCAGTTTGGCGAGGTCGGCCAGGGTCTGGGCGATGGCTTTCTCGTTGCTCTCGTGAGTCGTCAGGATGAGCGACGCCGCGTCGGCACGGCCCGCCCCGGTCTGAATCACGCTGGCGATGCTCACCTGGTTATTGGCCATCGTGGTGGCGATCTGGGCCAGCACGCCGGGCTGGTCCTTCACGGTCATGCGAAGGTAGTAGCGGCTGCGAATTTTTTCCAGCGGAGCGAGCGACGGACTCTGGCCGCCGCGACTGTGGATCGAGGGGGCCTCTTCAGGCAGCAGCGGAGTCTTCCCCGTCGTCAACAGCGCCACGGCATCGACAATGTCGCTGATCACCGCGCTCGCGGTGGCATCCTGGCCCGCCCCCCGGCCGATATAAGTGGTGGTGCCAACCACGTCTCCGGTGACCGCGATGCCGTTGAACACTCCGTTTACGTTCGCGAGCACGCGATCCTTGGGAAGCAACGTGGGATGGACGCGGAGGAAGATCTCGTTCGCCTCGAAATCGCGAGTGATGACGGCGAGCAGCTTGATCCCGAATCCGAGCGTGGCGGCATGCTTGAGATCCGCTTGGGTGATTTTGGTGATCCCTTCCACCGTCATCCGATCGGTTTTCACCCACACTCCGT
>CAZJLP010000004.1:0-1138 GCA_964546955.1 uncultured Opitutaceae bacterium | reverse complement strand
AGGATGGGAGCCTTGTGCGCGGTGTCCCAGCCCTCGACGTCAAGCGACTCGTCCGCCTCGGCGTAACCGAGCCGCTTCGCGTCGACCAGGATGTCCTGGTAGGACAACCCTTCTGCCGCCATGCGGGTGAGGATATAGTTACACGTGCCGTTCAAGATTCCGAAGATCAGCTTGAAGCGGTTGGCAACCAGTCCCTCGCGCAGCGCCTTGATGATGGGAATGCCTCCCGCCACGGAGGCTTCGAAAAAGAAATGACCGCCGTGCTTGCGCGCCGCCGCAAAAATCTCGGCGCCGTGCTCGCAGAGCAGAGCCTTGTTGGCGGAAATCACGATTTTCCCCTTGGCCAGTGCGGCCAAAGTCACGTCCCGGGCCAGCGTCGTGCCGCCGATCAGCTCGCAGACGATCTGGATGGCCGGATCGGTGGCGATGACCATCGGGTCCGTCAGCAGTTTCTCGGACGGGATGGAGACCTCGCGTGCCTTGGCGGGGTCGCGGACCGAAGCGCGGTGCAGTTCGATCTTGGCGCCGAGCCGCGACTCGATATCGCTGCGCGACCGCTCCAGATGCTTCCAGACTCCCTGCCCGACTGTTCCTAATCCGCAAATGCCAATCTTGATTGTCGAGGGGTTGCTCATCGTGGTGTAAATTTAGACCGCGTCGTTTTTCGGCGCTTGGGTTTTTTTGACGAATCTACTCTCTGTGCCCTTCAAAAGGCGGCCAATGTTGGCGCGGTGACGCAGGACAACGAAAAGCGCGATCGCAGATGTGACGCCGATCAGCAGGTTCGATTGTTTCAGCACCAGCGTGCTGATCGGCAGCGACACGGCGGCGAAAATCGAAGCCAGCGAAACGTACCGGGTGGTGAAAAATGTCGCGGCCCAGATCGCGGCGGCGATGAGGAGGACCACCGGCGCGAGAACGAGCAGACCGCCCACCGCCGTCGCGACCCCTTTTCCGCCGCGAAATCCGGTGAAGAGCGAAAAGCTATGGCCGACCAGCGCGGCCACCAAGCCGGTCAACGCCATAGGCAGCGCTTGGGCGAAGTCGTAAACGACAAAGCCTCCGACCACAATCTGGCTGGTGAAGGTCTCGGTGACGGCCGTCGCCGACGATGAGGTCGCACTGCCGCGCGCCAGCC